>DASXAF010000001.1:0-3738 GCA_036406955.1 Casimicrobiaceae bacterium
CCAGGCGTAGAGCCATTCGCGGGTGCGGGTGAGCGACGAGGCGTTCACCACAGGACCCCTCTCCCCGGAGGGAAGAGGGGCTGGGGTGAGGGGCGCCGTTAGAGATTCAGGAGTATCGATTGCAACACCTGTGCGGTGTTCGCCAGCACATCATTGTCCAAGAATCGAACCACGCGCCAGCCGTTGCATCGCAGCCACTCGGAGCGTCGGTCGTCGTACCGACTGCCAAGGTGCTGGCTGCCATCCAGTTCGACGATGAGCATACGTTCCAAACACGCGAAGTCCGCGAAGTAGGACCCGACGGGGTGTTGGCGGCGAAACTTGCAACTGCAGAATCTTCGATCACGCAAGTCGTACCACAGCTTCTCCTCGGCATCCGTCTGGCCTCGCCTCAGGCTTCGTGCTCGTGCGGTTCGCTGATCGCCCCTCACCCCAACCCTCTCCCCGCGCTGCGGGGAGAGGGCGTTTGTCAGCGTAGTGGTGAGCGAGCATTCGACCGAACGACCTACTTGTACGCCCTGAGTATCCGATCCGCCTCGCGCTGCGCATCCTTCATTGCCTGTTCGGGCGTCTTCGTGCCGGTCAGCGCGGCCTGCAGGCCGTCGTTCAGCGCCTTGGTCACGCGCTGGTTGTCGTGGGTGGAGAGCTCCGCCTTGGCGTAGGGAAGCTGATCGCGTGCAACGGCTGCCGCAGGGAATCCGGCGACGTACTGCTTCATCGTCGGCGTGTCCCACGCATCCTTGCGCACCGCGACGTACCCGGTGTCGATTCCCCATTGCGCGGCGCGCTCCGGCGACGTCGCCCACTTGATGAACTTGAACGCCGCCTCGCGCTGCTGGGGCGTCGATTTCTTGAAGATGTAGAAGTTCCCCCCGCCCGTCGGGCTGCCGCGCTGCTTGCTCGCCGGCAGCATCGCCACGCCGAAGTCGAACTTCGCGTTGTTCTTCACGTTGGTGAGGTTTCCGGTGGTCGTCCAGATCATCGCGACCTTGCGCTCGAAGAAATCCTTCGGCGTGGTTCCCCACTCCACGATGCCCGGGGGATGCACCTTGTACTTGTTGACGAGGTCGACCCAGTACTGCAGCGCCTGGATGACCTCGGGCTTGTCGTAGTACACCTGCGTGCCCGCCTGGTTCATGAGATTGACGCCGTTCTCGATCACCAGTCCCTGGAAGAGCCAGTACGGAAAGCCGGACGAGGGGATCTGGACGCCCCACTGCGTCACCTTGCCCGACGCGTCGCGCTTGGTGAGCTTCTGCGCGTATTCCGTCATCTCGCGCCACGTTGCCGGCGGCTTGTTCGGATCGAGCCCCGCTTCCTTGAACATCTCCTTGTTGTAGTACAGCACGACGGTCGAGCGCTGGAACGGAATGCCCCAGGTCTTGCCGCCGGTCTGGCTGTTCTCCATGAACGCCGGGTAGAAGCTCTTCAGCCAGTCGCGATCCTCGCGCGTCTTGATGAGGTCGTCGAACGGCACGATCGCGTCCTCGTCGATCAACGTGAACATGTCGGTGGACAGCAGGATCGACGTCACGGGCGGCTCGCCCGACTTGACCGCGGTGAGCGCCTTGGCGATCGACTCCTGGTAGCTGCCCGAGTAGATCGGCCGCAACTTGATCCCGGGGTTCTCCTTCTCGAAATCCGCGGCGTAGCCGTCCACGATCTTGGTGATCGGCCCGCCTACCGCGACGGGATAGAAGAACGACACTTCGACCGGCGCCTGTGCGAGCGCGAGCGAAGCGAACATTGCGGCCGCAAGCGCGGCGGCAGTTCGAAGCAGGCGATGGAACGGCATACGGGTTTCCTCCCTTGTGAAATCGTTCAGGCCATGCGCGTCTCGACCGGCCGCTCCGCCGCAATCGGCGTGCGCATCCCGGCCGCGTCGAAATGATGCTGCGCTCCCGGCGCCCATGTGAGCCACGTCGTCTCGCCGGCACGCAGTGCCACGCTGCCGGCGACGCGCACGGCCAGCGCGTGCGCACCCACGTGGCACGTCAGCAGCGAGTCGCCGCCCAGGTACTCGACGTTGTCGATGCTCGCGCGCACGCCGCGCTCGAACGCGAGGCCGATGTGCTCGGGCCGGATGCCGAGCATGCCGCCGGCGCAGGCGGCAGGCAACACCGCGGGGCCGTCCGTGCCGGCGATCGCCGCGCCGTCGCGCACGGCAACGAGCGGCAGGACGTTCATCGGCGGCGTGCCGATGAAGCGCGCGACGAAGACATTGGCGGGCGCCTCGTAGAGCTCGACCGGCGTGCCGTTCTGCTCGACATGGCCGGCATTGAGCAGCACCACGCGATCGGCCATCGACATCGCCTCGACCTGGTCGTGCGTGACGTAGACCATCGTGATCCCGAGCTTGCGCTGCAAGGCGCGAATCTCGAGTCGCATGCCGGCGCGCAACTGGGCGTCCAGGTTCGACAGCGGCTCGTCCATGAGACAGACGGGCGCTTCGGCGATGATCGCGCGGCCGAGCGCCACGCGCTGCTGCTGTCCGCCGGAGAGCTGCGCGGGCTTGCGCGCGAGCAGCGTCGTCAGGCCGAGCAGGCTCGCGGTGCGCGCGAGCCGCGTCTCGCGCTCGCGCGCCGGCACTTTCCGAACGTGAAGGCCGAATGCGATGTTCTCGGCAACGGTGAGGTGCGGAAACAGCGCATAGCTCTGGAACACCATCGCGATGTTGCGCGCGGAAGGCGGAAGGTCGGTGACGTCCCGATCCCCGATCGTGATGCGTCCGGCATCCGGCGTCTCCAGTCCCGCGATGAGTCGCAGCGTGGTGGACTTGCCGCAGCCCGACGGACCGAGCAGCACGTTCAGCGTGCCGGGGGCGAACGCGAAGCTGATCGCGTCGACGGCACGCACGTCGCCTTCGGCCGTCGCCCAATGCTTGCTGACGCCGCTTGCCGCGATGGCCGACACTTAAGTGGCGCCGGGAATCAACCGAACAGCGCCGTCAGCGCCGCGCCGGGGTCCGGGGCACGCATGAACGCTTCACCCACGAGGAAGGCATGCACGCCATGCCGGCGCATCTGCGCGACGTCGCGCTGCGCGACGATGCCGCTTTCGGTGACCACGAGGCGGTCTGCGGGAACGCGAGGCAGCAGGTCGATCGTGGTCTGAAGCGAAACGTTGAACGTCCGCAGGTTGCGGTTGTTGATGCCGAGCAGCGCGCCCGGCAGCGCGAGCGCGCGATCGAGCTCGCGCGCGTCGTGGACTTCGACCAGGACGTCGAGGCCGTAGTCGCGGGCGCAGGCATCGAGGTCCGTCAGGCGCGCATCGTCCAGCGCCGACACGATGAGCAGCAGCGCATCCGCGCCGAGCGCGCGCGACTGGGCGACCTGGTACTCGTCGAGGATGAATTCCTTGCGCAGCACCGGGAGCGTGCAGGCGGCGCGTGCCGCGACGAGATATTCGTCGGAGCCCTGGAAGTACTTGGCGTCCGTCAGCACCGAAAGGCAGGCGGCGCCGGCGCGCTCGTAGGAGGCGGCGATCGCTGCCGGATCGAACGCCGCGCGAATGACGCCTCGGCTCGGGCTGGCCTTCTTGATCTCGGCGATGACGGCCGGCGCGCCGGCGGCGATCCTGGCGCGCAACGCCCGGTCAAATCCGCGTGCGGGCGCCGCCGCGCGTGCCGCGCGATCGACTTCGGCGAACGGCTGCGCGAGCTGCGCGGCGATCACCTCGGCGCTCTTGTCCGCGACGATGCGCGCGAGGATGTCCCCTTGCGACGCTTGCGTGGCGGCG
>DASXAF010000002.1:0-42812 GCA_036406955.1 Casimicrobiaceae bacterium
ACGATCGGCAACGGCGCCGCCACCGGGACTGCCGCGCAGGTCAAAGTCGACCGCAACATCGAGCCGATTCTCGACGAGCTGGACGCGCTCGGCCTGGCGTCGAACACCATCGTCGTGCTGACGGCCGACCATGGCGACCTCGACGGCGCGCACGGTCTTCACGCGAAGGGCGCGACGTCGCCCGGCGCGGTGCGCGATGGCGTGCTGTTCTGCTACAACATGTTCGCGTACATCGACGGCGACTTCATGCACAAGGCCCTCGAGGTCATGGCACAACCCGACGGCAAGGCGAAGCTCAAGGTCGCGGCGAAGGAGGGCAGGCTGCGTCCCGATCTGTCCAAGCGCGGCGCCATCCGCAGCGTGTTCGACGGCCGCTACCAGTTCACGCGCTATTTCTCGCCGCTTCAGCACAACCGCCCAACGTCGCTCGAAGTGCTGGTCCGACTGAACGACGTCGAGCTGTTCGACCACGAGAAGGACCCGCTCGAGATCCGCAATCTCGCTGGACGTGAAGGCCAGCGGTGAGGTGCTCGAAGCGATGAACGCCAAGCTCAATATCCTCCTCGACGCGGAGGTCGGCGACGACGTGGGCCAGATGCTGCCGGGCCGGGTCGATGGCGGCTGGGTCGCGACCGACGCGGCGAAAGATGTTTGAGCGCGCGAATACTGCTCGTCCGCACGGCCGCGCGAACGCGGCGCGTATCGGAAGCTTCGTCAGGGTGCCAGGGGCATCTTGAACGGGTCGTATGTCTCGGCGGTGCTCATGGGCGGGTCCGTCGCGGGTGCGCTGGACATCGTTTTCGCCATCTCCTTCGCCGCGTACAACGGGATCGGGCCCGTCCGTCTGCTGCAAAGCGTCGCGAGTGGCGCGTTGGGTACCGCTGCATTTGCGGGCGGCGCTCCAGTGGCGATCCTGGGTCTCGTCCTGCACTTCGGCCTGTCGTTCTTGTGGGCAACGATTTTCCTCGGGCTTGCCTTGCTTGCGCCATCGGTGATCCGCTATCCGATTGCGGCCGGGGTCGTATTCGGAGTTGCCGTCTTCTTTGCGATGCGCCTCGTGGTGCTTCCTCTTTCCGCCTTTCCCTATCCGGTCACGTTCAAGCCGCTGGCCACCACGCTGGATCTTCTGTCACACGCGCTGCTGTTCGGTGTTCCCATCGCTCTGGCAGCGCGCAGGGTTCTGGCCGGTGTATGGTCCGCGGCCTGACGGTTGCATGACGTGGCTCGCCAGGCGGCACTCCCGGAGAATATTGCGGCAACGCGAAAAGTCAGGTCGAGCAAGCCGCGCGGCGCTGCTGCCAACCGCAAGCGCTTGCCCGGGACTACGCGGGTGTTGCTTTCGGGCGGGAATCCGCAAGTCGCAAAGGCCGACGGCGACGCGCCCGTGCAGGTGTACATCGCCGCCATGCCGGACTGGAAGCGCGACGTGGGTGCGCGTCTGGACGCGCTCGTCGTGAGCAACGTTGGGAACGTGAAAAAGGCCGTGAGGTGGAACTCGCCGTTCTACGGAGTGGATGGGCAGGGTTGGTTCCTCAGCTTTCATTGCTTCACCCGGTACGTGAAGGTGACGTTCTTCCGAGGAGCGCGGTTGCGCCCGCCGCCGCCGGGCGAATCCAGGCACGAAGACGTTCGCTACCTCGATATCCACGAGCACGACGAGCTCGACGAAGATGTGCTGGCCGCCTGGATACGTCAGGCGAGCAAGTTGCGAGGTTGGGGTACGGCCTGACGTCTTCGTCGGGCACGTTCCGCAAGGACAATCGGGGACGAGGTCCGGACGCTGCTAAGGGAACGGAACATGGCGTGGGTCATGCTGGTCATTGCGGGGTTGTTCGAGGTCGGCTGGGCGATCGGCTTGAAGTACACCGACGGCTTCACGCGATTGTGGCCCACCGTGGGCACCGTGCTCGCGATGATTCTCAGTCTTTGGTTGCTGGGCATTGCGATGAAGTCGCTTCCGGTGGGCACCGCCTACGCCGTCTGGGTCGGCGTTGGTGCGGTCGGAACGGTCGTGCTGGGCATCGTCCTGCTCGGAGAGCCGGCGAATGCCGCTCGGCTGTTCAGTGTCGCGCTGATCATTGCGGGCATCGTCGGGCTCAAGCTTGCGACGCCGGGGTAACAATCGGCTCGGCGCAGATTGCAACGCGGCGTCGGTCCAACGGCGGAGAACGAGGGAAGCAGCCAATGAGCAAGTCGCGTGTCAGATCACGAAAGCCGATCGTCCTGGCGCCAGGTGACGGACGTGCGTACCCCATGGGCCGAATCTCTGCAGTCTTCAAGGCAGATGAGAAGGAGACCGAGTCCCGGTATTCCGTATCGGAATGGTGGCTCGAGGCGAGGACCGGAGGGCCGGGCCCTCACTCACACGCTGAAGACGACCTCTTCTATGTCATCGAGGGCGTCATGAGTATCCGCGTCGACGATGAGTGGATCGATTGCCCCAAGGGCACGTTCGTGCTCGTGCCCGGCGGAGTGATACATGACTTCGAGAACCGGACAGACATTCGCGCCGGCTTCCTCAACTTCTCCTCGCCCGGCCCGTTCGAGCCCGAGATGCGGGGCATCGCCGAGTGGTTCATCCAGAATGCGCCAAAGGCCACGAGCAGGTAACGTGCTTGAAATCCCCGATGGCATACTGTGTCGATGCAATCCATTGACGTGCAATGTCGAATTCTCCGCCACGCGGACGCCGCCGTGCTTGCCGATGTCGCGCCGGGCGTCTTCGACGAGCCGCTCGACGATCGATGGGTTGCGCAGTTCCTGCGCGACCCGCGGCATCATCTCGTCGTCGCGATCGTCGCCGGCCGGGTGATCGGCTTCGTGAGCGCCGTCCACTACGTCAACCCGGACAAGCCTTCGGAGCTGTGGGTCAACGAAGTGAGTGTCGCGCCGGAGCATCAACGGCGAGGCGTAGGTCGTCTCATGCTCGAGACCGTATTGAAGCTGGGCCGAGAGCTCGGCTGCAAGGTGGCCTGGGTATTGACCGATCGTGCGAATGCCGCGGCCATGCGTCTCTACGCGGCTGCCGGCGGCGTCGAAGCGCCGGAGCCCTCGATCATGTTCGAGTTCTCGCTGTAACCCGGCCATGATCGACGATTCGTCGAAGTTCGCCGACGGTGGCTGCGTGTGCGGCGCCGTGCGCTACCGCGTCAGGGGTCGGCCGGACAACACCATGGTGTGTCACTGCCGCACGTGCCGGCGCATCGCCGCGGCGCCGGTGGTGGCGTGGATCACGTTCGCCTCGGATCGCTTCGAGCTTCTGCGTGGCGAGCCAACGCAATTCAAGTCGTCCGATCCCGTCGTGCGAACGTTCTGTGCGCAGTGCGGCACTCCCCTCACGTACGAGCACCGCGATCGTCCCGGATTCATCGACGTCACCACGTGCAGCCTCGACGATCCAAACCTCTTTCCGCCGACGCACCATTCCTGGCTCGGTCACGATCTGCGCTGGGTGAGATTCGGGGACGACCTTCCGGCGTTTCAGGAATCACGACAGTGACGGATGAAGGGCTGATCGAGGCCGAAGCGCAACTCGTCGACTGACCATGGTCGTCGCCGAAACGGATCGGCTGCGCATTCGCTGGTTCGACGCGCACGATGCCGCGTTCATCCTCGAGCTCCTGAACGAGCCGTCGTGGATCCGCTACATCGGCAACAGGAACGTGAAGACGCTCGCCGACGCAGGGCGCTATCTCGAGAGCGGGCCGCTCGGAATGTACGAGCGTCTCGGCTTCGGCCTCTACATGGTCGAGTCGAAGCGCGACGCCGAGCCAATGGGCATGTGCGGCTTGATCAAGCGCGACTCCCTCGAGCACGTCGACCTCGGCTTTGCCTTCCTGCCGCGCTTCTGGCGCAACGGGTACGCGTTCGAGGCCGCCTCCGCCGTCATGCAGTACGGGCGCGACGTGATGGGGCTGACGCGTGTCGTCGCGATCCTGTCGCAGGACAACGAACGCTCCGCGCGGCTGCTCGAGCGCCTCGGATTCCGCCTGGAAGGGACCGTGGCGCACGACAAGGAAGTGCTGATCCTCTATGCATCTGCAAGCTGATCGCAAGGGCATCGTGCCGTGACGATTCGCATCGTGAGGCTCGGCACTCCGCGCCACAAGGACGAAGGCACGCGCCTCGGAACGGTCCGGCGTCCCCCGCGAGGCGTTCCGAAGAGCCGTTACGCGAGCGGCAACTGGTACGACGTGTGGTTTCCCACGGTCGCTCCGAGCGTCGAGACGATGAAGCTCGCGCAATCGGCGAAGACCCCGGCGCAGTGGAACGCATTCGCGCGCAAGTATCGATCGGAGATGGGCGAGCCCGCCGCACGGCACGCGCTCGACGTGCTGGCTGCGTTGTCGCACGGCAGTAACTTTTCGCTCGGCTGCTACTGCGAAGACGAGAGGCGTTGCCATCGCTCCATTCTGCGGCAGTTGCTCGTCGACCGCGGCGCGGAGCTCGACTGAGCCGCTACGCGCTCGATGTGGCGGGTCTAACCGCCGCACCCTGGTGTCGCTGGTAAGAATTGCGGCCCGGTAAGCAAGACTTACAGGTGCGTGTCCGACACGCCGACATCTTTCACCGCCTCTTTCACTGCTAGGCGGCTCGAATCACCTGCATGGCACACGCCTTGCGTTAATGCGACCGAGCAGCATTGCAGGGGGTTGCATGGCGCAGAGCACGTTGAACCGGACCGAAGAGAGCCAGCCCGACGCAGGTAAAGGACATGGCACCGGCTCGCTGGGCCCGAGCGATTCGAGCGACTCGGGTAGCGACATCGCCGGCAACCGCGGGCTCAACCACGACGACGGCTTGCCGCTTGCGCGCGGCACGACATCGGATCCGGACGAGGACGCACGCGGCGCCACGGCAGGCCCCGACATCGGCGACGCCGATCTCGACAGCGACAGCGATCGGAACGGCACGGGCGAGCGAGGCGCCGCGGGGCGCGATTCCACGCGTCCTGCCGACGAGACGTTCGAGGAGCAGGAAGCCGCGAACGTCGAGTCGGACGACCAGCCCGAGGACGAGCTGGCAGCCGTCGAGGGACTGTCGGACGAGAACGTCGACGTCGCGCGCGAGCCGCCCCGCAAACGCTGATGCGCTTCGGCACCGCGCGACCGGCGCGAGCCGCCTTCAACCACTTCCTTCAACGGTCCTTTTGAAATGTCGGTGAATCTTTCGGGCGCGCTCACGCGCCGTCAACGTCATTCCCGCTCCTCCGCATCGGGGCGCGAGCGCCTCGCGCGCCGCGCGGATGCCGAGACGCTCAAGCGCACGCTGCGGCGCACCTTCGGCATTCGCCAGCTGCGCGCAGGACAGGAGCAGGTCATATCCAACGTGTTGCGCGGGAAGGACACGCTGGCCATCATGCCGACCGGCGCCGGCAAATCGCTGTGCTACCAGCTTCCGGCGCTTCATTTCGCGGGCACGACCGTCGTCGTGTCGCCGCTCATCTCGTTGATGAAGGACCAGAGCGACAAGCTCGACGGGGCGGGTGTCGACGCGGCACAAATGAACAGCGCGCTCGGGGCGCGCGGTGAAGCCGAGACGGTGGCGCGGGTCGCCAAGGGCGAGCCGAACATCGTCTTCACCACACCCGAGCGGTTGTCCCATCCGGAGTTCATCGAGGCGTTGCAGCGCCACCCGATCGACCTGTTCGTGATCGACGAGGCGCACTGCATCTCCGAATGGGGGCACGACTTCCGCCCGGCCTACCTCGACATGGCGCCCGCATTGAAGGCGCTGGGCAATCCGCCCGTCCTCGCGCTCACCGCGACGGCGACGCCGGATGTGGTGGCCGATATCGTCAAGCAGCTCGACCGTCCGGAGATGCGCGTGATCAACACTGGGATCTACCGCGAGAACCTGCATTATTCCGTCGAGCTTACCGAAGGTGATTCGGCCAAGCTCTCCGCCCTACGCAAGGTCATTGCGCGCAACGAGGGGTCGGGTATCGTTTATGCGGCGACCATCGGCAGCGCGGAGCGCATCTACTCCGCGCTGCGCGACGACGGCACGTCGGT
This sequence comes from Casimicrobiaceae bacterium, assembly GCA_036406955.1. Classification (GTDB taxonomy): domain Bacteria; phylum Pseudomonadota; class Gammaproteobacteria; order Burkholderiales; family Casimicrobiaceae; genus VBCG01. The sequence goes on from DASXAF010000002.1 coordinate 6,015, forward strand.
CGCCCTCTACCATGGGGAGCTCGGTGCGCGCGAGCGCCACCAGGCGCAGGACGCCTTCATGGAGGGCAGCGCGCGCGTGATGGTCGCGACCAACGCATTCGGGCTGGGCATCGACAAGCCCGACATCCGTTTCGTCGTGCACTATCAGATCCCCGCGAACCTGGAGGCCTACTACCAGGAATCCGGGCGCGCCGGGCGCGATGGCCAGCCCGCGCAGTGCGTGCTGCTGTACGACCGTAAGGACAAGCGCGTACAGCAGTTCTTCCTGGTGCGCCGGTACCCGGTGGACCAGGAGATCCACACGGTCTACAGGAAGCTCGGCGAGCTCAACGGCCGCGAGCGCTCGCTCGGCTTCGACGAGATCCGCGCGAACGTCACGCCGATCGGCGCGAACAAGCTGAAAGTCGTGCTGAAGCTCCTGAAGGACGCGGAGATCGTGCGTCGCACGGGGACGCGGAGCTACCGGCTCGTGCAGGACGGCGTCGAGCAGAAGCGCCTCGCGGATCTCGCCAAGAGCTACATCGTGCGCGGCCAGTCCGACTACGAGAAGCTCGAGCGCATGATCTTCTACGCGCAAACCGGTTTGTGCCGCTGGCGCGTGCTGCTGGAGTACTTCGGCGATACGCCGTCGCTCGAGCGCTGCACGTTCTGCGACGCGTGCAGGCGCGCTGCGGAGCAGACGATCATCGAGGCGGTCGCCGCGCCTGCCGCGGCACCGGGCGCTCGCCGCACGGTGCGCCCGCTCGGTCCGGGCGATGCGGTCGGTGTGCCGCGTCTCGGCACCGGGCGCGTGAAAAGCACGCTCGGCGAGGAGATCACCGTCGAATTCGCCGACGGCGCGGTGAAGACGTTCTTGCGTGGCTACGTTCGGCGTCGCCGGCCCGGTCAGCTTCCCCCGCAGGCAGGGCAACCCCGACAGACCGACACGGCGATGCGGCTGCCCGACATGCCGCAGGAGGCGCCCGAGATCGCGCCGCCGATGCCCGGCGCTGCACCGGGAGCGACGTCACCGCACGCGGGCGACTGAGCTGAATTGTCCCCCCCGCGAAACGCGGGGCCCGGCGCCGTTAGGAGGAAAGCGCCGGGTCCCTGCTTTCGCGGGGACGACGTGATGTCATGCGGCGCGCCATCGCGCGCCGTAAACGTTCCACGCGAGTCCCGCCAGCACGAGTAGCGCGCCCGCGACCTGCAGCGGCGCGAGGCGCTCGCCCGCGAACAGCATCCCGCTCGCGAGTCCCGACACCGGAATCAGCAGCCCGAACGGCGAGATCAACGGCGTGGGATAGCGATGCAGCAAGCGATTCCACGATACGTAGCCGAACAGCGTCGCACCGTACGCGAGCAGCAGCACGCAGCTCCAGCGCAGCGCATCCATGTGCACGACGGCGTCGACCGCCGCCGAGCCGCCTTCGAGCGCGTACGAAAGCAGCGCGAGCGGAAGCGGTGGAACGATGCTCGACCACACCACGAGCCCGAGCATCTCGTCGTCGCGCCCGTGCATCATCCGCTTGGCCATGATGTTGCCGATTCCCCAGCCGAGCGCCGAAGCGATCACCAGCAGGAAACCGATCACGGTCGTGCTCGCGCCCGTCTCGACCTTGTGCCATGCGAGGAGCAGCATGCCGGCCCCTGCGACGGCCGCGCCGATCACGTTGTGCGACCCCAGCCGATCGTGCATCCACCATGCACCGAGCGCCATCGTGAAGAACACCTGCACCTGGATCACCAGCGACGACAATCCGGCCGGCATGCCGAGCTTCATGCCGAGGAAGAGCATTCCGAACTGGCACACGCCGATCGCGATGCCGTAACCGACCAGCGGACGCCAGGGCACCCGCGGCGCGCGAACGAAGAACACGGCGGGAACCGCCGCGAAGAAGAAGCGAAGCGCGGCCAGTGCGAACGGGGGCACCGTCTCCAGCGCGACCTTGATGGGAACGAAGGCATAGCCCCACAGCGCGACCACGGCGACGATCAGTGCAAGGTCACGCGGCGCGAGACGCGCTTTCATCGCGCCGCTTTCGCGACACGGCGCCGCTCGCGCTGCAGGTCGCGCAGCGCATCGATCAACGCCGTGACCGGGGCGAAGCTGCGCAGCGATGCGTGATAGAGCGCGCCCGACGGAAAGCTCCAGATCTCCCGCGCGAACGGAAGCACGGCGATTTGGGGCTCGGGCATGGCTCGCAGATACGCGTCGGGAAGGCATGCGAGATACGCGCCCGTCTTCAGGAGCTGGATCACCGCGAGCAGCGAGGTCGTGACGACGGCGACGTTCGCCGGCTCGCCGCCTCGCGCTCGCATGACGCGGTTGAGCCGGTCGAGCAAGTCCGCGTCGTGCTGATACACCACCCACGGGTGGCGTGCGACGTCGCTCACCGTCACGCGACGTCGCCGATGCAGCGGATGCTGGCGTCCCGCGACGATGCGTTGATGGAGCTGACCGAGGCCTTCCATCTGGATGCCGAGCGGCAGCGTGCTCGCTTCGGGCAACGCGGACATGACGAGGTCGAACTCGCCGGCGTAGAGCCGCGGCAGGATGCTGGCATTGACGCCGACTTCGAGGCTCACGCGCAGGCGCGGAAAGCGTGATTGCAGGCGTGCGATCGCGAGCGGCACCAGCGTCGGTCCCCAGTAGGTGCCCGCACCGACGCGAAGCTGGCCGCCTTCGCCGTGGGCCAGCGCCTCGAGCTCGGCATCCGCGAAGCGGCACTGCGCTTCGATCAGGCGGGCATGCGCGAGCAGCGCCGCGCCGCTCGGCGTGAGCGTCATGCCGCGCGCGCGCCGGTCGAACAGCGCCACGCCGAACTGCTGCTCGAGCTTGCGCACGCTCTTGGTGAGGGCCGGCTGGCTCACCGCCAGCTCGCGCGCGGCGGCGCTGAGGTTGCCCGTGCGCGCCACGGCGAGGAATGGACGGAGCAGCCCGGCGCTGCGCAGCAGAGCCATTACCGGCGGTTATCGATTCGTGAGCAGATTGAATTTTACAGCATGGCTGCCGCCGGATACGCTAGGACGCTGCGCCAAGGGAGATTATTTCTAGGACGCTGCGCCAGGGGAGATTTGCATGAAGGCCGTTTTCGTCCTGTTCGATTCACTGTGCCGCAACGCGCTCGGCTGCTACGGCTCGCAATGGGTGCGCACGCCCCACTTCGACCGCTTCGCGCGCCGGGGCGTGACCTTCGACCGGCACTTCGTCGGCAGCCTGCCGTGCATGCCGGCGCGCCGCGACCTGCACACGGGCCGCCTCAACTTCATGCATCGGAGCTGGGGCCCGCTCGAGCCGTTCGACAACTCGTTTCCACAGTCGATGTGGCTCGCCGGCATCCACACGCATCTCGTCAGCGACCATCTGCACTATTTCGAGGATGGCGGGGCGACCTACCACAATCGCTTCCGCACCTGGGATTTCGTGCGCGGCCAGGAATACGACGCCTGGAAGGCCATGGTCGAGCCGCCGGTCGAGCGCCTGCGTAAGAAATATGCCGCGAAGCACTACGACTTCGACGGCACCTGGAAGCAGCCGAAGGACGTCTACGACGGAAGCTGGAAGCGCATCCAGCACGCGATCAACAGCGAGTACATGGTCGAGGAGACGGACCTGCCGCTCGCGCGCTGCTTCGCGTCGGGCTTCGAGTTCCTGGACGTCAACCGCAGCGCCGACCAGTGGTTCCTGATGCTCGAGTGCTTCGACCCGCACGAGCCATTCCAGGCGCCCGCGCGCTTCAAGGAGCAGTACAGGACGGCGTGGAGCGGCGGCGTGCTCGACTGGCCGATCTACGAGAAGACGAGCAACAGCACGCCCGGGGAGATCGCGGAGATACGCGCCAACTACGCGGCGCTCGTGGCCGCGTGCGACGACTATTTCGGCAAGCTGCTCGACTACTTCGACCGGCACGACCTGTGGCGCGACACCGCGCTGATCCTCTCCACCGACCACGGCTTCCTGCTCGCCGAGCACGACTGGTGGGGCAAGAACCTGCAGCCCTACTACACCGAGATCTCGCACATCCCGCTGATCGTCCATCATCCCGACTGCACGTCGCAGGCCGGCACGCGGCGCAACGCGCTCACGCAGACGATGGATCTGATGCCGACGTTCCTCGACCTGTACGGCCTCGCCACGCCTTCGGAAGTGCGCGCGCGGTCGGTCGTTCCGCTGCTCGAGGCCGACGCGAAGCATCGCGACATCGGCATCTTCGGCATGTTCGGCGGCCCGATCGGTGCGACCGACGGCCGCTACGCGTACTACCTCTATCCGGAGGACTTGTACGCGCCCGGATTGCACGAGTACACGCTCATGCCCATGCACCTGAGCTCGCTGTTCAGCGTGTCGGAGATGAAGACTGCCGTGATGGCGCCGCCGTTCGATTTCACCAAAGGCATGCCGGTGATGCGCGTCGACGCGCTGAAGGACGCGCGGCGCATCCCGATGCACGACAACAAGGCGTTCGACCCGGACGTCGGGACCACGCTTTACGACCTGGCCAACGATCCGAAGCAGGCCAGGCCGTTCCGCGACGCTGCGCTGGAGCGGCGATTCCACGAAGGCATCGCGCGCGAGCTGCGCGCGCACGACGCGCCGCCGGAGATCTATGGCCGCTACGCCATCGACACCGAGACCGCGCAGGCGGCAACCACCGAGGAGGTTCTTTGATCGACTATCCGAGGATCACCGGCGGCCTGCTGTTCGCCGCCGCATTCGTGCTCGCGGCGCCCGCGAGTGCGCAGAAGCCGTTTGCCGACGTCGGCAAGCAGCCGGCGATCACCGTGCTGACCGGCTCGACGCCGTGGTATCCGGCGTTCGAGAAAGTCGTCGGCATGTACGAGGACCAGACGGGCAACAAGATCAAGCTCGACGTGACGCCTTTCAACGGCATCCTCGAGAAGGCGCGCAACGCCGTTCGCGGCGGGCAGAGCCCCTACGACCTCATGATGCTCGATACGCAATGGACCATCGAGTTCTACGAGGGTGGGTTCCTTTCGCCGCTCAAGGACATCGACCCGAGCTTCGACACGCCGAAGGAAACGCTGCACTACGGCGACTCGGGCTATTGGAACGCGCAGAAGCGCTGGCGCACCGCGGACGGCGGGAAGCTGATGGCGTACACGGTGCTCGGCAACGTGCAGCTGCTCTACTACCGCGCCGACCTGTACAGGCAGGCCGGCCTTTCGCCGCCGAAGACCTGGAGCGACGTCGTCACGAACTGCGGCAAGCTTGCCGAACCGCCCAGGACCTACGGCTTCGTCGCGCGCGGCGAGAAAGGCAACGGCATCCGATACGACTGGCAGAGCGTGATGGTGGCCGAGGGCGCCAGCGTCGTGAAGGACCCGGCCGCGGGCGACTACACCGTCACCATCAACAGCCCGCAGGCGAAGGCCGCACTGGACCTCTACATCGAGCTGCTCAGGAAGTGCGGGCCGGTCAACTACGGCTCGCTCGGGCAGGGCGACGTGATCCAGCTCCTTGCGACCGGCAAGGCGGTGCAGGGGGACGTGGTGACGGCCGCGTTCGCGAGCTTCGAGGATCCGAACAAGTCCGCGGTGGTCGGCAAGCTCGAGACCGTTCCGCTGCCCAGGGGAAACGGCGGCAAGAGCGGCGCCGTGATCGGCAACTGGAACGCGGTCGTTCCGAAGAACGCCTCGGAGGCGCAGAAGAAGGCCGCGCTCGCGTTCTCGACGTGGTTCCTGACCTACGACGCGCAGCGCGCGTTCGCGCAGGCCGGCGGCATCCCGAATCGCAGCGACGTGTTCACCTCCGATCTCGCCAAGGAACCGAAGCTGCGCTGGATGCCGGCGTACCTCGAGACGATGAAGTTCGCCACCCAGGAGCTCGGTTATGCCGAAGGCGCGCAGGTCGAGCAGATCCTCGGGCTGCGCCTCAACCAGGCGCTGATCGGCGAGATGAGCCCCGGCAAGGCGCTCAACACCGCTGCGCGCGAGATCGAGGAATTGTTCAAGAAGAACGGGCGCAGGACGGGGATGCTGCCGGCGTTGCCGGAGTAGATGTCGCCCCTGCGAAAGCAGGGGCCCAGTGACGTTGAACGACCGTCACTGGGTTCCCGCTTTCGCGGGAACGACGCCGAGCCATGCACTTGCTCAACCGCACGTTCCGCCACTGGAGCCTGCTGCCCGCGGTCGTGCTGTTCGTGCTGCTGACCGTCTACCCGGTCGCGAATCTCGTGCGCATGAGCGTCTCGACCGTGGAGTTCGCGCAAGGCGTCGAGCGCTGGACGTTCACGCCGCTGCGCAACTTCGCGCTGCTGCGCGCCGACGAAGTGATTCCCGATGCGGTGGTGAACACCGCGATCTTCGTGGTCGCGTCGGTGGCGATCGAGATGGTGCTGGGCCTGGCGCTGGCGCTGCTGGTCGCCGGCGTGACGCGCGGCAAGGGCCTCGTGCGCACGGTCATGATCCTGCCGATCCTCGTGCCCCCGGTCGCGATCGGCAGCATGTGGAAGCTGCTCTACAACTACGACTTCGGCATCTTCAACCAGGCGCTTCTCGCACTGCACCTGCCGCCGGTCAACTGGCTCGGCTCCACCTCGCTCGCGCTGTGGTCGGTGATCCTCGTGGACGTGTGGCACTGGGTGCCCTTCGTGTTCCTCATCCTGTTCGCGGCCGTCGAAGCATTGCCCATCGACGTGCTGGAAGCCGCGCGCGTCGACGGCGCGACGCGCTCGCAGCTCCTGCGTCGCGTGGTGCTGCCGCTGCTCAAGCCCGCGATCGTCGTGGCGCTGCTGTTTCGCACGATCCTGGCTTTCAAGGTTTTCGACGAAGTCTTCCTGCTCACCTCCGGCGGACCCGGCACGTCCACGGAGCTCGTGACGCTGCACCTGTACAAGGTCTTCTTCGAGCAGAACCAGCTCGGCTACGGCGCATTGCTGTCGCTCGCGCTGATTGCCGCGATCCTTGCCTTCCTGCTGGTCGGCCGGCAGGTCACGAAAGCGGTGCGCGTCTGATGGCGACACCGGCCGCCGCGTTGCGCCTGCCGCGCTCCGCCACCGCGACGCCGCTGTCGACCGTCGGCGGCGGCCGCGTCGGCACCGTGTTCCTCGCGCTCGCGGTGCTGGCCGTGCTGGGCCCGTTCGCCTGGATCCTCACGGCGTCCTTCAAGTACCAGATCGCGATCTACTCCGGCGAATGGCCGTTCACCCCGACGCTGTCGAACTACGCCGAAGTGCTGTTCGGACGCCGATCCGACTTTCCCGGCAACGTGATGAACAGCCTCATCGTCGCCTCCGCCAGCACCGCGCTCGTGCTCGTGGTCGGCACGCTCGCCGCGTATTCGCTGCACCGCTTTCGCTGGCCGGCATGGGTCAGCGCGGGCTTCCTCGGCTGGACGCTCGTTTTCCACATGATCCCCGTGATGACGCTGATCGGCCCGTGGTACGTCGCGTTTCGCGAGCTGGGGCTCTACGACACGCGCTTCGCGCTGATCCTCACGCACGTCACCATCAACCTGCCGATGACGGTATGGCTCATGCGTGCGTTCTTCCGCGAGATTCCGCCGGAGATCGAGGAGGCGGCGCTGGTGGATGGCTGCCGTCCGCTGGAGGCGTTTCGCCGCGTCACGCTGCCGCTCGTCGTGCCGGGCCTGATCGCGTCCGGCATCCTCGCGTTCATCTTCAGCTGGAACGAGTTCCCGATCGCGCTGTCGCTCACCTCGCGCGAGCTCGCGACCGTACCGGTCGCGATCGCGCGCTTCGCGCAGCAATACGAGATCCAGCACGCGCAGATGGCGGCTGCGTCGATCGTCTCCACCATCCCGGCCGTCATCCTGATGGCGCTGGGCCAGCGCTTCATCGTGCGCGGGCTGACGCTCGGCGCGGTCAAGTAGCGGAGGACGTCATGGCTGCCGTGCAGATACGCAACGTCGCCAAGCGCTTCGACGGCGTGGTGGTGATGCAGGACATCGACCTCGACGTCGCCGACGGCGAGTTCATCGTGCTCGTCGGCGCCTCGGGCTGCGGCAAGTCGACGCTGCTGCGCATGATCGCGGGCCTCGAGCCGATCACCGCCGGCGACATCGCGATCGGCGGACGCCGCGTCAACGAGCTGGAGCCGCGCGACCGCGACGTCGCGATGGTGTTCCAGAGCTACGCGCTGTACCCGCATCTCGACGTGCGCGAGAACATGAGCTTCTCGCTGCGGTTGCGCAAGCGCCCGGCGGACGAGATCGCGCAGAAAGTCGACGGCACGGCCCATACGCTGGCGCTCGAGGCGCTGCTCGATCGGCGTCCCCGCGCGCTGTCGGGCGGTCAGCGTCAGCGCGTCGCGATGGGCCGGGCCATCGTGCGGCATCCGCAGCTCTTCCTGTTCGACGAGCCGCTCTCGAACCTCGACGCCAAGCTGCGGGTAGCGATGCGCACCGAGATCCGCGCGCTGCATCAGCGCCTGCACGCGACGTCGATCTACGTCACGCACGACCAGGTCGAGGCCATGACCATGGCCGACCGCATGGTCGTGATGAACGCCGGGCGCATCGAGCAGATCGGCCGCCCGCTCGACGTCTACGATCACCCGGAAACGCTCTACGTCGCGCAGTTCATCGGCTCGCCCGCGATCAACGTGTGGCGAGGCAGCGTCGAGCGGGGCATGTTGCGCACCGGGTCCGGCGTATCGCTGGCGCTGCCGGGCGGGGCGCCCGAGGGCGAAGCCGTCGCGGCGGCCTTCCGTCCCGAGCACGTCGAGATCGGCGCGGAGGGTCCGGTGGAAGCGCGCGTCGACGTGGTCGAGACCCTCGGCCCGGAAACGTACGTCTACATGGACGTCTCGGGTCTGCCGGTCTGCGCGCGCGTCGACCGCGCGCAGCGCATGGCGCCCGGCGATCGCGTGCGACTGCGCGTCGCGCCTCACGCCGTCCACGTGTTCGACGCGGCGGGACGGCGACTCGCGACGTGATTCCATGATCTAATTCCGGTTTCGGCTCGGCCCCGCACACTCTCGTTCCCGCATGCGCAACCAGGTTCGCTTCGCTTCGGCACGCGCGCTCGACGTGATCTGCCTCGGGCGCTTCGCCGTCGACTTCTACGCCCAGCAGATCGGCGCGCGCCTCGAGGACGTGACGAGCTTCGCCAAGTATCTCGGCGGCTCGTCGGCCAACACCGCATTCGGCTGCGCACGCCTGGGCCTGAACGCTGCGCTGATCTCGCGCGTGGGCGACGACGCGCTCGGGCGCTTCCTGCTCGAGACGATGGTGAAGGAAGGCTGCGACGTCAGCCACGTGAGCACCGATCCGACGCGCCTCACCGGCGCCGTCGTGCTGGGCATCGAGGACAAGGACACGTTTCCGCTGATCTTCCTGCGCGAGAACTGCGCCGACATGGCGATCGCCGAGCAGGACGTCGAGGAAGCGTTCATCGCGAAGAGCCGGGCGCTGCTCATCACGGGCACGCACCTGTCCACGGAATACATCAACCGCATCAGCAACCTCGCGCTCGAGCACGCGCGGCGCAACGACGTGCGCACCGTGCTCGACATCGACTATCGCCCGGTGTTGTGGGGCCTCACCAAGCGCGGCGACGGCCAGACGCGCTACATCGAATCCGGCACGGTGACCACGCATCTGCAGCGCATGCTGCCGAAGTTCGACCTCGTCATCGGCACCATCGAGGAATTCAGCATCGCGGGCGGCAGCACCGACATCATGGCGTCGCTGCGCGCGATTCGCGACATCACGCCTGCGGTGATGGTCGTCAAGCGCGGACCGCTCGGTTGCGCCGTGATCGACGGCGCCGTCCCCGCTTCGCTCGACGACGCGTTCAACGGCAAGGGCGTGAACGTCGAGGTGCTCAACGTCCTCGGCGCCGGCGACGCATTCTCCGCCGGCTTCCTGTCCGGCTGGGTGCGCGGCGAGGACTACGACCGCTGCGCACGCTACGCTAACGCGTGCGGCGCTCTCGTGGTCTCGCGTCATGGTTGCGCGCCGGCCATGCCGACGCGCGTCGAGCTCGATTATTTCCTCGCCAACGCCGAGCGCATTCCGCGTCCCGACCAGGATCCGACGCTGACGCGGCTTCATCGCGTCAGCGCACCACGTCGGCCGCACCACGAGGTCTTCGCCTTCGCGTTCGATCATCGCAATCAATTCTTCGAGCTCGCGCAGCAGGAGGGCGGCGACGAGGCGAGCATCCCGCGGCTCAAGCAGTTGTTCGTCGATGCCGTGGAGCAGGTCGAGCGCATGCCGGGCATGAAAGGCCGCGTCGGCATGCTGTGCGACGACCGCTACGGCCAGGAGGCACTGAACGCGGCGACCGGACGCGGGTGGTGGATCGGAAGGCCCGTGGAGCTGCCCGGCTCCAATCCGCTGGAATTCGACGGCGGCCGCTCGATCGGCACGTCGCTCGTCGCGTGGCCGAACGAGCACATCGTCAAATGCCTCGTGGCGTTCCATCCCGACGATCCCGTCGAGCATCGTCTGGAGCAGGAAACGCAGCTTCGCACGCTGTACGACGCGGTGCAGGCGAGCGGCCACGAGCTGCTGCTCGAGATCGTTCCACCGAGATCGCGGCCGCGCGAGCCCGACACGGTGCTGCGTGCGATGAAGCGCCTCTACAACCTCGGCATCCTTCCCGAGTGGTGGAAGCTCGAGCCGATGGAGGCGGCGCAATGGAGCGCCATCGACGCCCTCATCGAGGAGCGCGATCCGTACTGTCGCGGCGTCGTGCTGCTCGGGCTCAACGCGAGCATTGCAGCGCTGAGCGAAGGGTTTCGCGATGCGCGCGCGTCGCGGACGTGCCGCGGCTTCGCCGTGGGACGCACCATCTTCCAGGAGCCGTCACGCGCGTGGCTCGCGGGCACGATCGACGACGTGACGCTGGTCGCACGCGTGCGCGACGGCTTCGCGGCGCTGATCGACGCCTGGCGCGGCGCGCGCGCGGCGGAGCGTGCGGCGTGAAGGTCGTCCGGTTGACCGCTGCGCAGGCGCTCGTCCGGTATCTCGCCGCGCTGCGGATCGACGACGGCGGGCGCGCCGAAAAGCTCTTCGGCGGCGTGTTCGCCATTTTCGGACACGGCAACGTCGCGGGGCTGGGCGAAGCGCTGTACGCGCAGCGCGAGGCATTGCCGACATACCGTGCGCACAACGAGCAGGCGATGGCCCATGCGGCCATCGCTTACGCCAAGGCGCATTTCCGCCGGCGCATGATGGCGTGCACCACGTCGATCGGTCCGGGCGCGACGAACCTCGTGACGGCCGCGGCGCTGGCACACGTGAATCGCCTGCCGGTGCTGCTCGTGCCCGGCGACGTTTTCGCGTCTCGCGCGCCGGATCCGGTGCTGCAGCAGGTGGAGGATTTCCACGCCGGCGACATCTCGGCGAACGACTGCTTCCGCCCGGTGTCGCGCTATTTCGACCGCATCTGGCATCCCGGGCAATTGCTGAGCGCGCTGCCGCGCGCCATTCACGTCCTCACCGACCCGGCGATGTGCGGCCCGGTGACGCTCGCATTTCCGCAGGACGTGCAGACGATGGCGTTCGACTACCCGGAGGATTTCTTCACGCCCGCGACGGTGACGATCCGTGCGCAGCCGCCCGACGCCACGGAGCTGCGCAACGCGGCTGCCGTGCTGCGCGAGGCGCGCCGGCCGGTGATCATTGCCGGCGGCGGGGTGCTGTACGGCGACGCCAGCGAGGCGCTGCGGCGCTTCGCCGAGACGCATGGCGTGCCCGTGTGCGAGACCCAGGGCGGCAAGAGCGCGATGGCGTGGAACCATCCGCTGCAGATCGGTGCCGTCGGCGTGACCGGTTCGACCGCGGCGACGGCGCTTGCGCGCGACGCGGACATCGTCCTGGCCGTCGGCACGCGCCTGCAGGACTTCACCACCGGCTCGCACTCGATGTTCACGCAAGCGCGGCTGGTGAGCGTGAACGTCAACGGCTTCGATGCGCTCAAGTGGCGCGGAACCGAAGTGATCGCGGATGCCCGTGCCGGTCTCGACGCGCTCTCGCACGCGCTGTCCGGATGGCGGGCCGATGCGGCGTGGACGACGCGCGCGCGCGAGGAATCGGACCGATGGCGCGCCGTGGTCGGCGACATCACCGGCAAGCGCGACGTCGAGCTGCCGTACGAGGGCGAAGTGATCGGCGCCGTGCAGCGCTCCATCGCGGACTCGGCGTCGCATGACATCGTGGTCTGCGCGGCCGGAACCTTGCCCGCGGAGCTGCACAAGCTCTGGCGCGCCGCGCGGCCCGGCGCGTATCACGTCGAGTACGGCTACTCGTGCATGGGTTACGAGATCGCGGGTGCGCTCGGCGTGAAGATGGCGCGGCCGGACCGCGAGGTGATCGCCATCCTCGGCGACGGCAGCTACCTCATGCTGAACTCCGAGATCGCCACGTCGATCATGATGGGCCGCAAGGTGATCGTCGTGGTGCTCGACAACCGCGGCTTCGGCTGCATCAACCGGCTGCAGCAGGCCTGCGGCGGCGCGCCGTTCAACAACCTGCTCGAGGATTGCGAGCAGGGACCGCTGGGCCCGCCGGACATCGATTTCGCCGCGCATGCCGCGGCGCTCGGTGCGCGCGCGGAGAACGTCGCGACGATTCCCGAGCTCGAAGCTGCGATGGGTCGCGCACGAGCCTCCGATCGCACGTACGTCATCGCCATTCGCACCGATCCGGATCGCACGACGTCCGCGGGCGGCTGGTGGTGGCAGGTCGCGGTGCCCGAGGTGTCGGAACGCGCGGCCGTGCAAGAGGCGCGCGCGGCATACGAGAGCGAGAAAAAGGCGCAACGACCATGAGCCTGGATGTGCACATCGGCATCAATCCCATTTCGTGGAGCAACGACGACCTGCCGTCGCTCGGCGGCGAGACGCCGCTCGAGGTCGCGCTGAGCGAAGGCAAGGCGATCGGCTACGAAGGCTTCGAGCTCGGCAACAAGTTTCCGCGCGAGCCGAACGCACTGCGGCGCGTGCTCGATGCGCACGGCCTGTCGCTCGTGTCGGGCTGGTACTCGGGCCGCCTCGCCGCGCGCCCGGTGGACGAGGAGATCGCCGCGGTCGACGCGCATCTGCGCCTGCTCGCCGGGAATGGTGCGAGCGTGATGGTATACGGCGAGGTGGCCGACAGCATCCAGGGATCGCCCGTGCCGCTGTACAAGCGGCCGCGCTTCGTGACCGAAGCGCAATGGCAGTCCTATGCGGAGCGCGTGACCGCGTTCGCGAAGCACACGCTCGCGCACGGCGTGCGCCTCGCCTACCACCATCACATGGGCGCATACGTGCAGGCGCCCGAGGATGTCGACGCCTTCATGGCGCGCGTGGGCGACGAGGTCGGGCTGCTGTTCGACAGCGGCCACATGACTTTCGCCGGTGGCGACGCCGTCGCGATGCTGAAGAAGCACATCCATCGGGTGTGCCACGTGCATTGCAAGGACGTTCGGCCCGCGGTGCTGCGCCTCGCACGCAATCGCGACTGGAGCTTTCTCGAGGCCGTGATCAACGGCGCGTTCACGGTGCCCGGCGACGGCGCGGTCGACTTCCGGGCGCTGCTCACGCTGCTGCGCGATCACGGCTATCGCGGCTGGCTCGTGGTGGAGGCCGAGCAGGATCCCGCGGTCGCGCCGAGCTATCGCTATGCGGACATGGGGTACCGGTATCTGCGTGGCCTGGTCGACGAGCTGACGCAAAGGCGGGCCGCTTGAGCGCCGCCGGGCCGCCCCAAGGCGCTCATTACGTCCCCTTTGGGGGCAGCGAGGCCGCGACAGCAGCGAGCGTGGGGGTCCAATGAGCCGTCTCCTCGTCAAGGCCCGTCCGACCGGACGCACGATCGTCGAGGTCACGCCGCAATCCGCCGGCTGGCGCTACGTCGGCTTTGCGGCGTATCGGCTGCGGGCCGGCGAGAAGCTCGAGGTGCAGGTTCCCGGCGCCGAAACGTGCATCGTCGTGCTGACCGGCAAGGTCACCGCGCGCACCGCCGAGCACACGTGGCGCGACATCGGCGAGCGCGAGAGCGTGTTCGACGACGGCGCGCCATTCGCGATCTACGCGCCGGCGCCCGAGAAAGTCGAGGTCCTCGCGCACACCGACGCGGAGATCGGCGTGGCGAGCGCGCCCGCCGGCGCGGAATTCGAGCCGCGGCTCATCGAGCCCGGCACCATCAAGCGCTCGGTGCGTGGCGAAGGCAGCAACCAGCGCTACGTGCGCGACATCCTGCCGCAGACCGAGCCGGCGGCGCACCTGCTGGTCGTCGAGGTACGCACGCCGCCCGGGCATTCGTCGAGCTATCCGCCGCACAAGCACGACCAGGACAACCTGCCGCACGAGAGCTCGCTCGAGGAGACGTACTACCATCGCCTCGATCCGCCGCAGGGCTTCGCGTTCCAGCGCGTCTACACCGACGACCGCTCGCTCGACGAGGCGCTGGCGGTCGAGAACCACGACGTGGTGATGGTGCCGCGCGGCTACCATCCGGTCGTCGTGCCGCACGGCTACGACTCCTACTACCTCAACGTGATGGCGGGCCCAAAGCGCGAATGGCAGTTCCACAACGACCCGGCGCACGAATGGATGCTGAAGAAATGACCACGGAGACCGACGCATGATGGACATTGCGCTGTTCGGCGCGGGACGCATCGGCAGGATCCACGCGGGCAACGTCGCACGCCAGCCGGGTGCGCGCCTCAAGTACGTGGTCGACGTCAACGCCGAGGCCGCGCGCGCGCTCGCCGGGACGCACGGCGCCACGGTGAGCGACGTCGACGCCGCGCTGCGCGATCCCGCCGTGCGCGCCGTGGTCATCGGCTCGTCGACCGACACGCACGCCGAACTCATCATGCGCTCGGCCGACGCCGGCAAGGCGATCTTCTGCGAAAAGCCGGTCGACCTCGATCTCGCGCGTGCCCGCAAGTGCGCCGATGCGGTCAAGCGCGCGGGCGTGACCTGTCTCATCGGCTTCCAGCGTCGCTACGATCCCACGTTCGCTGCGCTCAAGAAGCGGCTCGATGCCGGCGAGATCGGCAACCCGGAGATGCTCATTCAGACCAGCCGCGATCCCGGCGCGCCGCCGGTCGAGTACATCAAGGTGTCGGGGGGCATCTTCAAGGACATGCTGATCCACGATTTCGACGTGTTCCGCTGGATCCTCGGCGACGAGGCGGCGACCGTGTACGCGACCGGAAGCTGCCTGACCGATCCCGCCATCGAGGCGGCCGGCGACATCGACTGCACCGCCGTGACGATCCGCACGCGCAAGGGACGGCTCGCCCAGATCAACACCACGCGCCGTGCCGCGTATGGCTACGACCAGCGCTTCGAGGTGATCGGCGCGAAGGGCATGCTGCAGGCGGGCAACCATCGCCCTACCGAAGTCACCTTGTCGAGCGACACCGCGATCACAAGCGACCTGCCCGAGCATTTCTTCCTCGAGCGATACCGGGTTGCGTACGCGAACGAGATGGCGCACTTCGCCGACGCGATCGCGAACGCAAAGCCCGTGCGCACGACGATCGACGACGGCGTCAAGGCGCTGGAGCTCGCGGACGCGGCGACGACGTCGTGGCGCGAGCGGCGCATCGTGGAGCTGTGATGGCCACCGAGCGCCTCCGCGTCGGCATGGCCGGTCTTGGCCGCATGGGCGCGCGCCACGCGCGCAATCTCGCCAACCGCGTGCCTCGTGCCGAGCTCGTCGCGGCGTGCGATTCCTCGAGCGAGCAGCGCGCGTGGGCGACGCGCGAGCTGGGCGTAGCCGATACGTACGACAGCTTCGCCGACCTGCTGCGCCATCCGGGACTCGACGCCGTGTTCATCGCCACGCCGACCAGCGAGCACGCCGGGCAGATCATCGCCGCGCTCGAAGCGGGCAAGCACGTGTTCAGCGAAAAGCCCACCTCGCTGGAGCTCGCGCACTGCAAGCGCGTCGAGGAAGCCGCGGCGCGCCATCCGGGCCGCAAGGCGATGATCGGCTATGTGAGGCGCTTCGACACGAGCTACCGCGACGCGTACGAGAAGGTCAGGCGCGGCGACATCGGCGACGTGTTCATGGTGCGCTCCCAGACCGCCGACAAGAACGACCCGTCGGGGTTCTTCGTTCGCTTCGCGCCCACCAGCGGCGGCATCTTCCTCGACATGAGCGTGCACGACATCGACGCCGCGCGGTGGTTCCTGGGCGGCCCGAAGCCCGTGCGGGTGTTCGCGACCGGAACGGTGGCGATCCACGAAGGCCTCAAGGCCTGCGGCGACCTCGACAACGGCTTCGCACTGTGCGAGTTCGCCGACGGCAAGGTCGCGTGCTTCCAGGCGTCACGCACGATGGCCCACGGCCACGAGACGGTGACGGAGGTTCTCGGCACGGCCGGCAAGCTCACCATCGGGGCGAATCCCAGGACCGACCGTGTCGACATCGCGGACGCGCACGGCGTGCGCAACGAATGCACGCCGACGTTCTACGAGCGCTTCGAGGACGCGTTCGTCAACGAGCTCAACACGTTCGTCGAGGCGGTGCTGGAGGACCGTCCGCTGCCCCTCACGCTCGCCGACGCCACGGAAGCGACCCGCATCGCGATCGCCATCCAGGCTTCGATACGCGAGCGACGCGCGGTCGAGCTTTGAGTCAGCGCGACGAGTGCGTGCTTTCGTCGTCGGACGACGACGCCGCGTGGGAATCGTCCAGAGGATCGCGCTGGAGCAGCGCGCACTTCTCGTCGGCCGCCGACTGCGACGGGGACTGTTGCCGTTGCTGCTGCGATTGTTGCGATTCGCCGGATGCCGGCGTCGCGCCGTATTGCGCGCCCCGGGGCGGGTTGCGGCGCGGTCGTCGCTTGCGCGCGCTGAGCAACAGGGGACTCGGCGGTTGACGCATATGCCCTCCTCGACGGCAAGTCCTGCCGGCAAAAGTTGTAACCGTTACACGCCCGGAAGCCTGCGGGGCGCCCGGCGCTGCGTTCAACCCGCGAGGTGCACGAAGCGTGCCGTGGGTGCGTCGCGATGAGCGACGCTCTCGACGCGCGTTATCGCTTCGCGTGCGCGCTCGCGCGGCGAGCGGGCGAGCGGGCGCTTGCGCATTGGCGTGCGCGCGAGCGCCTGGTTGCCGAGCTCAAGGGCGCACAGGACTGGGTGAGCGCCGCCGACCGCGACGTCGAAGCATTGCTCCGCACGGAAATCGCCGCGGCCTATCCGGACGACCGCTTTCTGGGCGAGGAAACGGCCGCGACGTTCGCGGGCGCACTGGACCGATGCTGGATCGTCGATCCCATCGACGGCACGCACAATTTCCTGCGCGGCCTGCCGAGCTGGAACGTCGCCGTCGCGTATGTCGAAGGGGGCCGCGCGGAGCTCGCAGTCACCTACGAAGCGCCCGCGGACGCGCTGTACCGCGCGCGACGCGGGCAGGGCGCGTGGTGCGACGAGCGCGGCGAAGCGACGCCGCTCCGGGTCGCCACGACGACGTCGCTCGACCACGCGTTCGTCGCGCTCGGCCATCACGACCGCGCGCCGTCGCAGCGCTATCTCGAGATCCGCCGCCGCATGATGGAGCGCGGCGTGGCCATGCGCAACCTCGGCTCGGGCGCGCTCCAGCTCGCGTACGTCGCGCGCGGGCGCTTCGACGGCTTCATCGAGATGGAGCTCGCGATCTGGGACGCGATCGGCGGCCTGCTGCTGGTCGAGGAGGCCGGCGGTTACGTCGCGCCCTTCGCGCCCGCGACGCCGACGTCCAAAGCCGCCGTGCTGGCGTGCACGCCGGGGATTGCCCAGGCGCTGAATGAGATGGTGCACATTTGATCGCATGTTCGCGCCGCCGCTCGCGGCGGCGCGGGATCATCTTCGTAGGTTCTTGTTTTCCGCCACAAAATCCCCGGCGTAAACCGTCGCCATCGAATCCGGCGTGATGTACTTGCGCAGCGCGGCGTTCGCCTGCGGCAGCGTCACCGCTTCGATGGCCTTGTCCTGGCGCGCGGTCTCGTTCCAGTCGCGGCCGAGGAACGCCTGCGTGACCAGCACGCCCGCGAGGTCGGCGTCCTGTGCGCGGGCGATGCGCCGCTCCTCGAGCAGCGCCTTCTTCGCCGTGTCGACTTCCTGGGCGGTGTAGCCCTCGTTGCGCGCGCGCGTCACCACGTCGCTGAACGCCGCCTTGACCTTGTCGAGGTTCTGCGGCGCGAAGATGGCGTAGAAGAGCAGCTGGCTGTTCGGGTCGATGCGCGCCGGCGTGAGTTGCGTGCCCACGCCATACGACAGGCCTTCCTTCACCCGGATGCGCTCGAAGAGGCGCGAGTCGACGTCCCCGCCCAGGATGCGGTTTGCGACCACGACCGACGCGAAATCCGGCGCGAGATCGTTGAGCGGCACGGCGAGCTTCGAGATCATCGTGGCATTCGGCTTGTCGGGCGTCTCGAACGACTCGCTCGACGCTTCGGTGCGCACGTAGGGATCCGGCACGCGCGTGTAAGCCGTCGCGGTGCTGTAGTTGCCGAACAGCTCCGTGACCAGCGGCTTGATCGCCTGCACGTCGAAATCGCCGACGATCGCGATCTCGGCGTGGCTGGCGCCATAGAACCTGTCGTGGAACGACTTCACCGCGTCGATCGTGGCCTTGTCGAGCATCGCGATGTCTTCCTCGATCGTGGGCACGTAGCGGATGTCGCCCGGCGGATACGGATTGCCCTGGCGCGCGATGGCCCGGCGCGCAATGGCCGTAGGGTCCGTTCGCCCCTGCTCGAGGCGCGTGTGGCGCTCGCGCTTCACCTGGTCGAATTCCTCCGGCTTCATTGCCGGCGTGGCGACGGCTTCCTTCATGAGGCGCAGCACCTCGCCGAGATTCGCGGCGACCGTGTGGCCCGACGCCACGAGCGTACCGGCGCTGCCCCCGAAGTCCAGCGAGGCCTTGCGCTGGTCGAGCGCGTCCTCGAACGCCTGCCGGTCGAGGCGCTCGGTGCCGCGCCGGAGCATCGCGGCGGTCAGCGACGGCAGCGGGTTCATGTTCCGCAGCGAATCGACGTCGCCGTAATCCATGCGCAGCTCGAAGTTCACCGTGGCGCCGCGCGTCTTCTTTGGCAGCAGCGCGACCTTCATGCCGTTGGGCAGGTCGAACCGCTGCGTGCGCGCCGCAAGGTTGGCCGGCGTGGGATCGAACGCCTCGCCCGGCTGCACCGCCGGGTCGCCCTTGTAGCCGCGCACCATCGAGGCCACGTCGACCGATGCGATCACCGGCGCGCGATCGACCTTGCCCTCGGGCAGGAACTCGCCGACGGTGAGGTTCGAGCGCTTGAGATACTGCTCGGCCACGCGCGTCACGTCCTGCGGCTGGAGCGCGCGCCAGCGGTCGCGCTGGATGAAGAACAGACGCCAGTCGCCGATCGCCACCGCTTCAGCGATCGCCACGGCGAAGCGCTGCGGATCGTTCACCGTGTCGTCGAAGTCCTTGAGCGCCTTGGTGCGCACGCGCGCGAGCTCGGCCTCCGTGATGGGGTTCTTGCCGACGTCGAGCAGCGTGTCGAGCATCGCCGCTTTCGCGTCCTCGATGCTCTTTCCCGGCTGCAGGTGCGCGAAGAAGATCACGAACCCCGGATCGTGCTGCTCGAAGTAGTAATTCGAGACTGCCGACGCCTTGCCGGTGTCGACCAGCGCCTTGTACAGGCGCCCGGCAGGCTGCACCGTCATGATCTCCGCCAGCGCGACGCCCGCGGTGTCGTCGGGATGCGCGCCGGGCGGCATGTGGAACAGTGCGGCGACGTACTGCGTGCTCGCCACGCGGCGCACGACCACTTCCCGTATGCCGTCCTGCGCCGGCTCGACCGTGTACAGCTTGGGGAGCACGCGGGTGGGCTTCGGCAGCGGCCCGAAGTACTTCGCGATCAGTGCGAGCGTGCGATCGGCGTCGAAGCGCCCCGCGATGGTGAGCACCGCGTTGTCGGGCTGGTAGTAACGCGTGTAGAACGCGCGCAATCGCTCGAAGGGCACGTTCTCGATGTCCGAGCGCGCGCCGATCGTCGGCTTGCCGTAGTTGTGCCAGTCGAACGCGGCGGCGGCCATGCGCTTCCACAGCACCGGCTGCGGCTGATTCTCGCCGCTCTCGAACTCGTTGCGCACCACCGTCATCTCGGAGTCGAGCTCGGCCTTGGTGAACGTCGCGTGCGTCATGCGCTCGGATTCCATGCGCAGCACCCAGCCGAGGTTCGCCTCCGACGCCGTGAACGTCTCGAAATACGTGGTCCGGTCGTACGACGTGTTGCCGTTGAACTCGGCGCCCCGCCGCGACAGCTCCGCGAACACGCTCTTGATGGAGGGCGTGCCCTTGAACAGCATGTGCTCGAGCAGGTGCGCCATGCCGGTCTCGCCGTAGTCCTCCATGCGCGAGCCGACGAGATACGTGACGTCGACGGTGGTCGTCGGCTTGGTCGGGTCGGGATAGAGAATGACCCGCAGGCCGTTGGCGAGGCGGTATTCGCTGACGCCTTCGACGACGGGACCCGGCGTGACGCCGGCCGGCAGCGCGGCCAACGCGGCGAGCGGAAGGAGCAGCAATGCGAAGAGCAGCTGGAGGGGCACGAGCGGGCGTTTCATCGTTGTTTCCTGGCGCCGAAGGGTGGGGCGGCGCGGTCCGCCAATGGACCGGCCGCGTTGCAAAAAGTGCCGGCCGGACGACCTTCGGGGTCAGGGTCGTGACTCGACCTTCGGGGTCAGGGTCGTGACTCTGACCCCGACGTAGACGACCGACTCCGACCCGCAATTGACGTTTACGTAAACGTCAAGTAGGCTTTGGTCATCCCGCGGCGCGCCTGCGCTAAGCTGCCTTCCTCGGCCGTCGCCGGCCCGGCCGGTGGACAGTCTAGTGCCAAGTGCTTGCGCGCCGTGCCGACGGCGCTCGAAGGTGACGCATGACCGATCTCTCCGTCTCCAAGCAGCCGCTGGTCTACAAGCCGGTGCACAAGGTGCGCTTCGTCACCGCCGCGAGCCTGTTCGACGGCCACGACGCGTCGATCAACATCATGCGGCGCATCCTGCAGTCGTCGGGCTGCGAAGTGGTGCACCTCGGGCACGACCGCTCCGTCGAGGAGATCGTCAACTGCGCGATCCAGGAGGATGCGCACGCCATCGCGGTGTCGTCGTACCAGGGCGGTCACGTCGAGTTCTTCCGCTACATGATCGACCTGCTGCGCGAGCGCGGCGCGGGCAACGTCAAGGTGTTCGGCGGCGGCGGCGGCGTGATCGTGCCCGACGAGATCGCGGCACTGCACGACTACGGCGTCACGCGCATCTTCTCGCCCGAGGACGGCCAGAAGCTCGGCCTGCAGGGCATGATCAACGAGATCGTCGCCGCGAGCGACGGCGACCTCACGCAGGCACTGCCCCAGTCGCTCGAAGCGCTCCGCGACGGCGATCGCTTCGCGCGCATGCGCGCGCTGGCTCGCCTGATCAGCGGGCTCGAGAACGGCGTCGTGCCGCAGCAATTGCGCGACGACCTGCATCGCGCCGCCGAGGCGAGCACCGCACCGGTGATCGGCATCACCGGCACCGGAGGCGCGGGCAAGAGCTCGCTCACCGACGAGCTGGTGCGCCGCTTCCGCCTCGACCAGCGCGACACGCTGAAGATCGCGATCATCTCGATCGACCCGTCACGGCGCAAATCGGGCGGCGCATTGCTCGGCGATCGCATCCGCATGAACGCGATCGGGCATCCGAACGTCTACATGCGCTCCCTCGCCACGCGCGAGGCCGGCAACGAGATCAGCAAGGCGCTGCCGGACGCCATCGCGGCGTGCAAGGCCGCCGGCTACGATCTCGTGCTGGTCGAGACTTCGGGCATCGGCCAGGGTAACGCGGCGATCGTGCCGCACGTCGGCACGTCGGTCTACGTCATGACACCCGAGTTCGGCGCCGCGTCGCAGCTCGAGAAGATCGACATGCTCGACTTCGCCGACTTCGTCGCGATCAACAAGTTCGACCGCAAGGGCGCGCAGGATGCGCTGCGCGACGTGCGCAAGCAGTACCAGCGCAATCGAGAGCTCTGGAAGACGCCTCCCGACGAGATGCCGGTGTTCGGAACGATCGCCTCGCGCTTCAACGACGACGGCGTCACGGCGCTGTACCAGGCGGTCGTCGCGCGCCTGCGCGACAAGGGCATGGCGCTCGACGGCGGCGCGTTGCCGGCCGTCGACACGAAGACGTCCAGCGCGCGGGGCAGCATCGTGCCGTCGAGCCGCGTACGCTACCTCGCGGAGATCGCGCAGACGGTGCGCGGCTATCACAAGCACGCCGACGAGCAGGCGAGCATCGCGCACGAGCGGCAGCAACTGAGGGATGTGAAAGCGATGCTTTCACAGCCGTCATCCCTGCGAAAGCTTGCCCTCGATCCTAATCGGGGGCAGGGATCCGACGACATCGACGACGAGACGCTGGGTCCCCGCTTGCGCGGGGAGGACGAGATCGACGCGCTCATCGCCGAGCGTGACGCGAAGCTCGACCCGAGGGCGCGCAAGCTCCTCGACATGTGGCCGAGGACCCAGGCCGCGTACTCCGGCGACGAATACGTGGTGAGGATCCGCGGCCAGGAGCTCCGCACCGCGCTCAACACGACCACGCTTTCGGGCACCAAGGTGCCGAAGGTCGCGCTGCCGCGCTACGAGGACCACGGCGAGATCCTGCGCTGGCAGCTCACCGAGAACGTCCCGGGCAGCTTTCCGTTCACCGCCGGCGTTTTCGCCTTCAAGCGCGAGAACGAGGACCCGACGCGCATGTTCGCGGGTGAAGGCGACCCGTTCCGCACCAACAAGCGCTTTCATCTGCTCGCCGACGGCATGCCGGCGCAGCGCCTGTCGACCGCGTTCGACTCCGTCACGCTCTACGGCAACGATCCCGACCGCCGGCCGGACATCTACGGCAAGGTCGGCAACTCCGGCGTGTCGATCGCGACGCTGGACGACATGAAGGTGCTGTACTCGGGATTCGACCTGTGTGCGCCGAACACGTCGGTGTCGATGACGATCAACGGCCCCGCGCCGACGATCCTCGCCATGTTCCTCAACACGGCGATCGACCAGCAGCTCGCCAAGTTCCACGAGGAGAACGGGCGCGAGCCGACCGACGACGAGGTGGCGAAGATTCGCGCATGGACGCTCTCCACGGTGCGCGGCACCGTGCAGGCCGACATCCTGAAGGAGGACCAGGGCCAGAACACCTGCATCTTCTCCACCGAGTTCAGCCTCAAGGTGATGGGCGACATCCAGGAGTACTTCGTCCATCACAACGTGAAGAACTTCTACTCGGTGTCGATCTCCGGCTATCACATCGCCGAGGCGGGCGCCAACCCGATCTCGCAGCTCGCGTTCACGCTGGCCAACGGCTTCACCTTCGTGGAGGCGTATCTCGCGCGCGGCATGCACGTCGACGATTTCGCGCCGAACCTGTCGTTCTTCTTCAGCTACGGGATGGATCCGGAGTACGCGGTGATCGGCCGCGTGGCGCGGCGGATCTGGGCGGTGGCGATGCGCGAGCGGTACGGCGCGAACGAGCGCTCGCAGAAGCTCAAGTTCCACTCGCAGACGTCCGGCCGCAGCCTGCACGCGCAGGAGATCGCGTTCAACGACATCCGCACTACGCTGCAGGCGCTGATCTCGACCTACGACAACACCAATTCGCTGCACACCAACGCTTACGACGAGGCGATCACCACGCCCACCGAGGACAGCGTACGCCGCGCGATGGCCATCCAGCTCATCATCAACCGCGAATGGGGCCTCGCCAGGAACGAGAACCCGAACCAGGGCTCGTTCGTCATCGAGGCGCTGACGGATCTCGTCGAGGAGGCCGTGCTGAAGGAATTCGAGGCGATCTCCGAGCGCGGCGGCGTTCTGGGCGCGATGGAAACCGGGTACCAGCGCGGCAAGATCCAGGAGGAGTCGCTGTACTACGAGCACCGGAAGCACGACGGCAGCTATCCGATCGTCGGCGTGAACACGTTCCGCAATCCGCACGGCGATCCCGTCCCGAAGACGCTGGCGCTCGCGCGCTCGACCGAGGAGGAGAAGCAATCGCAGCTTCGCCGGCTCGACGATTTTCACGCCGCGCATGCCGAAGAGGCGGCGCGCGCGCTCGCGGACCTCAGGCAGGTCGTCATTGCGAACGGCAACGTGTTCGAGGAGCTGATGAAGACGGTGCGCGTGTGCTCGCTGGGCCAGATCACCCACGCGCTGTTCGAGGTCGGAGGCCAGTACCGGCGCAGCATGTAGGTGTCGAAATCGCGTCGAGGCGGGCTGCACGCGTCTCCGCGATCCTGCTAAGCTGGGTCGTTTCGTCCGCCGTACCATGCCGCACAACGCCCCCGCCGACTACCGGTTCGAGCGCTTTCGCCTCGTGCCCTCGGAGCGGCGCCTGCTCGAAGACGACAAGCCGGTCAAGATCGGCGCACGCGCGTTCGACACGCTGCTCGCGCTCGTCGAGGGTCATGACCGTCCCCTGTCCAAGGGCGAGCTGATGGAGCGCACCTGGCCGGGGCGCGTCGTCGAGGAGAACAACCTTCAGGTTCAGATCTCCACGCTGCGCAAGATTCTCGGGCAGCAGGCCATCGCGACCATCCCCGGGCGCGGCTATCGGTTCACGTTGATGCTGGAGCGCGTCCCGCTCGAGGCGACGGACGCACCGCCCGGCAGCAACCTGCCGCAACCGCTCACGAGCTTCATCGGCCGCGAGAACGACGTGGCCGAGCTCTCGCGCGTGCTCGAGACCACGCGGCTCCTGACGCTCACCGGCATCGGCGGGTGCGGCAAGACGCGACTCGCCATCGAGGTGGCGAGGCACCTGCTCGGCGCGTTCGCGCACGGCGTTTGCTTCGTCGATCTCGCGGGGATCGCCGAACCGGAGCGCGTACCGCTTGCCATCGCGGACGCGCTCGGATTGCGCGAGGAGGCGGACAAGCCGCTCGACGAGACGTTGTTACGGCACCTCGCCGGTCGGCAGCTGCTGCTCGTCATCGACAATTGCGAGCACGTGCTCGCCGTGTGCGCAACGCTCGCGGAGCGTCTCCTGACCGGGGCGGCCGGGCTGCGCGTGCTGGTCACCAGCCGCGAAGGACTCGGCATCGCCGGCGAGCGCCTGATGCCGGTGCGCTCGCTTTCGGTGCCGGCGCAGGCGACCGACGACGTCGCTGTGTTGCTCGAAAGCGAGGCGATGCGCCTGTTCGTCGAGCGCGCCGCGGATGTCGCGCCCGGCTTCCGGCTGACCGCGCAAAACGCACCCGCGGTGGTCGACATCTGCCGTCGCCTCGACGGCATTCCGCTCGCGCTCGAGCTCGCGGCCGCTCGCGTGAAGCTGTTGTCGGTCGATCAGGTGCGCGAGCGCCTCAACGATCGCTTCCGGCTGCTCACCGGCAGCGCACGCGTGCTGTCGCGCCACCAGACGCTGCTCGCCACGCTGCAATGGAGCTACGAGCACCTGGCGCCCGACGAGCAGCGCTGGCTGCGGCGGCTCTCGGTGTTCTCGGGCGGGTGGACGCTGGAGGCCGCGACGGCGGTCGCGAGCGACGATCGCGACGAGGCGGAAGCGCTGGAGCGGCTCGGGCGGCTCGTCGACCAGTCGCTCGTGCTCGTGGAGCGCAACGGGGCCGAGGAGCCACGCTACCGCATGCTCGAGTCGGTTCGCCAGTACGCGCACGACCGGCTGAACGAATCGGGCGAAAGCGCGTCGCTGCGCACGCGGCGCCTCGACTATTTCCTGGCGCTATCCGAGCGCGCGCATCCCAGGCTTTTCACGGCTCAGGCGCACGTATGGTACCGACGACTCGATCAGGAGCTGTCGAACATGCTGGGCGCGCACGCCTGGTGCGACCAGGCGGACGACGGGGCGGCAAAGGGCCTCGCGCTCGCCGCCAACCTGCGCATTCACTTCATCAATCGCGGCCTGTTCGCGCTGGGCGAGCAGGTCTATCGCGAGGCGCTGGAGCGGCCCGGCGCGCAGGCGCGCTCGGCACGGCGCGCGCTGGTGCTGTTCGCGCTCGGGCAGCACCGCAATTTCCGCGGCCGCTTCGCAGAAGCCATTCCGCCGCTCACCGAGGCGCTGGCGATCGCGCGCGAGCAGGGCGATCACGAATGGGCCGCGAATGCGCTCAACAAGCTCGGCTACGCGCGTGCCTTCAACGGCGACATGGCACAGGGCCTGGCACTGGCCAACGAGGAAATCGACCTGCGCACCCGAATCGGGCAGCGTGCGAGCGAGCTCAGTCCGGCGCTGCTGACCCGTGCGGCCATCCTGCGCATGCACGGCGACTTCGATGCGGCCGCGCGCGACCTCGAGGCGGCGCTCGCCTCCGTCGCGCACGAGAACCTGGAGCAGCGGCACGTCATCCTGAGCGATCGCGCGCGCGTGGCCATCGCGCGCGGCGACTTGCAGCTCGCCCGCGAGTCGCTGGTCGATGCCATACGACTGCTGCGCGACATGGATTCGCGCTATCGCAAGACGGTCGCGCTCGACGTGGCGTCGCTGCTCGCCGCCGCGCACGGCGACTGGTTGCGCGCAGCGCGCATCGAGGCGAGCTTCGAGACCACGTTGCAGGAGATGGGCGGCTTCCAGAATCCGTACGACGATCGCGTGCTGGCGGAGCTGCGCCAGAATACGCGCACGGTGCTCGGCGCCGACGACTACGCCGCGGCGTACGAGTCGGGACGACGCATGTCGCTCGAGCGTGCGCTCGCCGAATCGCTCGCGTGGCTCGTGCACGACGTCCCCGGGCACGACGACGCGGCCGCAGCGCGGTCAGCGCTCGCCACCCGGAAGCGCTCCGTTCGATCCACGGCTTGACGCCTCCACGCGTGGAATGCCGAGCAGCGGGCCGTAGTCGAAGATCGCGACGCGATCGCCCCTGTACGGATAGCCCAGCGCGGCCGCGTCCACCCAGCCGCGGTCGTTCGCGAAACGGACGTCGCACCAGGCCCAGTCGGCGAGACAGCCGTCGACGTGCACCGGGGCGCCTTGCGACAGCGTGGCGACGCGGGGATAGTCGATGCCCGGTCCTGCATACACGTCGACCGGCGCGAGCGTGTACGCGTCCTGGGCGGCCGCGCGAAGCGGCCACGCCAGCGCCAGCGCGGCTACGACGGCCGAGGCGTGCGCCCGGTCCATGGCTCCATGTTGCAGGGCAATCGTCGTTGGATCGTCCGGGAGGCTCCGTGTTTCGCGGCGGTCGCGACCGGTATTCACCGCGCCGCCTGGGATAATCGGCCCCATGTTCCATTACCGCTCGCTCCTCGCTTCGATGTGGATCGCGTGGGTCGCGTACTGGTGGATTTCCTCGCGCGGGGCCAAGCAGGACCAGCGCAGGGAATCGCGTGCCTCGCGCGCGGCGCACACGGTGCCGCTCGTGATCGCCGTCGTGCTGCTGTCGCAGCCGACGCTGCACGTCGGCGTGCTGTCGATCCGCGTGCTGCCGCAGTCGGTGGCAAGCTATGTGGCGGGCACCGCGATGGTCGCCGTCGGCCTGCTCTTCTCCGTCTGGGCGCGCGTGCACCTCGGACGCAACTGGAGCGCGACGGTCACCGTGAAGCAGGGTCACGAGCTCGTGCAAAGCGGCCCGTATCGCTTCGTGCGGCACCCGATCTACACCGGCCTGCTGCTCGGGTTGCTCGGCACGGCGATCGCGCGCGGCGACGTGCAGGGATTCGTGGCGTTCGCGATCGCATGCGCGGCGTTGTGGCGAAAGCTTCGTCTCGAGGAACGCTGGATGCAGGAAACGTTCGGCGACGCGTACGCGAAGTATCGCGAGAACGTGCCGGCGTTGATACCGCATTTGTTATGAGGGCCGCAGGCATGCCGCGCATCGAAATGCGGCCGCTCACGCCGGCGACGTGGCCCGACCTCGTCGATCTGTTCGCGCGCCCCGGTGCTTCGGTGGCGCGCGGATGTTACTGCATGTTCTACCGGCGCTCGGGCAAGCTCGAAGTTCCGCCGGGCCGGACGTACTCGCAGGCCAATCAGCGTGCCCTGAAGGCGCTGGTCGATCGTGGTGTGATCCCGGGGCTGCTCGGTTACGTCGACGGGCGCGTCATCGGATGGGTGTCGCTCGGGCCGCGCGAGGATTACGCGAAGCTCGCGCGCTCGCCCGTCATGAAGCCCGTCGACGACAAGCCGGTGTGGTCCGTCGTGTGCTTTTTCGTCGACGCGTCGATGCGCGGCAAGGGCGTGGCCGACGCCTTGCTCGCCGCCGCGGTGCAGTGGGCGCCCGAGCAGGGCGCGACGCTCCTCGAAGCGTATCCCTGCGACAAGCCGGCGCACGTGTCGGACGAGTCCATGTGGTTCGGCAGCAAGTCGATGTTCGACCGTGCCGGCTTCGTCGAGGTGGCGCGCCGCAAGCCGATGCGGCCGGTCGTGCGCAAGGCGGTCCGGCCCGCGCGGACGAAGCGCGCGTAAGTCTTCCTCAGGTGCTTTCCCGCTGCACGAACTCGAACCCGGTATCGACGACCCGCTGTGCGATCGCCTGCTGCGCGAGCCGCGCGCGGATCATGTCGCCCGCGCGGCGGCCGATGTCGTAGCGCGGCACGCGCAGCGTCGTGAGCCCGGGCACGACCTGGCCGGCGATCGGCACGTCGTCGAACCCCGCGATCGCGATGCGGCCCGGAATCGCGAGGGCTCGCCGCTGGCACTCGAACAGCGCGCCGACCGCCATCGCGTCCGCCGAGCAGAACACGCCGCGCACGTCGGGGCGCCGATCGAGCAGCTCCGCCATGGCGCTCGCGCCGGCATCGATGTCCAGCGTCGTTTCGACGCACAGTGCGGCATCTGCTTCCATGCCTGCCGCCTCGAGCGCCAGCTCGTAGCCGCGGCGGCGGTCGCGCGCGCGATCGTTGTCCCGAGGATGCGCACCGATGTATCCGACCGGCACGTGGCCGCGGTCCAGCAGGTGTCGCGTCACCACGCGGCCGGCGTCGACGTTCGAATAGCCGACCAGCATGTCGATCGGGCGCGCCGTGAGGTTGCCGCCCTCGACGACGGGAATGCCGGCTTGGCGCAGCATGCGCAGCGTCGCGGGCGTGTGAATGACGCCCGTGAGATACAGCGCGTCGACGCGCCGCGAGAGGAACGCGCGCGCGAGCGCTTCCTCCTCGCCTGCCGAGAAGCCGCTCGCGCCGATCAGCAGATGCAGGCCGTCGACGGCGAGCGCGTCGCTCAGCCCCTGCATGATCTCGGCGATCAGCGAATTGGTGAGCAGCGGCACGATCGCGCCGATCAGCCCGGAGCGCTTCGACGCCAGGCCGCGCGCCACGAGGTCCGGCGTGTAGCCCGTCTTGCGCAGCACGCGTTCCACGCGTGCGCGCGTCTGCGCGGCCACCTTGCCCGGATCGCGCAGGACCCGCACGACGGTCATGGTCGACACGCCCGCGGCGTTCGCCACGTCGACGAGCCGCGGGCGCCGCGCCGGCGCAGGCGCGGCGCGGCGTCGGGTCGGAGCGGTGGCGGTCATCGCGAGGCGGGGGTTTGACAGGCGTGAAGGAAACGCTAACATGTAAGCGCTTACATAACAACGGCTGTTGCTGCCCCCTCCCTCCCGGGAATGCGTCTGCGCCCCGCGCTCGTCTACGTCCGTACCATGGCGGTGTTCGTCGCCGCGTGGTGGCTCGTCTCGTCGTGGACGGCGAACCAGGTGCTGCTGCCGTCGCCGCGGGTCGTGTTCGACGCGGTGGTTGACCTCTCGCGCGACCTCGAGCTCTTCCAGCATGCGGGGATCAGCCTTGCACGCATGATCCTGAGCCTGCTCGTCGCGTGCGCGCTCGCGCTCCCGCTCGGTTTCGCGATGGGCCTGCGCCGCGGCATCGACGAGACGGTCGATCCCACGATCGAGCTGCTGCGCCCGATCTCGGGCATCGCATGGATCCCGCTCGCGCTCTTCATCTTCGGCGTGGGCAACACGCTGCCCGTGTTCATCATGACCTACGCCGCGTTCTTCCCCATCCTGCTCGGCACGGTGGCCGGCGTGCACGGCACGGATCGCCGGCTCGTCGACGCCGCGCGAACCATGGGCGTGCCGCGTCGCACGATCGTCATGCGCGTGGTCGTGCCGGCCGCGCTGCCGGCGCTGCTCGTCGCGCTGCGGCTCGGGCTCGCGTCGTCGTGGACGGCAGTGATCGCGGCGGAGCTGATCGGCGCGCCGAGCGGCCTCGGCTACGCCGTCGAGTGGTATCGCGAGCTGCTCATGACGCCCCAGGTGATGTCGTTCATCGCGATGATCGGCGTGCTGGGCTACGCGTGCGATCGAGCGGTACGCGCGCTCGCCGAGCACTTCACGCCGTGGGCGGGCGAGGAGTGGGCGCGTTGAGCGAAGCGTCGGTGCGCGTCCTGCGCGGCCTTGCGCTGCCGATCGTGCTGCTGTTGGCGTGGCAGGCCTGGGGGCTCGCCTCCTCGAATCCGCGAACGCCGGTGCCCACCAACATCGTGCGCGCCGCCGTCGAATTGATCCGCTCGGGCGACCTGCCGCTCGCGATCGCGCAGAGCCTCGGCCGCGTGTTCGCCGGCTTCGCCGCTGCCGCACTGGTCGCGATTCCGATCGGCCTCGCGATGGGCGCCTCGCGCGCGGTCGAGCGCAATGTCGATCCGGTCATCGAGAGCTTTCGACCCATCGCGGCCATCGCAATCCTGCCGCTCGCGATCCTCTGGCTCGGCACGGGCACGCCGACCGCCGTGCTGATCGTCGCGTACGCGGCGTTCTTCCCCATCGTCGTCAACACGATCGCCGGCGCGAAACGCATCAATCCCACGCTGTTGCGTGCAGCCGCGACCATGGGCCTGTCGCGCCTCGCGACGATGCGCACCGTCGTCGTGCCGGGCGCGCTGCCGTCGATCGGCGTGGGACTGCGCATCGGCATGGGCGTGGCGTGGACCGCCATCGTCGCTGCCGAGCTGGCGGTTGGCGCGAAGGCCGGCGGCGGCGGCTCGGGCGGCATCGGCGCGATGATGTTCGTGTTCTACGCGTACAGCATCGAGCTCAATCGCATCGTCGTTTGCATGATCGCGGTGGGGCTCGTCGCGCTGGTCCTCGATCGCGGGCTGCGCGCAACGATGCGCTGGCTCATGCCGTGGAGCGCGACGTGAGCGTCGCGAAGCTGCGTCTCGACCACGTGGGCAAGCAGTTCGGCGCCAAGGGCACGACGCCGACGGTCGCGGTCGACGATTTCACGCTCGACGTCGCGCCCGGCGAGTTCCTGGTCATCGTGGGCCCGTCGGGCTGCGGCAAGACGACGATCCTCAACGTCCTCGCCGGCCTCGAGCGGCCGAGCACGGGTACGGCGTCGATCGACCAGCGGCCGATCTCAGGTCCCGGCCCCGAGCGCGGCGTGATGTTCCAGGATTACGCGCTGTTCCCGTGGCAGACGGTGTGGGGCAACGTGGCGTTCGGCCTGCGCCACGGTCCCGCAGGAAACGGCCTCGACGGCGCTGCGCGTGCGGCCCGCGTGCGCAACACCATCGAGCTGGTCGGCCTGAAGGGGTCCGAGCAGAAGTATCCGCACCAGCTTTCGGGCGGCATGCGCCAGCGCGTGGCGCTCGCGCGCCTCATCGCCAACGAGCCGCAGGTGCTGCTCATGGACGAGCCGCTCGCGGCGCTCGACGCGCAGACGCGCCTCATCCTTCAGGACGAGCTCCTGCGCATCTGGGGCCAGGACCTGAGCGCCGCGCGGCGCCGCACCGTCGTGTTCATCACGCACGCCATCGACGAGGCGGTGTTCCTGGCCGATCGCGTCGCGGTGATGACCGCGCACCCCGGTCGCCTCAAGGCCCTCATCGATGTCGCGCTGCCGCGCCCGCGCAACGACGCGACGCGCGCCGATCCGCAGTTCCAGGCTCTGTGTCAGCACATCTGGAGCCTCATTCGCGACGAGGCGTATCGCGCCACGGTCGCACATTGATCGCAGATGAACCCCCCACGCTCGCTCCGCTCGCTGCCCCCAACAGGGGCCGGGCCAGTTGCTTGGGGCGGCCCTGCGCAACTGACAGGAGGAAACATGAGCAATCGCCACAATACGCAACGCACGTCGCGCCGCCGCTTCATGACCGCCGCCGCAGCACTCGGCCTGGCTGCGCCCGCGATCGTTCGCGGCCAGGGCCGCAAGGCGGTGAAGGTATCCGTCGGGCGCCAGCCGTGGGCGGCCGGCAACTCGCCGGTGACGGCGTACATGATCACCAACAAGACGTTCGAGCGCTTCGCCGCCGACGCCGGCTACGACCTCACGGTCGACTACCGCGACTATCCATCCGCGCTGCCGATGGTGGAGGCGTTCGTGTCCGGAAACCTCGACTTCGGCATGTGGGGCAACACGCCGATCGATCGGCTGATCGCCCAGAACCAGCCTATCCAGCTCATCACCGTCGGCGAGGGGCATTTCCGCTTCGTGCTCGCGACGCGCAAGGACTCGCCCATTCGCAACATCGCCGACCTGAAGGGCAAGACGGTCGGCGCGCTGCTGGGCGGCGACCCGTACAACGTGCTCACGCAGATGCTGCGCTACGAGCTCGGCAACGCCGATCCACGCGCCTTAGACATCAACGTCATCAACACGCCGACGCAGGCGCAAGCCGCGACGATCCCGAGCGGCATGGACGCCGCGGTGCTCATCCATCCCGCGTTCCTCAAGGCGAGCACGGAGATCGGCACGGTGGGCATCATGAACTCGTTCGGGTATACCGAGAGCCACTACAAGGGACCGGCCGGCGAGGGCGCGGGCATCCTGCTGCCGTCGGTGAAGAAGTCGGCGTTCTATCCCGACGGCTACTACCTGCATCGCTCCTTCTGGATCGGCAGCCCGAAGATCATGCAGAGCGATCCCGCGATCGTCACCGCATTCGTGCAGGCGCAGCAGGACGCGGTCGCAAAGCTGTCGAAGATGAATCCCGGCGACGTGTCGCAGCTCGCGAAGAAATATTGGGAGCTCCCGCCGGAGCTCGGTGCGAAGGTCGTCGAGGACGACGTGCTGTTCAAGCGCGGCTGGTGCTGGCCCACCGAGGGCGACGCGATCGCGTTGCTGGAAACGTCGCGTTACATGGTCGACGGACGCCTCATTCCCAAGCCGCTCGCATGGAGCCAGGTGAAGGGCGGCTTCGCGCAGGCCGCGCCGCTCGTGAAAGCGGCCTACGACAAGACCGGGAAGGTGCCGCCCGAAAATCAGTTCAACGACAAGAACGCGCAGGACCTGCGCGGTGCACCGGTGTGGGAGCTCGACCACTGGAAGGAGCGCACGTGATGAATGTCGGATTCATCGGCATCGGGACGATGGGCGGGCCGATGGCCCGCAACGTCCTTCGCAAGGGCCATCGACTCACCGTGCTGGACGTCGATCCTCGCGCGGTGCAGGCGCTGGTGGACGCAGGCGCGAAGGCCGCTGCGACGGCGAAGGACGTCGCGGCGGCGGCCGACATCGTCATCACGATGCTGCCCGACGCGCCGGACGTCGAGCGCGTTGCGCTGGGTGCCGATGGCATCGTCGCGGGCATCCGCGCGGGATCGGTCTACATCGACATGAGCACCATCGATCCGGCGACGACGCGCAAGGTGGGCGCCGCGATCGCGCAGAAGGGCGCCGCGATGATCGACAGCCCGGTCGGCAAGACGGCCGACGCCGCCGTCTCCGGAACGCTCACGCTCATGGTCGGCGGCGATCGAGCGGTGGTCGAACGCTGCCGGCCGGTGCTCGACTGCATGGGCACCGATTTCTTTCACTGCGGGGCGCTCGGTGCCGGTCAGACGATGAAGCTCATCAACAATCTGCTCGCCACCGCCATCAACGAGGCGTGCGTCGAAGCGCTGGTGACGGGCGCGAAGTCGGGACTGACGCTCGACACGATGCTGTCCGTGCTGCGCACGACGGTGGCATGGAACCGGCAGCTCGAGATGAACATGCCGAAGCGATCGCTCGTCGGCGATTTTCAGCCCGGTTTCATGATGAAGCTCGCGCACAAGGATTGCAGGCTCGCCCTGCAGATGACCGAAGCGCTCGGCGTCCCTGCCCCGGTGGGACGCGCTGCATTCGCCAGCCTCGAGGAGGGGCTCGATCGCGGCCTTCAGGACAACGACGTCGGCGCGCTCCTGAAGCTGCGTGAGGACGCGGTGGGCGTGAAGGTGAGGTTGGCAGGCAGTTGACCCCCGTGACCATCGGACCTCACCTGCGCAGGGCAAGCCAACCGCCCGTCAAGGCCAGGGGGATCGGACCGGCAAGCTTGCCGATCTGCATGAGGAGCGGGTGAGAAGGATGCAGGTAGATTCCGACGACGCCATAGAGCGCGAGAATCGCTCCGACGACCATGGAATTTCGCAAGCCCTTTCCGCCGCTCAGCCGGCCCGCCACATAACCGGCGGCCACGCCAAGAACGGTCCCCAAGACGCTTTGCCAGAGCAGAAGCGTACGGCTCGTCTCGGCGAGATCCTCGAGGCGTTCCATCGATACACCGCGCGGAATCCACACCTGGAACACGATCGCGAAGAGAACGACCGACAGCAGGACGTAGCCGACGAATGTGACGGCAATCGCGCGAAACCGGATGGCGTCGGCGAACACGGGCCCGACTTATATCACGGCGAAGCCAACACGATGGCCGCAGAGTGCGCTCTCGATGCCGGGCCCAACGCCCGCTCACGGAGTTCGCGGTCGAGCCCTGCGAGGATGGTCTCGCATCGGCTACGTCCCGGGATCGTGCCATTGCCTCATGACTTGCGGTCCGCCCGGGCGTAAGCTTTCGAATGCCGTGTGGAAGAGTCGGGATCGTTTGGTGCGCCGCAAATCAGGTGTTCCGGTTCATGACGTGACCGTCGTGGAGGGCGAGATGCCGATTCGCCAGGATTTGCCACGGGCGCGAAAGGCGCCGCAACGCGATTCATCGTGGCAATGGCTCCGGCAGACGCTGCGGACCGGCGGACCAGGCCAGTGCATCTTCGCGATCACGAACGCCTGCAACGCGAACTGTGCGTTTTGCGGCTTCGCGCTCGACAAGCTCGCGCGCGACGCGTGGGCTTTCGTCGACCCGGCCGGAGCCAGGGCGGCGATCGACGTTCTTCATCGCAACTTCATCCGCTACCTGATCGTGACGGGTGGCGAGCCCCTGCTGCACCCGGAGCTGGACGAGATCGTGGCCTGCGCGCACGAAAGAGGCATCTCGGTGCTCCTCGTCACCAACGGGTCACGTCTCGGCGAGCGACGCTGCCGCGAGCTCGCCGCCGCCGGCGTGTCGAGCGTGTTCATATCGATCGACGCGCCGACGGCGCAGGCGCACGAATGCAATCGCAGCCTGTCCGGTGTATGCGAGCGGATTCGTGCCGCCAACGAGGTCTTCCGCAGCCTCGACGTTCAAGTCACCGCCTCGGTCACCCTGAGCCGGCTCGTCACCGATTTCGACGCATTGGCCGCTTTCCTGCGACAGCTCGGATTCACCTCCGTCACGTTCTCCTACCCCCTCACCGATCTGCCCTCGAGCTTCCTCGGTTATGCCAACGCGCCGCTCGTTCGCTTCACCGCAGAGGAGCTCGTGTCGCGATTCGAGGCGGTGAAGCGGCTGCGTCGGCACTTCCCGGTCGTGAACCCCGTAGCCGGATTGGAGGAGATGCAGCGCTTCGTGCGCGGCGAGCCGCAGCACTTCGAGTGCCTCGGTGGCTACCGTTATTTCTATCTCGATTGGAACCTCCAGGTCTGGCGCTGTCACCATTGGGAGCATCCGATCGGATCGATCCTGGATCTCGACGAGTCGAAGTACGTCCGGGACGGCTGCACCCGTTGCACCATCGATTGCTTCCGGGACTCCAGCGTCATGCAGCATGTGGGCGTCAGCGTCGCCGATGCCATGCACGACGCTCGTGCGGGCCACCCGTGGCGCGCGACGAAGAGGCTGCTCAGGCGCAGCAATCTCGAGTCGCTCGGCGCCGCGCTCCAGAATCGCCACTGGATCCGACGGCTCTGACGTACGCGCGGCCGTGAGAGCCGTCCACGCGGGACTGCTCCTCCTCGGCGCGGCGTGCCTCGCGCTGCTCGTCCAGCGGATAGGCCTTGGGACCCTCTGGGAGGATGCGCTGCGCCTCGGCTGGGGCGCCGTGATCATCGTGGCGGCCGCGGCGCTCGAGCACGTGCTGCACACCGCCGGCTGGCGGCGTTGCTTCAGCCGCAATCGCGTTCCCCGGTGGCCGCGCCTGCTCGAGGCGTACTTTGCCGGCTACGCCGTGAGCTTCGCGACGCCGACGGCCGTCGTAGGCGGAGAGCTGGCGCGTGGCGGCCTCCTGCTTCGCGGCGTCCCAGCCGTCGAGGTCGTCGCCTCGATCACGCTCGATCGACTGACGTATGCAGTGGCGGATTCGATCGTAGGATTCTGCGGCGTCGTCGTGATCCTCGCCGCGGTACCGCTCTCCCTCGGAACACGGGCTGGAATCGCAGCCGCAGCCACGCTCTTCTGGGTGGGCGTGGGTACGTTCTTCTGGCTGCAACGTCGAGGGCGGCTGGCCGACTTCCTCACGAATCACGCCGTGCTGCACCGGATCATCGGCGCGCGGCGCGCCGAGCGCATCGCGACCGGCGGGGCTGCCGTCGATCGCCGGCTGGCGGCCTTCCACGCCGAGGAGCCGGGAGCCTTCGTCGCCTCGGTCGCCCTTCACGTGACGGCCACGGCGGTGAGCGCGCTCCAGATCGCGATCTTCCTGCATTGGATGGGCGTTGCCTTCCACGCGCCGACCGTGCTCCAGGTGTTCTGCGTCGCCACGGCCGTCGACCTCTTCTCGTTCTTCATCCCGCTCCGACTGGGCGTGCACGAGGCGGGCCGGATGCTCGCGATGTCGCTCGCGGGCCTCGATCCCGCGCTTGGCCTGCTTTTCGCGCTCGTGATCCGCGTCGAGCATATCGTCTGGGCCGCGGTCGG
>DASXAF010000003.1:0-37298 GCA_036406955.1 Casimicrobiaceae bacterium
GCCTGGCTGTCCTGGTACAACCTCGAGCGGCCTCACTTCAGCCTGCCGCGGCCTGTGCCCGGACGCAAAACCCCACACTGGCTCTCACCCGTACAATTTCTCCACCAATACCCCCAGTGCAATATGTGCTGGCCCAATACACGATGTAGACCACACCCGTCGGCGGCGGTAGACTGTTCGACCGCGTCGCGACGCTACCCGCGCACGTGCGCCTGCCTCGGAGGAACCCGCCCATGCTTTCCCTCAACGTGAATGGCCGTGCGCGCACGGTGGACGTCGAGCCCGACATGCCGCTGTTGTGGGTGCTGCGCGGCGAGATCGGCCTCGCCGGCGCGAAGTACGGATGCGGCGCCGGGCTGTGCGGCGCGTGCACCGTGCATGTCGACGGGCAACCGGTGCGCTC
This sequence comes from Casimicrobiaceae bacterium, assembly GCA_036406955.1. Classification (GTDB taxonomy): domain Bacteria; phylum Pseudomonadota; class Gammaproteobacteria; order Burkholderiales; family Casimicrobiaceae; genus VBCG01. Next base: position 404 of record DASXAF010000003.1, read on the forward strand.
CTGCTCGATGCCCGCGTCGGAGGCGGTCGGCAAGAAGATCGTGACCATCGAAGGCCTTTCGGCCAACGGTCTCCATCGCGTTCAGAAGGCGTGGATCGAGCACGAGGTGCCGCAGTGCGGCTACTGCCAGACGGGCATGATCATGGCCGCCGTGGCGCTGCTCGAGAAGCAGCCGCATCCGAGCGATGCCGACATCGACGCGGCCATGACGAACCTGTGCCGCTGCGGCACGTACGTTCGCGTGCGCAAGGCGATACACGCGGCGGCGGGCGACGTGTCCGAGCCGGGTGTGCGCAAAGCGTAGGAGACCATCATGTCGACCGTTACGCGCCGTGAGTTCCTGAAGATTTCGTCGGCTGTCGGCGGGGGTTTCGCGCTCGAGCTGACCTTTCCCGCTGCATCGCTCGCCGCAGGCGGTGCGGCTTCCACCGAAGTGAATGCCTGGGTGGTGATCCACCCCGACGATCGCGTCACGATCCGCATCGCGCGCTCCGAGATGGGGCAGGGCTCGTATACCGCGCTCGCGCAGCTCGTCGCCGAGGAGCTCGACTGCGACTGGTCGAAGGTCAGCGCGGAGTTCGCTTCGCCCAACGAGCATTTTCGACGCAACCGAATCTGGGGCTCGATGTCGACCGGCGGGAGCCAGGGCATCCGCTCCTCGCAGGATTATCTGCGCAAGGCCGGCGCAACGGCGCGCGAAATGCTCGTCGCGGCGGCGGCCGCGCAATGGAAGGTGGCGCCCGAGGAATGCGGGGCGTCCAACGGAACCATCACGCACGCGCAAAGTGGCCGCAAGCTCCGCTACGGCCAGGTCGCCGCGGCGGCCGCGAAGCGCGAGCCGCCTGCGCAGGTGAAGCTGCGCGATCCCGCGCAGTGGAAGATCGCCGGCAAGCCGGTGCATCGGCTGGACATTCCCGACAAGGTGCGCGGCAAGCCGGTGTATGCCGTCGACGTCGCGCTGCCCGGCATGTTGCACGCGTCGATCGCGCAGTGCCCCGTCTTCGGCGGCAAGGTGAAGGAGGTCGACGCGTCCGCGGCGCTCGCGATGCGCGGCGTGAAGAAGGTCGTTCGCGAGAGCGACTTCGTCGCCGTCGTTGCCGACAACTGGTGGCGCGCGAACCAGGCCCTGAAGAAGCTCCGCATCGACTGGGACACCGCAGGCAACGAGCGCCTCGACAACGAGACGATCGCCACGATGTTGCGCGACGGCCTGGCCGACGCGAGCCTGCCGCAGGCGCGCAAGATGGGCGACGCATCGAGCGCGCTCGCCGCGGCGGCGAAAACGATCGACGCGGAATATCAGTCGCCTTATCTCAACCACGCCACGATGGAGCCGCAAACCTGCACCGCGTGGTTCAAGCCCGACGGCTCCCTCGAGATCTGGACCTCGACGCAGAACGCCGAGGCGTCGATGATGGCCGCGTCGGAAACGTCGGGGCTGCCGCTCGAGCGCATCGAGGTCCACAAGATGATGCTGGGCGGCGGATTCGGCCGTCGCGGCGCGCCGCAGGATTTCGTGCGCCAGGGCGTCGCGATCGCCAAGGCGATGCCCGGCGTGCCGGTGAAGATGATGTGGTCGCGTGAGGAAGACATGCAGCATGGCTTCTACCGCCCCACGAGCATCGTGCGCATCAAGGCGGGACTCGACGCGCAGGGCAAGATCACCGCCCTTCACACCACCATCGCATGCCCCTCGATCCAGAGCGTGTTCGCCCGCAATGCGCAGGCGAAGAACGCGATCGACGGCCCGGCCGTGCGCGCGTTCAGCGACATGCCCTACACGGTGCCGAACCAGCAGGTCGACTACGCGATGCGCAACGGCCACGTGCCGGTCGGCTACTGGCGTGCGCCGGGGCAGCAGAACTCCTACTACCGCGAATGCTTCATCGACGAGCTCGCGGTGGCAACGGGCAAGGATCCGGTCGCGTTCCGCCTCGCGATGCTCGAGCCGGCCGACAAGAATCGCCGCGTGCTGGAAGCCGTCGCCAAGGCCGCCGACTGGTCCTCGCCCCTGCCGGCCGGCTTGTATCGCGGCGTGGCGGTCGCCGACGGCTTCGGCAGCTACACCGCGCTGGTCGCCGAGCTGACCCTGACCCCGGCGGGCGACGTGAAGGTGAAGCGCGTGGTCATCGCGATCGATTCCGGCTACGTCGTCAATCCCGACACCTGTCGCGCGCAGGCCGAGAGCAATGTCGTCTACGGGCTCGGCAGCATCCTGTACCAGCAGAACAACGTGAAGGACGGGCGCATCGTGGAATCGAACTTCCACGATTTCCGCCTGCCGCGCATCGACGAGATTCCCCAGGTCGAGACGGTGCTCGTGCCGTCGGGCGGCTTCTGGGGCGGGCACGGAGAGCCGGCGATCCTCGCCCTCGCGCCCGCGGTCTGCAACGCGCTCTTCGCCGCCACCGGCAAGCGCATCCGCTCGCTGCCGCTCACGCAACACGACTTGCGGCCGATCTGACCGCACGATGGAGATACGGCTCGACGACGCCACCGGAGCGCAGATCCGCGCGCTGCTCGACGAGCACTTGCGCAGCATGCACGCGATCTCCCCGCCCGAGAGCGTGCACGCGCTCGACCTCGGCGCGCTGCGCAAGCCGGACGTCACCTTCTGGACCGCGTGGTCGGACGGCGAGCTTCTGGGCTGCGGCGCGCTGAAGGCGCTCGATCGCGCGCACGGCGAGATCAAGTCCATGCGCACCTCGACGGCGCATCGGCGCAAGGGCGTGGCGCGCGCGATGCTCCAGCACATCATCGACGAGGCGCGCACTCGCGGCTATGCGCGCCTGAGCCTCGAGACGGGCTCGCAGCCGGCGTTCGAGCCGGCGCGCACGCTGTATCGCAGCTTCGGCTTCGCGTACTGCGGGCCGTTCGCCGATTACCGGGAAGACCCGAACAGCGTGTTCCTCACGCGCACGCTCGCGTAGCGGCTACGACGGCAACCCCGCTTTCGCGAGGCCATCGCGCACGTGATCGCGATCGCCGTCGTGCTGGTAGTGCAGCGTGGACAGGAAGCGCTGGATGCCGAAGCCGGGCTCCTGCTCGAGCACCTTTTGCGCGTGCGCCGCCGCACCGGTCGCGTCGCCGATCTGCGCGAGCGAGGCGGCCAGGAGCGCGTGATGCGTCGCATCGGGGCGCGTCAGCCGGCCGAGCGCCTGCACCGTCTCGGAATACTCGTGTGCGGTGTAATGCGCCCGCCCGAGATGGCTCCAGTAGCGCTCGGGGTGATAGGGATTGAGCTGCATGGCCCTGCGGATCCATTCGATCCCGTCCTGCGGGCGCCCGAGCCAGGTCAGGAGCTCGCCATTCTGAACCACGATCAGGTCGTTGTTGGGATTGAGCAATAGCGCGCGCTCCTGGTGGTAGCGCGCCTTCTGGAAATCGTCGCGCACGAGATTGACGGCCGCGAGGATGCGGTGCACGTCGCTGTCGTTGTCGTCCAGCCCGAGCGCGATCTCCAGCTCCTTGACGATGGTTTTCCACAGGTCATCGCGGCAATCGCACCATTGGTACGTCCAGCATTGCCCGAGCACGCAGGCCTTCCACGCATGGGCGTGCGCGTATCGCGGATCGAGCGCGATGGCGCGGTCCAGCATGCGCTGCGCTTCGGCGTTGTCGTCGCGCGTGGAGCGATGGTGCAGGATCTTGCCGGCCAGCACGCATTCGTAGGCCTCCATGTTGCCGGTGCGCTTGCGCTTGACGCGATCGTGCGCGGCGGCTTCGATGCGCCCCGGGAGCGTGCCCACGATGGCGCACGTGATCTCGTCCTGGATCGCGAAGATGTCCTCGATCCGGCGATCGTAGCGCTCGGCCCAGACGTGCCGGTCGGCCTCGGCGTCGATCAGCTGCACCGTGACGCGCACGCGATCGGCGGCCTTGCGCACGCTGCCTTCGACGACGTAGTGCACCCCGAACTCGCGCGCGATCTCGCGAACCTTGACGGCCTTGCCCTTGTGGACGAAGGCCGAGTTGCGCGAGATCACCGTGAGCTCGCGAAAGCGCGACAGCTCGGCGGTGATGTCCTCCGTCAGGCCGTCCGCGAAGAATTCCTGCTCTGCCTCGCCGCTCATGTTGTCGAACGGCAGGACCACCAGCGAGGGCTTGGCGGCGCCCGCAGGTTGCGGCGCGGCAGTTCCCGCCGCCGGCACTTCGGCGGTGTCGAGCACCACGCGGAACACCCTTATCGGGCGCGCGATGTTCTTGAGCGTCTGTTCGCCGAGATCCTCGAATTCCACGTCGACGCGGTCGCCGACCTGGTCGCGCACCGCTGACGACAGGCAGATCCCGCCCGCCGGCGCGACCGCCTGCAGGCGCGCCGCGACGTTGACGCCGTCGCCGAAGATGTCGGCGTCCTGGACGATGACGTCGCCGAGGTTGATGCCGATGCGGAATTGCATCAGGCGCGCGGGCGACACGTCGGCATTGCGCCGCGCCATCCTGCGCTGGATCTCGGCCGCGCACGTCACGGCCGCGGTGACGCTCTGGAATTCCACCAGCAGGCCGTCGCCGGTCGTCTTGATGATGCGGCCCTTGTGCCGCTCGATCGCGGGATCGACCAGCTCGAGCCTGTGCGTGCGCAGCCGCGCGAGCGTGCCGGTCTCGTCCGCTTCCATGAGCCGGCTGTAGCCCACCATGTCCGCCGCCAGAATGGCCGCCAGTCGACGCTCGCCGTGCGGGTCCATCGATCGTGCCTCGCGGCTATTGTGCTGGAAAAACGGGGTCGGAGTACATCCTCGGAAATCTACTCCGACCCCGTTGGGCTCTTCATGCCGAGCGCCCGCATCATGTGGGGCGTGATGCGCTGATCGAGACCGAGGAAATCGGCCCACGGATCGCGCTTCTGTTTGCGCAGGCGCGCGGCGGCGTTGCGCACGTTGAAGTGGTCGAAGCGCACGTCGTGCTTGAGTTCCTCCCAGGCGATCGGCATCGACACCGGCGCGTTCTTCTTGGCGCGCAGCGAGTACGGCGCGATCGCCGTTGCGCCTTCGGCGTTGCGCAGGTAGTCGACCAGGATCTTGCCGGTGCGCGTGGCCTTGTTGAGCTTCGCCGTGAAGCGGTCGGGAAAGCTCATCACCATGAGATCGGCGATCGCCTTGGTGAACGCGGTGATGGCCGCCCAGTCGTGCGTCGGCGCGATCGGCAACACCACGTGCAGGCCCTTGCCCCCCGTGGTCTTGAGGAATCCGCGCAACCCGAGCGTGTCGAGGAGCTTGCGCAGCACGGTGACTGCCTCGACGAGGCTCGACCACGGCAATGCCTCGTCGGGATCGAAGTCCATCACGATGCGGTCCGGCTTGTCGAGCGCCGGCTTGCGCGAGCCCCACGGATGGATCTCGAGCACGCCCATCTGCAACAGCGACACGATGGCGCCGACCGAGTTGGCCATCATGTACTGCGCGACCCCGTCCGCCTCGGGAACGTCGACGGCTTTCAGGAAAGGGCCGAGCGCCTCCTTCACGTGCTTCTGGTAGAAGCAGTGCGCGTTCCATCCGTTGGGACAGCGCACCAGCGTGAGCGGACGGTTCTCGAGATGCGGCACCATCCAATCGCCGATGGCTGCGTAATACTCGGCGAGCTCGCGCTTGGTGATCTTGGCTTCGGGATACAAAAGCTTGTCCGGATTGCCGAGCGCGACGCCGGCGATCGAACCTTTGTCGGCCGACCCCTCACCCGCGAGCCGCTGCGCGTCTCGCTCCCTCTCCCCGCGAGCGGGTAGAGGGCGGGGGTGAGGGGTCCGTTGCGCGCGCTTGGATGTCGCCGCCGGCGCCTCTGTCTCCTCGGCCGCCTCGCCCGCGAACTCCCGCACGACCTCGCGCGCCCGCTTGTCCCTGCGAAGCCCGATGAACGACGGATGCCGCAAGGTGTCGTCCCGCGTCCATTCGGTGAACTCGACCTCCGCGACCAGGTCGGGCTTCACCCAGTGCGAGCGGCGGCCTTCTGCGCCCGTCGGCGGATCGACGAAAGCCGGCTTGTCCTCCGCGCGCTTGCGAAGCTCCTGCATGAGCGAATCGAGCGTCTTCTGATTGAAGCCGGTCCCGACCTTGCCCGCGTAGCGCAGCTTGCCGTCGGCGTCGTGCACGCCGATCAGCAGCGCGCCGAAGCCCGTGCGCGAGCCTTGCGGATCGCTCCAGCCGCCGATGACGACTTCCTGGCGCTGCTTGCACTTCGCCTTCACCCAGTCGTGCCCGCGCGCGCCGCGATACGCCGAGTCGGCGCGCTTGGAGACGATGCCTTCCAGCCCGAGCTTGCACGCCTCCTCGAAGAATGCGCGCCCTTCGCCCTGCACGTGATCGCTGTAGCGGATCATCCCTTCGCCGGTCGGGACGATGCTGCGCAGCACCTTCTTGCGCTCGACGAGCGGCGCGTCGCGCAGGTCGTGGCCGTCGAGATACGGCACGTCGAACGCGTAGAACACCATGCGCTGCGCGCCTTCGCCGGCGAACGCGTTCTGCAGCGCCTGGAAGCTGCTGCGGCCGCCCTCGTCGGGTGCGATCACTTCGCCGTCGATCCACGCGTTGCGGACCGGCAGGCGGGCCATCGCGGCCGCGAGCAGCGGCAGCTGCTCGGTCCAGTCCTTGTGGTTGCGCGAATACACGGTGCAGCGGCCTTTCGCGACGTGGCACAGCATGCGATAGCCGTCGTACTTGATCTCGTGCAGCCAGGCGTCGCCGCCGGGCGCGTCGTCGACGAGCGTCGCGAGCTCCGGCGCGATCCACTCCGGGTCCGCGCGCTTGCGCGCTCCGGCAATGGCTTCGAGCTTCAGCGCGGGTCTCTTGCGTTTGACCGCGCCGCTGCGCACGTTCTCGGCAACCGACTTGTTCGAATGCCACACGCGTTCGGGATCCGCCGCGATCTCGTCCATGCCGCGTCCCGACAGCACGCTGTCGGGCAGCTCGTCGACCACGTGCGCATCGGCACCCTGGCGCGCGTATGCGTCGTCTTCCTTGATGAGCAGCCAGCTCTTGTCGCCGCCGTACTTGGCGCTGCGGCTGCGCACGAGGTTCCATCCGCCGCGCAGCTTCGTGCCGAGGAGCTCGAACTTGAGCTTGCCCTTCGCGTAGCCGGCCGCCGGGTCTTCCTTGGGAATCCACGTGCCGCGGTCCCATAGCAGCACCGTGCCGGCGCCGTATTGCTTCGGGGGGATGACGCCCTCGAAATCGCCATACTCGATCGGATGGTCCTCGACGTGCATCGCGAGACGCTTGTCGTTGGGATCGAGGCTCGGTCCCTTGGGCACTGCCCAGCTCAGCAGCACGCCGTTCAGCTCGAGCCGGAAGTCGTAGTGCAGGTGGCTCGCCGCATGCTTCTGGATGACGAAGGAAAGCTCGCGCGACTTGCGTGCGTGCACGCGCCCCTTGGGCTCGGGCGTGGTCTTGAAGTTGCGCTTCTTGTGATAGGTCTCGAGTGGCATGGCGCCAATGATGCCCGGAGTGCCGGAGTCAGGCGAGGGCGACGGCGCCTGCCGCCGCAGTTGAAATCCCGTGCAACAACTCCATGTCGCTGGGATGCCACTCGATGGTCCCGCGTTCCGCGCCGTCCAGGGCGCAGGCGCCGCGCCGGTCGACGCGGTCCTCGCGCCGGCCGCCGACGGCGCGCTGCTGGACGCCTATTCGCGCGCGGTCACCACGGCCGTGGCGCAGGTCGCGCCCGCGGTCGCGCATGTGCGCGTCGAGCGCGCAGCGGGCCGTCGCGGCAGCCAGCAGGGCTCCGGCTCGGGTTTCATCATCACGCCCGACGGCTATCTCGTCACCAACAGCCACGTGGCGGGCGGCGCGGGCGCGCTCGAGGTGACGCTGCCCGACGGCCGCATCGCGGCCGCTCGCATCGTCGGCGACGATCCCGACTCCGATCTCGCGGTGCTGAAGGTGGCGGCCGGTGATCTCGCCTGGTGCCGCTTCGGCGACTCGTCGGCGGTGCAGGCCGGCCAGATCGCGATTGCGCTCGGCAGCCCCTACGGTTTCCAGCACACCGTGACCGCGGGCATCGTGAGCGCGCTCGGGCGCTCGATGCGCGCGAGCACCGGCCGCCTCCTCGACAACATCATCCAGACGGATGCCGCGCTCAACCCCGGCAACTCGGGCGGGCCGCTGATCGACACGCGCGGCCTCGTCATCGGCGTGAACACGGCGGTCATCCTGCCTGCGCAGGGCATCTGCTTCGCGATCGCGGCCTCGACCGCCGAGCGCGTGAGCGTCGCGCTCATACGCGAAGGCCGCGTGCGCCGCGCGTGGCTCGGGCTGGGCGGGCAGACGCTCGCGCTGCCGCGTCGCATCGTGCGCCACTTCGAGCTGCCGCGCGAATCGGGCGTTCGCATCGAGCAGGTCGAAAGCGGGTCGCCGGCGGCCGCGGCGGGCCTCGCGAGCGGCGACGTCATCGTTGCGATCGACGGCCAGCACGTCGCATCGATCGACGACCTGCAGCGACTGCTGACCTCGGAGATCATCGATCGTGCCTGCGCGGTGAAGGTGATCCGGCGCACCGAGGCGCTCACCTTCGACGTCGTTCCGACGGAGATGCAGCAGCGCCGCTAGCCAATCATCACAAAACGGCGTAGGTTGGCCGAAAGGCGCGCCTGCCGCGTCGAAGTCGGCACCTGTCCAAGGGGAGGCTCGGTGTCCTGCTTGCGTCAGCTCGAACTGGCGCGCCGGGCGGACGTTCGATCCGTGCCCGGCGTCCGGCGCCCGGGGACTTGTCCCGGTGCCGTCTCCTATTGCCCGAGGGCTGCGCGCCTCTCCCAACGGGAAGGCGGGCTCGCATGTTGCCGGCGCACGCCCACTATCGACGAGGCGACGATCCCATGAACGAAGATCAACTGCGCGATCTCATCGAGCAAGTGAAGCGCGGCAAGGTCACGCGCCGTCGGTTCACCAGCATCATGACCGGGCTCGGCATCGCCGCGCCCATGGCGACCCAGCTCCTCGCGTGGTCCGGGCTCGCGGCGGCGCAATCGCTGCCGCCGTACAAGCCCACCCGGCGCGGAGGTGGAGGATCGCTGAGACTGCTGTGGTGGCAGGCGCCGACTCTGCTCAATCCGCACTTCGGCGTCGGGCAGAAGGACATCGATGGGTCGCGCATTTTCTACGAGCCGCTCGCCACCTGGGACCCGGAAGCGAATCTGGTACCCATCCTCGCATCGGAGATCCCGAGCTTGCAGAACGGCGGCGTGGCAAGGGACGGCTTGTCCGTCACCTGGAAGCTCAAGCGCAACGTCACCTGGCACGACGGCAAGCCGTTTACCGCGGACGACGTCGTGTTCACCTGGGAGTACGTGAGCGATCCGGCAACGGCCGCCGTCTCGAGCGGCGTCTACAAGGAAGTGAAAGCAGTCGAGAAGATCGACCCTTACACGGTGCGGGTCGTCTTTGTCGAGCCGGTTCCTTTCTGGGCCAGGCCGTTCGTTACGAGCTTCGGAGTGATCATTCCCAAGCACCTCTTCGATGCGTTTCGCGGAGCGAAATCGCGCGATGCGCCGACGAACCTCAAGCCGGTCGGTACGGGCCCTTACAAGTTCGTCGACTTCAAGCCGGGCGACATCGTCCGCGGCGAAATCAACCCCAACTATCACGAGCCGAACCGGCCGTACTTCGACGCCATCGAAATGAAAGGCGGCGGCGATGCAGTGTCCGCCGCACGCGCAGTCCTGCAAACCGCCGAATTCGACTACGCATGGAACGTGGTGGTCGAGGACGAGATCCTGAAGCGACTTGAGCAGGGCGGCAAGGGGCGGGTGCTGTTTGCACTGAGCGGCCGCGTCGAGCACATGCTTTGCAACTTCTCGGACCCCTGGACGGAAGTCGACGGCGAGCGCTCCAATCCCAGGACGCGCCATCCGATCCTGTCCGATCCGGCGGTGCGCGCGGCGCTGAATCTCCTGGTCGATCGCGGCTCCATCCAGGAGCACGTCTACGGACGGGGCGGAACGGCGACACGCAACTTCCTGAACAACCCTGCGCGCTTCCGCTCGCCGAACACGAAATGGGAGTTCAGCATCGCCAAGGCGAACCAGACCCTCGACGCGGCCGGCTGGAAGAGCGGCGCGGACGGCATCCGAGCCAGGGACGGCAAGAAGCTCAAGCTCCTGTTCCAGACCTCGATCAACGCCCCGCGTCAGAAGAGCCAGCAGATCATCAAGCAGGCTTGCCAGAAAGCCGGCATCGACCTGGAGCTCAAGTCCATCATGGCGTCGGTGTACTTCTCCTCCGACGTCGGCAACCCCGATACGAACACCAAGTTCTATGCCGACCTGGAAATGTTCAACATCGGCAGCGGTCCCGATCCGTGGTTCCTCATGAACCAGTTCTACTCCGGGGAGATCGCGTCCAAGGAAAACAAGTGGCAGGGACGCAACCTGAGCCGCTGGCGCAATGACGAATACGACAAGGCCTACATGGCCGCCAAGGGCGAGCTCGACCTCGCGAAGCGCGTCGCGCTGTTCATACGGATGAACGAGCTGGTGATCGACAACCACGTTGCGATTCCCCTGGTGAGCACGCCGGAGGTAGGCGCAGTCTCGAACCGGCTGCGCATGACCCTGAGCGGCTGGGACAGCCACGTGGCGTTTCTCAAGGACTGGTATCGCGCCGACGTCTGAGCGGGCGTCGCAGCTCACATGAGCGGGTACGTTCTGCGGCGGCTTCTCATCGCCGTACCCAGCCTGATCGGGATAAGCGTCGTGCTTTTCACGGTGCTCGCGCTCGCGCCAGGCGATCCGTTCGGGGAGCTCGCCACCAATCCGAACGTTCCGCCCGAGGTGCGCGCCAACCTGCGTGCGCAATTCGGCCTCGACGATCCGATTCCGGTGCGCTACCTGCACTGGTTCGCATCGATGCTGCATGGCGACTGGGGCTTCTCGTTCGCGAGCCGGGTCGACGTCGACACGCTGATCGTGCAGCGACTGCCGACGACGATCCTGGTGCTGGGAGCTTCCCAGATTCTCGCCCTGCTGATCGCACTGCCGGTCGGGACCTATGCGGCGACCCGACCGTACTCGCTCTTCGATCAAGTCGCGAACACGCTTGCCTTCGTGGGTTTCTCGCTGCCGACGTTCTTCACCGGCCTGCTGTTCATCCTGTTCTTCAGTATCTACCTCGACTGGCTGCCGTTCGTGTACCGGGCGGACATCGACGCAACGGGCTGGCGCTGGTGGTGGGAGCACGTACGGCACGCGATCATGCCAGTCGCCGTTCTGGGATTGTTCCAGGGCGCTGCATGGACTCGCTTCGTGCGCTCCGCGGTGCTGGACGTGGTCCGACTGGACTACGTCACCACGGCGCGCTCCAAGGGACTTGCCGAGCGCATGGTGATCCTCAAGCACGTCGTACGCAACGCGCTGATCCCGGTCGTGACCCTGGTCGCGCTGCAGATGCCGACGATCTTCGGCGGTGCGATTGTCACCGAGCAAATCTTCCGCGTTCCGGGCATCGGGTCGCTCCTGATCAGTGCGATCCTCGCCAACGACACGCCGGTCATCATGGCAGTCACGTTCGTGTTTGCGTGTCTCGTGATCCTGTTCAACCTGCTCGCGGATGTGCTGTATGGCTGGCTCGATCCTCGCATCACCTTCCGCTGACGCGACGAAGCCGTCGGCGCGGCGCAGCCGGGGCCCCGGCCTCGAAGCATGGCGGCGCTTCCGACGCCATCGTCTCGCCGTCGCGGGCGCGGTCATCCTGCTGATCATCGTGCTCGCGGTCGTCGCCGGTCCGTGGCTGTGGCAGGTTCCCATCAACGACATCGACTTCGGCGCGCAACTCAAAGGCCCCTCGCTCGAACATCCATTCGGCACCGACGATCTGGGCCAGGACGTGCTCGCGCGGATGCTCTACGGAGGCAGGATCTCGATCGCGGTCGGAATCGCTGCGATGCTGATTGCCATCCTCGTGGGCACGCTCGTCGGAGCGATCGCAGGCATGTCGCGGGGCAGCGTCGACGCAGCGCTGATGTGGCTGACCGATCTGTTCCTTTCGCTGCCGCAGTTGCCGCTGCTGCTGCTGCTGATCTACCTCTTCCGCGATGCGCTCAAGGCCGCGTTCGGCGTCGAAGCGGGCGTCTTCATTCTCATCGTCGCGGTGATCGGCGGCTTTCGCTGGATGCCCGTGGCGCGCCTCGTGCGTGCGCAATTCCTGTCGCTTCGCGAGAAGGAGTTCGTCGAGGCGGCCCGCGCGCTTGGCGCGTCGCCGCTGCGCCAGGTCGTGCGCCATATCCTGCCCAATTCGCTGGGCCCCGTCATCGTCGCGGGCACGATCGACGTCGCGGCGGCCATTCTCGCCGAGTCGACGCTGTCGTTCCTGGGACTCGGATTCCCGCCCGACATCCCGACCTGGGGCCGCATCCTGTTCGATGCCAAGGACTCGTTGGACATCGCGCCGCACTGGGCACTCGTCCCCGGCATCGCCATCTTCCTTGCGGTGCTCTCGATCAACTACATCGGTGACGGGTTGCGCGACGCGCTGGACCCGAGAAAGGTGATGTAGGCGAGCGATGAGCGACACCTTGCTCGAGATCCGGGGACTGCGAACGCATTTCGCCACCGACGACGGCATGGTGCACGCAGTGGACGGCGTGGATCTCGCCATCGATGCGGGTGAGACGCTCGGCGTGGTCGGAGAATCGGGCTGCGGCAAGAGCGTGACCGCATATTCCGTGATGCGCCTGTTGCCCATTCCGCCCGCGCGGATCGTGGCGGGTGAGATCCTCTGGCGCGGCACCGATCTGCTCGCCTTGGACGACGAAGCCATGCGCGCCATCCGCGCACGGGAAATCGCGATGGTTTTCCAGGAGCCGATGACGTCGCTCAATCCCGTGTACTCGGTCGGCGAGCAGATCGCCGAAGTCGTTCGCCTGCAGCAGCGCGTCGGACGGCGGGCCGCGCTCGCGCGAGCCGTGGAGATGCTCGCGCTCGTGCATATTCCACATCCCGCGCGCCGCGCGACCGAGTATCCGCACCAGTTCTCCGGCGGCATGCGTCAGCGCGCAATGATCGCGATGGCGCTTGCCTGCAACCCCAAGCTGCTGATCGCGGACGAGCCGACCACGGCGCTCGACGTCACGATCCAGGCACAGATTCTCGATCTGCTGTCCGAGCTCAAGGAGAAGATCGGCATGGCGATCATGCTGATCACGCACGCAATGGGGGTCGTCGCCGAGACGGCGAAGCGCGTGGTGGTGATGTATGCCGGCATGGTGGTCGAGGAGGCGCCGGTGCAGACGCTGTTCCGCGCGCCGAGGCACCCCTACACGCAAGGTCTCATCCGGTCGATTCCGCGGCTCGACGCCGGCGACCAAAGGACACGTCTCGAAGCGATCCCCGGCATCGTTCCGAGTCTGATCGATCCGCCTTTGGGCTGCCGGTTTGCGCCGCGGTGCCCGTTCGCCCGTAGCGAATGCACCGCGCAGCCGCCCACGCTGCGGGACATCGCGCCCGGCCACAAGGTTCGTTGCGTGCTCGCGTGACCATCCCGGTCCAACAGCCGCTGCTGCGCGTGCGCGAACTGGTGAAGCACTTCGCGCTCAAGCGTGAGTTTCTCGCGCGCGATGCGGAGAAGATTCATGCGGTCGATGGCGTCAGCTTCGACCTTGCCCGAGGCGAGACGCTGGGGCTGGTGGGCGAATCGGGCTGCGGCAAGTCGACCACGGGACGCTGCATCCTGAGATTGGTCGAGCCGACTTCAGGGGAAGTGCGCTTCGAGGGCCGGAACGTCGTCTCGCTAGACACGGCAGAGCTCCGGCGCCTGCGTCGCGACATGCAGATCATCTTCCAGGATCCCTTCGCTTCGCTGGATCCTCGTATGACCGTCGGGGCCATCATCGGCGAGGCGCTGGTCATTCACGATCTGGCGAAGAGCCCGGCGGATTTCAGGGACCGCGTGGCGGAGCTGCTCGAGGCCGTCGGGCTCAATCCCGATCACGTTCGTCGCTACCCGCACGAGTTCTCCGGCGGCCAGCGACAGCGGATCGGCATCGCGCGCGCACTTGCGGTTTCACCGAAGCTCATCGTATGCGACGAACCGGTTTCGGCGCTCGACGTCTCGGTCCAGGCGCAGGTCATCAACCTGCTCGAAGATCTGCAGGCCAGGTTCAACCTGACCTATGTGTTCATCGCGCACGACTTGTCCGTCGTGAGGCACATCAGCACGCACGTCGCGGTGATGTACCTCGGCAAGATCGTCGAGCGCGCTGCGGCACGCGACCTCTATGCCGCGCCGCTGCATCCTTACACCGAAGCGCTGCTGTCCGCGGTGCCGGTCGCAGACCCCACGCACGAGCGTCGCCGGATGAGGCTCGAAGGCGACGTGCCGAATCCGATCAAGCCCCCGACCGGCTGCCGTTTCCACACGCGCTGCCCGATTCGACGCTACCCGCTGTGCAAGGAAGTCGAGCCGCCTCTGCAAGCGAGCGCCGAAGGCCATTGGGTGGCGTGCCACTTTCGTGGGAAGCAAGCATGCTGAGCCTCGAGAGACCGCTTCGGGGTCGGCTGTCGGCCGCGCTCGTAGAGCGACGGGTTACGGCGCGTGCAGCCGCAGGCCTATTGCTCCCGAATTCCCGCTTTGCGCAACCCTGCAAACAAATGAGCCTCTGTCTGCCGCCAGAACTCGGCGTTGTCCGAAAATCGCTGGGCCTTGAAGTCGGCGATCGAGAACTGCGGTCGCAGCGCGAGGAGCGCCGCCTTTTCGGCGCCAGCTTTTGCTGCCTGGCCGCTTTGCGCGTAGCCGGCGATCAGGTAGGCATGCGGTAGCCACCAGTTGTCCAGGGCCACGTCCCTTTGGCACGCGTCGATCGCCTCGTCATAGCGTCCGACCGCCATGTACGCCCGACAGCGTTGAAGCATCGCCCATCCCAGCGATTCCTTGGTGGCGGGATCGAACGCGAGCTGCCGATCGACCAGGGCCAGCGCCTCCTCGGGCCGACCCGTGTAGATCATGATCCCTGCTTTCTGGTTGATGGCCCATTCGTTGTACGGCATGAGCCGCTCGGCCTTCGCGTTGGCCTCGATGGCCGCGTCCCAGCGCCACTGGAGCTCGAGCACGGTGTCGCGCCACAGCCATGCGTAGGTGTCTTCGGGATCGATCGATATGGCGCGAAAGGACAGCGCCTCCATTTCGTGCAGCAGGCGATCACGGTCGGGCCCGGGGGCGAGGTCGAACTCGTAGTGCAACGTCCGCAGGCGACCGAGCAGCGCCGGGACGAAATCGGGATCGCGCTGCAGCGCCCGGTCGAACCATTCGCGCGCCGCGAGCGCTCCGCTCAGCGAGTTGTCATCCCTTGCCCACACGCGCCATGCATGCAACCAAAGCTCCACGGCGCTAGCGTTGGACGCGGGCTGCGCCGGCGCGCGCCGCGCTTCCTCGCGATGAACGGCCTCGTAGATCGCTTCCGCGGCACGTGCGGCAAACCGCGCTTGGTCCGGCGACAACCGCGACGCGTCCAGGGCAAGCCGCTGGCCCCATACCTGGCCCGCGTTGGCGGCGTCGATCAAATGCAGGTCGACAAACACGTGCTCACTGTCGCGTTGAACGGCTCCGTCGACCAGATAACGCACGTTGAGATTCCGGCCGAGCGCACGCGCGTCGGCCGCCGTTCCGTCACGGGCAACGGCCGCCGCTTGCGGGGCGACCAGCGCTCCGTGCGAGCGGTGCCGAAGCATGGACACGAGATCACGCGTGAACTGGTCCGCGAACTGCTCCGCGAACTGCGCGTCGGCGGAGCCGCCGGCCGATGTGGTGAACGGCAAGACGGCGACCGACAATGGCGGCGCAGCCCCGGCCGCTGGGCTTCTGCGGAAATCCGCGCTCCATAGCGCCACGCCACCCAGGGCCAGCGCGACCGCGGCGATGCCGAGTCCCGACGCAGCGCGACGGGTTATGCGTGAACGTGGTGCGGTTGCCGCCGGCACCCGTTGCGCGCCGTCGGTACTCCAGTCGACGCGGTAGGCTTCCACCGGCCGTGCGATGTTCTTCACTTGCTGCGATCCGAGGTCCTCGAAAACGAACCCGAGCTTGTCGCGCACGTGATCGCGCACGACCCGGCTTACGCAGATGCCGCCGGGGTCGGCCAGCGCCTGGAGTCGTGCGGCGACATTCACGCCGTCGCCAAAGATGTCGTCTTCGTCGAGGATAATGTCGCCGACGTTTATGCCGATGCGGAATTCAATCCGACGATCGGCGGCCACCTCCCCATTGCGCTCCGCCATGCCGCGCTGCACGGCCACGGCACAACGCACCGCGTCGACGACGCTGGCGAACTCCAACAGCAATCCGTCGCCCGCCGTGTTGACGATTCGACCGCCGTATTCGGCAATCGTCGGGTCGATGAGGTTTCGGCGATGGGCCTTCAACGCGGCCAGGGTGCCGCTCTCGTCCGATCCCATCAAACGCGAGTAGCCCGCGACATCCGCGCAAACGATGGCCGCCAATCGCCGATGGTCCCGAGCCATCCGCCACCTCTGCTGACTGTGCGTGCTAGCGTAGCTAGCGCGCCGGCTGCACCGACGCCCGAGGCGCCTCGCCGACCTGGCGCTCGGGGAGCGGCAGCGCCGGCAGCTTGTGCGCGATGCCCTTGTGGCAATCGATGCACGTGCGCTCGCCCGAAGCGAGCAGCGTCGAATGCTGCTGCACGGCGCGCGCGCTCTGCCGCGTGAAGTCCATGGACTCGAAGCTGTGGCAGTTGCGGCACTCGAGCGATCGGTTGGCCTCGAGCCGGTCCCATTCGTGCTGCGCAAGCTCGAGCCTGCGGTCCTGGAACTTCTCGCGCGTGTCGATCGTGCCGAAGATCTTGCCCCACACTTCCTTGGACGCCTGCATCTTGCGCGCGATCTTGTCGGTCCAGTCGTGGGGAACGTGGCAATCGGGGCACGTCGCTCGCACGCCGCTGCGATTGGTGAAGTGGATCGTGGCCTGCAATTCCTGGTAGACGTTGTCGCGCATCTCGTGGCAGCCGATGCAGAACGCCTCGGTGTTGGTGGCCTCGAGCACGGTATTGAACGCGCCCCAGAACACGATGCCTGCGACGAAGCCGCCGACGGTCAGGAAGCCCAGGCTGAAGTACGTGGCCGGACGCCGCACCACGACCCAGTAGCGCTTGAGCAGGGCGAGCATCGTTCGCTCAGCGCTTGGCCGGGGCGCCGGCACCGGGCCCGCGGCGCGCCGCGGTCTCGAAATCCTCGTACCGGCTCTCGACGGCCGGCGTGACGTCCTCCTGCGGCACGTGGCACTGCGTGCAGAAGTAGCGCCGCGGCGAGATGTCGCCGCGCACGTTGCCGTCGCGGTCCATGTAATGCGTCACGCTGAGCGGGATCGCGCGCGTCTCCTCGATGCGCGTGCGCGTGTGGCAGAACAGGCACCGGTTGACGTCCCGGTCGAGCTGATAGCCGTCGATGCGATGCGGGATGGTCGGCGGCTGCATGGGGTGCGAGCGCACGCGCCGCACGTCCTTGTTCTCCTGGTTGCCGAGCGGGGGCGGCACGCTCTCTTCGGGAATCGGCGTCCGGCCCCGCAGCGCGTCGACGAGCGCCGGGCTGCCCGGCGCAGCCGCAAGCGCCGTGGCGCCCATCGCTGCCCCGAGCGTGAGCGCGACCACGACGCGCATGGCGCAGCGCGCCTGCGTCAAACCTTGACGATCTTGACCGCGCATTTCTTGAAGTCCGTCTGGAGGGAGATCGGATCGGTCGCGTCGAGCGTCACCTTGTTGATGAGCTGGCTCGCGTCGAACCACGGCACGAACACGAGGCCGCGCGGCATGCGGTTGCGCCCGCGCGTCTCCACGCGCGTGCGGATCTCGCCGCGGCGCGACACCACGCGCACGTCGCTGCCGCGCCGCACGCCCAGCGCTTTCGCGTCCTCGGGGTGCAGGTAGACGACTGCGTTGGGGAACGCGCGGTACAGCTCGGGCACGCGCCGCGTCATCGAGCCCGAGTGCCAATGCTCGAGAACGCGTCCCGTCGAGAGCCAGAACGGATACTCCTTGTCCGGCGCTTCGGCGGGTGGCTCGTAAGGCAGCGCCCAGATGTAGGCGCGATTGTCGGCGTTGCCGTAGAACTGGTAGTCGGTGCCCGGCTTGACGTAGGGATCGCTGCCTTCCTTGAACCGCCAGCGTGTCTCCTTGCCATTCACGACCGGCCAGCGCAAACCGCGCGCCTGGTGATAGGCATCGAAGTCGGCCAGGTCGTGGCCGTGCCCGCGGCCGAACGAGGCGTATTCCTCGAAAAGGCCCTTCTGGAGATAGAACCCGAAGGCGCGCGCCTCGGCGTTGGCGTACGCCGGATCCAGCTCCGACAGTGGATGGGCATCGACCTTGCCGTTGCGGAAGAGCACTTCGTAGAGGGTCTTGCCGCGCACCTCGGGCTTTTTCGCGATCAGCTCGGCCGGCCACACCTCCTCGATCTTGAAGCGCTTGGAGAACTCCACGAGCTGCCACAGATCGGAGCGTGCGTCGCCGGGCGGGTCGACGAGCTGATGCCAGAACTGCGTGCGCCGCTCGGCGTTTCCGAACGCGCCTTCCTTCTCGACCCACATCGCGGTCGGCAGCACCAGATCGGCCGCGAGCGCGGTCACGGTCGGATAGGCTTCCGACACGACGACGAAGTTCGCGGCATTGCGATAGCCGGGCCAGCCTTCCTCCATGAGGTTGGGCGCGGCCTGCATGTTGTTGTTCACTTGCACCCAGTAGGCGTTGAGCTTGCCGTCCTTGAGCATGCGGTTCTGCAGCACCGCGTGATAGCCCGGCTTGTCGGGGATCGTGCCCGGCGGCAGTCCCCAGATCTCCTCCGCGTGTGCGCGGTGCTGCGGATTGGTGACCACCATGTCGGCCGGCAGGCGGTGGGAGAACGTGCCGACCTCGCGTGCAGTGCCGCACGCCGAAGGCTGCCCGGTGAGCGAGAACGGGCTGTTGCCGGGCGTCGAGATCTTGCCCGTGAGCAGATGGAGGTTGTAGAGCAGGTTGCTGCACCACACGCCGCGCGTGTGCTGGTTGAAGCCCATGGTGAAGAAGGACGTGACCTTCACCTTGGGATCGGCGTAGAGCTCGGCGAGCCGGTCGAGCTTGTCCTTGCCGACGCCGGACAGCTTGGTGACCCGCTCGGCGTCGTATTGCGCGACGAACTTCGCGTACTCGTCGTACGTGATCATCTTGCTGCCGCCGGGGTCGGCCGCGTTTTTCGCGGCCTTCTGCAGCGCATGCTCGGGCCGCAATCCGTAGCCGATGTCGGTGTTGCCCATCTTGAAGGCCGTGTGCTTGTCGACGAAATCGCGATTCACGCGATTCGTGCGGATGATGTAGTTCGCGATGTAGTTGAGGATCGCGAGGTCGGCCTGCGGGGTGAAGACGATGGGCAGGTCGGCGAGGTCGAAGCAGCGGTGCTCGAACACCGAGAGGACCGCGACCTTGACGTCCTTGGGCGCCGAAAGGCGGCGATCGGTGACGCGCGACCACAGCACGGGGTGCATCTCCGCCATGTTGGAGCCCCAGAGCACGAATGCGTTGGCCGCCTCGATGTCGTCGTAGCAGCCCATCGGCTCGTCGATGCCGAAGGTGCGCATGAACCCCTGCACGGCGCTCGCCATGCAATGCCGTGCGTTCGGGTCGAGGTTGTTGCTGCGGAAGCCGGCCTTGAAGAGCTTGACCGCCGCGTAGCCCTCCCACACCGTCCATTGGCCCGAGCCGAACATCCCGACGGCGGTCGGCCCCTTCTCCTTCAGCACGCGCTTCCACTGCTCGGCCATCACGTCGAACGCCTGGTCCCACGACACGGGCGCGAACTCGCCTTCCTTGTCGTAACGCCCGTTGCGCATGCGCAAGAGGGGCGTGGTGAGGCGGTCCGCGCCGTACATGATCTTGTTGAGGTAGTAGCCCTTCACGCAGTTGATGCCGCGATTGACCTCGGCCTGCGCATCGGCCTGCGTGGCGATCACGCGGCCCGCCTTCACGCCCACCGACACCCCGCAACCGGTGCCGCAGAAGCGGCAGGGCGCCTTGCTCCAGGTGAGCGAGGCCGCGTCGGCCTCCGTGACGACGTTCTGCGCCCGGGCTTCCTCGAGGACCGCCGGAGAAACGCCGGCGGCCGCCGCGGCAGCGGAGGCCTGTAGAAACCGGCGGCGGGACTTTTTCATGCCACTTCTCCCAAGCGATGCGGACCGGCCATCAACCGTGCGGAGGGCCGGTGAGCAGTTGATACATCCAGACGAGGAAACCGTAGCCGCCGACCAGCGCTACGGCGACGACGGGTGCCATGACGACCGTGAAGAAGAGGAAGCTGCGCCATTCCTCCGTGCGCGTGGACGGAGGCTGGTCGGGTGCGTCGGACGCCGGGACCGACTCCGTGGATGGCAAACGGGGCATGACCGCGACTATAGCTTTTCCTTGTAGCTTACACGCCCGATACCAGCCGTTCCAGCCACCAGCGCGCACGGTCCGCACGAAGCGGCTGCCGACGCCCGACCGTCGCCGCTAGGCAACGACCTGCGCCGTATGCCAGAATCGAGTCAACTACTTGGCATCAAGGTGTCGCGATGCTCGACCGTGACGGCTATCGCCCGAACGTCGCCATCGTCGTCGTCAACGGCAGGAACCAGGTCTTCTGGGGCAAACGGATCCGAGAGCACTCGTGGCAATTTCCGCAGGGCGGCATCAATCCCGGTGAAGCGCCGGAGCAGGCGATGTACCGGGAGCTGCGCGAGGAAGTCGGGCTCCGCACGCAACACGTCAAGATCCTGGGCCGGACGCGCGACTGGCTGCGTTACGACGTACCCCAGCACTGGATCAAGCGCGAATGGCGCGGCAGCTACCGCGGCCAGAAGCAGATCTGGTATCTCCTGCGCCTGACCGGGCGCGACAACGACGTGAGCCTGCGCGCGACGGACCATCCCGAGTTCGACGCATGGCGCTGGCACGAGTACTGGATCCCGCTCGAGAGCGTGATCGAGTTCAAGCGCGAGGTGTATCGGCGCGCGCTGCTCGAGTTGGAGCGCTACCTGTACGCCAAGCCGCAGACGCGCCGGGAGCGCCTGTTCGGCTTCGCGCATCCGGTCATGCCGCCGTCCTACGCGGATCCCGTCGCGCGCAGCGAGTGAGCGACCGCGTCAGCCGACGAAGCTCAGCGTTCCCGCGGTGCCCGGCGTGTACAGCACGCCGCTGAGCACCGCGCGGATCACGAACATCAGCACGATCGTGCCCAGCACGACGACGATCGTGTACGGCACGGCGCGATCCGCGCTGCAACGGCCGAGCACGGGCGCCCCGACGAAGAACAGGTAGAAGCCGTAGATCGCGCCGATCAGCACGACGATGGCGCCGAGGATCGGAACGATCAGCGCGATCTCCGAGATCCATACCGCCGTGAAGCTGTACGCGACGAGCTTGAGCGAGCGCACGTAGTCCTTGCTGCCGCCGAAGCTCGGCGAGATGAGGTCCGCCACCAGCGCGATCACCGCCACGGTGATGAGCGTCATCACGTACATGCCGATGGCGGCACGGATGCCGAACGCGAACCCCAGGATGCTGAACATGAGCGACGACAACAGCACCATGATGGGCCCGATCGCCGCGAGCAGCATCACGTAGCCGGTGTAGATCGACTGCACCGTCTCCGAGTCGGCCGCGATCCTCGGCCATTCGGTCTTCGGAGCGAGAAGGATGCCCTTGACGCGGTCCACCGGATTCACGCTCGCTCCCCTGGCACACGAAGCAGCCAAGTTTAGCAAGAGCCCGCTCGAGCGCTGCGCGGCCAGCGCACCACGACGCGGTCGTCTTCCACCTCGAGCTTCGCGTCGGCGCCGAAGCCGTGCGCGAGCGCCGCGCGCACGGCCTCGAGGCCCGCTTCGTCCCAGCCCGCCGGCCGCTGCGCCGGCTCGATACGAACGGTTGCGCGAGACGCCGGCGGGCCGTCGCTCTCGATCGCGATGCGCGAAACGGGCGACTGCGCCGCTGCGCGCACGAGCGGCAGCAGCACCATCGGCGGAAACGGCAAGTCCTTCGCATCGTCGGGCACGTGCGAGCTCGCGCGCAGCTCGCCGCGGCGCGCGGCGGGAAGCACCCTCGCGTAGGCGACGGCGAGCGCCGCCTCGCGGCCGAGCGTGGAAGAATCGCTGCGCATCTGCGGCAGCGCCGCGCGCAGGTACCCGATCAGGTCGTCCAGCAGCGCTTCGGCTCCGTGCCGATCGCAGAGGTACAGCTCCCGGACGTCGCTCAGCGCACCGAACAGGAGCTCGGGCTCGACGCGCGCCTGCATCACCTTCAGGCGCGCGGCGACCGTCGCGCGCTCGACGGTGGCCCGCTGCGTGTTCGCGTCCTGCGCGGCCTTCACGGCAGCGAGCTCGTGCTCGCGAAACGCGAAATAGGCGACGAGCAGCATGCCGGCGCCCATGTACATCCACAGGTCGCGCAGGCCGGTCTGGTAGACGATGACCTGGGCTTCGACCAGCGGCACGTTGTTGCCGCCATAGAGCAGCTGCATGACGCCTATCGCTACCAGCTCCGTGAGCAGCAGCGCCGCGAAGGACACGAGCAGATGCAACCACCGCCGCAGCGCCAGTGCTTCCGTGAGCACGATCGCCGAGAACATGGTCAGGAACGTGACCAGGTTGTTGACCACCGTCGACATCAGCGCCGCGGACCCGACGGGCGAGCCGAATCCCACTACCGAAGCCAGGCGCAGGATGTTGAACGCCTGGAACAGCAGCGCAAACGCGAGGAACGGCCAAATGCGCGCGGGCGCGAGGCGGGCCGCGCGCGACCAGTACGCCCGCGTCGCCAGGCCGATGGCGGGCCCACGAAGCGGGACACCCGCCTCCGCCGGTGCCCCAGCAAGCATTCGCGCCAATGCGAACTCCCCAGGAGCAGACGCTGCGCGTCGCGCCCGCGTCGATTTGACGATCTCTAGCCGGTCTTGATCTCGATGAGGAACGCCCGCGCGCTACGGCTGCCGACGTTCTGGATCGCGTGCGGACCGCTCGGATCCCAGAATACGTCACCTGCCCTGGTTTCGACGATCACGGGCTCGTGATCGGGCTTCATGATCCTGACCCTGCTCGAAGTGAGCCCGATGGTCAGGTGATCGATGTGCGTGTGCATGCCTTCGCCGCACACGCCCATCCGCGGCCGCGCCGCATGCTCGATCACGCGCAGGTAGTCGTTCTCGTACACGATCCTGCCGCCGACTTGCGGCGACGTCGGCTTCCAGTTGGGATTCGCCTCGCCGGCCACCGGCCTGCCCTTCGGCTCGACCAGGTACATCGAGATGTCCTTGCTGCCGGCGTTGTCCGCGAGCGTGACGTCGCCGGCGTCCCAGACGAAGTCGCCGATCTTGTACGCGGCCACCTTCGCGGCTTCGCCGTTGCGCGCGAGGTTCACCTTCCCGTCCTGCATGAAGACCGCGAGCCGCGGCGGCTGCTTCCCCGATTGCGCGCCGAACACCGACTGTCCCGGCTTCACCACGACACCGTACACGCGGACGCGGTCGTTCTCCATGAGCAACGGGCCCGGGCCACCGGCTGCCGTTGCCTGCGCCAGCGCACGCGGGCGCACACCCGCCATGAGCCCGCACGCTGCAAGCACCCCGATTGCCTTACGTCTCGCGAGGTTCGTCGGCTTCATTGCGCCTCCTTCGTTGTCGTCATGCGCTACATCTGCCTGAAGAGATGCGTATAGCTCTCGCTCACCGGCAGCAGCTCCGGCCGCTGCTTGAGCTTCACCTGCAGGTTGCCGCGCACGTCGCGCGTGACGCCGGCGATCGCGCCCACGTTGACGAGCGTCGAGCGGTGGATCTGCCAGAACGTCGCCGGGTCGAGCTCGTCGCAGAGCTCCTTGATCGGTTTGCGGATCAGCGATTCCGATCCCGCGGTCACCACGAGCGTGTACTTGCTGTCCGCCTTGAAGTAGCAGATCTCCTCGACCGTGATGAGCTTGATCGTGTTGCCGACCGACGCGTTCACCCAGCGCAGGAAGCTCCTGCCCTCGGTCGACTGCCGCTGCAGCTGGCCGATGAGGCCCGAGAGGTCGGCCGGCGGCTGCTGGATGCGATCCTTGAGGCGCGTCACCGTGGTGGCGAGGCGCGGCAGGCTGATGGGCTTCATGACGTAGTCGACCGCGCCCTGCTCGAATGCGGCGATCGCGTACTGGTCGAATGCCGTGACGAACACCACGTGGCAGCGGCTCGCGACCTGGCGTGCGACCTCGAGTCCGGTCATCCCGGGCATCTGGATGTCGAGGAAGACGATGTCGGGCTTCTGCATCACGAGCAGGCGCAGCGCCTCGATCCCGTCCGCGGCCTTGCCGACGATCTCGACTTCCGGCCAGAGCTTGACGAGCTGCTCGGCCAGCTCCTCGCGCAGCAGCGGCTCGTCCTCGGCGATGATTGCGGTGACGTTCATCGTCAATCTCCCGCGGCCAGCGCCGGTGCGACCGGCGCGGCCTGCGCGTAAGGCACGGCAATCGTTGCGATCACGCCCGATGGTTGGTTGGGCGCGAGGTCGAGGGAAGCCGTGTCGCCGTACAGGGCAACGAGGCGCGCACGCGTGTTCGCCAGGCCCACGCCCGTGCCGCCGGTGGGTGCCACGCCGAAGCCCACGCCGGTATCCGCGATGTGCAGCGCGAAGCCGTTGCCGCCGCGCTCGGCTGTCACCGCGATCGCCCCGCCGTGCGGCGACGGCGTGAGCCCGTGCTTGATCGCGTTCTCGACCAGGGTGAGCAGCATCATCGGCGCGAACGGCTCCGCCCGCAGCGATGCCGGGATGTCGATCGTGAAGCTCAGGCGATCGCCCATGCGTATCTGGAGAACCTCGAGGTACGCGTGGACGAGATCGGCTTCCTGCCCGAGCGTCGTGGTCTCCTCGCGCATGCGCGGCAGCGCGGCGCGCAGGTAGCGGATGAGGTTGTCGAGCATCGACACGCCGCCGCCGATGTCGGTTTGCGCCAGCCGCTTCACGTTGGCCAGCGTGTTGAACAGGAAGTGCGGCTCGATCTGCGCGCGCATGACCTGCAGCTGCGCCTCGAGCATCTGCTTGGACAGCGCGATCTGGTCGACCTGAGCCTGGTGCACGAACGCCGCCGCCGCCAGCGATCGCTGCTGCAGGACGTAGATCAGCGCGATGCCGGTGCCGATCAGCAGCCAGTACGCGACATCGGAAACGAAGCGACCGTCGAACGCCGTGTCCCATCCCGCGTCGTAGTACGGGATCAGCAGCAGCGCGCCGACGATGGCCGCGCCGGCCATGGCCATGACGAGCAGCACCGCGGTGAGCCAGCGCGACCGTCCCGCGGCAACGACTTCGACCACGGAGGCCGCGAACATGATCGGCAGGCCCATGATCAGGGTTTCGCCGAAATAGTCGAGCCACGTGCGCACGAGGCCTTCGAAGTCGAACGGTTCGTACAGCGTCGGCTGGAAGAACGCCTGCGTCGAAACGAGCAGGCACACGGCGAGCGTGAAGGCGACCCGCTGCCAGCTCAGCCTGGCGCGCAGAGCTGCCATGAAGAATGCGACCCGCCGTCGAGCGCGGTTCGCGTCGAGCCGCGTGGCGTCAGCCATGTCGGTAACGTCGTGCACTTCCGCCCCCCAGTGGCGATGGAGCGATTGTCCCGGCTTGGCCGGCGGGCCGGCAAGCCGAATTCCGACGAATCCTGCCAATCGATGGATGAACCCGGCGAATCCGTCCGGCTCCGCTGCACACGTCGAAAAGCCCCGCCGCAGCGGGACTGGAGGAAAGGGGCGGGCGGCCAACCGCGCCGCCCGCTGGCCGGGTCTGGGGTACCCGGCCGGTGAGATCGCCTAGATGCGCGGCTCCGAGGCAGCCGATACGGACTTCACCTCGCCGTCTGCCAACGCCCGGGCGCGCGCCGCCTGGTCGGCCTCTGCCGCGATCCAGTCGCGCCGCGCGGCGACGGTCTGCGGGTCCGGGTGCAGGAATCCGCTGGTCATCGCTTCAAGCAAGCCCGCCGCGATGGCCAGCGCCACGACCGCTGCCGCGATGCGAAACTTCGTGTACGTCGCCTGGTAGCTCTTCATGTGCCCCTCCTCGCGTGATCGATGAGGCACAGCCTAGGTAGCGGTCGCGCCGGTCACAACGAGGACGCGACAGATCCGGCAAAGCCGGGGACGAATGCGGCGAATGCAGAGGGATTTGCGATGAGTACGGGCGACAGGCCACGCGGCGCGCCGTTGTCACTCACGCAGAGCACGACGAATCCGCCAAATTGCCGGACGAACGCGTCGTGCGCGCGACAGGCGCCATCGACGACAGCGGCGAGCGCGTGCATAGTCGTGTCGTCGTGCAACCTGGGGAGGTAAGCATGCGACGTCTTGCAGCGTTGACGTTCTCGCTGGTCGGGCTCGCAGTGCCGAGCGGCGCTGCGGCGGCGATGATCGACGACGTCGTCGCCGTCGCCACCAAGTACGGCGGGGGCCCGTTGACCGTGCGCACCCTCGCGATCGTGAGCCTGGCCATGTTCGACGCCGCCAACGCGGTCGAGCGGCGCTACCAGCCGTACATCGCGCCGCCGCCTCCGCCTGCGGGAACCGATGCGGAGCAGGCCGCTGTCGGCGCCGGCTGTGCCGCACTGGCGGCAGTGCGTGCGCAGCAGGCGGACGCGATCCGCAAGGACTGCCACGCCATCGGCGGCGAGCGCATTTCCGACGCCGCGACTGCCAGCAGGCGCTACGGGGAGTCGATCGGGAACGCGCATGCCGAGGCTCGCCGCAACGACGGCATCGGCGCCCCCAACGCGTGGCGACCGGCGACCACACCCGAGGCGTACGTGCCGACGACGCTGCCGGTCGGCTTCGACTCCGCGAGCGCGAGACCCTTTGCGCTGCGGTCACCGTCGCAGTTCCGGGCGGCTCCGCCCCCCGCGTTGTCCAGCGAGCGCTGGGCACGCGATTTCAACGAGGTCAGGACGATGGGCGCCCACGACGGCTCGCTGCGCAGTGCCGAGCAAACGGCCACCGCGCTGTTCTTCGCGTCGCAGGGCCCGCAGCAGTTCCTCGATTCCATCGCGCCGTTGCCGATGGCGGCACAGGGCAGCGCGACGGATCGCGCGCGTTACTACGCCCTCGTGTACATGGCGCTCTTCGATGCCAGCGTGGCGGTCTTCGACACCAAGTACACGTACAACTTCTGGCGTCCGCTCACCGCCATTCGCAACGGCGACCACGACGACAACGACGCCACGCCGCGCGATCCGGTCTGGACTTCGCTCATCGACACGCCCATGCACCCCGAGTATCCGTGCGCGCACTGCGTCAACTCGGCCGCATTCGCGACGGTCGCGTTCTCGTTCGTCGGGGAAGGGCAGCCTATGGTGATGCGCTCGGCGGCGCTGCCGGGCCAGCCGCCGACCACGCGGACGTTCCGCAACGCGCGCGACCTCGCCGCACAGGTCGAGGACGCGCGCGTGTTCGGCGGCGTGCACTATCGGAATTCGACCGAGGTCGGAACGGCCATGGGGACCGCGGTCGGCGAGCACGTGGTCGCGACGCAGCTGCGGCCGGTGGCACCTTAGCCGGTCGTCACGGTGGACGAGGTCGGGCGCCAGTCTCAGCGTGCCGACCGCGTCACGGAATGACCTGGTTGCGCAACGGCTCCCCGCGATAGAAGCGCTGCACGTTGTCGAACAACGCGCTCATCTTGGTGCGCAGCGCGTCCCGCGTGCCTGCCGCGATGTGAGGCGTGAGAACCACGTTGGGAAGGCCGGCAAGAGGATGTCCGGCGGGCAGCGGCTCGCTTTCGAACACGTCGAGGCCGGCGCCCGCGAGCCGGCCCTCCGTGAGCGCGCGCGCGAGCGCGCTTTCCTCCACCAGGCCGCCACGTGCCGTGTTGATCAGGAACGCGCCTGGTTTCATGGACCGCAACGCCGCGTCGTCGATGAGATGCCGTGTCGCGCGGGTGAGCGGCAGGTGCAGCGTCAGGATGTCGGCGTTGGCGAGCACCTCGTTCAGCGGGCGCTTGCGCAGCCCCAGGCGCTCGGCGTCCGTCGGCGCGAGGTCAACGTCGGGATCGTAGTAGAGCCCGGTCACGCCGAAGGGCAGCAGCCGCTCGGCCACCGCGCGGGCGATGCGTCCCATGCCGACGTATCCGATGGTCATGCCCGACAGCTCCCGGGACACGGGGCGAAGCGCATTGACGTGGAAGCGTCCCGCACGAAGCTCGCTGTCGGCGAAGGGCAGGCGCTTGAGCGTCGCGAGCATGAGCAACACGGTGTGCTCGGCGACGCCGGTGGACGTGCCTTCCGGCGTCAGCGCGAGCGGAATGTGCCGCTGCTGCAGCGCATCTGCGTCGACCGTGTCCTGCCAGCCGACGCCCTGGTGATGCACCAGCTCGAGCTTCCTGGCGGCATCGACGAGCGGCCGGCGCAAGGGATAGGCGGCCACGATGAGCACTTCGCAATCCGCCGCCTTGGCGAGGCGCTCCTCGTCGCTCGGCGTCTCCAGCGTGACGAGCTCGAATCCCGCCGGCACGCGCTCGCCGATGATGGCGTAGACGTCTGCGGGTGCATGCGAAAGGTACAGAACCTTGCGCATGGTCAGTCGACGTATTGCACCGTCGCACCCTGCAGGATCGGATCCAGCCACGGCGGCGTCGTCCGGCCGTCCTTGACCCACTGGTCCATCATCGCCTCCTTGGTCTCGACCTCCCGGATCGCGGCCGCAACGCCTTCGGCCGCCGTGCGCGCCACGACGACGACGCCGTTCTCGTCACCCACCACGAGATCGCCCGAGTGCACGATCACCCCGCCGATGGAGACCGCCGCACCGATCTCGCCGGGACCGTCCTTGTACGGCGAGTTCGGCGACAGCCCGCGGGCGAACACGGGAAGGCCGACGGCATCCAGACCCGCGATGTCGCGCACCAGGCCGTCGGTCACGAGCGCGACGATGCCCGCGTTGCGCGCCATGCCGAGCAGCACGTCGCCTGCGATGCCTGCCTCCAGGTAGTTGTCCGCGACGACCAGCACGTCGCCGGGCCGTGCGCACGCGATCGCGGCATACGGTGAGAGGTTGTCGCGCGCGCGGTTGCGCACGGTGAGCGCGACACCGGCGAAGCGCACTGCCTTGGTCAGCGGCCGGATCCGGAAATCGAGCGCGCCGCGCCGCCCGTTCGCGTCGACGACCCATCCGGTGCCGCATGACTTGAAGGCGTCCACGACCGAAGCCGGCGGACGCGGAAAATTGCGATGAATGGTCAATACGGGCGCGGCGACAGCCATGCTTGTCCTCTCCGCGGCTCACAGCCGCATGGTCGATACGGGGTCGAAGAAATGCACGTGGTGCGGGTCGAAGCGCACGCGCACGCGCTCGCCGCTCGACAGTCGCGGAACGCCGGGCATGCGCGCCATCATTTCGCTGTCCACGCCGGGCACGCGCAGGCGCAGAATGGTTTCGGCGCCGAGCGGCTCGACCAGCGCGACCTGCGCCGGAATGCCGTCGACGTCCGCGGGCGCCACGTTCTCGGGCCGCACGCCGAGCAGCACATCGTGCGACGGCGCGCGCGCGGCGGCGTCGCGCAGGGCGACGTCGAGCGGTATGCGCGTTTCGCCGAGCGCGAGGGACCGGCGGTCTTCCGAGAGCCGCACCGGCGCCAGGTTCATCGGCGGCGCGCCCAGAAACGTCGCCACGAACGTGTTGGCGGGCCGCAGGTAGACGTCGAGCGGTGCACCGATCTGGACGACCGCGCCGTCGTGCATGATGCAGATGCGATCGCCCATCGTCATGGCCTCGACCTGGTCGTGCGTGACGTAGATCATCGTCGCACGCACCGTCTGGTGCAACCGGCCGAGCTCGCCGCGCATCCCCACGCGCAATGCGGCATCCAGGTTGGACAGCGGCTCGTCGAAGAGGAATACCTTCGGCTGGCGCACGATCGCGCGACCCAGCGCGACGCGCTGGCGCTGTCCTCCGGACAAGGCGTGCGGCTTGCGGTGCAGCAGCGGCGCAAGCCCGAGCGTGCTCGCCACGTCTTCGACGCGGCGGTCCATCTCGGCACGCGGCATTCCTCGCCGTCGCAAGCCGAAGGCGAGATTGTCTCGCACGGTCATGTGCGGATAGAGCGCATAGGACTGGAACACCATCGCGATGTCCCGGTCCCTCGCGGCGACCGCGTTCATCGGCTTGCCGTCGATCGACACCGTTCCCTCGGTGATCGACTCCAGCCCCGCGATCATGCGCAGCGTGGTGGACTTGCCGCATCCCGACGGCCCGAGGAGCACGAAAAACTCGCCGTCGCCGACGGTGAAGCTGACGTCGTCGACCGCGGGCGATTGCGCGCTCGCATAACGCTTGCCGACGTGGCTCAACGTCACCGTAGCCATCAGTGCCGCACCGCTTCGCGACGCGCCGGCGAAGCCGTCATTTCACCGCTCCGGCGGTCATGCCCGCGATCAGGCGCTCGGAGAAGAACGCGTAGATCAGCACGACGGGAACGATGGCGATCATGAGCCCGGTGGCGATCATGCCGACGTCCTCGAGCTGGTCGCCCATGAACCGCTGGATCCCGAGCGGCAGCGTGCGGCCGGCTTCGTCGGTGATCAGCACGACGGCGTACAGGAACTCGTTCCACAGCAGGATCATGTTGAGGATGACGGTGGTCGCCAGCGCCGGCAGCGCAATCGGCAGCGACACCCGCCAGAAGATCGACCACTCCGAGTACCCGTCCATGCGGGCGGCGTCGAAGAGGTCGCCGGGAATGCGGGCGAAGAAGCTTTCGAGGATGTAGATGGTGAGCGGCAGCTGCACCGACACGTAGACCAGCGTCAGGCCGACGAGGCTGTTGTACAGGCCGTACTGCACCAGCGACTGGAACAGCGCGATGATGGTGATCTGCGGCGGGAAGATGATCGCGCTGAAGATCACGAAATACAGCAGCCGGTTCAGGCGGAAGCGATAGCGCGCGAAGCAGTGTGCGGCCATGGCGCCGACGATCGTCAGGATGGCGACGGCGCTCAGCACGACGGCGCTGCTGTTCGTGAAATAGACGCTGTAGTTGGAGTTGAACCAGGCCTGGGCGAACTTGTCCCAGTGCGCCGGCGAAGGCAGCGCGAAGCGATCGGCCGCGATCTCGGTCGTCGTGCGCAGCGACATGGTCGCCACCCAGACGAACGGGCCCGCCGCGAACGCCGTGTACACGGCGAGCAGCGCCAATACCGTGCCGCGGGCGAGCGCTCGCGCCATCTAGGGCCTGTTCATGGCGTGGAGAGGTCCCAGGGGCTAGTACTCGAGGCGCTCGGTGCGCAGCATGCGCGTGAGCAGCAGCACCGAGCCGAGCACGATGACGAACCACACGCTGGCGATGGCCGACGGATAGCCGAGGTCGAACGTCGACCATTCGAAGGCGCGCTTGTAGACGTACGTGGACACGGTCTCGGTGGACCACAGCGGACCGCCCTTGGTGGTGATCCAGACGAGGTCGAAGATCTTCATCTTGCCGATGAACGACAGCACGAGGAGGTTGAGGATCGTCGGCAGGGTGAGCGGAATCATCACGTGCCAGAGCTTGGCGCCCCAGCCGCAGTAGTCGAGCTCCGCAGCCTCGATGACCTCGGAGGGCAGGGAATGGAGCGCAGCGAGCAGCACGACCATGTTGAATCCCGTCCACATCCAGGTCGTCACGAAGATCAGGGCAGGCAGCGCGGTGTCCGGCCGCCCGAGCCATGCTCTCGCCAGCGAGCCGAGCCCGAGCCAGCGCAGCAGCGCGTTCGCCGCGCCCCAATCGAAGTTGTAGATCCATACCCAGACGATTCCGACGACGACGTACGACATCAGCACGGGCGTGAACCAGGCGATGCGGAAGAAGCGGGCGCCCGGCACCTTGGCATAGAGCGCGAGCGCCAGAAGCAACGCCAGCCCGACTTCGAGGATCGGGGATGCGCACGCCCAGATCAGCGTGTTGCGCACGGCGCGCCAGAAAATGTCGTCGTGGGCCAGGAGCTGGACGTAGTTGTCCCAGCCCACGAACGCCTCCGGCTGGTTCGGCAGGACGCTGTGAACGCTGTTCCAGAACGTGCGCACCACCGGAAAGGCGGTGAGCGCCGTGTAGAACACGAACGCCGGCAGCAGGAACGCCACCACGGCGCCCCATGGGGTGCGCTCGAGCGACCCGCGCACGATCGATCCGACGCGCCTAGCTGCCGAACGCCGCGTTCATCTGCTTCACGGCGTCCTCGACGCCGATCGTTCCGGCCGGAAACGCGTTGTTGAAGACCTGCGTGAAGACTTCCTTGGGCTTGCCCTGCATGACCTGGCTCGGCAGGCCGAAGTAGTACTTGACGTTGGTGTTCACCGCCGCGAGGTCGCGGAAATACCCGGCGTGCGGTCCCGAGACCTTGGACGGGTCGCTCTTGATGCCGGTTTGAACGAGCACCGTCTCCAGCCAGCGATTGCCCATTTCCGGGTTCGCCATCGAGTTCAGGAACGCGATCGCCTCCTTCGGGTGCTTGGTGGCCGCGTTGATCACGTAGCTGCCGCCGACGGCCATCGTCTTGCACTCGTTGCACGCGGCGTGGTCCATGGCCGGAAAGCGCATGATCCCGAGCGGAAAGTTCACCGGCTGCCCGCCCTTGTCCGGCGGGTTGAAGGCGCGCGACGTGTAGAAGCTGCCGTCGAGGAACATCAACGAGCCGGGGCTCGTGTGGAAGTAGGTATGCGCCTCGCCGAGCTTCAGGCTCGTGAACGTCGTGGGCAGAAGACCCGCGTCGACCAGCGACCTCACGTAGCGAAGCGTGTCGACGACGCGCGGATCGCTCCACGACAGCTTGCCCTTCAGGAGCTTGTCGTAGTCTTCGATGCCGAGCTTTTCGAGCAGTGCTTCGTGCGTCAGGTGCGCGCCGGGGAACGGCCGGTCGCCCACGCCGAGCGCCATGGGCGTCCAGCCCTTGGCCTTCGCTTTCTTGACCAGGTCGCTGAACGCGGAGGCGTCGAGCTGACGCGACGCGGGAACCGCTTGCCCGACCTCCTGCATCATCTTCGTGTTGTAGTAGACCTCCACGGTCCATGCTTCGAGCGGCAGTCCGTAGGGCTTGCCCTTGTACGTCCAGGCCTGCCGCGCCCACGGCTCGACGTTGGCCCAGTCGAGCGGCGTGAGATCGAGCAGCAGGTTGTTCTCCATGTATTCGACCTGGTCGGGCTCGGCGTAGAAGATGTCGGGCGCCTGTCCCGCGCGCAGCGCCGTCTTGAGCGCCGCGTACAGCGCGTTCTTCTCGTACCACGACGCCTTGATCTTCACGCCGGGATGAGCGGCCTCGAAGCGGCGGATGGCGTCCTCGACGAACTCGCGCTTGATCTTCTCGGCGGCCCAGTGACTCCAGAGCGTCAGCTCCTGGGCCACGACCGGCCCGGAACAGAACGCGAGCAACAGCACGGCCGAGAGCGCGGCGCGCAACGCGCCCAGGCATTGGAATACCGACTTGCGCTGCATGATGTCCTCCTGGTCCAGCGGTTGACCCTTTGCGGGGCTATGCGAGGTGGAACGTTCGAACGACCTTGTGCTGCGTCATGTCCGCGGTCGCTTCCGCGAACGCACGGTAATGAACCGTCTGCATGTGCGCCGCGAACGCCGCCTCGCTGTCGTAGATCTCGTACAGCGCGATGGCGCCGACGTCGTCCGTCGTCGGGCGCAGCACGTCGAATCGGCGGCAACCGGGCTCGTCGCGCAGCGACGCGGCCGCGTTGGCGCGGACGAGCTCGGCGAATCGCGTCATCGCCGCGGGGCGAACGGTGAGCTCGACCCACACGACGAACTGGCTCACGATGCGGGCGCCTTGCGCGGCCGGCGACTGGCAGCCGCGCCGGCGCGCCGGGCCGCATCCTGTTGCTGCCAGTAGAGCCTGTTGACCGTTTCGAGGTGCCGCGTCATCGCCTGCTCCGCGGCATCGGCGTCACGGGCGACGATGGCCGCGAAGATCTGCTTGTGCGCGCGCAGCGCGTGCGCCTCGGCGCCCTTGCGCTGCAGCGACGTGCGCCGCTGCTCCACGAGCCACTCGGACAAGGCCCGATGGAGCGCAAGGAAGATCGGATTGCCGGCGGTTCGGATGATCGCGAGATGAAATTCGACGTCCGTGCGCTCGAACGCGGCGGGGTCGCCGCTCGCTGCGACGTTGCGATCGAGCGCGGCGCGCAGGGCGGCCACGTCGGCGGCGCTCGCCTTGCGCGCGGCCTCGCGCACCAGCGCGACCTCGAACACGCGCCGCGCGGCCTGGAAGTTGCGCATGCCCTCGGCGTCGCTCAACATGAGCCGCGCCGCGCTGGAGAGTCCTTCGAGCATCCGCTCGGTCGTGGGACGCGAGACGCGCGCCCGCTCCCCGTTGCTGATGGCGATCAGGCCGCTCTTCTCGAGCGACAGCATGGCCTCGCGTATGGCGGGCCGTCCCACGTCGAAGAGCTTCATGAGCTCGCGCTCGGAGGGCAGCACGTCGCCTTCGGCGAGCGCGCGGGAGCGTATCAGCTCCTCCAGGCGATCGGCGACCTGCTGGTACACCCTGAGCCGCCGCAGCGGCTGGATCGAAATGGAAGCGCTTGGCATGATGGCATGACAGGTTAACACGTGCGGCGGGCGTCGTGCCAAGCGCTGGACGACGCCGCGACGGGACGAGGTTGGAGCATCGGCCGCTCCCTACGGTCGCTTGACCTGTCGCTGCGGGCCAGGTTAGCCGATGCCGCAATTTGGAACTGCTTGCTACGCAAGCAGTACGAGATTGTCACGGTGGATGAGCTCGGGCTCGTCCACGTAGCCCAGGATCGACTCGATCTCGCTCGACGGCCTGCGCACGATGCGCGACGCGTCCTGCGAGCCGTAGTTGGCAAGCCCGCGTGCGACCTCGCGCCCGTCCGGGGCGTAGCAGCCGACGACCTCGCCGCGCTCGAAGGCGCCCTCGACCGCCGTCACGCCGATCGGCAGCAGGCTCTTGCCGTCGCGCACGAGCGCCAGCACTGCGCCGGCGTCGAGATGCAACCGGCCTGCGAGCCGAACATGATCGGCCAGCCACTGCTTGCGGGCTGCCAGCGTGGTCGGCGTGGCTCGCAGCGTCGTTCCGATCGCTTCACCCGCCGCGAGCCGGGTGAGCACCTGCGGCTCGCGCCCGCAGGCGATCACCGTCGATGCGCCCGATCGTGCTGCGCGACGCGCGGCCTGCACCTTGGTCAGCATCCCGCCGCGTCCGAGCGTCCCGGCGCCGCCGGCCATCGCTTCGAGGGCGGGATCGCCGGCGCGCGCTTCGTGCACGAGCGTTGCATCCGGATGGCGACGCGGATCGGCGGTGTAGACGCCCTGCTGGTCGGTGAGCAGGACCAGTGCATCGGCTTCGATGAGATTGGCGACGAGCGCGCCCAGCGTGTCGTTGTCGCCGAACCGGATCTCGTCGGTGGTGACGGTGTCGTTCTCGTTGATCACCGGAACGACGCCGAGGCGCAGCAGCGTGGTCAACGTCGAGCGCGCGTTGAGATAGCGCCGCCGGTCGGCCAGATCGTCGTGGGTGAGAAGCACCTGCGCGGTGTGCAGCCCGTACTGCGAGAATGCGCGCTCGTACGCCTGCGCGAGGCCCATCTGGCCCACGGCGGCCGCTGCCTGCAGGTCGTGGATCGCGCGCGGCCGCGTCGTCCAGCCGAGGCGCAGCACGCCTTCCGCGATGGCGCCCGACGACACCAGCACGACCTCCTTGCCGCCCGCGCGAAGCGTTGCGATCTCGCCGGCCCAGCGGCCCACGGCCGCGTGATCGAGACCGCGGCCTTCGTCGGTCACGAGGCTCGACCCGACCTTCACGACGAGCCGGCGCGCCGTGGCAACGACGTCGCTCATGGCGACGCACGCCGCCGCCGCGCCTTGAGCGGCGCGGGCTTGATCACCAGCGTTTCCTCGGTCACGCCTTCGCCTTGCGCGGCCGGCTGGCCGTCGCTCGGCGGATGACGGTCGAGCCAGTCCTGCACCGCGTACACGAGCTCGCGCGTGCCTTCGCCGTTGATCGCCGAGATGCGCAGAACGGGCCCTTTCCATCGCAGCGCCCGCACGAACGCCGCCACGCGCGTGTCGCGCTCCTCGGGCGGGACGAGGTCGAGCTTGTTCAGCACGAGCATGCGCGGCTTCGCATACAGCTCGGGATCGTACTTCCTGAGCTCGCGCACGATCGCGCGCGCCGCGTGCACGGGATCGGCCTCCGGGTCGAGGGGTGCGATGTCGACGAGGTGCAGCAGCAGTCGCGTGCGTTGCAGATGGCGCAGGAAGCGATGGCCGAGGCCCGCGCCTTCCGCCGCGCCTTCGATCAATCCGGGGATGTCGGCGACGACGAACGAGCGCCGGTCGTCCGTGCGCACCACGCCGAGCTGCGGCGCGAGCGTGGTGAACGGGTAGTCGGCGACCTTCGGGCGTGCGGCCGAGATGGCGCGTATGAGCGTCGACTTGCCCGCGTTCGGCAACCCGAGCAGGCCGACGTCGGCGAGCACGCGCAACTCCAGGCGCAACCGCCGCTGCTCGCCGTTCTCGCCCGGCGTCGACTGCCGCGGCGCGCGGTTCACGCTCGACTTGAAATGGATGTTGCCGAGCCCGCCTTCGCCGCCGCGCGCGAGCAGCGCCCGCTCGCCGTCGTGCGCGAGGTCGGCGATCGCCTCGCCGGTGTCGGCGTCGGCGATGACCGTGCCGACCGGCATGCGCAGCACCACGTCGTCGGCGCCGCGACCGTACTGGTCGGCGCCGCGTCCGCCTTCGCCGTTCTTCGCGCGATGGATGCGCGCGTAGCGATAGTCGATCAGCGTGTTGATGTTGCGGTCGACCACTGCGTAGATGCTGCCGCCGCGGCCACCGTCGCCGCCGTCGGGACCGCCGCGCGGCACGTATTTCTCGCGCCGGAACGAAACGGCGCCGTTGCCGCCATCGCCTGCGATCACCTCGATGCGCGCTTCGTCGACGAACTTCATCGACGCTCTCGCTGG
>DASXAF010000004.1:0-1874 GCA_036406955.1 Casimicrobiaceae bacterium
CGCGCGCTGTTCGACGAGGTGATGGTGCCGTGCTTCGCGCCCGCGCAATTCATTCCGGTGCGCGGCGAAGGCTCGCGCGTGTGGGACCAGCAGGGCCGCATGTACATCGACTTCGCGAGCGGCGTCGCGGTCACCTCGCTCGGTCATTGCCATCCGGCGATGCTGCGTGCGCTCGAGGAGCAGTCGAAGCGCATCTGGCACGTCTCCAACTGGTTCACCAACGAGCCGGCGCTGCGCCTCGCGAAACGGCTCGTCGACAACACCTTTGCCGAGCGTGTCTTCTTCTGCAACTCGGGCGCGGAGGCGAACGAGGCGGCGCTGAAGCTCGCGCGCCGCTACGCGCACGATCGCTTCGGCGCGCGCAAGGCGCGCATCGTCGCGGCCAACAATGCGTTCCACGGGCGCACGCTCTTCACCGTGACCGCCGGCGGCCAGCCGAAGTATTCGACGGGCTTCGGCCCCAATCCCGCCGGCTTCACGCACCTGCCCTACAACGACGTCGGCGCACTCGAAGCGGAATTCGAGGCGAGCGGCGGCGAGATCTGCGCGGTGATCCTCGAGCCGATGCAGGGCGAAGGCGGCATGACGCCCGGCACGCCCGAATACCTGCAGGCCGCACGCAGGCTGTGCACCGCGCACAACGCGCTGCTGATCCTCGACGAGATCCAGAGCGGCATGGGACGCACCGGCGCGCTGTTCTCGTACATGCAAAAGGGCGTCGTGCCCGACATACTGACGAGCGCGAAGGGACTCGGCGGCGGATTTCCGGTCGGCGCCATGCTGACCACCACGGAAGTCGCGCAGGTCTTCGGTCCCGGCGTGCACGGCACGACCTACGGCGGCAACCCGCTCGCCTGCGCGGTGGCCGGCGCGGTGTTCGACGTCGTCAACACGACCGAAGTGCTCGACGGCGTCAAGGCGCGCCAGGCGTTGTTCATGGAAGGCTTGCGCGCCATGAACGCACGTCGCAAGGTGTTCGCCGACGTGCGTGGCGAAGGCGTGTGGCTGGGCTGCGAGCTCGCGGATCCGTGGCGCGGCAAGGCGGGCGACGTGCTGAGCGCCGCCGGCGATGCGGGCCTGCTGGTGCTGATGGCCGGCGTGGACGTGGTGCGCCTCGCGCCCTCGCTCGTGATCTCGCTCGACGAGATCCTCGAAGGCCTCGCGCGCCTCGAAGGCGCGCTGAATCGTGCCTTGACGTAGCGACGATGCGCCGGGACTGATGTTCTACATCCGTCCGATCGTGCGCGACGACCTCCCGGCCGTGCTCGCGCTGTCCGAGCGCACGGGCACCGGGCTCACCACGCTTCCCGCCGACCGCGAGCGCCTGCATGCACGCATCGAGCGCTCGCTCGCGTCGTTCGCGGGGACCGCGGAGCGCGCGGACACGTGCTACATGTTCGTGCTGGTCGACGGCGACGCCGGCGCGCCGGCGCGCGTGGTCGGCATCAGCGCCATCGAGGCCGCCGTCGGCTTGCGCGAGCCGTGGTACAACTATCACGTCGGCACGCTCGTGCACGCGTCGCGCAATCTCGGGGTGTACACCGTCGCGCCGACGCTTTTCCTCGCCAACGACCACACCGGTAACACCGAGCTCTGCTCGCTGTTCCTCGACCAGGCCTATCGCCGCGGCAAGAACGGACCGCTGCTCGCCAAGAGCCGGCTGCTCTTCATCGGCGAGTTCGCCGACCGCTTCGCGTCGAAGCTCATGGCCGAGCTGCGCGGCCGGCTCGAGCCCGACGGGCGCAGCCCGTTCTGGGAAGGCCTCGGCCGGCACTTCTTCGCGATGGAATACTCGACCGCCGACTACCTCACCGGCATCGGCCAGAAATCCTTCATCGCCGAGCTGATGCCCAAGCATCCGGTGTACGTGAACC
>DASXAF010000005.1:0-37213 GCA_036406955.1 Casimicrobiaceae bacterium
TCAACAAGATCTACATCTCGCTCAACCGGTTCCTCGCCGACCGCGGCGTGCTGCCGGAGATCAAGGCGGCGCTCCGCGCGCGCAGCGAGTGGCGCCCGCAGGACGACACCGACCTCTTTCCCGCGTTCACCCGCATGCTGGCGGAGGTGGGCGACGCAGTCCCGCAGGTCGTCGTGCCCGAATCGCTGGGTACGCCGGGCGCGCCGCCCTCGCTGCAATTCGATCGCTTCGCTCCGACGGGCGCCGCAGGCGCGCCCGCACCGGGCCAACCCGCGAGCCCGCAGGTCGCGCCGGCCGCGGGGACGACCTCCGCGCACGCCGCGCCGGTCGTGCAGGAGCCGCCGGTCGCGCAGCAGCCGCCCGCGGCGCTTGCGCCCACGCCGGAGATCCTCGCGGGCCTCGCAAGCCTCGCAAAGCTCGGGGCGCAGATGGCCCCCGCTGCGGAAGAGACCGACGACGGCTTCTTTCCCGGGCTCGATCCGATGATGGCGCTCGGCGCGTCGACGCCGCTGTTCACCACGCTGGGCACGTGGCAGCGGCTCGACCTGCGGTCCGCGCTCGCGCAGCAGATGCCGCAGGGCGGCGGCGACGACCCCGCCGTCCCGCTCAACCTGATCCCGCACATCCGCAGCGCGGTGGCCGACCAGATCGCGAATCCGACCGACCGGATCACGATGGACGTCATCGCGCTGCTGTTCGACTACGTCTTTCGCGACGCGTCGATCCCCCAGTCGCTGCGCAGCCTGTTCGGCCGCCTGCAGGTTCCGGTTCTCAAGGCGGCGCTACTCGATCGTGCGTTCTTCTCGGACAAGAGGCATCCCGCGCGGCGCCTGCTCGACCATCTCGCTGAAGCCGCCGTCGGCGCGAGCAGCGACGACGCCTACCAGCAGGCATTCTCGACTACCGCGACGGTCGTCATCGAGGAGGTCTGCCGCGACTTCGAGATCGACATGGCGGTGTTCGAGCAGGCCGACGCCAGGCTCGGCCGCTTCATCGACACCGAGCGGCGCACGACCGAGGAAGCGCTGTCCGACGACGTCAACGCGGCGCTCACCGCGGAGGAGAACGAGAAGGACCGCGCGCAGGTGCTGGCGCAGGTCCGCGACAAGCTGGCGGGCTTGTCGGTGCCGTTCGAGGTGCGCTCGT
The DNA here is from genome assembly GCA_036406955.1 of Casimicrobiaceae bacterium. Lineage (GTDB taxonomy): Bacteria > Pseudomonadota > Gammaproteobacteria > Burkholderiales > Casimicrobiaceae > VBCG01. Next base: position 1,147 of record DASXAF010000005.1, read on the forward strand.
TCGCCGAGACGGTGTGGGTGGACTACGTGACGTCGCTGGTCGAAACGGACGGCGTGCAGGGCGAATCGGTGCAGGCGGCGCTGCGCACGCTCGACGACATGCTGTGGAGCATCGTCGCGAAGGACCGCACGGCGCAGAAGGCGCGCCTCACGAAGATGATCCCGGTGCTCATCGGCGCGCTGCGCAAGGGCGCACAGGCGCTCGCCGTGCCGGCCGAGCGCGCCAAGGCCTTCTTCGACGCGCTCTACCAGCTTCACATGGCGGCGATCAAGCCGAAGGAGCAGGCGGCGAAGCCCGACGACGCGGCGATGGAAGGCCCCGCCACGCGTCCGCTCCCCGCCGCGAACGTGCACGACTACGTGAGCGAGATGGTCCCCGGCACGTGGCTGCAGTTCAAGACCGACAAGGGGCCGATCAACGCGCGGCTCACGTGGATCAGCCCGCTGCGCAGCAAGTACATCTTCACCAGCCGCTCGCGTGCGCGCGCGTTCATGTACTCGCCGGAGGACCTCGCGTACGAGCTCGGTGCGGGACGCGCGATGCTGATCGTCGAGCCGGTGCCGCTGTTCGATCGCGCGGTGAGCGCGGCGCTCGACACGCTGGCGGCGAGCCGCAGCCGCCAGGGCACACCGCAAGCCGCCTGATCCCGGGCGGCGTGACGTCACCGACGCTCCTGCCGCGCGACATCCTTCATGTCGTCTTCCGAGCGGCGATTCCGCTCGCCGGCGTGCTGTGGCTCGACTGGTCCGCGGGCAACCTGCTGTTCGTCTATCTCGCCGATACGCTCGCGTCGGTCTACGTGGTTTGCGTGCTGACCTGCGGGCGGCTGTTCGCAATCGAGCCGGTCGACGGCCCCGCATGGTGGCGGCGATCGTGGTTCGGCGTCCAGCTCGGGATGACCGCGCTGATGCCGTGGCTCGTGATCGCGGTGCCGTTCGCGGCGATGATGGCCGTCGTGCTTTCGATGGCCAGGCTCGACTGGGCGAGCGCGCTGCACGATCGACGTCTGTGGCTCGCGGTCGCCGCGCAATTCGGCGGCGCCGTGATGCTGCTGCTGCGCGAATACCGGTTCGTGCTGGCGCAACGCGACGCGGACTGGCGCATCAAGCGCGCGTTCGGTCTCGCCTTCCTGCGCTGGGCGATCGTGCTGGTCGCCGGGTGGGCGCTCCTCGCCGCGCCGCGGCTCTACGGCGTGATCCTCGTGGCAGTGGCGTCGCTCGTCACGGTCGCGCTCGAGCTCTATCCCGATCGCGTGCTGCGGGCATTCGGCGCGCCCGACCTCGCCGAGCCGCGTGCCGCGGCGCGCGTCGACACGCGCGGCAGGCGCTGATGGCGCGCAGCGCGGCGCGACGAAAGCCGCGCCGCGATGTGCTAACGTCGCGGCATCCGCACTCGCCCGGGCACGCCATGGCTGTCGACGTCGACCGCATCCGAACGCTCACGCGCGAGCTCCTGATTGCGCTGGGCGAGCACCCCGATCGCGAGGGGCTCCTGAAGACGCCCGACCGCGTCGCGAGGGCACTGGCGTTCCTCACGTCCGGCTACCGCACGTCGCTCGACGACGTCGTCAACAACGCGATCTTCACGCAAACCACCAACAGCATGGTGATCGTGAAGGACATCGAGCTCTACAGCCTCTGCGAGCACCACCTGCTGCCGTTCTTCGGGCGCTGCCACATCGGCTACATCCCGACCGGCAAGGTGTTCGGCGTGAGCAAGCTCGCGCGCCTGGTCGACATGTACGCGCGGCGGCTGCAGCTCCAGGAGCGGCTGACCGAGCAGGTGTCCGAGGCCATCATGAACGCGATCAACGCCAAGGGCGTCGGCGTGCTGATCGAGGCGCGACACCTGTGCATGATGATGCGCGGCGTGGAGAAGCAGAACTCCGTGATGGTCACCTCGTCGGTCGTCGGCACGTTCCGCGAATCGCAGGCCACGCGTGAGGAATTCCTGGCGCTGGTCGGGCACCGCGCAACCTGATGAAACGTCCCCCTCGCTCGCTTCGCTCGCAGCCCCCCGAGGGGGCTCGTCAGTGGCAACGGTCCGCCGCACGGCCGCCCGAAGGCGGGCCGTGCTCCTGTCGACATCCGGCGGCCCGGCGCCACTGACCGGATTCCTCCGGTCGATGCACGGGCTCGCCCGCGAAAGCGAGTCGCTGCTCGGGCAGCGCGACTTCCTGCTGTACTGGTGCGCGCGCGTCGGCGCCACCGTCGCGTACCAGATGGTGAGCGTCGCCGTCGGATGGCAGGTGTACGCGCTCACCGGCCGCGCGCTCGACCTGGGCCTCGTCGGCCTCGCGCAATTCCTGCCGTCGTTCGTGCTCGTGCTGCTCGTCGGCCAGGTCGCCGACCGCTTCGACCGTCGCCGCACGCTGCAGGCGTCGGTGATCGTGCAGGCCGCCGCGACCTGCGCGCTCGCGCTCGGCAGCCACACCGGGCGCATCGACGTGCGCGACATCTTCGCGCTGGTGATGGTGATCGGCGCCGCCCGCGCGTTCCAGCAGCCGGCGATGCAGGCGCTGCTGCCGGCGCTGGTGCCACGGCGTCTGCTGTCGCGCGCCATCGCGGCCAACTCGTCGGCGAGCCAGGCGGCGTTCATTGCCGGCCCTGCGCTCGGCGGCGTGATCTACGTCGCGGGCCCCGGGGTCGTCTACGGGGTCGCGGTGCTGCTGCTGCTCGCAACCGTCGCGACCGTGGCCTTCATTCATCTGCGCGAAGCACCCGCCGCGCCCGGCAAGGTGACGCTCCGGTCGGTCTTCGCCGGCATCCGCTTCATCCGCAGCCGCCCGGACCTGCTCGGCGCGATTTCGCTCGACCTCTTCGCCGTGCTGCTCGGCGGCGCAACCGCATTGCTGCCGATCTACGCACGCGACATCCTGCACGCCGGGCCCTGGGCGCTCGGCGTGCTGCGCTCGAGCACCGCAGTGGGCGCGCTCGCCATGGCGCTGTGGCTCATGCGCCATCCGATTCACCGGCATGCGGGGCGCATCATGTTCGCCGCGGTAGCGGTGTTCGGGCTCGCCACGATCGTGTTCGGCGTCTCGCGCTCGTTCGCGTTGTCCGTGGCGGCGCTCGCGACGCTCGGCGCGGCGGACATGATCAGCGTCGTCGTTCGCCAGTCGCTGGTTCAGCTCGAGACGCCGGACGAGATGCGGGGTCGCGTCAGCGCCGTCAATGCGCTCTTCATCGGCACGTCGAACCAGCTCGGCGAGTTCGAGTCGGGCGTGACGGCCGCCTGGTTCGGGGTCGTGCCGTCGGTGGTGATCGGCGGGCTCGGTACGCTCGCGATCGTCGCGCTGTGGATGCGCCTCTTTCCGGCGCTCGCGCGCGTGGACCGGCTTTGAGTCAGCCGGCGATCGGGCGCACGGCCGCCGGCCCCAGCATGCGCGCACGCCGCCAGCCGCCGTAGCGGTAATAGAGCCACATCAGCAGCGCCGAGGAGGCGGCGCCGACCGGCAGGCTCCACCAGATGCCGTCGGCCTGCAACCGCCCGAGCAGCGCGAACGCGAGCGGCAGGCGTATCAGCCACAACGAGACGAACAGCACGATCAGCGGCGGCACGGCGGCGCCCGTCGAGCGCACCACGCCGCCCAGCACCATCGATATGCCGAACAGCACGAACGACCACACCACGATCGCGTTGATGTGCTGCGCGATCGCCAGCGCTTCGCTGTGGGCGGGCAGGAACAGCGACAGCGCTGCGCGATTGAAAAGGTAGAGCAGCAGGACCAGCGTGCCGGTCATCAGGCAGTTGAACAGCACGCCGGTGGCGGCCGTGCGCTGCACACGGTCCCAGCGCCGGGCGCCGACGTTCTGCGCGGCCATCGAGGACGCTGCCATGCCGACCGCCAGCGCGGGAAGCATGATGTAGTTCCACAGTTGCGTCGCCGCGCCGAACGCCGCGGTCGTCTGCGAGCCGAAGCGGTTGACGAGCCCGATCACCACGATCGACGAGCCGGAGAGCACGATCATCTGCAGGCCCATGGGGAAGCCCTTGACCACGAGCGCTCGCAGCAGCGCCGGATCGGGTCGCAGCAACCGCCATTCGGGGCCGTGCAACCACAGGAAATGGCGGGCGCGGTACAGATGCGCGAGCAGCGCCGCGAGGCTCGCCACCTGCGCGATGAGCGTCGCCAGCGCCGAGCCCGCGATCCCGAGACGCGGAACGGGGCCCGCCCCGAAGATCAACAGCGGGTTGAGCGCGATGTCGAGCAGCACCGACAGCACGAGGAAGTAGAACGGCGTCTTGGAGTCGCCCGCGCCGCGCAGCACCATCATCACGAACGTGTACGCGAACATGAACGGGACGGCCGCGAAGATGATGCGCAGGTACGCCGTGGCGAACGGCATCGCATCGGGCGGCGTCTGCATGTAGGCGAGCAGCGGCCGCGTGGCGGCGCCGCCGCACACGGCGATCACGATCGATGCCGTGACGAAGAACGTCGCGCCCGTGCCGACCGCCTTCCTGGCCTGCGTGAGATCGTGCGCACCGATGCTCTGCCCGACGAGGATCGTGGTGGCCATGCCGACGCCGAACACCAGCGCGAGCAGGAAGAACAGGATCGTGTTGGCGTTGGAGGTCGCGGTGAGCGCCGCCTCGCCGAGGTAGTGGCCGACCCAGATCGCGTTGACCGAGCCGTTGAGCGACTGCAGCACGTTGCTTGCGAGAATCGGCAGCGTGAAGAAGAAGAGCGTCGGCGCGATGGCGCCTTCGACGAGGGCGGCGCGGCGAGACACGTCAGTCACGAAGGGCCGCCGGCAGCTGGCGCAAGCACGGGCCGCCTTCGGGCGCCCGTGCGGCGGCCCGTGGTGACCGACGCGCCCTTGGGGGCGGCGAGCGGAGCGAGCGAGGGGGATGTTTCATCTATTCGGCCATCGCCGTTTCCGGCGCATGAGCCGCGCCCTTCGCCGGCCGCAGCAGCATGACGAGCGGGATCATGGCCACGAAGCTTGCCACGATCAGCCAGAAAGCCTGCAGCAGGCCGAGCATCTGCGCCTGCAGCGCGGCCTGTTGCGCGATCAGTGCGAGGCCCTCGCCGCGCGCCTTGAGACCGAGAGGGTCGAGGTACTGCTGCACCTCCACGCGATACGGATCGACGAACGCGCGAAGCGCGCTCCAGCTCGCCTGCGCGCTGCGCTGCATGTACACGCTGACGATCGAGATGCCGATCGAGGAGCCGATCGAGCGGATGAGGTTGTACACGCCGGCAGCCTCGGTGGCGAGGCCCTTCGGCAACGTGGCGAACGCGACTGCGGAGAGCGGAATGAAGACGAACCCGATGCCGAAGCCTTGCAGCATCAGTGGCAGCACCGTGGTCCACGCCGTGATGTCGAGGTTGACGCGCGTCATCATCCACGCGCCGACCAGGCTCGCGGCGATACCGGTGTAGATGAGCTTCTTCGCGCCGAAGTGGTTCAGCAGCCGACCCACGAGCAGCATGCTGATCAGGCTGCCGATGCCCCGCGGCATCATCGCCACGCCGGTGTCGAAGGTCGGGAATTGCAGCAGCCCCTCGAAGAGCAGCGGCTGCAGCAGCATGCCGCCGTAGAGCGACAGGCCCATGGCGGCGCCCACGATCGAGGCCGCGCTGAAGTTGCGGTCGGCGAAAAGGCGCAGGCTGAAGAGCGTCTGGCCTTTCGACGTCACCGAATGCCAGATGAACGCCACGAGCCCGCCGCACAGCACGCCGAGCGCGATGCGGATGTTGCGCGAGTCGAGCCAGTCCTCCTGCTGCCCGCGGTCGAGCGTGTATTGCAGTCCCGCGATGAACAGCGCGATGAACAGCAGCCCCCACCAGTCCATGGGCCGCTCGCGTCGCGGCGTGTCCGGCACGTAGCGGGTCGCGAGCAGCAGCGACAACGCGCCGATCGGCACGTTGATGTAGAAGTTCCAGCGCCAGTCGAGCGTCTCGGTGAGCCAGCCGCCCACGGTCGGCCCCAGGATCGGCGCGACCATCACGCCCATGCCCCAGATGGCAAGCGCCTTGCCGCGCTCGTGCGGCGGATACGTGTCCACCATGATCGCCTGCGAGAGCGGCACGAGCGACGCGCCGAACACGCCCTGCAGCAGGCGGAACAGGACGATCTGAGCGAGCGACGTCGCGATGCCGCACAGCGCCGACGCGACCACGAATCCTGCGATGCTGACGAGCAGGTACTTGCGCCGCCCCATGCGATCGGTGAGGAACCCGGTCATCGGCATGACGATCGACGCGGCCACGATGTAGCTCGTGAGCACCCAGCTGATCTGGTCGGTCGTCGCCGACAGCTCGCCCGCCATGTGCGGCAGCGCGACGTTGACGATCGTCGTGTCGAGCACCTGGATCACGGTCGCCGCCATGACGGCGATCGTCACCGCGATGCGCGACGCCGCCGGCGCTTCCGACGCGGAAGCTGCGAGCGTCGCGCCCATCAGCGCTGCGACACGGCCGAGCTTGGCTGCGCGACGAGGCTCACCGTCACGGTGGCCGTCGCGCCGACGCGCAGCGGAAACGCGGGATCGGGATCGTCGACGCTGACCTTGACCGGCACGCGCTGCGCGACCTTCACCCAGTTGCCCGTCGCGTTCTGCGGCGGCAGGAGCGAGAACGCCGCACCGGTACCGCCGGCGAGGCTCTCCACGCGGCCGTGAAACGCGTGGCCGGGATACATGTCGACGACGATCCTCGCGGGCAGGCCGGGACGTATGCCCTCGAGCTGCGTCTCCTTGAAGTTCGCGTCGACCCAGAAGCTGTTCGCCACGACCAGCGCGAACAGCGGCGTGCCGGGCGTGACCACCGTGCCGGGCGTGAGGTCGAAATGCGTCACCCAGCCGTCCTCGGGCGCGCGCATGACCGTGTGCTCGAGGTCGAGGTGCGCCTTCTGGAGCTGCGCCTGCGCCGTGCGCACGGCGGGCGTGACGCCGCCCGCAGCGGGAACGATCGCGGTGCGGGCCTTCGCGAGGGAAGCGCGCGCGGCGTTCACCGCGGCTTGCGCGGCATCGACGCGCGCCTGCGCGTCGTCGAGCGCCTGGCGCGACATGAACTTCTCCTCGACGAGCTGCTGCGTGCGGCGCAACGAGGACTGCGCATTGGCGAAGTCGGCGAGCTGGCGTTGCACGTCCGCTTGCGCGGCGGCGACCTGGGACGTGTCTTCACGGGTCCCCTGCTCGGCCTGGCGCAGCCGCCCTTCGGCTTCCGCGACGGCGGCCTCGAACGGCCGGCGGTCGAGCGTGAACAGCACGTCGCCCTTGTAGACGAACTGGTTCTCGTGCACCGGCACGTCGACGACCTGTCCCATCACCAGCGCGGCGACCTGCACGACATGCGCGTTGACGTAAGCGTCCTCGGTGCTCTCGCGCGTCGCGCTCACGCGCCAGTACCAGAAGCCGGCACCCGCAAGCGCGATCGCGACGACCACGGCGACCACCACACGAAGGCGCGGCCAGCGGAACGCGGTCATATGTCGCCCCCGAGGCGGCGCTGCGCGCCGCTTCCTCCCACGGGGGGGCGAGGGCCCACGGGCCGCCGCACGGCGGCCCGAAGGCGGCCCGTGCTCTTGTCAGCACGCGGTGGCCCCATAGCTCTCATGGCGTGCGCAGCGCCTCGATGCGCGCGCATGCCTTGCCGAGCAGCGCGTGAAGCTGCGCGAGCTCCTCGCGCGTGAGACCGCCGATGATCTCCCGCCGCAGCTCTCCCGCGGTCGATTCGATGCGTGAGAGCAGCCGCCGGCTCGCGGGCGTCGCCCGCACGGCATTGCTCCGACGGTCGCCCGGCACCGCGGTGCGCTCGACCAGGCCGTCGCGCTCCATGCGGTCGATCAGCGAAACCGTGGCCGGCGCGCCGATGTCGAGGCCTTCGGCGAGCTCGCGCTGCGTCAGCGCGTGTCCCGAGCGCGAGATCATCAGCAGCGCCTGCCATTGCACGCGCGTGAGCCCGAGCGGCCGCAGGCGCCGATCCAGCTCGGCGCGCCATGCCTTCGCCACGCGGTTCAGCAGGATGCCCAGCGTGTCGGCATGCGAGGGCATGCCCGCGGTCGCGGCCGGGACGGGGCGAAGCGCCTGTGCGGTCATACTGTTCGAATACGAGTAATTCGCATACGAAGTATTATGCCTTCGCCCGCGCCGGTGATCAAGCCCCGCGCGGGGACGCCGCCTCGCGCGATGGTTGCCCCGCGTCGCGCGGCGCAGGCCGGCAATCGACGAGCGAGGGCGTATGCGACAATCGCCGCTTCGCTCGCAGTCCGCGCTCACGCTTCCGCCTGTCCCCGCCGATGCCGACCAGGTCCCCCAAGAGCAAGACGCCGCGCCGCAAGGCGCCCGCCTCCGCACGTGGACGCAGCACCAAGGTTTCCGCGCCGTCGCGGCCCTATGTCGTTCGGCGCTCGCGCATTCACGGCCGGGGCGTGTTCGCCACGCGCACCATCCGAAAAGGCAAGGACATCATCGAGTACCGCGGCGAGCGCATCACCATGAAGGAAGCCGACCGGCGTCCCGACAGCGACCCGGACAATCCGTATCACACGTTCCTCTTCGAGCTCGACGACGGCCGCGTCATCGACGCCGCCGTGCGCGGCAACGCCGCGCGCTGGATCAACCATTCGTGCGATCCGAACTGCGAGCCCTACGAGGACGACGAGGGCCGCGTGTTCATTGCCGCGAAGCGGACCATTCGTAAGGGCGAGGAGCTCGCGTACAACTATCGGCTCAACGTCGACGGGCGCATCACCCGCGCGATGCGCGAGGCCTACGCGTGCCGTTGCGGCGCGCGCCGGTGCCGCGGCACGATGCTCGGGCGCAAGAAGAAGGGTTGAGCGCTACGCGGCCCAGCCGGCGACGCCGACCAGCGCCGCGGCCGCGAGCACCCACACCGGATTGACGCGCGTGAAGGCCAGCGCCGCGGCCGAGATCGCCGTCAGCGCGACGGCGACGACGGTGCGGTCGGCGCCGCGCGCCAGCGTGTAGCCGCTGGCGAGAATCAGCCCGATTGCCACCGGTGCGAGCGCGCGCGCGACGATCGCGCGCCGCGGCGAGGCGCGAAGCCTGTCCCACCAGTGCAGCGCGACGTAGCAGAGGAGCGACGAAGGGCCGCAGATCGCCACCGTCGCGACGAATGCGCCCGCAATGCCGGCGACCTTCCACCCGATGAGCGCGACCACCATCGCGTTGGGCCCGGGCGCAAGCTGCGCGAGCGCGAAGAGCTCGGCGAACTCCGCGCTCGTCATCCAGTGCTCGACGTCGACGACCACGCGGTGCACTTCCGGCAGGATCGCGTTGATGCCGCCGATGGCCACCAGCGACAGCGCGGCGCAGCGCCAGGCGAGCTCGAGCAGCACCGCGACCGGCGCGCTCATCGCGACGCCCGCCATTCCCACGCGATGGACAGCGCGACGAGCGCCGGCAGGACCCACAGCAGCGGCCATTGCAGCACGCCGATCGAGACGAAGGCGGCGCCTCCCATGATCAGGCCGCGCACCGGCGGCCGCGTCTGTATCAGCAGGCGCGTCGCCGTGCCGAGGATCAAGCCGGCGCCCGCGGCCGACGCCGCCGCGATGGCGTTGCGCGCCCAGCCGGTCGTCGCCACCGAGGCATAGAAGGTCGCGATCGCGAGCACGATGACCACCGGCACGAACAGGATGCCGGTCAGCGCGAGCAGCGCCCCGGCCGGTCCCTGCGCGCGCGAGCCGACGATCACCGAAAGGTTCACGACGTTCGGTCCGGGGAGCACCTGGCACATGCCGATGAGCTCTGCGAAGGCACGGTCGGTGAGCCACCCGCGCTCGTCGACGAACACGCGCCGCGCCCACGGCATGACGCCGCCGAAGCCGAGCAGGCCGACCTTCAGGCACGCCGCGAAGAGCTCGGCGCGCGTGACCTGCGCGAGCCCTTCGCCCTCCGGAGCCGCGGTCAGCGGCAGGCTCATTCGCCCACGAAGCGCACGAATGCGCTCACCGGCTCGCGCACCGTGTTGAGCGCGTTGGCGCGCGCGTCCGGATCGATGTCGCCGAGCGCCATGCCGCACAGCAGGATCTCGCTGTCCGGGATGCCGAGATGGCGGCGTACGATGCGGTGGAAGGGCGTGAACGCCGCCTGCGGGCAGGTGTGCAGGCCGAAGGCACGCGCGGCGATCATGACGCTCTGGATGAACATGCCGCAATCGAGCCAGCTGCCGAGCTCCAGGTCGCGGTCCAGGGTGAAGAACAGGCCGACCGGCGCGTCGAAGAACTCGTAGTTCTTCGCATGCTGCTTCGACGTCCCGCCGCGGTCGCCCTTCGCGATGCCGAGCAGACCGTACAGATCCCAGCCGAGCTTGCGCCGGCGCGCAAGATACGGCTCGCGCCACTGCTTGGGGTAGTAGGCGTATTCCTCGCAGTAGCGGCCGTCGTTGGCGAAGTGCGCCTCGATCAGCTCGCGCGACAGCGCCGCCTTCACCGCGCCGGCGCAGACGTACACCTTCCACGGCTGGCAGTTGGTGCCCGAGGGCGCGCGTGCGGCGAGCGCCAGGATCGCTTCGATGGTCGCGCGCGGGACGGGTGTGGGCCGGAAGCCGCGCACGGAGCGACGGGTCGACAAGGCCTGCGCGACGGGTATGCCGGCAGGCGGAACGCCCGGCGGCAGCGGCGGTGGCTGGTACACCGCCCGATTGTACCGGCGCTGCTCGATCGCTCGCCCGCACTCGCGGCCTGCACGTGCCGAAACGGCGCAGCGGAGACGCGCGGTGCATTGCGGCACAATGATCCCTCCGCGCCGCCGGCGCTCACCGTCTTCCTGCCATGGCTCGCAAACGCGTGCCGGCCGCCGCCGGGACCACGCTCGTGCTGGAGTACGAATCCCGCGTGCTCGCCGACAATCCGCTCGGCGATCCGCACGTGCGCAAGCTCGCGGTGTGGCTGCCGCCCGGCTACGACAGCGGCACGGTGCGCGCCCGGACGGCCGGACGCGGGCGCCGCTATCCGGTGCTGTTCGACCTCGTCGGCTTCACCGGCTCGGGGCTTGCGCACGTCAACTGGCGACCGTTCGACGAGAACGTTCCCGAGCGGGTCGCGCGGCTCGTGGCCGAGCGACGCATGGGGCCGGCGATCGTGGTGTTCCCCGATTGCTTCACCAGCATGGGCGGCAACCAGTACGTCAACTCGAGCGCGATCGGCCGCTACGCCGATTACCTCACGCGCGAGCTCATCCCGCTCGTGGATCGCGAGTTCCGCACGCTCGCCGCGCGCGAGCATCGCGGCTGCTTCGGCAAGTCGTCGGGCGGATACGGCGCGATCATCCATGGCATGCGCTACGCGCGGTACTGGGGCGCGATCGCGGACCATTCCGGCGACGCCTTGTTCGACTTCTGCTACTACACCGACTGGCCGCGCACGCTGAACGAGCTCGACCGCTATCGCAGGCGCCCGCGCACCGCGGGGCGCGTGGACGTGCTGCGCGACGAGCGCGGCGCGGACGCCGGGGTCGACGACGGCCGCGTGCGGCGCTTCCTCGAGCACGTCTGGGGCAAGGACAAGCTGAACGACGCCGAGACGCACGCGCTCATGAACCTCGCCATGGCGGCCACCTACGATCCCGATCCGCGCGCGCCGCTCGGCTTTCGCCTGCCGTTCAACCTGGAGACCGGCCAGGTGATCGCGGCGCGGTGGCGGCAGTGGCAGCGCAACGACCCGGTCAACCTGGTCGGTGCCTGCAAGGCGAACCTTCGATCGCTGCGCGGCATCTATATCGACTGCGGCTGGCGCGACCAGTACCACCTGCACTATGGTGCGCGGGTGCTGTCGAAGCGGCTCGCGCAGCACGGCGTACCCCACGTGTACGAGGAATTCGACGACAATCACTCGTCGATCGACTACCGGATGGACGTGAGCCTGCCCTTCCTGTACCGCGCCCTCAAGCCGTGACCTCAGTGCGGGTGCGCGCGTCGCATCCCGCGAAGGAGAAGACGATGCGATGGAGTGACATGCGTCCGAGCGAGAACGTCGAGGACCGCACGGCCGCCGGCGGCCGCGGAGGCTTCGGCATTGGCGGCCTTCCGCTCGGCGGCGGCGCGCTGCTCCTGATCGTCGTCGTCAGCCTGCTCTTCGGCGTGAATCCGCTCGAGATCCTCGGGCTGATGTCCGGCAGCGGCCCGGCCGTGCAGCAGCAGGCTCAGCCGGGCTACGGGCCGCAGACGCAGTCGCAGGATCCGCGGCGCGATTTCGTGGCGCGCGTGCTCGGCGACACCGAGGACGTGTGGGGCGGCATCTTCCAGTCGCTCGGCTCGCGCTACACGCCGCCGCGCCTCGTGCTCTTTCGCAACACGACGCAGTCGGCGTGCGGCCTGGCGCAGACCGCCGTGGGGCCCTTCTACTGCCCGGGCGACCGCGAGGTCTATCTCGACACCGCGTTCTTCGACGACCTGCGCACGCGCTTCGGCGCGCCGGGCGAGTTCGCCGCGGCGTACGTGATCGCGCACGAGGTCGGGCATCACGTGCAGAACCTGCTCGGCACCATGCAGCAGTTCGACCGGCAGGCGAGCAGGCTCGACACGCGCTCGCGGAACGCGCTTTCGGTGCGGCTCGAGCTGCAGGCCGATTGCTACGCCGGCGTGTGGGGCGCCGCGGCGCGCAAGCGCGGCCTCATCGACACGAACGACGTCGACGCCGGGATCCGCGCCGCGCAGGCGGTCGGCGACGACCGCATCATGAAGCAGACGCAAGGCTACGTCGTCCCGGACGCCTTCACCCATGGGTCCGCCGAGCAGCGCGCCCGCTGGTTCAAGACCGGGCTCGATTCCGGCGACCCGCGAAGGTGCGACACGTTCTCGCAGTAGTCGAGGTCAGAGCAAGGGGTCAGAGTCGGGGTCAGAGTCGGGGTCAGAGTCGGGGTCAGAGTCGGCACTCTGACCCCGATGCGAGGGGTGGTTCCTTGCCGTCCTTCCGGGCGCCGCCTATGATGGACGCGCGAAAGGAGGGACGCATCGTGAAGGCACTGCTGACAGGCGCGATGCTGTGTGCGGCGGCATGCGCACTGATGGGATGCGCGCCGCAACCGCTCACCAAGGCGGAAGTGGACGGCAAGGTCGTCTGCAACGCCGATTACATGTCGCAGGTCGAGCAGAAGGCTCGGCGCGAAGGCATGCACATCCAATGGGTGAACTGCCCGCAGGCCGTCCTGCGCGCAGGCTGAAGTCCCTCGCGACGCCGCGCTAGAATGCGCTCCTGACCTTTCGGGAGCACGTTCATGCGCCGTAACGCCCTGCTCGCACTGCTGGCCCTCGCGGCCGGCACGTCCGCGCTCGCTCAAACGTCCACGCCGGCGCCGGCCGCCGACACCGGCGCCGCGTCGGCGGACATGCCGAAGCACAACTGCGCCAAGCCCGGCCCGTTTCCCGGCGAAGCGACCGGCAGCGACCGCCAGATGGTGCAGTTCAGCAAGGACTACAAGGCGTACACCGACTGCCTGCGCAAGTTCGCGCTCGATCAGCAGAAGCTCGCCGAGCCGCACATGAAGGCGGCGAACGCCGCGGCCGACGAATACAACGCCGCGGTCAAGACGTTCAACGACGAGATGGAGCGGCGCAAGAAGTAGCGTCTAGCGCGGAATTCCGCGCGACACCGCGACCACGCGGCCGTCCGCGCACGTGAAGGTGAGCCGAACGGGCAGGCCGCCCGGGACCGGATCGTAGGTGTAGCGCACCGCATCGCCGCCGGTCGTGGCGAGCTTGATGTTGTCGCGGCTGGACGGTGCTCCGAGCTCCGTCAGCACGTCGCTGCAGTTGCGATCGGCAGCAACGCGGCTGCGCGCCGCATCGGCGCCCTGGGCGCGCTCGTTGCGCGCGCGCGGCTCGCTGTGCTTCCACGTCACGACGTTCGCGGCGAATCCGACGTTGACCATCGCGTCGGGCATCTCGTAGGTCCAGATCTCGGTCGCCCCGTCGTCGGCCACGTCGCGGCGGATCTGCGCCGGCACGCCGAGCGCCTGCTGCACCCAGCGCTTCGGCATGCCCTTGGCCACCTCGTGTCGCATGGCGGAGTCGCGCCAGCGTGCTTCGACTTCCGGCGCCTCGCGCGTCGACGCGGTGTCGAGCGGAAGGTGGACGCGCCCGCCCTGCGCGCCGCCGTCGCACGGCGACTCCTGGTAGGTGACGCGTCCGGCGCTGTCGACGCACTTGTAGACCTGGCCGAGCGCGAGCGCCGGCAACAGCGCGAATGCGACGGCGCCCATGCGCGCAACGAGGTGCATGCGAAAAGTCATGGCCGGATGATACGCATGCGCGCGCTCTGGACGGACGCCGGCGGACAGCCGGTACCGGTATGATGCTTTGCAGCAAACCCGCGTCCCCGCATGCCCGCCGCCCTTCCCGCCCACGACAGCGTGCCGAATCCCGCGCGGCTCGACGCGATCGCGCGCGCGATCGCGAGCGTGCTGCTGGAAGGCTTCGACCATCACTACGCGCTGTTCCGCGATTGCGCGCGCGCGGCCAAGCGCTACTTCGAGGCGGGCAACTGGCTCGCGATCGGGCACGTCGCCGGCGAGCGAATCGACTTCTACGGGCGCCGCGTCGACGAGACGGTCGAGCGGCTGACGCGCACGTTCGGCGTGTCGGGCGGCGGACCGCAGGCCGACGAGCTGTGGTCGCGCGTGAAGCGGCACTTCATCGCCCTGATCGTCGATCACCCGCAGCCCGAGTGCGCCGAGACGTTCTTCAACACCGTCTCGTGCCGCATGCTGCACCGGTCCTACTACAACAATCGCTTCCTGTTCGTCCGCCCCGCGATCTCGACCGAGTACCTCGACGCCGAGACGCCGGCATACCGCAGCTATTACCCGCGGCGCAAGGGACTGCGCGCCACGCTGATCGACGTCGTCCTCGACTTCGGCCTCGAGCGCCGCTTCGCCGACTTCAGGCGCGATCTGCGCAACGTGCTCGCCGCCGTGCGCCGCCGCCTGCCGCATCCGTTCGAGCCGGACGTGAACTTCCAGATCGAGGTGCTCGGCAACCTGTTCTTCCGCAACCAGACGGCGTACGGCGTCGGGCGCATCGTCAACGGCGCGCAGGCGTGGCCGTTCGTGGTTGCGCTCAAGCACGATGCCGGCGGTCATCTCTACGTCGACGCCCTGCTGACGGACCCGCTCGAGCTGGCGCTGCTGTTCTCCGCCAACCGCGCGTACTTCCTGGTCGACATGGAAGTGCCCTCGGCGTACGTGGCGTTCCTGCGCGCCATCGTGCCGGACAAGACGGCGGCGGAGCTCTACACCATGGTCGGCCTGCAGAAGCAGGGAAAGACGCTGTTCTTTCGCGACTTCCTGCATCACCTGCAGCACTCGACCGACGCGTTCGTCGCGGCGCCCGGCATCAAGGGCCTGGTGATGAGCGTGTTCACGCTGCCGTCGTATCCGTACGTGTTCAAGCTGATCCGCGACGACATCGCCCCGATCAAGGACACCACGCGCGAGCGCGTCAAGGAGAAGTACGCGCTCGTCAAGCACCACGACCGCGCGGGCCGCATGACCGACATCTTCGAGTACTCCGACGTCGCGTTCCCGCTCGAGCGCTTCACCACGTCGCTGGTGCGCGAGCTGACCGCGCTCGCGCCGTCGCAGATCGAGCGCGAGGGCGATCGCCTGGTCGTGCGGCACCTCTACATCGAGCGGCGGCTCACGCCGCTCAACCTCTTCCTGACGAGCGCGGACGACGACGCGGCGCGGCACGCCGTGCACGACTACGGCGACGCGTTGCGCGAACTCGCGGCCGTGAACATCTTCGCCGGCGACCTCCTGTTCAAGAACTTCGGCGTCACGCGCTTCGGTCGCGTCGTGTTCTACGACTACGACGAGATCGAGTACCTCACCGACTGCCGCTTTCGCGCGATACCGCCGATGCCGGAGGGCTTCGACGAGACGTCCGGGGAGCCGTGGTATCCGGTCGGGCCGCACGACGTGTTTCCCGAGGAATTCGCGACCTTCCTGCTCACCGATTCGCGCGTGCGCGGCGCGTTCATGGAGCGCCACGCCGACCTTCTGTCGCCGCAGTGGTGGCAGTCGGTCGTCCAGGCCAACGCCGACGGCCGCGCGCGCGAGGTGCTGTCGTATCCCGACGCGACGCGCTTTCCTCGCGGCGCAGCGTAAAGCGTCGACATTTCTTACGCTCGGCGCCGTCGAGCCGACGGACGGGCGCGCCATGCACGGTCTGCGGCCTCGCGCCCATGCGTTGGCTGCGCGATACTGCCGCCTCCAAAACAACGGCCGCACGCGGATGCAAGGCGTGCGCACGGCAGCGCGAGGCTGGGGGAACGTTCGGTGTACTGGAGCGCGCTGGACCTCTATCGCGTCGGCCCCGGGCCGTCGTCGTCGCGCACGGTCGGGCCGCAACGTGCCGCGTTGCGTTTCGTTCATGCACTCGCCGCCGATGGCGTCATCGGCCGCACGGCGCGCGTCGACGTGCATCTCTTCGGCGCGCTCGCGTTCACCGGCCGCGAGTCGGGCACCGACGCCGCGGTGGTGTCGGGCCTGTCGGGCGAAGCCCCGGAGCGCAGCGACGCGAAGTCGATGCGCGCGCGGCTGCGCCACGTCGACACCGAAGGACTGCCGCTCGGCGGCGCACATCGAATCGCATTCGCGCCCGGGCGCAACGTGCGCTTCCACATGGGGCGTGCGGTCGCCTACGACGGCAACGCGCTGCGATTCGACGCATTCGATCCCGGCGGCGCGTCGCTCGCGTCGCGCGTGTACTTCACCGACGCGGGCGGCGACGTGCTCGACGAGGCGGAAGCCGCGGGCAACCGTGCCAGCGTGCGCGTGGCGTACCCGTTCGCATCGGCCGAAGCGCTGCTCGAGACGTGCCGAAGCTACGGCAAGCGCGTCGCGGACATCGCGCGCGCCAACGAGTGCGCGTTGCGCAGTCCCGAGGAGGTTCGGCGCGGCCTCACGCACGTCGCGCAGGCGATGCGCGCGTCGGTCGAGCGCGGCCTCGCCACGCGCGGACACCTGCCCGGCTCGCTGGTGGAGCGTCGCGCGCCCGACCAGGCGCAGGCGCTCGCAACGGTCGATGCCACGCCGCGCGAGCACTGCGCCGTGTACGCCACCGCAGTGGCCGAGGACAACGCCGCCGGCGGGTGCGTCGTGGCCGCGCCGACGCACGGCTCCGCCGGTCCGGTCGCGGCGCTCCTCGCGTTCTGGCGCGCCAACGAATCGATGCCGAGCGACGAGCGCGCACAGGACTTCCTGCTCGCGGGCGCGGCCGTGGCGCAGGCGATCCAGGGCGCAGGGCTGCGCCAGGCGGGCTGCCAAAGTGCGGTCGGGCTCGGCGCGGCCATGGCGGCCGCGGGCTACGCGGCGGCGCTGGGCGGCAGCCCGCCGCAGATCGTGTTCGCGGCGGAGCGCGCGCTCGAGGCGCACTGGGGACTCGCCTGCGACTCCGCGGCGGGGCTCGTGCAGCATCCGTGCATCGCGCGCAACGCCGCCGGCGCGGCACGCGCGATCGATGCCGCGCACGCGGCCGTTCGACAACCGGCGCCGCGCATCGGCCTCGACAAGCTGGTGCACTCCATGGTGGAGACCGCACGCGGCATGGCCGGGCGCTACAAGGCCGATTCGCTTGCCGGCGTCGCGAGCAACGTCGCCGACTGCTGAGGCGCCCTCACCCGTTCCCTCTCTCCCGCTTCGCGGGCGAGGGGGACGTACGGAGTCGCTTCGCGACTGGCAAACACCTGATAAAGTCGCGCGCATCCGCTTCCGGAGCGCGCTCATGAGTTGTCCACGCATCATCGCGTACGCCGCGGTCACGCTCGTCCTCGCCGCCTGCCAGAGCGGCCCCAGCAAGGAAGAGATCGACGCGGCGAAGAACACCATCGACTGCACGCACGGCGACGAGCGCCTGGTCGTGCGCTTCGAGGAAGGCGAGGCGCGCATGCTGCTCGGCGACGCGACGCGCGTGGTGCTCTACCAGGTCTCGTCCGCGTCGGGCCTGCGCTACACCAACGGCCTCATGGAGCTGCGCGGCAAGGGCCTCGACTTCACGCTCGTTCGCGAAGGCAACGCGACGCCGCTCACCTGCAAGCCGTACGAGATCCCGAAGAAGGAATAGCGTCGATCAGCGAACGCTCTGCGGCCGCTGCGACGGATCGATGTCCGCGTACTGCCACGCCTGCGAGCGTATGGGATGCGGCACGTAGCTCTTCACCCACCGGTTCCGCAGCATGTCCTCGAGGCGGTGATAGGTCATCTTCCACGGCGCGTACGCGATGACGAGCTCGGTCATGCGGTCGAAGAGCCGCGTGCGCTCCGGTGAATCGGGCAGCGCGCGGGCCTGCTCGTAGAGCTTGTTGAACTCGGGGAGGTCGAACTGCGCCTGGTTCTCCTGGCCGACGTTCGGGCCGTAGAGAAGCTGCATGAAGTTCTCGGCGTCGGGGTAATCCGCATTCCATCCGTCCGCGCGCACGGGGATCTTCCCGAGCCGCGCCATCTTGCGCAGCTCCGGCAGCCGGTCCTTCCTGGTGATGGTGCGAAGGCCGATCGAATCGAGGCTCTTCTTCCACAGCTCGTCGGCATCGCGCTGGGCCGAGTTCGGCACCGACCAGCGCTCGATCACCAGCGGCTTGCCGTCCGGCATCTCGCGGTAGCCGTCGCCATCGCGGTCCTTGTAGCCGAAGCGATCGAGCAGCGCGCGCGCCATCGCGGGGTCGTACACCTGCGCCTGCGTGTGCAGGTCGGTGTCGTAGCCGGCGATGCCGGGCGGGATCGGGCCATAGGCCTTGACCGCGCGGTTCTTCAGCAGCACGCGTATCGCTTCGTCGACGTTGTACGCCATGCTGATCGCGCGGCGCAACGCGATCTTGTCCGGCGCATAGCCGCCGACGACCGGGTCCTTCATGTTGAAGTAGATCCACCACGTGTTCGGCCGCAGCAGCACCTCGTGGCCGATGCCGCGCGCGGCGAGGTCGGGCCTGAGCTTGCCTTCGGCGTCGAGCGCCTGGTCGGTGAGGTCGATCGGCAGGATGTCCATCAGGTCGAGCTCGCCGTTGAGGAACGCGAGCAGCTCGGCGTGGCCTTCCTCGATCACGTTGATCTCGACCCGATCGGCGAGCGGCAACTTGCGACCCTCGAGCGAGGCCGCGATCGGCTGATACGCCGCGGGAACCGGGCCGGCCGCAACGTAGGTCACGTCGCGATACTTCGGATTCCTGATCAGCACGGTCCTCGCGCTGCGGCGATACTCGCCGAGCATGTACGGACCGGTGCCGACCGGGTGCGCGCCGATGTCCGCGCCGTAGGCTTCGACGACTTCGCGCGCCTGCGCAGCCATGTTCGGCACCGCGAGCAAGTAGGGGAAGCGAAGGTCCGGCGCGGTGAGGCGGATGCGCAGCGTGTAGCGATCGACGACCTCGAGTCCCGGCAGCGCCGCGTCGTAGTCGAACTTGCCGCTCTTCTCGGCCTTTTCGCGCGCTTCGGTCGCACCGACCACCTTGCCGTCGAGCAGCCACAGCCAGGGCGACTTGAGTCTGGGATCGAGGATGCGCTTGAGGCCGTACGCGAAATCCGTCGCGGTGAGCTCGCGCGCCCTGCCCTTGAACGCCGGATCGGGCGTGAAGTAGACGCCCTTCCGAACGTGGCAGACGAACGTGCGGCCGCCATCCTCGATCGTCGGAAGCGCGTCCAGCGCGCGCGGCACCAGCTTGACCGGCCGCGCTAGGTAGTCGTAGTCCAGCATCGCGTCGAAGACGTTGGAGATCACCGAGTCCGACGCCGCGTCGGAGACGAATGCCGGATCGAAGCTCGTTTCGGCGCTGGGAATGGCGACGCGCAGGACCTTCGGCGGATCGGCGGCCGGCGCGACCGGCGCAGTGGCGCAAAGCGCGACGAGCGCGAATCGAGCGATCGCGCGCCACGCACGGGCGAGGCAACGGTTCATGGAAGCTACGCGAGCGAAGTGCCTATAATCCTAGCATCGGCAGTGACGATTCACCGGAGGCCACGATGGGCAAGGGCGACACGCGCACGCGGCGCGGCAAGATCAACAACGGCAGCTACGGCAAGAAGCGCCTGCACAAGGTCAGGAAGGCGAAGACCACCAAGCGTTGAAAAGCGAGGTCCTCGCGTGCGCCCCCGGATGACGACGTGCGCGGCGGAAGGAAAGCGGCGATGGAGATGAAACGTATGTCGGGCGGCAACCTCCGCGCCGCCGGCTACGACGAGCGCAATCGCAAGCTCGTGGTCGAGCTGACGTCGGGGACGTTCGAGTACGGCGGCGTGACCGCCGAAGTGTGGCGGCGCTTCTCGACCGCGTCGTCGCCGTGGAGCTTCTTCCGCGACAACATCGAGGAAGAGTACGCAGCGAAGCGCGTGCGCTAGGAAAGCCGCGCCATGGAACGAGATGCAGCGGTAGTCGCGCGTGCTCGCGGCGCCCAAGGCGGACCGCGGGCCACGGGTCCGGTTCGACGATTTTCTACGCGGTGAGACGAGTCAGTTGCCGCAAAGCCTGCCGAGGTTGGAGCGGCTCGAAGCTCGGCCTGGTCAGCTCATTCAACCGGCGGGCAGTCAACAGCGCGTGCGAGCAAAGAGACATTTGCACGCGCGTCCGCTTGGCGCAGGGGGTCAGTCGGCGCTCGCGACGTCTTCGGGCCACTGCCGGCGCCATCCGCCTATTTGTAGGCCACGCCAGCGCTGGCGGAACCCGCCAAGGAAATCACCTCGGTTTGGCTGAACCCGACCTCGCGGCACCATCGGGAAAAATCAGCGCCGGTGAAGTCGAATGCATCGCCAAACTCGATCAGCATATTGAGCGACATCATCAGCCCGAAAGCGTTATCGCGCCTCGTGTCATCGATCAGGTTCTCGATGACCACGAACGCGCCTCCTGGAGGCAGCGCATCGTAGGCGGCACGGATGAGCCGCATCTTCTTCTCCAGGTTCCAGTCGTGAAGGATCAACCCCATCGTGACCACGTCGGCCTTCGGCAGCGGGTCCGCGAAGAAGTCGAGGGATCTCGCGGTGACTCGATCGACCAGTCCAGCGGCGGCAATCCTGCGCTCGGCGATCAGGGTGACGGGCGGAAGGTCGGCGGAAGTGCAGCGAAGGTGAGGGTGTCTCCTGGCCAGGATCATCGACAATTGGCCGGTCGCCCCACCTGCGTCGCAGACCGTGTGATAGCGGGAGAAATCGAACTTTTCAGCGAAGGCCTGGAAATTGCCGGCAGAAAGCCCGCTCATTGCGTCCATGAACTGCTCGAGCCGCTCGGGCTTGCTGTAGAGCTCAGCGAACATTGACGCGCCCGTCAATTTGATCTCGTTTTGCGGACTGCCGGTTCGGAGCGCTTCGGTGAGATCGCCCCAGAAACGGTAGAGGCGGGCGTTGGCCATTTCCAGGACGCCACCCATGAACTGTGGGCTGCGCCGATCGAGGAACAGCGCGGTTTCCTCGGTATTGCGATAAAGCGCCTCGGGGCCATCACCGCTGCGGTCCAGGAAGCGCAGCGCCACCAAAGCGTCGAAGAAATCCGGGCTGGCTCTTGGATGCAACCGAAGCAACACCTGAAGCTCCCGCGCAGTCATGGAATGGCCGCCAAGTTTCGTGAAAAGCTCCAGTTCTACCGCCGAGAGCAGTACCTTGGCCGGCCAAAAGCCCATGCCGGTGTCCATGATTCGCGACGGGGACACCGTGTTCATGACCGATGCTCCGGTTCCGTGGCTGCAAGTGGTCTCGTATTCGCTGCTCAGCATGAGGCTGCCTGATTCAGTCCGTTAACCAATGTCTGCCGACCGCCGCACGGGAACCGACGCGCGTACGCGGCGCCCGTTGAGCGCCATGCCAGGCCACAGGACCGCCTCGACCATGTACCGGATCGCGGCGGCGACGTTCACAAGAGACCAGTACGCCTTCCCATCCATCGGGTGACATCGGAATCGTCTCGTGCCATGTAGCCGCAGAATGCGGACACACGGCCCGCAGAACGAGGGTTGGCGGTGGGTTGCGGTCGACGATCGGCGCGGGACCTTGCCGACCGCAGCCGCCCCGTGCTTCACCACGGCGCGAACGAACGCTGCCTAACGGAGGCGACCCCAACGACCAGTTACTGTAACCGTCGCGCGGCCACCGACGGCCGCGAGAAGGAAAGCGCATCTCGGCGCAGGTCAGGCCTCGACGCGTGTGCGTGGTGCGCGCCCGAACGCGATGACCGCAAAAGAGACGGCAAGGATGGCGTACACCGCGGCCCCGACGACCACTTCGGGAGATCGTTGCCCCGACAGAATGACCTTCAGGAGAGCCAGCGCGCCTATTGTGAAGTGAGCCAAGTTGCCGACTGCAACGGGTCGGCCATAAATACCTCCCATGACACTGCCCTGGGCCATCCAGTTCAGCATGGCAAAACCAAGGTACAGCGCCCCGGCCATCTGGATAAGCACGACGCTGAAGCCAGCTGGCGATGTACCGGCACGCACGAGAATTTCTCGAGGTAGGAAAGTGCCCGAAGCTCCGAACACGGCCAGGACTACGGCGCTGGCACGCATTAGCAGTCTGGTGTTCATCGATGAGTCGGCACAGCGTTCCTGGCGGGGCCTAACGCCGAAGGTACCCGGCGCGCCGACGAGGCGCGCGCGAGCGAGAAGGCATGGACCGGCGCGTCCGGTTGACCGTAAGGTCCAGCACCTGGACGATGACGCCGACAATCGCAATCCAATCGCTGCGTCAGCCCCATGCTCGAGACGCCTAACGATCAAGTAACGGCGCCCGCCCACCGGCGACCGGGGAGAAACGAGCCGCGTAAGCGGGCGTCCGGTTGAACGCAGGGTTAGGCAGCTTCTTCCTTATATGCACGCAGAATGGCATTGATTCGC
This sequence comes from Casimicrobiaceae bacterium, assembly GCA_036406955.1. Classification (GTDB taxonomy): domain Bacteria; phylum Pseudomonadota; class Gammaproteobacteria; order Burkholderiales; family Casimicrobiaceae; genus VBCG01. Next base: position 23,931 of record DASXAF010000005.1, read on the forward strand.
GTTTGATAACCTGGGCCCTGGGCCTTAAACCATTCGAGCACATCCGCATCAAGTCGCAGGGAGATTGATGCTTTCGGTGGTACGGGCTTAAGGCCACGCCGAACGACTCCACGGACTATGTGTTTGATGGATGCCTCCGGATGCTCGGCGGCCCTCCGGATCTCGTGATCCTTCATGGCGCGCACACGTGGCCAATCAGTCTTTGACACTGTGGAAGAAGATCGCTTGTTCATGTTCGTCGCCTTGCGAAAGGAAATTACGCGAATTACTCGCGGCGACTCGGTATGCACGATGGAAACCACAGTCCCGTCTAGCAGGCCGAGCGTGACGAAGCGGTGTTCGCCGTAGTCGAATCGGTCGTCCTCGAAGGTATAGCTCACACCTTCGAAGACTCGGGGAGCATCGACGAAATCAAGGCCGTGATCCCGCAGGTTTGACTGGCGCTTGTCTTCGTTCCACGAGAAGCGCATATACGTACTGTATATACACTGGTGCTTCGTGTCAAGGCACGCTACCTAAGGCGTCATAGCGTTCGGCCACTCAATGGCGTACGCCTCGATCTCCATGGCGCTTAACCTGAGTTAGACGGCGCTCGGTTGAACGGACGCTGACGTGAGCGGGCGTTGAGAATGGTAAAAATAAAGGAAGGCGAACCCAATCACGGGAAGAAAGATGTCCGTCCAAAGAACGACTCCAGCGTTCCCCGGAGCGAAGTTCTTCGTCATTAGAATCTCACGGACATGTCCCGCTGCGGCGCCCCACAGGCAAAGCGATGGACCGAGCACGGCGACGAGCCGCGCAGAGAAGTCGCTGCGATGTGCAACCAGTGCCGCTACCCCGAAACCCAAGCTCGCGTACCCTACTTCGTATTGGAACGGGCTGTTAGCCCACCCGATGAACGCCGCGCTGGTCTCCGCGAATACCGTGTGCGCTACGAAGTTGTAAAGGTACATGACGCCAACCGCATACAGGATGTAGTCGGAAAGCAATTTGTCAGCGATCGTCGCTTTGGACCACGAAGGCCCCATTCGGGGTTGTGCGAAGATCGACATCGCACTGCGCGTCGCTCCGGGACGTGTGGCGGCCGCTACAGCGTGAGCACCGATTGCCCGCGGCGGCTTGTGCTGTTGCATGGCAACGGCACCCGCGAACGCGTGCCGACGAGGCGCGCGCTTCGTCACCCATGTCGCCATGAACGTCCAGCGACACGCAACCGCTATTCGCACTCGGCGCGGCCGACCGACGCCCCCTCCCAACGCGCGACGGGCAGCCTGGCCTGCGCACTCGGCGCAATCAGGGTGCCAGCGTTCGTGGAGGCACGCCGCTTCGCGACGCGCCTCCATTCGCGCTTACTGAATGGTGAGCTTGCGCCCCGCCACCGCGGGCTTCTTCGCGAGCTTGAGCTCCAGCACGCCGTTCTCGTACTTCGCCTCGCTGGCCGATTCGTCCAGCTCGGCCGGCAGCGTGAAGCTGCGATACGCCGCGCCGTAATAGCGCTCGGTGCGCAGGACGCGGTCGCCTTCCTTCACCTCGCCGTTGCGCTTCACTTCGGCGGCGATCGTCACCTGGTTGCCTTCGACGGCGACCTGGATGTCGTCCTTGGTGACGCCCGGAATCTCGGCGTGGACGGTATAGCTCTTGTCGTTCTCCGACACGTCGACCTTGATCGACGCGGGCGCCGTGCGCTCGCTCGCCCGAACGGGACGGAAGAAGCCGCGGAACAGGTCGTCGAACCCCGCCTCCGCGAACGGATCGTACAGTTGCAGACTGGCCATGATGGTCTCCTGGATGTTTCCCTGTGATGGAGGACCGGGGCGCCCGAGGGCGTCGACCGGCCCCTGCATCGCCAATCTGCGGTTGCCGGGGCCGGGCTTCAAGTGCCGGCGCGCGGGTCGCACGAAGGGCCGGACTGTCCCATAATGGGCGCATGAACGACCAGGCATCCGAGCTCGGCCCCGCCGCCCGTGCAGCCATCGCGGAGGCGCTCGCGCGGCGCCAGCGCGAGCTGCGCGCCGAAATCGAGAAGCAGCTCCGCACGCAGGACGATCCCGGCCTCGTCGGAATGCGCAACCGCATGGAGGACACCGACGACTGGGCGGTGGCAGACATGATGGCGCACCAGGACATCGCGCTCGTCTCGCGCGACCTGCACGATCTGGCCGAGGTCGAGGCCGCCCTCGCCCGCCTGGCCGACGGCACCTACGGCGAGTGCATGGATTGCGGCCTGCCCATCCCGGCGCCGCGGCTGACCGCCTACCCGACCGCGCGCCGCTGCGTCGCCTGCCAGGAGCTCGCCGAGAGCAACCGGCGCCGCGTCGGCGGCTAGCGGCGCGCCGCGGGCCCGCTCTTCGCGTAGCGGGCAAGCCAGGCGAAGAACTCGCGATACCACAGCCGCGAGTTCTGCGGCTTCAGGATCCAGTGGTTCTCGTCGGGAAAGTACACGAGGCGCGCCGGCACGCCCTTGGCCTTGAGCGAGTCGTAGTACTGCAGCGCCTGCGTCGCGGGCACGCGGTAGTCGAGCTCGCCGTGAACGACCAGCGTGGGCGTCCTGGCGTTGGCGACGTAGTGATGCGGCGACTGCCGCATCACGCGCGCCTCGTCTTCCCAGTGGAATGCGCCGAGCTCCTTGGCGAAGAACTTGTACCCGTCGGTCGCCATCATGCTCACCCAGTCGTAGCAGCCGGCGTGGCAGACGTAGGCGCGATAGCGATCGGTGCGGCCGTTCATGTACGCGACCATGTAGCCGCCGTAGCTGCCTCCGGTCGCCGTGAGGCGCGTGCGATCGATGTAGCCCTGGCGCAGCATGAAGTCCGTGGCCGCCTCGATGTCCGCCATCTCGCGCTCGCCGTACTGCCGCGTGATGCTTTCGATGAACTTCTGGCCGAAGCCCGACGAGCCATGATAGTTCACGCACGCCACGACGTAGCCCTGCCCCGCGAGCACCTGCGTGTTCCAGCGGAAATGCCAGCCGTCGTGGTGCGCGGCGTGCGGCCCGCCGTGGATGCTGTGCATCAGCGGCCACTTGCGCGCCGGGTCGAAGCCCGGCGGATAGGTGACGAACACCTGCACTGGCTCGCCGCGCCAGCCCTTCACCGTGAGCTCGCGCACCGTGCCGAACGCGTGGCGCGACATGATCCCGCGATTGATCGACTCGATCGCGCGCTCGTCGCGACCGTCGCCGCGCGACGCGAAGAGCGCCGGGGGATGCGTGGCCGTCGAGCGCGCGTACACCAGCGTGTCCCCGGCTGACGACGACGCGTATCCGGACACCGAGCCGCCCGGCACGATGCATACGGGCGTGCGCGCGTCGAGCGCGAGCCGCCAGATGCCCACGCGCCCGCGATCCTCGACCATGAAGAGCAGCGTGCGGGAATCGGCGGTGAAGCTCACGTGCGACACGCCGCGGTCGAAGCCGGGCGCAAGCGTGGTGATGCGCCCGGTGCGTCGCTCGTACAGCGACATGTGGCCCTGGTCGTTGAACGCGCGGTTGGTGTCGTACGACGTGAACGCGATGTAGCGACCGTCGGGCGAGTACACGGGGCTCTGGTCGGACAGTTTCGTCGCTTCGGTCAGCACGCGCTTGCGCCGCGTCGCGAGATCGAGCGTCACGATGTCGAGCTGGTGCATCATGCCGGGCTCGTCGGCCCGGTCGACGTGCAGCGCGATCTGGCGACCATCGGGCGCGATGTCGAAATCGCCGTCGCTCGGGTCCCATGGCGGAAGCGCGAGCCCGCTGCCGGCGAGAAGATCGCGCGTGCGGCCGCCCGGCAGCTCGCACACCATGATGTGAGGCTCGCGGCCGTCGGTGAGCCAGTGGTCCCAGTAGCGGAACTCGCTGCGCTCGGTGACGTGCGCCTTGACCTTGGAGTCCTTGCGCGCCTTCATCCGCCTCGCCTGCGCGGCATCGTTGCCGAGATCGGGCCATACCCACGAAACGAACGCGATGCGCTTGCTGTCGGGAAACCACTTCACGTGGCTCGCGCCGGTCGCGAGCGACGTCATGCGTTGCGCTTCACCGCCGTCGGATGCGATCACGTACACCTGCGGCTCGGCGTCGTCCTTGCGCTTCGCCGTGAACGCGATGAAGCGGCCGTCCGGCGACCAGCGCGGGTCGCTGTCCTTGTCGCCCACGGTGAGCCGCCGCGTTCTCGCCTTCACGCCGCCGTTGGCGCCGAAGCCCGTTGGGAACAGCCAGAGGTCGGTCGAGCCCTCGTTCTTCTCCATGTCGTACGTCGTGACCGGCGCGCAGGCGATGCGTCCGTCGGGCGAGACGGTCGGCACGCCGATGCGCTTGATGGCCCACAGCGCTTCGACGTCGAAGGGCGGCTTGCGCGCACTGCGTGAAGCGCGGCGAACGGGCATGTCGATACGGCCTCGGCTAGAATGGAGCCGCGATTGTACAGACGACACCATGAACTATCGGCGACTCGGACGCGCGGGACTGAAGGTGAGCGAGCTGTCGTTCGGCTCCTGGGTGACGTACGGCAACCAGATGGACGAGTCGGTCGCGCGCGAATGCATGGCCGCGGCGTACGACGCCGGCGTCAATTTCTTCGACAACGCCGAGGTGTACGCGAAGGGCCGGTCGGAGACCATCATGGGCGAGGCGCTGCGCAAGCTCGGCTGGCGCCGCGCCTCGTACATCGTCTCGACCAAGTTCTACTGGGGCCTGCACGACGGGCCCAACGAGAAGAACACGCTCAATCGCAAGTACCTGATGCAGGCGATCGACGGGTCGCTCGAGCGCCTGCGCCTCGACCACGTCGACCTCGTCTACTGTCACCGCCCCGATCCCGACACGCCGATCGAGGAGACGGTGCGCGCCATGCACGACATGATCGCGGCCGGCAAGGCGCTCTACTGGGGTACGTCGGAGTGGAGCGCCGGCGACATCGTGTCGGCGTACGCGATCGCCGAGCGGCATCATCTGCACAAGCCGGTGGTGGAGCAGCCGCAGTACAACCTGTTCCATCGCGAGCGCGTGGAGAAGGAATACGCGCGCCTGTACGAGGACTACGGCCTCGGCGTCACGACATGGAGCCCGCTCGCGTCGGGCCTGCTCACCGGCAAGTACAACGACGGGGTGCCAGCCGACTCGCGCGCGCGGCTCAAGGGTTACGAATGGCTGTCCGAGCGCGTGCTCGATCCGGACAAGCTGCGCCGCGTGCGCGCGCTCGCGCCGATCGCGCAGGAGGTCGGCTGCACATTGGCGCAGCTCGCGCTGGCATGGTGCCTGAAGAACCCCGACGTCTCGTCGGTCATCACCGGCGCGAGCCGGCCGGCGCAGGTCGTCGAGAACATGAAGGCGCTCGACGTCGTGCAGAGGCTGACGCCCGAGGTGATGGCACAGATGGAGGCGATCGCGAGCGCCTGACCGACGCTCGTCGGCGGAATTCGCGAGCATCGCATCAGGTCGAACGCATGGCAGTAGAATCGGAGGCGATTCCCCGCAGCACCCTCCATCGCCGCATGAACCCGCTCGAATCCTGGACCGAGGAGCAGCGCTCGGCCTTCCTCTACCGCGCCTGCGCCGAAGCCGAGAACGGCACGGTGCGTGCCGAGCTCTTCAAGCGCCTGGCCGGCGAGGCTGAGGCGCAGGCGGCGATCTGGCGGGCGCAGCTCACCGCGCGCGGGCATCCGGCACCGGGCCCCTTCGTGCCCGACACGCGCACGCGCCTGGTCGCGCACATGGTGCGCTGGCTCGGCCCGCGGCGCCTGCGCAACGTGCTGGCCGCCATGAAGGTGCGCGGCATGGCGGTCTACGGCTCGGCGATGGCGCACGAACCGGGCCATGCGACGCCGGTCAAGGCCGGCGTGATCGAGCATCGGCATCGCGGCCTCGGTGGCGGCGGCAACCTGCGCGCCGCGGTGTTCGGCGTCAACGACGGGCTCGTATCCAACGCCAGCCTGATCCTCGGCGTGGCGGGTGCGACGTCCGATCCGCACGTGGTCGTGCTGACCGGCGTGGCGGGCATGGCCGCGGGCGCGTTCGCCATGGCCGCCGGCGAATACGTCTCGGTGCAATCGCAGCGCGAGCTCTACGAATACCAGATCGGCCTCGAGCGCGACGAGCTCAAGCAATATCCCGAAGCCGAAGCGCAGGAGCTCGCGCTGATCTACGCCGCCAAGGGCCTGCCCGCGAAGGAAGCGGACAAGCTCGCGCAGCGCCTGGTCTCGGATCCCCAGCACGCGCTCGACACGCTGGCGCGCGAGGAGCTCGGCCTCAATCCCGGCGAGCTCGGCTCCCCGCTCGCCGCCGCCGCGACCTCGTTCGTGTCGTTCGCGCTCGGCGCGCTGCTGCCGCTCGCGCCGTGGCTCGTCGCGCGCGCGCCGCAGCAGGCCTTCATGCTCGCGATCGGCGTCACCGCGGTCGCGCTGTTCGCGGTCGGCGCGACGCTGTCGTTGTTCACGGGCCGCAACGCGCTGTGGTCGGGTGCGCGCATGCTCGTGCTCGGTGCGCTGGCGGGCGCGATCACGTTCGGCATCGGCCACCTGCTCGGCGTCGCCACGGGTTGACCGCGCGCGCGGCGGCGCTGGTCCTCGCGCCCGGGCGCGACAAGTCCCTGCGCGCCCGCCATCCCTGGATCTTCTCGGGCGCGGTCGCGCAGGTCGACGGCGATCCGCCGGCCGGCGCCACCGTGACGGTGCGCAGCCACGAGGGCGAGACGCTCGGTTTCGCCGCCTATTCGCCGCACTCGAGGATTCGCGCACGGATGTGGACGTTCGATCCGCAGGCGCGCATCGGCGCCGATTTCATCGCGAAGCGCGTGGCGCGCGCATGCGCGGCGCGCACGGCGCTGCTCGATGCCGATCATTCCGCCGCGCGGCTGATCCACGCCGAGTCCGACGGGCTTCCCGGCGTGGTGGCCGATCGCTACGGCGAGACCGTCGTGATGCAGCTCTCCTCGTCCGGCGCCGAGTTCTGGCGCGACGCGATCGTTGCCGCGCTGGCCGGGCAGCCCGGCGTGGCATGCGTCTACGAGCGCTCGGACGCCGAGGTCCGCGCGCTCGAAGGCCTCGAGCCGCGCGTGGGCGTGCTGCACGGGCGCGTGCCGCGGCCGCTCGCGATCCGCGAAGGCGGGCTCGCGTACCACGTGGACGTCATGGCCGGGCAGAAGACGGGCTTCTACCTCGATCAGCGCGACAACCGCGCCCGCGTGCGCGCGCAGGCCGCGGGCAAGCGGGTGCTCAACGCGTTCTGCTACACGGGCGGGTTCACGCTGTCGGCGCTGGCCGGCGGCGCCGCTCACGTGCTGTCGATCGACTCGGCGGCCGACGCGCTGGCGCTCGCGGCCGACAACGTCGCCGCGAACCCGGCGCTTCCCGCGGCTCGGGCGGAATGGCGGGAAGCCGACGTGTTCGCCGAGCTGCGCGCGCTGCGCAACGAAGGCGCACGCTTCGACCTCGTGGTGCTCGACCCGCCCAAGTTCGCGCCGACCGCCGCCCACGCGTCGCGTGCGGCGCGCGCCTACAAGGACATCAACCTTCTTGCGCTGAAGATGCTCGAGCCGGGCGGCATCATGGCGACGTTCTCCTGCTCCGGCGGCGTGTCGATCGATCTGTTCCAGAAGATCGTCGCCGGCGCGGCGCTCGATGCCGGCACGGACGTCGCGATCCTCGCGCGCCTCGGCGCGAGCGCCGACCATCCCGTGGCGCTCGCGTTTCCGGAAGGCGAATACCTCAAAGGCCTCTGGCTGAGGAAGGCGTAACGCTACCCGCCGCGCACGTAGAAGATGTTGGGCAGGTACAGGATGATCTGCGGAAAGATGATGCACAGCGCGTTTCCGATCGCCTGGAGTCCGATGAACGGAACGGCTGAGCGGAAGATCATTGCCATGGAGATCTGCGGCGGGGCGACGCTCTTCAGATAGAAGAGCGAGTAGCCGAATGGCGGGCTGAGGAACGCCATCTGCATGTTGACGATGAAGATCACCCCGTACCACAGCGGGATGTCGGCCGGCGCAACGCCGGCAATGCCGAAGACGCCGTTGAATTCGAGCGCCTTGAGGATCGGCACGAAGATGGGAACGGTGAGCAGCAGGATGCCGACCCAGTCGAGGAACATGCCGAGGACGAACAGGATCACCATCATCAGGAACAGGATGCCGTAGGGCGCGAGCCCTGTGCCGATGATCGACTCGGCGACGAACGTCTGGCCGCCCTTGACGATGAAGAAGCCGACGAACATCGTCGCGCCGAAGAAGATCCACATCACCATCGCCGTGGCCTTGAGCGTCGCCATGGCCGCGTCGTGGATGTTGATCCAGTTGAGTCGTCCGTGCGTGGCGCACACGATCAGCGCGCCGAACGTGCCGATGCCGGCCGCCTCCACCGGTGTCGCGATGCCGAAGAAGATCACGCCCAGCACGAGCAGGATGAGCAGGATCGGCGCGATGGTGTTGCGCAGCAGCCGGACCTTCTCCCTCATGTCCACGCGCTCCTCCGGCGGCAGCGCGGGGCCGAGCTTCGGATTGATGTAGCAGCGGATCGTGATGTAGAGGATGTACATCCCCGAAAGCAGCAGGCCCGGGAACACCGAGCCGATCAGGAGCTCGCCGAGCGACTGCTGCGCCACCACCGCGTAGACGATCGCCATCACCGACGGCGGGATCAGGATGCCGAGCGTGCCGCCGGCGAGCAGCGACCCGCAGGCGAGCTTGGGATCGTAGCCGCGGCGCAGCATCGCTGGCAGCGCGATCATGCCCATGGTCACTTCGGTCGCGCCCACCACGCCCACCATCGCAGCCAGCGCCGTGCACGCGAGAACGGTCGCCGAAGCGAGGCCGCCCTTGAGCGCGCCGAGCCATTTGTAGATGACGTCGAACAGCTCCTCGATGATTCCTGCTTTCTCGAGCATCGCCGCCATGAAGATGAACAGCGGCACCGCCGACAGCTGGTAGTCGGTCATGAACGGGAAGATGCGCGAAGGCATCATGTTCAGGACCGCCGGGCTGCCGAACACGTACAGGAAGATGACCGCGAGGCTGCCCGTGCAGAACGCCATCGGCAGTCCCAGCATGAGCAATAGCGCGAGCGAGCCGAACAGGAACAGCGTGAGCCAGCCGATGCCGATCTCGAGGCCCATGGCTCAGAGCACCGGTGTGGACGTGGCGACAGGCGCCGACGGTGGCACCGAGCCGCGGACGATCATGATGTCCTTGATCAGCTTGGATACCCCCTGCAGCACGATCAGCGCCGCGCCGATCGGGATGGTGAGCTTCACCGGCCAGTACTGGATGCCCCACTCGGTGAAGGACGTTTCGCCATTGTTCACCGCGTCTGCCGCGAAGCGGTATCCGGTCCAGAGCATGGTCAGCGTGAACGTGAAGAAGAAGACGGAGGTCACGATGTCGGCGATCGCCTTGCCGCGCGGGGAGAAGTGCGAGTACACGACGTCGACGCGCACGTGCTGGTCCTCGCGGTACGCGTACGCGCCCGAGATCATGTACTGCATGCCGAACATCAGGAACATGCTCTCGTGCACCCAGTTGGTAGGCGAGTTGAACACGTAGCGCGCGAGCACCTCGTAGTAGTAGACGAACACCGCGATGACGCCCCAGTAGGCGACGAACACGCCCGATTGCGTGTTGATGCGCTCTATCCAGTCGGTGAATCGTGTGCGCAGATGCAGTGTCGGGTCCTCGGCAACCCCGGCGCTCGGCTGTGGCGGCTCGGGAAGCACGGGATTGACGGCGTAACCCGCCTCGGCCGCGCGTGCCCGGCGCGCGCGCACGACCCGCGGGATCAGGAACGCGTCGATCAGCATCAGCGCCGCTATGATTGCGCCGAAGAGGCGCGATCGGTCGTGCCACGTCGCGCGCACCGCGTCCGCGGCTTCGAAGTCCGCCTTCTTCGCGTTCAGATCCGCGGTCGCGTCGGCGTAGGTCTTGCGCTCTTCTTCGGTCGCCGTGGCCGGATCGTTGGGCTTGGCCACGTCGGCGGCGGTCTGCGCGCGCTCGAGCGCGGCGTACGTGCGCGACACGTCCTCGCGCACGTCGCGCTCCTGCGTCCCACAGTACAGCACGCCGGCGAAGAAAGGCAGGTAGAGCAGGCCCCACCAGCTCTTGAGGTACATGCGGTGCAGGCCCATGAAGCCGGCGGTGATCAGGAACAGGTATGCGTTGAAGTAGATCGGCTCGCGCGGAGGGCCGTCGCGCATTTGTCGCCGCACGAGGTACATCGCGACCAGCGGGAAAACGAGCAGCGCGCCCCAGTACAACCAGTGCGGCAGGATGAAGTTGAGATTGGGCATCGAGGGCCGGACGATGGGCATGCGTGACCCGTGGCGGGCCGCGCACGTGAACGCGAACGGAAATCCCCGGCGCGATGAGCAGCGCCGGGGCACGGTACCTCAGACGGACAGCTTCTGACCCTTGTACATGTCGGGCGTGACGTAGCCGAACGACGGCGACTCCATCACCTCGAGCTGCAACTTGAATACACGAGCGGCATCGGGGTCCTTGTTCGCCCACTTGAACCAGATGGGGACGGCCACGCGCTGGAATTTCGGAAGGTCTTCGGCGGGCAGGCGGTTGATCTGCGTGCCGGCCTTCAGGAATTTGCCCCACGCCTCCATGTCGGCCTTCTGGATCGCGGCGTGGTGCTCGTTCGAGTACGCCTGGATCTCGTTCTCCAGCCAGTACTTCATCTTGGGCGACAGCTTGTTGTGCACGTCCTGCCGCACGACGAAGTCCATGAGGTCAACGGGCTGGTAGATCGATTCCAGTCCGGGCGGGCCCATCCAGATGTACTTGGTGACCTGCTGGAAACCGAGGTCCCAGTTGACCGCCGGGCCGGTGTAGTCGGCCGCGTCGACGGTGCCTTTCTCCAGCGCGGAGAACACTTCGCCGCCGGGCAGCAGCGTGGTGCGCGCGCCGATCGCTGCGAAGCCCTCGGCGATCATGCCGCCCGGCACGCGAAGCTTGAGGCCCTTGAAGTCCTCGGCAGTGCGGATGGGCTTCTTCGAATGAATGATGTTGGGGCCGTGGTGGATGCGCCCCACGTAGTAGAGGCCCTGCTTGGCGAAGATCTCACGCGCGACCTTGAGGCCGTCCTTGCTGTAGAAGAACACGTCCCACTCGTGCGGGTAGCGCAGCCCCATCAGGTACGAGCTCAGGAACGCCGTCGCCGGGATCTTGCCCACCCAGTAGACGGTGAACGAGTTCATCGCCTCGAGCACGCCGTTCTTCACCCCGTCGAGCAGCTCGAAGTCGCCGACCACCTCCTTGGCCGCAAAAGGCTTGAAGTCGAGCTCGCCGCCCGTCTTCTCCTTGATCGTCCCGCACCAGGCCTTGAATGTCTGCAGGCCGACACCCGCGGGCCAGGACGTCTGCACTTTCCAGGTCGTGGTCTCCGCTGCGGCGGCATTGCGAATGAACGGCGCGCCGAGTATGGCCGCCCCCCCGGCCGCCGCGCTGGCGGCCTTCAACAGCTTGCGCCGGGCGGGCTCTTCAGCGTGCGAGTCCTGGCCGTTTTTCGTGCTCGCGTCCTTCATGGTGCCTCCTCCTTACCAAGCGTTGTGATCGAAGCGGTGTCGTCGCGCACCGGGGCGGCTAGTTTGAACTGCCCGTCGTTTCCAGGCAACTGGCTTCGCGCGAACAGCGGCGCCCGGGGCGGGCTTCCGCAAGCTGCGGGCCCGCAAGACAGGCGGGACTCACCAGGCCGTCGCGGCCGGCAGAGCCTCAACTTCCATACAGATAGTTCGGCAGCCACAGCGTCATGCCGGGCCACACGTACATGATGACCATGCACAGGATGACGATGAGCATGTACGGCATCATGCCCGAGAAGATCTGGTTCAGCGTAACGTGCGGCGGCGACACACCCTTCAGATAGAACGCCGACATGGCCACCGGCGGCGACAGGAACGCCGCCTGCAGGTTCACGAACACCAGCGTGCCCCACAGGATGGGATCGATGTTGAAGTGCTTGAGCAGCGGCAGGAATATCGGCACGAAGATGACGATGATCTCCGTCCATTCGAGCGGCCAGCCGAGCAGGAAGATGATCGCCTGCGACAGGATCATGAACTGCACGGGCGTCAGGTTGAACGACAGCACCCACCGCTCGACCAGCGCCTGACCGCCCAGCAGCGCGAAGACAGCCGAGAACAACGCCGAGCCCACGAACAGCCAGCACACCATCGCGGTGGTCTTGGCGGTCAGGAACACCGACTGCTTCACGCGCTCCCAGTTGAGCGTCTTGGCCTGGAAGCCCATCAGGAATGCGCCCGCCGCGCCGATCGCCGCGGACTCCGTCGCCGTCGTGATGCCGAACAGAATCACCGCCAGCACGATGAAGGTCAGGATGCCGAGCGGCATGACGGAAACCGTCAGCAGCTTGAGCAGCTCGAAGCGCTCCGCGTCCATGCGCGCGTAGTACCAGGCGAGCATCAGCACGGTCACCGCCGTGATGCCCCAGAACCACGGGAAGAACTCCGCCGGCGGACCGAGCTCCGCAGGCGCGATCTGCGCCTGCGCTCTCAGCTCGGCGCTGCCGACTTCCTGGAGACCGCCGCTGAACGCGGACGTGTCCGATTCGCCGGCGGCGCCGAGTTCCTGCGGCTTCTCCTCCTCGACCGGCGCCGGCGGTGCCGCACCGGGCGCCGGCGGCGTGGCGGGCTGCGTGGCGGCCGGCGCCGGTGCGGGCTTCTCGACGTCCGCCATCGGATGGATGACGACGTACCACCACACGAGGCCCAGCGTTGCGGCCGTCATGAGCAGCGGGAACAGCGCCGCGAGCAGGTTGCGCAGGACGCCGAAGTAGCCGAGCGGCTTGCCCTCGACGACGATGCTCGATGCGCGCGCCGGGGCGAACGTCGCGATCAGCAGCGACACGAACATGTTGCGCCGGTACGCCGCCTGGAAGTCGCGGATCCACTGCGGCACCGGAATCTGCGTCTTGAGCTTGGGCGCGATCTTCGGATTGATCAGCGCCCAGCCCACGATGTACGCGAGATACAGGAACGACAGGAAGAAGCCCGGGAACATCGCCGAGGCGTAGAGCTTCACCACCGACTGTCCCGCGACCGCCGCGTACACGATGATCATCACCGATGGCGGGATCAATATCCCGAGCGTCCCGCCCGCGGTGATGACGCCCGAGGCGAGCTTGACGTCGTAGCCCGCCTTCAGCATGGGCCCCATCGCGATCACGCCCATCAGCACGACCACCGCGCCGACGAGGCCGCTGGCGATGCCCCAGAACGTGCACACGATCAGTGTCGCGACGGCGAGCGACGCCGGCAGCCCGCGGAACGCGAGCTGGATGCTGTAGAACATCTT
>DASXAF010000006.1:0-66154 GCA_036406955.1 Casimicrobiaceae bacterium
GCCATGGCATCGCGAATGCGGCCGTCGACGTTCATGTAGACGAGGATGCCCGCCTGCGTGACGTGGTCGGGCTCGAGAACGAGGCAGCCCCCGTTGCCGACGTCGTGCTCCACGACGCAGAACTTGAACTGCTCGAACTGCTGCTTGTCCACGCGCACGCCCAGCACCGCGCGATAGAACGCCGCCGCCCGGTCGAGGTCGGCAACCGGCAGGTCGAACCAGACGACGCGGTTGTGCTTCGAGTTGAGGTCGCTCATCGCGGCGTCACTCCAGGTGGATCTCGCCGTCGAACTTGACGTCGATGTCGAGGCCCTGCACGCGCAGCGTCATCACGGCCGGGAACTTCTCGTTGCCCTGGATGCGGCCGGCCTTCCGGGCATTGTCGACCGCCGTTTCGATCTCGCGCTGCGAATGCACGCCGACCATCTTCAGGAACTTTCGGATGCTGAGATTGAAGGTCTCCTCGTTCACGGACGCCTCGTTCCTGGATCGGGGGAAACCGTCATCTTGCGCTGTCGACGTGCGGCGTCAAGGGCAACGGCGGCCGGGGGCAGTTGAATCGCCTGGAGCGCCGGCGTAGCATCGACGCACGAGGGCGACGCCGCAGCCCGCCGCCCGTGCACGGGAAAGGAGGCTCGCATGTGCTACGAATTCGACAGTTACTACCTCAGGGCGCGCGCGCTCGAGGCGTTGCGCCGCAAGACCAAGGTTTCCGACGAGTTGGAGAAACCCGCCGAGCCGAAGCCTTCGACGCAACCCGCGGAGCCGCAAGCACCTGTCGCGACGCCGGAAACCGTACCGGCTTAAAGCGCCACTACGCGCTTGCACCAGGAAAACCCGGCGCCGCCGGGTTTTCTTTTGGCCGTCACGCGCTATGATCGTCGCCGATGCGGCGCGCGCGAGCGCCTCACGCACGGGAGGAAGGGGATGCAGACGTTCGGCAGGATCGTGATCGCATGCGTGGCGCTGCTCGCCTGCACCGGCGTGGCGGGCGCTCAAGGGGTGGCCGACAAGCAAGCGTTCATCAGCGCCAACGACCTGCAGTGGTCGCCGGCGCCAGCCTCGCTTCCGGCCGGCGCCAAGATCGCCGTGCTGCACGGCGATCCCGGCAAAGCCGGCCCGTTCGTGATCCGCCTGATGACGCCCGGCCGCTACAAGATCGCTCCGCACTGGCATTCGCAGGACGAGGCGCTCACCGTCATCTCCGGCACGCTGTTCATCGGCATCGGCGACCGGTACGAGCCCAGCACGGCGCGCGGCCTGCAGGCCGGCGGCTTCCATTATCTGCCCGCCAAGTCGCATCACTACGCGTACTCCAGGAAGCCGACGGTCGTGCAGATCGCCGGCACGGGGCCCTTCGACATCACGTACGTCAATTCGGCCGACGATCCGCGCAAGGCGAAATGAGCCGGCCGGCGGGGAATAGCGCCGGCGCCGCGCTGTTGCATGCCGAGCGGCCGTGCGCTCGTTGCGCTCGCGTCGCGTTCCACACCTCGAGGAGCAGACGATGACGATCCGTTCCCGCATGGCATTCGCGGGCGCCGTGCTCGCGTGCGGCGCTGCAGCCGTTGCACAATCGCAGCCCGCCGACATGACGTTCTTCGTGAGCAGCGCCGGCTCGGGCAAGGGCGCCGACTTCGGCGGTCTTTCCGGCGCCGACAGGCATTGCCAGGCGCTCGCATCGGCGGCTGGCGCAGGCGGCAAGACGTGGCATGCCTATCTCAGCACGACGGGTTCGGGCGGCGTCGATGCGCGCGATCGCATCGGCAACGGGCCCTGGCAGAACGCCAAGGGTGTCGTCATCGCCCGGGACGCCGCGGAGCTTCACGGCACGAACAACCTGACCAAGCAGACCGCGCTCACCGAGAAGGGCGACGTCGTGAACGGGCGCGGCGATTCGCCCAACAAGCACGACATCCTGACGGGCTCGCGTCCGGACGGCACGGCGTTTCCCGGCAGCGAGGACACGACGTGCGGCAACTGGACCAAAGGCGGCAGCGACGGCCAGACGTGGGTCGGGCATCACGACCGCATGGGAATTGGAACCGACGACGCGGCCAGGTCGTGGAACTCTTCGCACGTGACACGCGGCTGCAGCGATTCCGCGCTCGCGAGCACCGGCGGCGCCGGCCTGATCTACTGCTTCGCGACGAAGTAGGGCTGCGACGACAGCCCGGGCGCGCGCCCGTGCGACCCGCGCGCGGCGCGGTGGTTTGCGCACGGGCTGCACGGTGCTAAAGTGGGCGATCCCCGGGCTGCGACGCGCGGTCGGCAACCCCCGCGCAGCCCGCACGGTCTATAGCGCATGACGTTCCTTACGCCCCAGGCGTTGTGGTTGTTGCTCCTGGTGCCCGCGCTGGTCGCCCTGTACGTGGTCATCCAGCGTCGGCGCAAGAGGTTCGCCGTTCGCTATCCGGACATGGCGCTGGTGCGCGAGGCGCTCGGCACCGGCCAGCGCCTGCGCCGCTACGTGGCACCCGCGTTGATGCTGCTCGCGCTGGTCGCCGGCATCGTCGCGATGGCGCGCCCCACGGCGGTGGTGACGCTGCCTTCGGAGCAGCGCAAGATCATCCTGGCGATCGACGTGTCGCTGTCGATGCGCGCGAGCGACGTCGAGCCGACGCGCCTTGCCGCGGCACAGGCGGCCGCGAAGGAATTCGTCAAGGACCAGCCGGCCGACGTGCGCATCGGCATCGTCACGTTCGCGGGCACTGCGCTGCTCGTGCAGCCGCCGACCAACGACAAGCAGGATCTCCTCGATGCCATCGACCGCTTCGAGCTCCAGCGCAACACGGCGATCGGCAGCGGCATCATCATGGCGCTCGCGACGCTCTTCCCCGACGAGAACATCGACATCGAGTCCTACACGCTCGGCGCCGTGACCCGCGAGCGCTCGCGCGGCCGATCGCTCGACAAGCAGCAGCCCAAGCAGGAACCGAAGGCGCCGCCCCAGGCCGTGCCGCCGGGCTCGTATCAGAACGGCGCCATCATCCTGCTCACGGACGGCCGCCGCACGATGGGCCCCGATCCGCTCGACGCGGCGAAGCTTGCCGCGGATCGTGGCGTGCGCGTGTACACGGTGGGCTTCGGATCGGCGGGCGGCGCGATGGCCGACATCGACGGCATGTCGATCTACATGCGCTTCGACGAGGAGACGCTCAAGGCCATCGCGGACGTGACCAAGGCGCAGTATTTCTACGCGGGCTCGGCGTCCGACCTGCGCAAGGTGTACGAGTCGCTGAACGCCAAGTTCGTGATGGAGCGCAAGCAGACGGAGATCAGCGCGCTGCTCGCCGCGGCGTCCGCCGCGCTGCTGCTCGGCGCGGCCGGATTCTCGCTCTTGTGGTCGAGCAGGATCGCGTAGCGACCATCCTCCCCCGACCCTCGCCCGCTGGCGGAGGGGCCATCTACCGCAGGTCATGCCGGCGCATGCGGCGCCGGCTGCGCCGCGTAGATCCGCCGCACCGTTTCCATCGTGTCCGCGTCCTCGGCCTTCTTGTCGGGCCGATAGCCCTTGACGCGCGCGAAGCGAAGCGCGAGACCGCCGGGATAACGCGGGCTCGCTTGCAGGTCGTTGAACGTGATCTCGACGACGAGCTCAGGACGCACGTGAACGGTCCATGCGTCGCGCTCGACCTCGCGCGCCAGCAGCTCGCGCGTCTGCCATGCGAGGAGCTCGTCGGTCATGCCCTTGAACGTCTTGCCGAGCATGACGAAGCCGCCCCGCGCGTCGTCGCGTGCGCCGAGGTGCAGGTTCGACAGCCAGCCGTGCCGCCGGCCATGGCCCCATTCCGCCGCCAGCACGACGAGATCGAGCGTGTGCGTGCGCTTGACCTTGAGCCACAGCGCGCTGCGCGCGCCGGGATCGTACGGCGCGTCGAGCGACTTCACCATGACGCCTTCGTGCCCGCGCGCGACGGCGTCGTCGTAGAACGCCTGCGCCGCGGCGGCGTCGCTCGTCACGAGGCGCGGCATGCGCAGGTTCTCCGGGAGCACCCCGGCCATCGCTTCGAAGCGCGCACGCGTCGGCTCGCCCACGAGGTCGCGACCCCCGCGGCGCAGGCAATCGAAGAAGAACACCGCCAGCGGCATCTGCGCGCGCATGTCGTCGACGTCGAGCATGCGGCCGAAGCGGCGCATCGTGTCCTGGAAGGCGTACGGAGAGCCATCGGGACGCAGGCCGATCGCCTCGCCGTCGAGGATCAGGGCCTCGCCGGTCGCCTGTGCGACCGCCTCGACGATTTCCGGCGCAGCCGCCGTGACGTCGTTGCCGGTGCGCGTGTAGATGCGCACCGTCGCGCCTTCGCGATGCACCTGCACGCGGGCGCCGTCGAGCTTCCATTCGAGCGCGGCGAGCGGCACGCGCGCCAGCGCGTCGGCCATGTCGTCGGCCGGCTGCGCGAGCATGGGCGCAAGCGGCTGGAACATGCGGATCGCGAAGCGGCCGAGGCCGGCCGCGCCTTCGGTCAGCACGGCGTTCGCCACCGCGCCGATCCCGCCCGCGAGCATGGCCGCGCGGCGCACATCCGCCGCGGGCACCGATGCCGCTTCCGCAACCGCCTCGATCATCAGGCCCTCGAGCGCGCCCTGGCGCAGCTCGCCGAGCAGCAGGCGCACCAGGAACTCCCGCTCGGCGGTGGCCGCGCGCGCGAAGAGCTCGCGCAACAGCCGCGTGCGCTCCCCGACCGATCCCTTGCCGCTCGCGCGCAGGACACGATCGAGCGCATCGTGGACGTCGGTGAGCGCCAGCGCCGAGGCGTCGGCCGGCGCGTCGGGCTGCGCCGCGCGGATGAGGGCATAGCCGATGCCGCGACGGCCCTGCAACGTCTCGCCGGCCAGGTAGGCCACGCCGAGCGGCACCTCGTCGCGGCCGAGCCCGCGCAGGAACTGCGCGATGGCGGCGATCTTGGCGCGGCGGCTCGGCGTCGCGCCGACCTGCGTCGATACCTCGACGAGTTGCGCGAGCGCGGTCATGCGGTCGCCGCCGTGCGGCTTTCGAAGCGAGCCGGCATGACGCAAATAATACGAAGCTCCCGGCCCCGGGGCTCTTGTTTCCGCGTTTGTAGCGTACTAGACTTTTTTCACTGGGGCCCCGGCTTATGCCCTCCGCAGTCCGGATTCCACATGTGAAAGACCCGCGCCAGCGGGCTTGAGCCGAAGTGAACGACATCACAAGGGGGGCACCATGATGCATCGTCGTTTGTCATTGGCGGTCGCGCTGGCCGCAGTCGTCGGCGCAGGCGCTGCGTGGTCGGCCGACATCGATTCGAAGCGGCTCAACGACGCCGACAAGAATCCTGCCGACTGGCTCACGTATCACGGCTCGTACAAGTCCTGGCACTACAGCGGCCTCGACCAGATCAACGCCGACAACGTCAAGAATCTCAAGGTCGCATGGACGCATGCGACGCCGCGCTCCACACGCGGCCTGCAGTCGTTCCCGCTGGTGGCCGACGGCGTGCTGTACTACTCGGGCTCGTACAACCAGCTCTTCGCACTCGACGGCGCGACCGGCGAGCTCAAGTGGGCGTACAAGCAGAAGCTGAACGAGGACCTCGTCGCGAAGCAGACGCATTCGCCCTACAACCGCGGCATCGCGATGGGCTACGGGAACCTCTACATGGGCACGCTCGACGGCAAGCTCGTGGCCGTCGACATGGAGACGGGCAAGCAGAAGTGGGAGACCAAGCTGGTCGAGTCCGAGAAGCTCACGGTGGGCTTCACCGGCGCACCGCTCCTCGCGAAGGACACGGTGGTGATCGGCTCGCAGGGCGGCGAATGGCCGTATCGCGGGCCGATCTTCGGCGTCGACGCCCGAAGCGGCAAGCTCATGTGGACGTTCTTCACCGTCGGCGGCGACGAGAACGACGCCGCGCGCAAGACGTGGGGCGGCGATTCGTGGAAGACGGGCGGCGGCGGCGGATGGATGGCCGGCGGCTACGACCCCGCGTCGAACACGGTGTACTGGGGCACCGCGAATCCCGCGCCGCTGTACGACTGGGGCGGCGCCGACTGGAAGACCAAGGGCGCGCGGCCCGGCGACAATCTCTACACCACGTCGGTGATCGCGCTCGATCCCGACACCGGCAAGCTCAAGTCGTATCACCAGGAGCTGCCGCACGACGCGTGGGACTTCGACAGCGCCGTCGGCGAGTTCGTGATGATCCAGCGCGATGGCAAGGATTACATCGTGCACCCGAACAA
Organism: Casimicrobiaceae bacterium; assembly: GCA_036406955.1. Taxonomy (GTDB): domain Bacteria; phylum Pseudomonadota; class Gammaproteobacteria; order Burkholderiales; family Casimicrobiaceae; genus VBCG01. Next base: position 6,205 of record DASXAF010000006.1, read on the forward strand.
GGGCGGCTTCGTGTTCGTGTACGACCCGCAGCTCAAGGTGCAGAACGTCTGGCAGGGCGTCAAGAACATCAACTTCGTCAAGACGATCGACCCGAAGACCGGCGAGCTCGTCGGCCGGCGCGACATGGCCGAAGGCAAGCACCAGGCGCTGTGCCCGTACATTGCCGGCGGATACAGCTGGAACGCCGGCACGTACAACCCGAATACGGGGCTTTACTACAAGGTCGGCAACGAATGGTGCATGGACCTCGAGGTGGTGAAGACCACGCCCATCCTCGAGCCCATGGCGCAGCTCAACATCGGGTCGAACTTCCAGGTCCTGAAGACGACGCCCGATGGCGGCAAGGCGCGCGGGCACGTGACCGGGCGCGACCCGGTCACGGGCGCGGTGAAGTGGCAGGTGGACTTCACCGAGCCGCCGCTCGCGAGCCTTCTGTCGACCAAGGGCAACCTGGTGTTCGTGCCCGACGCGCGCGGCTGGATCCATGCCTACGACGCGCGCGACGGCAAGGAGCTGTGGAAGCACAACGATGGCCAGGGTCACAACGGCGGCATCATCAGCTACATGGCGAAAGGCAAGCAGTACGTCGCCGTGGCGACCGGTTGGGGCGGTCTCGCCGGCGACGACTACAAGGTGCTGTACGGCGAGCCGTTCACCAGCATGCCGACCGATCAAGGCACGCTGGTCGTGTTCGCGCTCGATTGAACGCTGCGCGCGGACCACGCGCTGCACGCGCGATACGGGACAGGCGAGGGCGCGGCGTCCTCGCCTGTTCCACTGCAGGGATCCCATGCGCTGGATCGCGCTGATCGGCGTGGCATGGAGCGTTACCGCGCTCGCACAGGCGGCCGATCCAGCACCGGGCGCGCCGGCGCCTTCGGCGACACCTCCCGGCGACGGCCAGCCGTTCGACGTCGAGAAGCTGTTCGCCAACACGTGCGGCTGGTGTCACAGCAATGCAGGCCGCACCGCGGGCCGCGGCCCCCGGCTGATGGGCACCACGCTCACGGATGCCGAGATCATCCATCGCGTGAAGAAGGGCAAGACGGGCGCGATGCCGGCCTTCGGCAGCCAGTTCAACGACGATCAACTGCGCGCGATCGTGCAGTACATCCGCAGCCTGAAGGACGACGGCACGGCGAAATGACCACGCTGCGGCTCGTCATCGTGGCATGCGCTCTGGCGCTCGGCGCGTCGATGGCCGGCGCGCGAACGCTCGCCGAGATCCAGGCGCGCGGCATCGTGTCCCAGTGCGCCAATCCCGACGCGCTGCCGCATTCGAGCAACCAGGCCGACCGGCCGGGCTACCAGGTCGAGATCGGCCGCGCGATCGCGCAGTCGCTGCACGTCAGGCACGAAGTGTCGTGGATCATTCCGCGTACGCGCGCGGGCCTGGTGGATTGCGACCTGCTGCTCGACACGATCGTTGCGCCGGACGCCGACCTCGGCCCGCTGAAGGTGTCGCGTCCCTATCAGCGCAGCGGGGTGGCGCTCGCGTTGCGCTCGGGGCCGCAGCCGCTGCGCGGCTTCGCCGACATCGCGCCGGGCCAGCGCATCGGCGTCATGATCAATTCGGTCGCGAGCAAGGTGCTCGGGGAGCGCGGCGTGCACACGGTGCCGTACGCCTTCGAGCGCGACATGATCGAGGATGCCGGCAAGGGCGAGATCGACGGTGCTGCCGCCACGCCGGCGACGATCCAGTACTACATGCACATGCACCCGGATTCCGGGATGCGCTACGCCCCGGCGTACGAGGCGGAGCCGGAGCTGCAGTGGGCCCTGGCCGTCGGCATGCGGCGCAGCGACCCGGCGCTGGTCGACGCGGTGAATGCCGCGCTCGACGAGCTCCGCGTGCAGGGCGAGCTCGCGCGCATCTACGCGCGCTACGGCGTGGAGTACCGCACGCCGTGAAGGGCTAGAACCAGTAATCGCGCACGCATCGGCCGTCTCGCGGCAGGTCCTCGAACGTGTCGAGGCCGTCGAAACGGTCGATCGGTACCTGCGCGACCGATTCCGGTTCCACCAGACGAAGATTGACGGCGATGCGTCGGCGCCCCTGCTCGTTCTGCTGCCGTGCCCGCCAGAACGCTACGCAGCCGCAAACCGGACAGAAGTGGAACTCGATCGCTTCGCCCCGCACGTACGATTGCGTCCTCCCGGACACGTGGATGCCTTCATCCTCGTAGTCGTAGGCCCACAGCACGCCGTAGCGCCGGCATACGGTGCAGTTGCAGGCCGTCGCCCCGTCGGGCTGGCCGTCGAATCGAAAGCGGACCCCGCCGCAGTGGCACGAGCCTTCGATCATCGCCGCCCCCGATGAAATGACTACGTCGGCGAGAACGTCGCCAGGTCGCCCGGCTTGCGCAGCATCTTGTCCACTTCCGCCGCGTGCAGCTCTTCCGCCTGGATCATGCCGCGCGCGAACTCCTCGAGGCCGATCGCGCGCCCTTCGACCAGCCCGAGCAATTGTCGATACAGCTCGAGCGCGGCGCCCTCCGCCTGCAGCGATTCGCGCAGGATCGCGCCGATGTCGTGCTGGTGGCTCTCGAGCAAGGGCCCGATGCCGAGCGACGGATGCGCGCCCAGCGTGGTGAGCCACTCGCCGAGCTGTTGCGCATGCGCGAGCGATTCCGTCGCCTGGCCGCGCAGCCACGAGACGATCGGAATGCGGCCGTAGCCGAATACCAGGAACGAGTAGTGCGTGTAGCGCACCACGCCGGCGAGCTCGGCTTCGAGCAGCTTGTTCAGCACGGCGACCACCTTGTCCTTGTCGATCTGCGGCATGTGGATCTCCTTGACGGCGCGAGCGCCGCGGGTGCCGCTACTTCGGCGGCACCGGCGGCGGGACGGGATTGTCCACGGGCTCGAGCGTCATCAGGTACGCGAACACGGCGCGCAGATCCGCGTCGGTGAGCACGTCGACGTTGAACCAGGGCATCGGGGGCAGGATCGGCCGGCCCGCGCCGAAGTGCTTGCCCGTGCGCATCGTCTTGATGAATTGCTCGACTGTCCAATTGCCGAGGCCGGTGCGCTTGTCGGGCGTCAGATTCGCGGCAAAGCTCACGCCCCACGGTCCCGCCCAGGCCGTGAAGTGCTCGTTGGCCACCGCTGTCCACTTGCCCGGACCCAGCGCCTCCTTCGGAACGGGCGCCAGCGGTGCATTCGCGGGATGCCCGGACAATGCGCGCGACATGTCGGGCTGCGGGCCCTCGGGCGTCATCTTCTTGGGCGTGTGACAGTCGTGGCAGCCGCCGTACGAGACGAGATATCGGCCGCGCTTCACGTCACCGCTCGCCTTGGCGGTCTTGTCGGCCGCGCTCGCGCCGGCCGCGTGCAATAGCGTCAGCGCGAGCGCCGCGGCGCTCCATCGCGCGATGAGCTGCATTCCGGGCCTCCTCCTTGCCTCGCTGCAGAAGGCGCTAGTCTAGCGAGTCGGGCTGGCCGAGGACAATCGCGCGGTGCACGCGTCGCTGAAGCGCTCGACGATCGCGCTGCCTTCGGATGCGTGGCTCGGCTGCCCGACATGCCAGGGCATGGCCGCGGTCGCAAACGCCTGAAACATCTCGATAACGTTTGCCCGCCGTTCGACCCGACGGGCCGGCGGACGGGTCGCGTTGCGCGCGCATGTTTGCGCTAACATCGCCGTTTCGCCGAGTCCCCAACGGCCCGTCCTTCGGCCATGTCGCTGGTCCAGATCGCCCTGCGGCGTCCCTACACCTTCATCGTGATGGCGATGCTGGTCGTCCTCGCGACGCCGCTGGCGCTGGTGCGCATGGCGACGGACATCTTCCCGGAAATCAACATTCCGGTCATCTCCATCATCTGGAACTACAACGGGCTCAACGCCCAGGAGATGGGGCAGCGCATCGCCGCGCAGAACGAGCGCGGCCTGACGACCACCGTGAGCGACATCGAGCACATCGAATCCACCTCGCTCGCCGGCATCACGATCATCAAGGTCTTCTTCCAGCCCAACGCGAACATCCAGACCGCGCTCGCGCAGGTCGTCGCGGTCGAGCAGACCCAGGTCCGCCAGCTTCCGCCGGGGATCACGCCGCCGCTGGTGATCAAGTACTCCGCGTCGAGCATCCCGGTGGTGCAGCTCGGGCTCGCATCGTCCACGCTGCCCGAGCAGACGCTGTTCGACACGGCGATCCAGACGCTGCGCCCGCAGCTCATCACGATTCCCGGCGTCGCGATCCCGTTCCCCTACGGCGGCAAGAATCGCGTCATTTCCGTCGACCTCGACATGCGCGCGCTGCAGGCGCGCGGCCTTGCGCCCGTCGACGTGGTCAACGCGATCAACCTGCAGAACCTGATCCTGCCGTCGGGCACGACCAAGCTCGGGTCCACCGAGTACGCGGTCAAGATGAACAGCTCGCCCGATGCGATCGCCGGCCTCAACGACCTGCCGATCCGCACCGTCAACGGCGCCACGACGTATCTCAAGGATGTCGCCTACGTGCGCGACGGCTTCTCGCCGCAGACCAACGTCGTTCGCCAGGACGGCGTGCGCGGCGTGCTGCTGTCGATCCTCAAGAACGGCGGCGCGTCCACGCTCGACATCGTGGCTAACCTCGAGGCCATGCTGCCGCGCGCGTCCGCGACCATGCCGCAGGACATCAAGCTCACGACGTTGTTCGACCAGTCGCTGTTCGTGAAGGCGGCGGTGCGCGGCGTCGTGGTCGAGGCCCTGATCGCGGCGGCCCTGACCGCCGCGATGGTGCTGCTCTTCCTCGGCAACTGGCGGAGCACCCTGATCATCGCGCTCACCATTCCGCTTTCGATTCTCGCGTCGATCCTCGCGCTCTACGCGCTCGGCGAGACGCTGAACCTCATGACCCTGGGCGGGCTCGCGCTGTCCGTCGGCATCCTGGTCGACCAGGCGATCGTCACGATCGAGAACATCGAGCGCCACCTGCACATGGGCACGCCGCTGCTCGAGGCCATCGAGGTCGGCTCGGGCGAGATCGGCGTGCCCGCGTTCGTGTCGACGCTGTGCATCTGCATCGTCTTCGTGCCGATGTTCTTCCTGACCGGTGTCGCGCGGTTCCTGTTCGTCCCCATGGCCGAGGCGGTCGTGTTCGCGATGATCGCGTCGTACGTCCTGTCGCGCACCCTCGTGCCCACCCTGGTCATGCTGCTGATGGGCAGGATGAAGGCGCACGACGAGGAGCGGCTCTCCGCGCTGCAACGCCTCTACCGGCGATTCGACCGCGGCTTCGAGCGCGCGCGGCGCGCCTACACCCTCACGCTCTCCGCGCTTCTCACCCGCCGCCGCGGCTTTGCGATGGCGTTCATGGCGTTCACCGTCGTGTCGTGCGGCCTGTATTTCGTGATGGGCCGCGATTTCTTCCCGACCGTCGACGCAGGCCAGATCCGCATGCACATGCGCGCGCCGACCGGCACGCGCATCGAGGAGATGGCGCGGCTCGCCGACGAAGTCGAGGCGGTCATTCGACAGACCGTTCCGCGCGATCAGCTCGACACGATCCTCGACAACCTCGGCGTGCCCAACAGCGGCATCAACCTGTCGTACAGCAATGCCGGCACCATCGGCACGCTGGACGGCGAGATCCTGCTCTCGCTCAAGCAAGGGCATCGTCCCACCGCGGGCTTCGTGAGCGCGCTTCGGCGCGAGCTGCCCAGGCGCTTCCCCGGCGTGGAGTTCTTCTTCCAGCCTGCCGACATCATCACGCAGATCCTGAACTTCGGCCTGCCGGCCGCCATCGACGTGCAGTTCACCGGCGCGAACGTGCGCGAGAACGCCGAGCTCGCCGCGGAGCTCGCGCGGCAGGTCAGGACCATTCCGGGCGCCGTCGACACCCACGTGCACCAGCGGCTCGATGCGCCCACGCTCGATCTCCAGATGGACCGCACGCGGCTTCAGCAGCTCGGCCTCACTGCGTTCAACGTGGGGCAGAACGTGCTGATCTCGCTCTCCGGAAGCTTCCAGACGTCGCCGGCGTTCTGGCTCAATCCGCAAAGCGGCATCGTGTACCAGATCGCCGTGCAGGCCCCTCAATATCGCGTCGATTCCCTCGACGCGCTGATGAACACGCCGGTTGCGGGCACCGGCAACGCGGCGAGCTCCGGCAGCAGCGGCGGCCCGCAGCTCCTCGGCAACATCGTCGAGGCGCGCGCGAACCGCCAGCAGGCGGTGGTCTCGCGCTACGACATCCTTCCCGCGATCGACGTCTACGTCAGCGTGCAGGGCACCGACCTCGCGAGCGTGGCGAGCAGGGTCGGCGACCTCGTGGGGAAGATGCAGCCGAAGTTGCCGCGCGGCACGCGGGTCGTGCTGCGGGGTCAGGTGCAGACGATGCAGGCGTCGTTCGTCGGGCTCGGCGTGGGACTCCTGATGGCGATCGTGCTCGTGTACCTCCTGGTGGTCGTGAACTTCCAGGCGTGGATCGACGCCCTGATCATCATCGCCGCGCTTCCGGCCGCGCTCGCGGGCATCGCGTGGATGCTGTTCATCACGGGAACGACGCTGAGCGTCCCCGCGCTCACGGGCGCGATCATGACGATGGGCGTCGCCACGGCGAACAGCATCCTGCTCGTCGCCTTTGCGCGGCAGCGGCTCGCAGGCGGCGCAACGCCGCTTGCCGCCGCGCTCGAAGCGGGTGCGACCCGCATTCGCCCGGTGCTCATGACGGCGCTCGCCATGATCATCGGCATGATCCCGATGTCGCTGGGGCTGGGCGAAGGCGGCGAGCAGAACGCACCGCTCGGTCGCGCGGTGATCGGCGGATTGCTGTTCGCGACCGTGTCCACGCTGCTGTTCGTGCCCGTCGTGTTCGCGAGCGTGCATCAGCGGCTTGCGCGGCGGCGGGCGATGCATGAAGCGCTGCCGGTGGAACCGGCGCTGCAGGAGGCCTGAGTCGATGAGCCAGGAACGGCATGCGTCGCTCGGCATCCACCGCGTGGAACCGGAGGACGGCGAAACCTTGCTGAAGCGGCGCCAGGCGATGCGGCGCGCGAGGCTCGCGGCGGTGGTCGTCATCGTGCTGCTCGCGATCGGCGCGGGCCATACCGTCATCGGCCGCATCGCCAACCAGCGCACCCTCGAGGCAGCCGTCGCCGAACAGGCGCAACAGTTCGTGCGCGTGGCCACGCCGAAGACGCTCGGCGCCGGTCCCATGCTCTCGCTTCCCGGGACGCTGCAAGGCTACGTGCAGGCGCCGATCTCCGCACGCGCGAACGGCTACCTGCGGCGCTGGTACGTCGACATCGGCAGCCGCGTGCAGAAGGGTCAGCTGCTCGCCGACATCGAAACGCCGGAGATCGACCAGCAGCTCTCGCAGGCGCTCGCCGCGCGCCAGCAGACGGCGGCGAGCCTGGATCTCGCGCGGAGCACGATGGAGCGTTGGGAAGCGCTGCGCAAGAAGGACGCCGTGTCGCAGCAGGAGCTCGAGGAGAAGCGCAGCGCCGACGCGCAGGCGCGCGCGAATCTCGCCGCTGCCGATGCCAACGTCGGGCGCCTGCGTCAACTCGAGGGGTTCAAGCGCGTGGTTGCCCCTTTTGCCGGCGTGATCACGCGCCGTAACGTGGACGTCGGCGACTTGATCGACCCGGGCGGCGGCGCGAGCCGCGCGCTGTTCGTGCTGTCGCAGACGAATCCGCTGCGTGTGTACGTCAACGTGCCGCAGACCTATGCGCAGATGATCAAGGTCGGGCAACGCGTCGTCGTGACGCAGGCCGAGCTCCCGGGGCAGAAATTCGAGGGCGAGATCGTGCGCACCTCCGCGTCGATCGACACGACGACGCGCACGATGCAAGTGGAAGTGAACCTCGCTAACAAGGACGGTACGCTGCTGCCCGGTGCGTTCGTGCAGGTTTCGTTGCCGCTGCCTGCAGGCCACGCCCTCGTGGTCCCCGCCAATGCGCTGCTGTTCCGCGCCGAAGGCATCCGCGTCGCGGTGATCGATGCGAAGGGCATCGTGCACCTCGCGCCGGTGCAGGTCGGACGCAATCTCGGACAGGACGTGGAGGTGCTCGAAGGCGTGTCGCCGACGGACCGGCTCGTGCTCAATCCGGCCGATTCGCTCAGCGAGGGCGACCACGTGGACATCGCCCCGTCGTCGTCCAAGGAAGCTTCGTGATGCGTCGATGCGTCATGGTGATCGCGCGCGCCGCATGAGACGCGCCAGGCTCGTCGCGTGCGTCGCGGCCGTGCTCGGCGGCTGCATGGCCGGCCCCGACTACCGGCGGCCGGCGCTGGACATGCCGCCGACGTGGACGGTCGAGGCGCCGTGGCGAATCGGCTCGCCTGCCGACACCGAGCCGAAAGGGCCGTGGTGGCAGCGCTTCGCCGATCCGACGCTCGATGCCCTGGAGCGCAATGCACTCGAGAGCAGCCCCACGCTCGCCGCGGCGCGATCGCGTGTCGACCAGGCCCGCGCGGTCGAGCGCGCCGCCGAGGCGGGCCTGCTTCCTTCGCTCAATTTCACGACCCGCGCAGCGCGGGGCCGCATTTCGGCGAACCGGCCGCTCACGAACTACCAGTCGCCGAACTTCTCCACCGTCCAGAACGACTTCCTTCCTGCATTCTCGGCGAGCTACGAGCTGGATCTCGCCGGGCGCGTGCGACGCACGATCGAAGGTGCGCAGGCGTCGGCACAACAGTCGGCCGCGGATCTCGAGAACACCCGCCTCGTTCTGACCGCCGATCTTGCGACCGCCTATTTCAGCGTGCGCGAGGTGGACATCGAGCTCGACGTCCTGCGCCGCTCCATCGACTTGCAGCGGCGCTCCCTCGACCTCGCGACGGCGCGGCACGATCTCGGCGCGACATCCGGGCTGGACGTCGCGCAGCAGCAGGCGTTGCTCGACAGCACGTTGACGCAGGTCGACCTGCTCGTCCGCCAGCGCGCTCAGTTCGAGCATGCGCTCGCGACGCTCGCCGGCCACCCGGCGCCGGTGTTCTCGCTCGCGCCCGACGTGCATGCGCTCGCGCCGCCCGACGTGCCGATCGGCGTGCCCTCCGACGTGCTCGAGCGCCGCCCCGACGTCGCTTCGGCCGAGCGCGCGATGGCGGCCGCCAATGCGCAGATCGGCGTCGCGACGGCGGCCTTCTATCCCAGCATCGCACTCGGGGCGTCGTACGGTCTGGAGAGCCGGTCGCTGGCGACGCTGTTCGACGCGCCGAGCCTCGTGTGGTCGCTCGGCGTGTCGCTGGTGCAGCCGGTCATCGATTCCGGGCGACTCGCGGCGAACGTCGACTTCACGCGGGCCGGATACGACTTCACGGTCGCGAACTATCGCCGCGTCGTGCTCAATGCCATGCAGGAAGCGGAGGACGGGATCACGGGGCTCGGCGCACTGGAGCGAGCCTCGGTGCAGGCGGAAGCGGCGATCGGGAGCGCGCAGCGCGTGCTGGACCTGGCAAGCGCGCGTTACGAAGGCGGGGTCGCCACGTACCTCGACGTGATCACGGCGCAGCAGGCGCTGCTGAACGGCGAGCGTCTCGCCGCGCAACTGCGCGGTCAGCGCATGCTCACCGCCGTGTTCCTCGTGCGCGCGCTCGGCGGCGACTGGGCCGGCGCGTCGAGCCTGGCACGTCAATAATCCCGTCATGCACGGATGAGCGGCCACGCCACGCTTCGAGGCGGCATGAGACCATACGCGGGTCGGTCGCCACCTCATTGACGCAGGACGCACCGTGCTTCCGGACAACATGACGCCGAGCGCCATCGTGCGGCGCCTCGACGAATACGTCATCGGCCAGGACGACGCCAAGCGCACGGTCGCCGTGGCCGTGTACACGCACTTCCGAAAACTCGCGAGTGCGAGCGACGCCGGCGCCGTCGCGAAGAGCAACGTCCTGCTGATCGGCTCGTCGGGAACCGGCAAGACGCTCACGTGCGAGACGCTGTCGCGCATTCTCGGCGTGCCATTCGTCACCGCCGAGGCGACGTCGCTCGCACAGACGCGCTATGTGGGCGACGAGATCGAGGCCGTGCTGCAGCGCCTCGTCGACAGGGCCGGCGGGGACATCGCGCTCGCCGAGCGCGGCATCGTGTTCATCGACGAGGTCGACAAGCTGAAGGCGCCCGAGGGCCGGGCGTTCGGAACGTCGGGCGAGAGCGTCCAGCACGCGCTGCTGAAGATCATGGAAGGCGCGCCGGTCAAGCTCGGCGAGGGCCGGTACATCGACACGACCAACGTGTTGTTCATCTGCGGCGGCGCGTTCGTCGGTCTCGACGACATCATCAGGTCGCAGACGCACGGCTATGGCTTCATCGCGACGTCCGGGAGCGACAATCAGAAGATCCTCGACCGCCTGAACTCGCGCGTGAAGCCCACCGACCTGTTCGAGTTCGGCCTGATTCCGGAATTCACCGGCCGCCTGCCGATCGTCGCACGCTTCCAGGACCTGTCGCGCAGGATGCTCGCGCGCATCATGACCGAGCCGAAGGACTCGATCTACCGGCAGTTTCGCGACATCTTCCGGCGCGAAGGCGTCGAGCTCAGCGTCGAGCCGCAGGTGTTCGAGCAGGTCGCCGAGCTCGCGCTCGAGTACAGGACCGGGGCGCGCAGCCTGCGCGGCATTTTCGAGGAGCTGATCGCGCCGGTGCTCTACGTGATACCCGACGATCGCGACATCCGGGCCGTGACGGTCAGGTCGATGTTCAGCGAGCCGATCTTCGTGCGGGCCGGCGCGTCGGCGCAAGGCGCATGAGCGCAAAGGGGCGTCCGCGGCACTTCTCGATGATCCGCGAGTTCCAGCTCGCGGATTTCCTGACGCTCGGCAATGCGGCGTGCGGGGTCGCGAGCGTGCTCTGCTCGATGGTGCACGTCGGCACGCAGTCGCCCGCGGCGTTCTACGTGGCAGCCGCATTGGCGCCGGCCGCATTCGTGTTCGACGTTCTCGACGGGCGCGTGGCCCGTGCGCGCCAGCAGCACTCGGCGCTCGGCCGCGAGCTGGACTCGCTCGCCGACGTGATCTCCTTCGGCGTCGCGCCGGCCGCCCTCGGCTTCGCGGCCGGTCTACGCGGCGGCTGGGACTGGGTCGTGCTGATCTACTTCGTATGCTGCGGCGTGAGCCGCCTCGCACGCTACAACGTCACCGCCGAAACGCTCGCCGCCGGGAGCGCGAAGGTGCCGTATTTCGAGGGAACGCCGATCCCGACGAGCGTCGTCCTGGTGGCCGTGCTCGCCTGGGCGGCGTGGCGGGGGCGAGTGGGCGAGTCGCTGTATTGGGGCGCCTGGTCCATCGGCCCGTTCGTGCTGCATCCGCTGGTCCTGCTGTTCGCGCTGTCGGGCTCGTTGATGATCAGCAAGACGTTGCGGATACCGAAGGTCTGAATCGCGTCGGCGTCACATCGCTGATCGTCGCAGTCGTTGCCGGCATGAATCAATCTCCGATCGTCACGCGGCCGTACGCAGAGGACGACTTCGGGCGCCTGGTCAGCGGCTGGCACGAAACGAACCGCATGACCTACTGGTACGTGAAGGAGCACCAACGGCACACGTTCGACGATGCGCAAGCATACTTTCGGAATGCGGTGCTGCCGCCCTGCAATGTCTGGGTGGCCGAGCGCGCCGGGGAATTGTGCGGATTGCTGGCGCTCGAAGCGCCATGGATACGGCAACTGGCCGTGTTCCCGGGCCGGCAGCGTGCCGGTGTCGGGACCGCGCTGCTGGCGGTTGCGCGGAAGACGTCGCCGCGAGAGCTGCGGCTGTACACCTTTCGCCGTAACGAAGCGGCCCGTGCGTTCTACGCCAGGCAAGGATTCGTCGCGGTGCGTTTCGGCGTGAGTCCCGCCGCCGGAGAACGAGCCCGACGTCGAATTGCACTGGGTGGCCTGAACGAGGTCGGTCGCGTACTTGGCACCGGCGCGCCGGCAGGTCTACCATCCCGCCCGTGCCGCACGTTTTGCGAGGGAGGCCGAGCCCATGAACGGAACCGCCATGCCCTATGGAAGAACGACGTTCGGAATCGCGCTCGTGATCGCGTTCGTCATGGGCCTTGCGATCTCGCCGCTGGCGCATCAGGTCGTCTCGCGAGCCCACGCTGCGGCGGCGCCGCTGGCGCCTGCCGTCATCGACCTCGCTGCGCTCAGGCACGACGACCTTCCCAAGACCTCCAATCCCGAGATGAACACCCGCATGCTCGTCGTCACGGACAACGCGACGGTGCAGGTTCAGTCGGGCAATGTGAAGAAGCACGTCCACCCCAGGACCGACGAGATCCAGTACATCATCGAGGGCACGGGTGCTATGTGGCTCGGCAACGAGCGCAAGGAGTTCAAGCCCGGCACGATCATCATCATTCCGAAGGGCACCGCTCATGCGGGAACGCTGGTGAGCAGCGGGCCGGTCAAGGCGCTCGCCATCAAGATCCCGCCCCAACCGCCCGACGACACCGTGTACGTCGACTGACGAGCGACGAGCGGGACAGCGTTCGATCTTGTGGTGGTTTCGCGGCCTTGCTGCGTTGGCGAGGCCTATGAGGCCGATGCACGAGGCGTTGCACCGTCCCGCGGACCGAACCAGCTCGTCAGCGCCTCGACGAGGCCCGGTTGGGCCGGCTCGCCGACCCACGCGACGTATCCGTCAGGCCGGACCAGCACAGCCGTCGGCGGATCGACGCGGCCGAGTACCGGAAGCTCCCATGTGCCCGCGTATCCGGCATCGATCAACCGAACCCGATCGGCCCAACCCGAGAGGTCGAAGCTGCCGGGCCTGGCGAGGTTGAGCAGCAGGGGCCGGGCATCGTGCAGCAGGGAGTAGACGCGCACCGGTCCGCCGTTCGTGGTCAGATCGATATCGGGCATGCGCCGTCCCAGCAGCGGATGTCCCTCGCCGAGGTCGTAGCGAATGCTCAAGCCGGACATTTCGCCGACCATGCGTTTGCGGGGCTCGTCCATGCCGAGCATGCAGGAAACGATCTCGCTCAAGGCCTTCGTGCGATCGTCCGGACGGCGAAGCGCGACTTGCGCCATCGTGTTCTGCAGCACGCGAGCACCTATCGGGTGCCGCTCGGCGTGATAGGTGTCGAGAAGCGTTTCCGGTGATACGCCGTTGACCACCTGCGCGAGCTTCCAGCCGAGGTTCACCGCGTCCTGCACACCGATGTTGAGACCTTGCCCACCGACGGGCGCATGCACGTGCGCGGCGTCGCCGGCAAGCAGGATTCGCCCGTCGCGGTACGTCGCGGCCTGGCGTGCCATGTCGGTGAACCGGGAGATCCAGGTGGGGGAGTGCATCCCGTAGTCGGTCCCGTATACGGCCACGAGCGCGGCCCTGAGATCGTGCAGGGTCGGTTCGGTGGCAGGGCCCATTTGGGCCTCCGTCACCACGACCGCTACCCGCCCGGCATCCTCGACCCTGCCGATCGCATGCCTGCCGAGGGCATCATGGCGAAATCCCCACGCCGGCTCATCGGACATCTCCACCTCGCCGATCAGCCAGCTCATGCTCGCATCCCATCCGGCGAAGTCGATGCCGGCTGCCTTGCGCACCGCACTGCGTCCTCCGTCGCATCCGACGAGATATTGCGCACGCAACGATCGTCCGTCGGACACGTGAACGTCGACGCCGTGGTCGTCCTGCGCGAACCCGGTCACTTCACGTCCACGGTAGATCGCCACGTGCAGCTCGTCGACCCATGCCGCCAGTATTCGCTCGATGTGCCTTTGGCGGAGTCCCAGCACATAGTTGTGCCGGGTGGGAAAGTCGCCGATGTCGAGCGCGATGTGGAACAGCACGACCTTGTGCACCCGCCCCTGGGAGAGGAACCGATCGGCGATGCCACGCTGGTCGAGAACCTCCAGGGTGCGCGAATGCAGGCCGCCCGCGCGCGAGCCGGCGAGATCCTGGGTGAGGCGCCGCTCGACAGTGGCGACGTCGACACCCGCGAGCGCCAGCTCTCCGGCCAGCATGAGCCCCGTCGGGCCCGCGCCGGCGATCACGACCGCGTGCTCGGTCACAGGCGCATCGCCGGGATTCCGGCAACGTGCGCGACCGGTGCGGAGACAATCGTTGCGTGCCGGGCGGATCGGGTCAGCATGACGATGGATGGTTACAATGGCCGCGAGCGAGCGACTCGGCGGTCACGGGGGGAAACGGATGCAGTATCGGTCGATCAACTTTCAACGCAAGTTCGGGCTGTTCAGCGAACAATGGAAGCCCAAGGTCGTGGCCGAAATGAACGACTACCAGTTCAAAGTCGTCAAGCTGCAGGGCGACTTCATCTGGCACGACCACGAGGATACCGACGAGACCTTCATCGTCGTCGAGGGCACGCTGCGAATCGACTTCCGCGACGGTTGCGTCCAGATCGCGGCGGGCGAGATGTTCGTCGTCCCCAGGGGCGTCGAGCACAAGCCGTACGCGGAGCACGAAGTCAAGCTGCTCCTGATCGAGCCGCGTGGCGTGCTGAACACGGGGCGCGAAGGCGGTGAGAGAACCGCGGCCAATGACGTGTGGATCTGAAATCCCGTCAGCCGCGATCGCCGAGGCGTCGGCGTCGACCGGTCGTCCAGGCAACGGCCTCACGCGTGCTTGAACCGATCTCCCACCAGCGTGCGTAGCAGGCTTTGCGCTTCGCCGACCGTTTGCGGCATCGGCGTTGCGGTCGGTTGCTCGCTGAAGCGCGCGATCGCGAGACCGACGATCGCCTTCTCGAGATCGTTCGGCGGACGGTCCTCGATGCGCCCCGGCGGATGCAGCGCCGGTGCTCGCGGAATTGGCGTCGGCCACGTCGACGGATCCCGCGGCTCGGAAAGATTGAGGGCGTCCGACAGGTCGGGCGCGGTGCGATCGCGCTCGGTGAGGTAGTCGAGGTCGTACTTCTCGCACAGCGTTCGCACCAGCGCGCCGTGGTGAATCTGCCGATTCACGATCGTGTTCTCCTGCGTGTACGCGGAGATCGCGATCGCCGGAACGCGCACGCCGAGCCTGTCGAACCTGAAGCCCAATTCGCCCGGGAGCACCGGATCGTATGGCGGCACGGCGGCCGGCGGCACGACGTGGTCGAAGCAGTTGCCGTGCTCGTCGAACGTGAGCAGCAGCAGCGTGTTCTTCGCATTCGAGCCCGTCCTCGAGGCGCTGGTCTTGACGGCCATGTAGATGTCGTGGACGAGCTGGTCGGCGGTGCGGACGTCCGACCAGCCGCCGATGTTCACGGTCTTGCTGAGGGGCGCCGGCGGATGGTAGTCGTTGTTGTTGTAGAGCATGCGCGGCTCGACGAACGCGTAGGCCGGCAGCGTTCCGTCGGCCACGTCCCGGTAGAACTCCGTCATCGTGTAGAAATTCCTGTCGAAGAACGGCTCCAGCCTGACGCCGTGCAACAGCGCGGTCAGCGGCACGACCTGCGACTCGTCGTAGTAGATGCGCCAGCCGATGCCCGCGTCGTACAGCCGGTTGAAGATCGTCGGCACGTCGTTGAAGAGCCACTGGCGATACGGCTCGTTCACGACGAAGCCCGTGGACGACGATGCGTGGAAGAACGACCGGTTCGGTATCGTCTGCGTCGGCACCGCGCAGAACCACGCGTCGTAGACGGCGAACGACTTGGCGAGCCTGTTGATCACGGGAAGCTGCTCGGGCGTGAACCCGTCCATGATCACGCGATACTCGTCGAACGTCGGGTTGCGCTCGTTGAGGTGGACGAAATTGTTGCAGTAGTCCCAGACGAATCCGTCCATCGTCGGCACCTGGCCCGGCGCGGGATTGTTGTACGGCGGCAGCATGTCGCTCGCATCGAGGAACTGGTTCTCGAGCGGATTCACCACGCTGAACAGTGCCGTGTTCACGTGCTCGTATTCTTCTCCCGGGTCCGGATTCGGGTTCTGCATGTCCGCGTCGGTGCCGGGGCTCATGCGCGTGGCGACGAAGTCGTTGCCGTCGTTGATGTACGCGGGCACCGGGTTGCGGAATTCCTTGCCGGCGAGGCCGTCGTAGGTCTGGTTGCGCGGCGGCTCGCCCGGCTGGTAGGCGTAGCCGAGGACGCAGTCGAACGAGCGGTTCTCGAACATCACCACGACGAGATGGTCGAACTTCGACAGCGGGTCGTCCGCGCCGAGCGACGGCCTCGGGTCGGAGCTTCCTTCGCTGAGGCAGCCTGTGAGCAGCGCAGCCGTCGCGGCTGCGGAGGCCGTCAGGAATTCGCGCCTCGTCGACGAGATGGCGCTGTCCGCGTCGTGCGGAGCGAACGCGCCTTCGTCGCGCCCGAAGGCGTCGTCTGCCATCGCTTGCCTCCGCGCCGTGTCACCCGCCGAGGTCGGCGACGAGCTTCTTGAAGTCGGGCGAGTCGACCAGCAGCTTGCGGGCGACCGCGCGCAAGCGATCGACCGTTGCAGCATCCAGCGACAGCGTCGTGGGAATCTGCTTGAAGTAGTCGCGCTCCGTCTCGTCGGGTATGGCCTGCAGGGATATGTCGATGAAATAGAAGCGCGGCTCGCCTTCGGCGCGCTCGTCGGAGGGCGAGCTCCGGTGCCGGCCAATTTCATCGCGCCAGCGGGCGAAGCTCGCGCGCAGCTGCTCGGAGATCTGCAGCGACTGGGCATTGACCGGCAGCTCGAAGGCGCGCATGACCCTGCGGAACGACGGCACTTCATCGCTCTGGTCGATGGACAGGTCGGGTGCCCGCTGGGCGTTGACCGAGATGAACACGGCATGGGTGAGATGGCGATATCCCAGCACGTCCATCAAGTCGAGGAAGCCGCCGTTCTCCACGGCGAAGTCGATCGACGCCCGCACGCCCAGATTGTCGATCAGGCCACCGTCGACGAGATGTATGTACGGACGTCGCGCGACGTCACGGTAGGAATGGGCCTCGCGTACGCGCGCCTGCTGCCCGGACGCTTCCGCAGAAGCCTGCGCTGCGGCGACGAAGCCCCGGGGCGCAGTCGCGTTGCAACTGCCGGCGTAGTTGCGCAGCGTGATCGCGGTGAAGTAGGGCGGCAACGCCGCCGACGCCGCGACGGCGCGGCTGAGCGGTACCTGTTCGAGATCGGAGCAGAGCAGGTCGAACTGCGTTTGCGTGAACGGAAAGCGCGCCCCGGTCGAGAGGTCGGAGGCGTTGATGACGACGAACGGCCGAAACGGGCCATGCGCAAGGTCGCCGAAGGTCTTCCCCTCGAACAGGATGTCGTCGAAATACTCGGCGAGCAGATCGGTGCGGCCGAAATGCTTCGACGCGAGACGTCCCGCGTTGGTGGCCGCCCTGAGCTGGAGGTCGCGCTCGACGTCCCTGCGAAGAAAGCGATCCCTGAAGTCGCTGAAGATGCCGTCCCGGTAGAGTGCGTAATCCGCCGCGACGATGCTTCCTCCGGAAACCGCATTGATGATGTCGACCTCGTCGAGCAGGCGGCGTTTCGTGCCTCCGATCGGCAAGGTCGTGTCGCGCAGCGCTTCGAGCGTCCCGTATGCGAGCGCCGCTGCGCGCATCCCGCCGCCCGAGAGGCTCAGCACGACGAGCACGTCGCCCGGGTTGGCCGGGTCGTGCGCAACCCGTTGCAACCTATACCCCTCTTTGGCATCCTCGTGGCCGAGCGGGGCGTTGACGGGATAGTGTGCGCTGCTGCCGCAGCCGGCGAGGAGCATGGCGCCCCACGCGAGCGCGAGGTGGGCGATACGCCGCAAGATGTGCGCCCGCCGGGCTGTCGTGAGGTTCATCGCAGCCTCGCTGCTCGAGAAACCGTCGCCATTGTGCATCAGAATCGCGTGACCGGACGTTCCCTCGTATCGACGTAGTGCCACATCCCGGGTGAGACGCATGGAAGCAAGCCTGTACGCCGATCGCGATGGATCACGCGCAACGAGCACGCCGGCGCTGGCCTGGCGCGCGGCCGCCGCCGCAATCGGCTATGTCGTCGCGCTGCTGGTCTCCTACTACTACGGCGGCGGTTTCGGGCAGGAAGCGACGATATGGCTTGCGAGCGGTGTTGCGATCGGTGTCCTGGCCGCCGCTCACAGGTCGCGCTGGCTCGTATATTGCACCGGGCTCGCGATCGGCGCGATGGTCGCGAATCTGATCGCCGGCGAGTCCATCGTCGCATCGGTCGTGTATGCGGTGGAGGAGGTCGCGATAGCCCTCCTCATCGCGTGGGCGCTAAAGCGCTTGCTCGGCGAGAGCGTCCGGCTCGACAGCGTGCGCAACGTGCTCGTGTTCGTCGTCGCAGGCGCCTTGGGCGGTGCGACAGCGAGCTGGCTCGTCAACCTGGCCGTGTATCCGCCGCTCGGTGAGCCGAGCCCGCTGCTTGCGTGGCGCCTGTGGATCGTCTCGGGCAGCGTGGGTACATTGATCGTCACGCCGCTGATGCTCACGTGGGCCGATTTCCGGCCCAAGCGATCGGGCGGCGCGACGATGATGGACTTCGCCTGGGGCGCTCCGCTGTTCGTGCTCGTCGTCCTGGCGACCATCTTCGTATTTCACGGCGAGACGGCGACGCGCTTTTCGGGCAGTGTCGGCTACTCGATCACCTATCTGCCCTTCGTGTTCCTCGTGCTCGGCGCGCTGGTCTGGGGCCCGCGCGGCGCAACGCTTTCGACATTCGTGCTCGCCGCGATCGCGGTCGTCTACACGGTTCGCGCCCAGGGCCCGTTCGCGGGTGTCGAGGGTTTCCTGGGCGAGGCGGTGCTGGAGGTGCAGGGCTACGTCGCCGCGGCGGCGCTCATGAGCCTCCTGGTATCCGCGCTGACGGCAAGCAAGCAGGTGGCATTGCGCGAAGCCGCGGACTGGAAGACACGCTACGAAGCCGCGATCGTAGCGAGCGGCCAGGCGCTCTACGAGCTCGATCCTGCGTCGGGCAGGCTGTACTGGACCGGCGATACGGATCGACTCGGGTTCGCCGGGCAGAATCCGTCGACACTCGCCGGTTACCTCGAGCACGTGCACGCCGGGGATCGGCAACGCGTGCATGACGCCTTCATCGCGCTGGCCCGTGGCACGCTCAGGCATTCACCGTTGACGCACCGCCTGCGCTCCGCCGCAGGGGAGGATGTGCCCGTGGAAGGCGACGCCAACGCGATCGTCGACTTCGACGACAGCGTTCACCGTGTCGTCGGCTTTCTGCGTCCCGCGCAGGCAGCCGGCGAGTCCGCCGAGCCGCGAGCCGCGTGATGACCGAAGAGGACAAGCCGGACGATGCCGAGCAGGCTGTGTTTCTCATTCACGGGCTGGGCGGCACCCAGTACGACATGGGCTCGATGCACAAGCGGCTCAAGCTCGCGGGCTTCGACACGCATTCATTGACGTTGCCGGGACACGGGACGACGCCCGAGGATCTGGTCGACGTCAAGGCCGAGGATTGGCTCACGGCCTGCCGCCGGATGTATGCCGACCTCGCGGGCCGCTACCAGACGCTGCACCTCATGGGAATGTGCATGGGCGCGCTGCTCGCCACCGAGGTCGCCAAGCAGGAGCGCCACGACAAGGGTCGACTGATCGCATTGGCGCCGCCCGTGTTCATCGACGGCTGGGCGACGCCGTGGTATCGGGTGCTTCGCGGGCTTCTCTACCGGATCCCGTGGCTGCGCATGATGCGAGTCGAGGAGGAAGAGCCGTTCGGGATCAAGAACGAGCAACTGCGCGCGATCGTCAAGGGAAAGTTCGAGCGCGGCGAGAACTTCCATTACGGCTGGGTGCCGCTTGCGTGCCTGCGCCAGGTTGACCGGCTGCGCGCCTTCGTGATGAGCGGCCTCAAGCGAATCAGATGCCAGACGCTCGTCGTTCACGCGCGGCAGGACGAGCTCACGAGCCTGCGGTCGGCCGATTTTCTCGTGAGCGGTATCGGGGGCGATCGCGCGCGCATGATCGTCCTGGAGAACAGCTACCACATGGTTTGCGTCGACAACGACCGCGAGCTCGTCGCGCGCAACGTGCTCGAGTTCCTGGGAGTGCCCTGGGTCGAAGCGGGCCAGCTGAGCGACGATCCCCGGATGTCGGCGGCTGCGCTCGCGGCGCTCGCCGGCAATGCGCGCGCCCTGCTGGAAGGCGGACTATTGCGTGATCTGCCCACGATCGGGATACCGGAGATCGCGTGGTATCAGCCCGGAAGCAACCGGATCTCCGGCATTCATCGCGGCGCGAAGGCGGTTCGAGCCTTCGCGAACGAGGCGGGGAGCAGGAGCGACGAAACCCGTTTCACCGCGTTCGGAACGCCGGTGTTCAATCGCGGCACGGCGTTGGTCCCCGCAACCTGGGTGGCCCGGCGCGGTGACGAGGTGCTGCAATCGCAAGGCGCGCTGCTGGTCGCCATGCGCGCCGGGAAGGTCCACGAAGTTCGCTGGTTCGCGGACGACGTGTCGCTCGAGGATGCATTCTGGGGCGCGCCCGGCGAAGCATCGAGCGCGGCGCCCACGCTCGACAGCCAGTTCGAGGACGCCGTGACGCGGTCGCGCCTGCTCGCGGTAACGCCGCCGGAATCGACGCTGCTCGACCTCTACGCGCTCTACAAGCAAAGCAGCGAAGGGGACGCCCATTCGAAGCGACCGGGGCCGCTCGACGTGGTCGGCCGCGCCAAATACGATGCGTGGTCCCGTGTGAAGGGGCTCAACCGGGACGATGCCATGCGGCGCTACATCGCGCTCGTGGCGTCGCTGGAGAGCCCGAAAGTGCCGGCATAGCCGGCCTCACCGAACCGACCTGGCGAACGCAATGACGCAGACGCCCGATGGCGAGAGCGAGCCGCAACATCGCTCCGTCCCCCAGGGCTATCGCCAGGGACTCATCACCGCCATCTCGGTGCTCCTGGGCTTCTCGCTGACCTTTCTGCGGTACTGGAGCCTGGAGGCCCCGGGCGAGTGGACGCCGCACGCGATCGTCGCGACCGTCGCCTTGGTCGGCGCGGCACTGTTGCAGATCGTCGCGCTGGTTCGAGCGCTGCGGCTCGAAGACGACCATCCGAAGGAGTTTCGGATGACCGTGCGGTGCTTCACCTGGTCCACCGCGCTGCTCGTGATCGGATTGTTGCTCGCCGCTCTCTTCGCCGAGTGACGGGCCGAGCGTGCGTTGTGCCGGCAGCGGACACGGACCCGCCGCCCGGCGCGACCGGCCATGATGCATCAGCCGGCTCCGCGTACCGCGGGCAACAGCACACCAATCACCACACCGGCGCCATCGAGCACGGCGTGCGCGATCGCCAGCGGCAGAAGACGACGCCATCGAAGGTACACGAGCGTGGCGAACACCGTGTGCGGCACGGGCGACAGCAGGCGAAAGGCCATGAACCTCGCATCGAAGGTCAACGGCATGAACACGTGCTGCAACGACCAGGCGAAGGCCACGATCGCGACGGCAAGGCTCGTCCTGCCGCACAGAACCTGGAAGCGCGGCACCAGATAGCCGTTGTACGTCATCTGCTCCGTGAGACCCCAGATGAACGGCCACACCAGCGTTCCGTAGAGGGCCGCCGGCAAGGGCAGCGCGCCGTAGAGATACGGCGGTGTGAGCGTCCCGTACACGAGCCAGCCGGTCGCGTAGATGCCGGCGAGGATGAATGCCAGGCTGAACGGAACGAGCACGAAACCGAGCACAACGTCGCGAAGGAGACGGCGGCGCTCGACGCCCACGAGGTCGATCAGGCGAATGCGCTCGCGGCGTGCAAGGCGCCACAGCAGCAGCAGGCACCCGGCATCGATCAACGTGCCGTACACGGGCAACCAGGGCGCGGCGTCGCGCCATGGAGTCGCCGACCCGCGAAGCGCGAAGCCCGCCGCGAAAATCGCCTGCGCTCCGATCGCGCAGGCGCTTCGGGCGAACAGCATCAGCGCCGGGCCGCGCCATGTCAGCGTTCCCGCGTCGCGCCGAAGACGCAGCGCCTCATACGCGTTGGGAGCGCTCGTATCCGTCATGGCGCGTGGATTGCCATTTGCACACGTGCGCGTGGTCGCTGTATAACCGGTGCATTTTCCCTGGTCATGAGCGAGCTACTCGACGCGGCGGCGGCCTTGCGATTCGTTCGCGAGCAGGGCGTCGTGCTGGCTTCCGCGAAAGGCGAAGTGCCCCGCGTGATCGAGGCGATTCTCGGCGAGCCGATCACCGGAAACTGGTGGGGCCATCCGAGAGGCAGCTCCATCTACAACGTTCTCGCGCAGGTCTGCGCGTCCGACGAGGTGCTCGTTTGCCGTCTCATCGGAGGCAAGATTACGCTGGTCCATCGTCGCTTGTGGCCAGCGCTCGTGCGCGTTGCCGGTCGCTTCGAAGCCCGGCAGTTGGCCCGGGTGCGCGAGGAGCACGGTCCGAACGGCCGCCACACCACGCGCGAGCTGGCGTTTCCGCGATGGGTTCCGCCCGAGGTGCACGAGCAATCGGCGCAACTCGCCGAACAGGAAGCGCTCGAAGCGCTGGGACCGGCGGTCGGCAAGGCGCAGTCCGGCTCCAAGCGGCGTCCAACGCGGTGACGACCGTGGCGCGGCCGATCGGCGCCATTTCGACGAGCGAGCGAGGTACGAGGATGAACGCGACGACCGTGAACAAGGCAAAGAGCGGCTCGAACGAGGCAGCGGCGGCGACTTCTGCCGCCGACCTGATCGATGCGAGAATCAGGGAGCTGGGCGATTGGCGCGGCGAGACGCTCGCGCGCATCCGCAACCTCATCAGGCAGGCCGACCCTGAAGTGGTCGAGGAATGGAAATGGAGAGGGGTGCCGGTGTGGTCGCACGCGGGGATCCTCTGCACCGGTGAGACGTACCACAACGTCGTGAAGATGACATTCGCCAGGGGCGCTTCGTTGGAGGACCCTGCGGGCCTCTTCAACTCGAGCCTCGAGGGCAGCACGCGGCGCGCCATCGACGTGCACGAGGGCGACAAGATCGACGAGAAGGCGTTGAAGGCGCTCGTTCGGGCGGCCGTGGAACTGAACACGTCGTCGCAGCGTGCCGCCCGCCCGGTCCGCTCGCCGAGGAAGTCGAAGCGCACTTGAGCGCCCCGCATCCGAACCGCTCATGACCACCGCGAGCAGCGCAGACCCGATCCTTCGCAACGAACGGATCGCGCCGGACGGCACGCTGCGCAATACGTGCGTGTATGCCAAGACCCGATAGCGGCGAGCAAGCGCGTGCGGCGCTCGTGGACGAGCATATCCGTCGCGAGAATCTGCACGACCTGGACGGCGTGATGGCGACCTTCGGCAACGACGCGCGCTACGACGACGAGCCGTGGCAGGATCGTCGACGCGGGCGCGACGCGGTGCGCACGTACTACAGCGAGCTCGTCGATGCGCTGCCCGACCTGGCGATCGACGTCGAGCGCCAGCACGTGGCGGCCGCGAGCGTCGTCGTCGAGGTGGTGATTCGCGGGACCCATCTCGGCACGTGGCGCGGATTGCCTGCCACCGGGCGGCGGCTGCAGTTCCCGCTTTGCGGGATCTTCACGTTCGACAGCGACGACAGGATCGCCGCCGAACGCATCTACTATGACCGCACGGCGGTGCTCCGGCAGCTCGGATTGTTCCACGATCCCTCCGGAGGGATCGGCCGCGCGGTACTGGTCCTCACCCACCCGGTGACTCTGGCGCGAGCCTTGCTGCGCGGCACGTCGCGCAATCGTGCGAGCCCCGGCGACCGCCGCGCGCCATGAAGACCGAGCGCGACAGGATGCTCGCCGGCGACCCCTACGATCCGCTCGACGCGGAGCTGGTGCGGGCACGCGAGCGCGCACGCGACCTCTGCCTCGCGCTCAACAGCACGCGCGAATCGCAAAATGCCGAGCGGCGCCGGCTTCTCGCGGATCTCCTGGGCGCCGGTGCCGATACGGCGTGGATACAACCGCCGTTCTACTGCGACTACGGCAGCAACATCCGCCTTGGCGCACGCGTCTTCTTCAACTTCAACTGCGTGGTGCTGGACGTGTGCGAAGTGCGCATCGGCGACTACACGCTGTTCGGCCCCGGCGTGCAGATTCTCACGCCGCTGCATCCGCTCGACCATCGCCTGCGACGCAAGCACGAATTCGGCAAGCCGATCGAGATCGGCTCGGATGTCTGGGTCGGTGGCGGCGCGTTGATCCTCGCCGGCGTGCGGATCGGGTCGCGGGCGGCCATCGGAGCCGGCAGCGTCGTCACGCGCGACATTCCCGACGGTGCCTTCGCGGCCGGCAATCCGTGCCGGGTCATCAGGCCGTCGACCGATGGCACGCCCCGCTCGCGCGAGCGCGTCGACGAGCGTCGCCCCAAGGCGCGCCAGCCGAATGCCGCGCAGGCCCTCAGCCGACGACGACCTCGCTGATCTGGATCACCGGCGAAAGATCCGTGTACTTCGGTATGTCCGCCATGATCTCTTCGGCATGCGGGCCGAATCCGGTCTCGAATGCGGCCACCGAATCGCAGAACAGGTGACACATTCCGACGTAGGTCGCCTCCGTGCCCGGGCCCGCACCCGACAGGCCCTTGTCGACGGTGTAGTACTTGCAATGGTCGCCCATGCGCGCCTTGACCAGCGGCATGTGCTTGTCGCGATAGTATTCGTGGTCGAATCGCGCACCGGGCCGGTTCGGATACATCACGCTGACCTTGATCACGGCTGTCCTCCTTCACGCGCATGAAGTCGCAGGGCGTCTCGCCCCACGACGATACGCGCAAACGCGGGCGTGCGCGAGGGCGTAACATGTGCAGGGCCGCTTCGCGACCGCTGCAAAAGGGCGCAGTCGCAGGCACGATGACCGAGCAGATCAACGGCGATCTTTCCGTTCGCGTCGCGCTGGATACGACGCGAATGCCGTGGACCCAGAGCCCGAGCGGCGCGGTCTGGCGCAAGCGCGTCCACCTCGTCGGTCCCGCGGAGTCGGGACAGGTCACCTCCGTGGTCCGTTACGAGGCGCGCTCGACGTTTCCGGCGCACGACCATCCCGAGGGCGAGGAGATTCTCGTCCTCGATGGCGTGTTCTCGGACGAGCACGGAGACTGGCCCGCCGGCACGTTCCTGCTCAATCCGGAAGGGTTTCGCCACAGCCCGTTCTCCGTGGGCGGCTGCATGCTTTTCGTCAAGCTGAGGCAGTTCCCCGGAGCGGAGCGCCGCCACGTCGTCGTGAACACGCACGCCTTGCCGTGGGAGCCGGGCGAGATCCCGGGCGTGTCGCGAAAGGAGCTCTACGAGCAGCCCGGCTTTTCCGACCGCGTGCTGCTCGAGCGTTGGCATGAGCGGGTGGAGCTTGGCGAGACGGCATACGAGCACGGCGCGGAGCTGTTCGTGCTCGAGGGCGAGTTCGCCGACGAAGAGGGCGCGTACGCGGCGGGGTGGTGGTTGCGCTTTCCGGCAGGCGCGCGGCATCGTCCGCGCACGTCGCGGGGGTGCACGCTCTACGTCAAGAAGTCGGGCCTGCCGTATTTGAGGTCCGGGAACTGACCTACGGTTGGTGCGATGCCACCGCGGATGGGCCTGCGAAGCCGTTGAACCGCTGGCGTCGCTTCTCGAACAGCCACCTCTCGTACCCGTCGATGCGCGCGCTCAGCCTCGGCCATCGGGATGTCGTGGCAGCCTCGGACGGCGTATCGGCGTCCGTCTCGAAACAAGCGACCGCGACGAGCAGCGCCACGACACACGCGGCGTAGCGGGCGACCGCGCCGGACGGCACATCGTCGCCTCGGCAATCCTGAAGCATGCGTCTTCTTCTCGCGTCGTGCCTGCTCGCTGCCATTGCACCCTACCTTTCGGCTCCGAGGACTCGCACTGCCGGAACGCCGCAAAGGTTGCCCCGCAAGCTGCTTCAGGTCTTGAAGAAACGGTTGAATTGTTCTTAAAGCGCGGCCTGCCGGGGCGTACCTCGATCAAGCCGGCGAGCGAAGGTCGCCCAGCAAAGCCTCCAGCGCTTCGGGTTTCACGGGCTTGACGAGATGCTCGTCGAAACCCGCGGCGGCGGACTTGCGCCGGTCCTCGTCCTGGCCCCAGCCGGTCACCGCCACGAGCCTCACCTCGTTGCCCCACGCGTGCCGGCGGATCCGCCGGCACGTTTCGTAGCCGTCGATGCCGGGCATGCCGAGGTCGAGCAGCACGACATCCGGGCGGAATTCCTCGGCGATCTCGATCGCCCGCTGGCCGTCGTAGCCGATCCGCACCTCGTGGCCCATCAACTCGACCACGGCGGAAAGGCTGGAGGCGGCATCGCGATTGTCGTCGACCACGAGCACCCTGAGAGGCCCGCTCCTCGTGTGCTGATGCGCGCGGGTCTCCGTCTCGCGCGGACCGGCATCCTTCACCGGAAGACGCACGCGAAATTCGCTGCCGCGCCCCGGTCCTTCGCTGCGCGCCTCGACGGTCCCGCCGTGCAACGCCACGAGCCCCTTCACCAATGACAGCCCGATCCCGAGGCCCGCTGCCGTGTGCGGCGCCGCTGCGCCGATCTGCGTGAACATCTCGAAGACGCTGTCGAGCCGCTCGCG
Source organism: Casimicrobiaceae bacterium (assembly GCA_036406955.1). GTDB lineage: Bacteria > Pseudomonadota > Gammaproteobacteria > Burkholderiales > Casimicrobiaceae > VBCG01. Next base: position 32,536 of record DASXAF010000006.1, read on the forward strand.
CGGAATGCCGATGCCGCTGTCCACGACCGACACATCGACCGAGTCGTCGTGCCGCTCGACCTTCAGCGCGATGCGCCCGCCCGCAGGCGTGTATCGGGCTGCGTTGTTGAGCAGGTTGGAGACGATCTGCGCAAGTCGTACCGGGTCGGCGTCGACCCACACGGGCTCGTCGGGCAGCGACACCACGAAGTTGTGGCGCATCTGATCGATCTCGCCGCGGCTCGCCTCCACCGCCGCATGAACGGCGTCCCTGAGGTCTGCGCGCTCCACGTGCAACGCGATCTTGCCGCGCGTGATGCGGTTGACGTCGAGAAGATCGTCGAGCAGCCGTGTCAGGTGCTGGAGCTGCCGCTCGATCATCGGCAGGATCGTCGTTTGCGCGCGTGGCTCCGAGACGGTCATGCGCAGGATCTGGACGCCGGTGCGGATCGGGGCGAGCGGGTTGCGCAGCTCGTGGGCGAGCGTCGCGAGGAAATCGTCCTTGCGGCGATCGGCGTCCTTGAGCTGCCTGACGCGGCTGCCGATGAACACGAGCCAGGGAAACGTGAGCGCCGTCACGCCGAGCTGCAGCATGTCGAGGCGCAGCATCTCGGCGTCGCGGGTCACGGCATAGCGCAGCCACGATACCAACGCGAAGCCGGCGAGCGACACGGCGCCGAGAATGGCGAGCTCCCGGGCGCGCGCGCGCAGCATGCCGAACACGAGCGCGACGAAGAAGAACGCCGCGAACACGCCCCGCGTCTCGGGCGCGCGATAGACCACGAACAGCATCGTGCAGACGGCGGCCATGACCTGGGGCGCCGTCAGGCTCGGGTCGGGGAACCGCAGGTTGAGGCGCAGCCGAAAGAGCGCGAAGAAGAGCAGGATCGCGACGACCACGATCGCGGATGCCTCCGCGAGCGTGTCGCGATCGACCTTGTCCTGCGTGTAGTAGATCGCCAGTACGACGACGTAGAGGATCGAGAACGTGCTCGCGAGCAGGAACCGGCTGACGCGCAGCCGCTGGTTGAACGCCTCCTGGGCCGACATGAGCCCGGCGTGGCGGCGCATCGGGCCGTCGCGTGCGAGCACGGTTCTCAGCAAGTCGGCCAGTCGCATGCGGCACTTTCGGGCAACGGGCGGGTGGCTCGTATTGTAGACGACAAACGACGGGGCTGACGCAAGCGTCGACGGCCGGCAGAGCGTGCGCGAAGCGGCCCGACCCCGTGACGCGGGCCATTGACTCCCGGCGCGCGCGCACGTGAAATGCCGCTTCCGCGAATGGCCGTGCACGCTCGACGCCCGAGATGAACCTTCCGCTTCGATGTGCTTGCGGCGCCGTTCAAGGGCAGCTCGTGCGCTCGGCGAGCGCTACGCGTGCCGTCTGCTATTGCAGGGATTGCCAGGCGTATGCGCGCTTCCTGGGCTCGCCCGGCATCGTCGATCGTGACGGCGGCACGGAAGTCGTCGCGTCGTTGCCGATGCACGTGCGATTCACCCGCGGGGTCGATTCGATCGCCTGCATGTCGCTGAGCGAGCGCGGGCTGTTGCGCTGGTACGCGAGCTGTTGCGACACGCCGATCGGAAACACGCCGCGGAATCCGAAAATTCCCTACGTCGGCGTCGTCCACTGCTGCGTGGAAGGCGGCGCGCCCGCGATCGACCGCGCTCTGGGGCGCAAGCGCATCGTCGTCAATACGAAGTCGGCCCGCAAGCACGTGCGATCGACGCCCCTCGCGAGCTCCGTGGCGGTGCTGAAGCTGATGGCGGCCGCTGCCGGGGCGCGCATGAGCGGGGCCTACCGGAACAACCCCTTCTTCGTGCACGCAAGTCGCACGCCGATACGGCCGGTGCGGGTGCTGTCGGATGCCGAGCGCGAGCGCGTCTACGGCGCGTGACCGGGATCACGCCTGCCGCATGCGCGCACTGCGCCGATGCAGCCAGCTCACCACGATCATGAGCAACAGCGAGATGGCGATCAGCAGCGTGGCGGCGGCGGCGATGGTCAGGCTGATGTAGTCGTTGATGCCCGCGAACATCTGCCGCGGCAGCGTGCGCTGACCGGGCCCGGTGAGCAGCAGCGCAACGACGACCTCGTCGAACGACGCCGCGAACGCGAACACCGCACCCGATGCAACGCCCGGCAGGATGAGCGGCAGCGTGACGCGTCGAAACGTCGTGAGCGGCGAAGCGCCGAGGCTTCCGGCCGCGCGGATGAGCGTGCGATCGAAGCCGGACAGCGTGGCGAGGACCGTGATCACGACGAACGGCACGCCGAGCGCGGTGTGCGCGAGGATGAGGCCGGCGTAGCCGTCGGTGAGGCCGAGCGGGGCGAACGCGAAGTACAGGCCGACGGCCACGATGATCACCGGCACGACCAGCGGCGAGATCAGGATCGCGAGCACGAGGCCTTGCGCGGGAAAGCGCGCGCGCCACAGGCCGAGCGAGGCGAGCGTGCCGAGCGCGGTGGCGAGCACCGTTGCCGACGTTCCCACGATCAGGCTGTTCTCGAGCGCGGGCAACCAGAACGAGGAGGTGAAGAAGTCCTCGTACCACCGCAGGCTGAGCCCCGGCAGCGGGTACGTGAAGAACGCGCCGGACGAGAACGACAGCGGCACGATCGTCACGATCGGCGCGATCAGGAAGATCAGCACCGCCGTGGTGAGCACGGCCAGCGCCGCGCGGGTGACGCGCTCGCCGACCGTGAATACGCCGGAATGCATCACGGTCATCCCACGCGCATGCGCTCGATGCCGATCAGGCGGTTGTATACGGCGTAGAGCAGCAGCGTCGCGGCGAGCAGCATGATCGACAGCGCCGCAGCCATGCCCCAGTTCACCGTCTTGCTCGCATAGAAGGCGATGAAGTAGCTGATCATCTGGTCGTCGCCGCCGCCGACCAGCGCCGGCGTGATGTAGTAGCCGAGCGCCTGGATGAAGACCATGAGGCAGCCGGCGCCCACGCCCGCGAGCGTCATGGGCAGGTACACGCGCCGAAACGCGGTGAAGGGACGCGCGCCGAGCGACGCGGCGGCGCGCGCGTAGGTCGGCGGAATGCTCCGCATGACGCTGTACAGCGGCAGCACCATGAACGGCAGCAGCACGTGCACCATCGCGACGTACACCGCGAAGCGGTTGAAGATCATCTTGAGCGGCTCGTGCACGAGGCCGAGCGAGAGCAGGAGGCTGTTCAGCACGCCTTCCCTCTGCAGCAGGACCACCCACGCCGCCGTGCGCACGAGCAGCGAGGTCCAGAACGGCAGCAGCACGAGGAACAGCAGGGTGTTGGCGCGGCCGGGCGGTTGCGAGGCGATGACATATGCGACCGGATAGCCGAGCAGCAGGCAGGCCATCGTGACGACCGCCGAGATCCACAGCGTGCGCCCGAGCACGTCGCGAAACACGCGCTGCTCGGGCGGTGCGCCGGTGATCGCGTTGCCGGCGTCGCGGCGAAGATCCAGTGCGCCGAGGAGATAGAAATCCGTGACCGGCCCGCCGGCGCGGCGCAACGCGGCCCACGTCTCGCGCTCGCCCCATTTGGGGTCGATCGCGATCAGCGCATCGTGCGCGGAGGCCGTCGGCTCGGCCGGCAGCCGCCGTGCGGTCGCGAAAAGCAGCGTCCGAAAGCCGGGCACGTCGTAGTTGAGGCGCGTCGCGGCGCTGGCCAGCGTGCCGGCTTCACGTGCGGCGCGAATGTCGCGCACGAGCGCGGCGCAGGCGGCCTCGGGCGGCAGGTCGCGGCCGTCCCAGTGGCGCAATTCGGTCGTGACGTTCGGAAAGATGCGCCCGATGTCGGGGTCGACGATCGCGTGAGACAGCATCATGCCGATCGGCACGACGAAGCACGCGGCCAGGAACACGAACAGCGGCAGCACCAGCGCAGCCGCGCGCCATTGCTCGCGCCGGCGGCTGCGACGAAGCGCACGGACGAGATCGACGCCGTGGCCGCCGGCGCCGGCGAGCGCCGCGTGGAGCGATGCCGCGCCCGCGCGTTGCATCGCTCCGCTTCCGGCGAGGCGCGCGGTCTACTTCGCGACCCAGGCGTTGAAGCGCTGGTTCAGCTTGTCGAGGTTCTCGAGCCAGAACTTGTCGTCGATCGGCAGCGCGCTCGCCATGTTCTGCGGGGCGGTCGCGAGGTTCGGCAGCACGTTCTTGTCGACCAGCGCGATGGACGCCTTGGTCGTGGTGCCGTACGGGATCTTCGGCGGCAGGTTCTTCTGGTTCTGCGGATCGTTGACGAACATCAGGAACGACTCGGCCTGCGCCTTGTTGGGCGAGCCCTTCATGATGACCCACGAGTCGATGGTGTAGAGATTCTCGTTCCACACGATCTTGAAGTTCTTCCTGTCCTTGTCGTTGGCTGCGGCGAGACGGCCGTTGTACGCATCGGTCATCGTCACTTCGCCCGAGGCGAGGAGCTGCGGCGGCTGCGATCCCTTTTCCCACCACACGAGGTTGGCCTTGAGCTGGTCGAGCTTGCGGAAGGCACGCTCGACGCCGGCGTCGGTCGCGAGCGTCCTGTAGACGTCCTTGGGCGCGACGCCGTCGGCCATCAGCGCGATCTCGAGCGTGGTCTTGGGACCTTTGCGCAGCGCACGCTTGCCCGGCCACTTCTGCACGTTCCAGAAATCCGCCCACGACTTCGGCGCGTCGCCCTTGATCTTGTCGCCGTCGTAGCCGAGGACGAAGCTGTAGACGATGGCGCCCACGCCGCAGTCGTTCACGGCGTCGGGCATGTACTTGTCCTTGCCGCCGAGCTTCTGCCAGTCCATCTTCTCGTAGAGGCCTTCCTCGCAGCCGATGAGCAGCTCCTCGGACTCGACCTGGACGACGTCCCAGTTGTTGTTGCCGCCCTGCACCTTGGCGCGCAGCGTTCCCACGCCGCCGTCCCAGTTCTCCTCGGTCATGTGGATCTTGGTCTTCTCCATGAACGGCTTGAAGTAGACCTCGCGCTGCGCGTCCTGGTACGCGCCGCCCCACGATACGACGGAAAGGTCGCGCGCCGCGACGCCTGCGGACAGCGCCATCGCGGCTGCGGCGATTGCTAAGGTCGGGATCCAGCGTTCAGGCAAGGTGTTCATCTTTCCTCCGCAAACGCACGACAATGCTCGGGTGTCCAGAATACTTCGACGGGCGAGCCGATGCCGGGCAGAAGGTGCGCCTCCGAGATCGGACGCTTGACCATGAAGTCCTCGAGGCGGCCGATCGCGACGCGCGCGCGCACGTGGTCGCCCAGGTAGATCACTTCGCGCAGCGCGCCGGCGAGACGGCAGCGGGAAAGCGCGTCGATTGTATGCCCCGCGGCGCGGATTTGCACCCGCTCGGGGCGCAGCGACACGGTGACCGAGCCGCCCGGGCTCACCGGCTCGACCAGCGTGCCGTCGATGCACGCGTCGGTGATCGCCACGTGAACCGTGCAGCGGCCGTCGGCCACGCCTTGCAGCTTGCCGGCGAGGCGGTTGTTCTCGCCGATGAACCGCGCGACGAATGCATTGCGCGGATGCTCGTACACCCGCTCGGGCGTGTCGACCTGCTCGATTCGCCCGCGATGGAACACGGCGATGCGGTCCGACATCGTGAGCGCCTCGGCCTGGTCGTGCGTGACGTAGACCATCGTCACGCCGAGGCGCTGGTGCAGGCGCCGGATCTCGAGCTGCATCTGCTCGCGCAGGTACTTGTCGAGCGCGCCGAGCGGCTCGTCCATGAGGATCAGCTTGGGCTCGAACACCAGCGCGCGCGCGACCGCGACGCGCTGCTGTTGCCCGCCCGAGAGCTCGGCGGGCCGCCGCCCGCCGAAGCCCGCGAGCTGCACCATGTCGAGCGCGCGCTCGACGCGGCGTGCGCGCTCCTCGGCAGGCAGGCCGCGCACCGACAGGGGGAACGCGATGTTCTCCGCGACGCTCATGTGCGGGAACAGCGCGTAGTTCTGGAACACCATGCCGATGTCGCGCTGATGCGGCGGCACGCGCGACAGCGGCTTGCCGTCGAGCAGGATCTCCCCCGCGGTCGGCGTTTCGAATCCGGCGAGCAGCATCAGCGTGGTCGTCTTGCCCGAGCCCGACGGGCCCAGCAGCGTGAGGAACTCGCCGCGCCGGATGTCGAGATCCAGGTCTTCGATGATGCGCGCGACACCGTCGTAGGTCTTGCCGATGCCGACGAAGCGGACGATCGTGTCGCGCTCGTTCGTGTGATCCTCCCGCGCTTGCGGCTTCGCCGCTGCGCTGCCCGCGCTGGGGGCGGCGGAGCCGGGCGCTGCGTGGCTCACGCCAGGCCCTTCTCCCTCACCATCGCCCACGTGTCGTCGAGCGCCTTGCCGAAGCACGCCAGCATCTCGCCGATCTCCGATTCGGTGATGATCAGCGGCGGGCTGAACGCGACGACGTCGCCCGGCATGTTGCGCAGGATCGCGCCGTGGTGCTGGGCGCGCCGCACGAGATGGGCGGCGACGCCGGCCTTGGGATCGAATCGCTCCTTCGTTGCCTTGTCGCGCACGAGCTCCAGCGCGCCGATCAGGCCGATGCCGCGCGCGTCGCCGACCAGCGGATGGTCGGCGAAGCTCCGGATGCCGCCCTGCAGGTGCGGCGCCACGCGGCGTACCGCGGCGACGATGTCGCGCTCCTCGTAGATGCGCAGCGTCTCCAGCGCGACCGCGGCGGGCACCGGATGCGACGAATACGTGTAGCCGTGGCCGAAGATGCCGAGCTTGTCGCTTTGCGCGAGCAGTATCTCGTAAAGACGGTCGCTCACGAGCGTACCCGAGATCGGCAGATACCCTGCCGAGAGCGCTTTCGCCACCGTCACGATGTCGGGTGAAAGATCGAAGGTCTGCGAGCCGAACATGTTGCCCGTGCGCCCGAAGCCGCAGATGACCTCGTCGGCGATGAACAGGATGTCGTGCTTGCGCAGGATCGGCTGGATCCGGTCGAAGTACGTGGCGGGCGGCACGATCACGCCGCCGGCGCCCATCACCGGTTCGGCGATGAACGCCGCGACGGTGTCCGGGCCCTCGCGCGCGATGAGCGCCTCGAGCTCCGCGGCGAGCCGCTCGGCGTACGCTTCCTCGGATTCGCCGGCCTTCGCCTCGCGATAGTGGTACGGACATTCCGCGTGCACGATGCGCGCGATCGGCAGGTCGAAGTCGTCCTGCGCGAATGCGAGCCCCGTCAGGCTGGCCGTGGCGACCGTCACGCCGTGATAGCCGCGCTTTCGCGAAACGATCTTCTTCTTCCGCGCGCGCCCGAGCGCGTTGTTGACGTACCACGCGAGCTTGATCGCGGTGTCGTTCGCTTCCGAGCCCGAGTTGGCGAACAGCACCTTGCCCATGCCCGCGGGCGCAATGCCGATCAGTCGCTCCGCAAGCTCGGTGCTGATCGCCGGAACCTTGCCGCCGAAGCTGTGGTAGAACGGCAGCTCGAGCATCTGGCGATGCGCCGCGTCGGCGAGCCGGCGCTCGGAGAAGCCGAGCGAGGCGCACCACAGGCCCGCCATGCCTTCGAGATAGCGGCGGCCCTCGTCGTCGTAGACGTAGACGCCTTCGCCGCGAGTGATGACCAGCGGGCCGTCGTTGCGCACGGCACGCAGGTTCGTCGCCGGGTGCAGATGGAAGGACCGGTCGCGGCGCGCCGCCGGCGTCTCGAGGGACATGGAGGACTCTGCCTTAAGCGTCCGCGCGATTGTTTACGACGCGCGCAGTCGAGTCAATGGCGGCTTTTCGCGGCGTATGATGCGCACGGTGAGCGAACCCGCACCCCTCTGCGCAGAGCTCGACCATCTGACGGTGCCATCGCGCGACCGGCGCGCGGCCGCCGAGCTGCTGGCGAGCCTGCTCGGCGTGCCGTGGTCCGAGAAGGGCATCGGGCCGTTCTGCCCCGTTTACGTGAGCGATTCTCTGACGCTCGACTTCGACCAGGCCGAAGGCCCGTTCCCCGTTCAACACTACTGCTTCCGCGTCGGCGAGGCGCTATTCGACCAGATCCTCGCCCGGCTGCAAGCGCGCGGCATCGCATATCGCAGCTCCCCGTGCGGCGAAACGGACATGCGCGTCGGCACCGCGCACGGCGGGCGCATCGTCTACTGGAACGAGCCGGACGGCCACGTATGGGAGGCCTTGACGGTCAGCTATGCCCGGCGAGCGCGCTGAGCGAATCGTGGCCATCGAGAGGAGCAACGTGTCGAGACTGCGCGTGCAAAGCTTTGGCGTGTCCATCGACGGCTTCGCCGCAGGGGCGCATCAAAGCCTCGAGAACCCGATCGGCGAGCGCGGCACCGAGCTGATGGAATGGTTCTTCCAGACGCGCGTGTGGCGACGCATGCACGGCATGGACAACGGCGAGACGGGCATCGACAACGGCATGGCGGAGCAGGGCTTCGACAACATCGGTGCGTGGATCCTCGGGCGCAACATGTTCGGCCCGGTGCGCGGCCCGTGGCCGGACGAGAGCTGGAAGGGCTGGTGGGGCGACGAGCCGCCGTATCACGTGCCCGTGTTCGTCCTGACGCACTACGCACGCGATCCGATACCGATGAAGGGCGGCACGGTGTTTCACTTCGTCACCGGCGGCATCCACGCGGCGCTCGAGCAGGCGCGCGCGGCCGCCGGCGGACGCGACGTGCGCCTCGGCGGCGGCGTGTCGACCATCCGTCAATTCCTCGGGGCGCGCCTGGTCGACGAGCTGCATCTCGCGCTGCGCCCGGTGCTGCTCGGGTCCGGCGAGCATCTCTTCAACGGCATCGACCTTCGCGCGCTGGGCTACGAATGCGCGAAGTCGGTCACCGGCGAGCGCGCGACGCACGTGCTGCTGCGGCGCAAGCGCGACACGTAACCATCCTGGCCGTTCAGTCGAGCGCCTGCCCGATGTCCGCGATCAGGTCCTCGGCGTCCTCGATGCCGATCGACAGGCGAACCAGGTCGACCGGGCACATCGTGCCAGCGCCTTCGACGCTCGCGCGATGCTCCGCCAGGCTCTCGACCGAGCCGAGCGACGTCGCGCGTCGGAACACACGCAGCTTCCCGGTGAACGCCCGCGCCGCTTCTTCGCCGCCGCGCACGCGCACCGACATCATGCCGCCATAGCGCCCGTTCATCTGGCGCCTCGCCACCGCGTGTCCGGGATGGGCGGGAAGTCCCGGATAGAGCACGTGCGACAGCTTCGGATGATCCTGTATTCGCGTGGCGATCGCCAGCGCGTTGTCGCAGGCCGTCGAGACGCGCAGGTGCAGCGTACGCATGCCGCGCGCGAGCAGCCACGCCTCGAACGATCCGAGCACCGCGCCGCCCGCGCTCCGTGCGTAACGGATGCGCTGCCACACTTCGTCGTCGGCGGCGGTGGCGAGCGCGCCCGCCACGACGTCGGAATGGCCGTTGAGATACTTGGTCGCCGAATGCATCACGATGTGCGCGCCGAGCTCGATGGGGCGCGTGAGGAGCGGCGTCGCGACCGTCGAGTCGACCGCCACGATGGCGCCCACCTCGCGCCCGATCGCTGCCGCGCCCGCGATGTCGGTGACGTCCCACGTCGGGTTCGCCGGCGTCTCGAGCCAGATCAATCTCGGCCGCCGCTCGCGCGCCTTCGCGGCGAGGTCGTCGAGCGACGCGTTCTCGTAAAGCTGGACTTCGAGCCGCCACGATTGCGCGAAATCCAGGAACCACTTGCGCAGGCCCCAGTACATGTGGCGCGGAACGAGCACGCCGTCGCCGGACGACAGTGCCTGGAACACCGCCGCGGCGGCAGCCTGGCCCGAGGCGAACAGCAGCGCGGCCGCCGCGCCCTCGAGGGACGCGATCAGCGCCTCGGGCGCGTCGAAGGTCGGGTTGTCGGAGCGCGCGTAGATGCGGCCGCCGGGGTAGGCGCCGTCGACGGCACGCTCGTAGGTCGTTGCGACGTGAATGGGCGGTACGATGTCGCGGTAGGGCTGCGCGACGCCGCCGAGCCCCTGCGCGATGCGCGTCTGCGCGCGGTGCTTGCTGGATTCGGCCATGTCCGCAGCATCGGACATTTGCCGTGCGCGTTCAAGCCCGGGACGAGGAGCGCCGCCTCGCCGGGCGAGCGCGCTCACTCGCGGGCCGGGGCGCTAACTCACAGCGCCTTCAGGAACGCGACCAGGTCGGCCTTTTCCTGCGGCGTGAAGCCGATGTCGAAGCGATCGTTGTAGAAGTCGACGACGGCATCGAGGTCGGCCGCCATTCCATCGTGGAAGTAGGGGGCGCGCGTCGCGAGCGCGCGCAGGGTCGGTCCCTTGAAGCGGCCGACGTCCTTCCACTTGCCGGTGACGAGCGCGCGCCCGGGATCCGTCGTCTGGACGGTCTCACCGGTCGCCTTGTTGCGCAGCGTGTACAGCGGCATGTCCGGCGTGCGGCGCGACGCGTCCGCGATGCCGATGTTGAGCGGTGCCGGGATCGAGTGATTGCCCGCGCCCGGGGTGTCGTGGCACGTGCTGCACGTGCCTTGCAGCACCGGCACGCTGAGGTCGTCGTTCAGGCCTCCCACGCCGGTGATGCGGATCGGCTTGGAGTTGAACAGCGTCTGCCCGCGCACGATGGCGTTGCGTGCCGCGAGCATGCGGATATCTTCGCCCTGGTGGATGCCGATCTTCTCCCAGTTGTCCCACGTGTCGTACAGCCCGAACACGTTCGGGTTGAACAGGCCGCCCGTGCGATAGTCGCCCGACACGGCGTCGTTCATGCCGAAATAGAACGGCATCACGGCGAGCGCCTGAGGGCCGCCCGACGCGTGACGCGAGGCGAGCCCGCCCGCCTTGAAATCGATCACCTGCGCGGTGTAGAGGCTGCTCTCGAACGCGGCAATCGCATCCTTCTGCGCGTCCTGCAGCGGCTGTCCCTGCGCGTGACCCGTGGTGGCATCGTTGGCCTGTTGCGCCAGGTCGACGTGGATCGCCGCGAAGCAGTTGGTGGTGCCGAGCACGCACGCCTGCGACGCGGCGTCGCGCAGCGTCTCGCGCCCGTCCCACATCACGGTGCTGAGGAAGCCGAGGTTGGTCGACGGAAGCACGCGCCGGAAGAGCGAGAGCTCGCGCGCGCTCGCATAGCCGTACGGATCGTCGACGGCGGCGAGGTCGAACTCGGCGTTGTCTGGAATGCCGATGCCGACGCGGATGACCGCCTTGGTGAGGAGCTGGCTATAGGCCGCGCGCCGCGCGTCGACGCTCGACACGTCGGCATTGGGCGAATTGGCGCCGTCGACGGGCCGGAATATCGGGTCCGTGCCGGCGGTCGCCTCGAACCGCGCCTGCAGCTGCGAAGGGGTGACGGTCCACCCCTGGCTCGGCTGATGGCAGGTGACGCACGCGCGCCCGTTGGTTCCCAGGCTCTGGAAGAACGGTCCGGTGAGGTCGATGTGCCCCGTGGTGCTGTACGTCGCGGCGAACCCGCTTGGATTGGGGAACAACACCATGCCGGGCATGGAATCCCCCGGGTCGGCGCCCGCGGGCGCGCTCATGGCGAGCAGCAGGGCCAGCGCGCGGGCGAGGCAGAGGGGCGGGTTCGTGTCGTGCATGGCGATGCTCCGTTGAAGCGACATGACGAGACGATGCCTCTCGCAGTCCGGCGGTGATACGGATTGCTCGCATTCGTTTACGCCGATTGGTCGCCTTGCGGCGCGTCGTGCCGGCGAACACCTTAGCGATGGGCATTGTTCCGTCACTTGCTTCATCGCAATTGGTCGCGCAAAGCCGCCAGCGTCGCGGACGGACGGCGCTCAGGACGCGGGCCCGGGGGCGGTCTCCGTGGCGGCCTGCTCGGCGGCACGGGTGTCGGGATTGTCCGCGCCCGCGGTGGGGTGCAACTGGGCCGCGGCGAATGCGAATGCGTCGTGCGCGGCGTGCGAGTCGCCCGCGGCGCGCAGCGCCCGGCCGAGCGTGAGGTAGGCGAGACCGAGATAGCTCGATGGATGGCCTGCCGTGACCCGGCGCTCGCGTATGGCGATGGCCGCGGCCGCGTCGGCGCGTGCCGCGTCGATGCGATTCATGTGAAGCTCGGTCTCCGCGCGACGGCGAAGGAAGTCGGGATTCTCCTGCCCGTCGGCGCGCGCGATGGCAATCGCCTCGTCGAATGCCTGCAGTGCGGCCTGCGTGTCACCACGCGCTTCGGCCAGCAGGGCACGCTGGCTCGCGAGCGCGGCCATCGCACGGTGCCGAGGCGGGTACATGCGGGTGAAGCGCCTCTGCGCCTCGGTGAACAGCGTTTGCGCGACGTCGAGCCGGCCCAGGTCCCGACAGATGGCGATGCGCACCAGCAGGGCCTGATTGCGCACGATCTCGTCGCCCGCGCGCCGGGCGCCCTCGTACGCGCGGTCGGCCCAGGTCGCCGCATCGTGCAGCACGCCGAGGCGAGCGAGCGTGCGCGCGTAGTTGTTCTCGAGCATCGGCGACACGTCCTTGTCGCGGCCCGCCGCGCCGCTGTTGTCGATCGCCCGCCGGTAGAGGTGCTCGGCGTCGAGCGGCCGGCCCGAGGATTCGAGCGCCAGCCCCCAGTTGTTGTAGAGCGTGCTCGCATCCTCGGTGTTCTCGCGTCCCAGCGCCCTCAGGCTTTCGTCCGCGTCCTCGAACGCCGCGATCGCGTCCTCGTTGCGGCCTGCCACGCGATACGCCTCGCCGAGCGCGATCATGATGTGCAAATCCCAGGTGCGTGACGGGTAGGGGAGCCGTTCGTAGATGTCGCGCGCGATCTCGGCGCGCCGGATCGCGTCGGCCTCGTTGTCGGCCATGGCCGCGAGCGCGCTGCCGCGCCAGTAGCAAGCCATGCGATCGAGGTCGAATTGCGGCTCCTGCGGCAGCTCGGCGAGCGCGTCGCGCAGAATCGCCTCGGCGCGCGCGGTGTCGGTGCCCGCCGCGACCGCTTCCGCGTAAGCGCACGCCGCCTGCGCGCGCACGGACGCGTCGCTCGTGCGCTGCGACGCTTCGTACGCGCGACCCAGCACCTCGCGCGCCTTGTCGTCGCGGTCGAGAAACTTGTATTGCTGTCCGATGGCGACCAGCATCGCGATGCGGTTGGCATCGGCATCGCCGGGCTGGCGCTCGACCAGCTCCTCCGCGCGCGCCAGCAGCTGGCCCACTGTCAGCGGCTTGCCGGCCGGTACCGCGTCGCTCAGCAGGAACGTGTTGAGGTCGTTCACCGCGTCGACGCGCGACAGCTGGCGCAGTGCGAAGTCGCGCTGCGTGGCCGCGACGTGCGCCTCGCGATCGGCACGCGCGCGCTGCGCCTCGGCAACCGCCGCCTGCGCGGTGGCGCGGCGCGCCTGGGTGATCGTGCCGGCCACGCCGGCGATCAACGCGACGAGCGCGAGCGCGGCGAGCGCCACCGGCATCCGATGGCGCTGCACGAACTTGCCGGCGCGATAGCGCAGCGTGTCGGCCCGCGCGCTGACGGGCTCGTCGCGAAGATAGTGGCGCAGGTCCTCGGCGAGTGCGTCGACGCTCGCGTAGCGCTCGGCGGGGTCCTTGCGCAGGGCCCTGGCGGCGATGTTCTCGAGGTCGCCGCGCAGGCGATGCGCGAGCGCGTCGGGGGTGCTCGATCGCCGCTTTGCCGCCTCGCTGCTCGTATGCTGTGCCGCGACCGACAGGCGGGGCGGCAGCCGGTCGATCACGGCGTGCAGGCGCTCCACCGGCGCCGCGACGTCGTACGCCGTCGGATGCTGGCCGGCGAGCAGCACGTAGAGCAGCACGCCGAGGGCGTACACATCCGTTGCGGTGGTGACGTCGCCGCCCTGTATCTGCTCGGGTGCGGCGTATTCCGGCGTGAACGCTCGCCCGGCGAACTGCGTGAGCTCCGTCGTGCCCGCGGTCGATTCGCCTTCCTGAAGCAGCTTCGCGACGCCGAAGTCCAGCAGCTTGATTCGTCCTTCCGCATCGACCAGGATGTTCGACGGCTTCAAGTCGCGGTGCAGCACGAGATTGCGGTGCGCGTGCGACACCGCGTCGAGCACCTGCAGGAACGCTTCGATGCGACTCGTCGTGTCGAGCGCGCGCGCGTCGCAATGGCGGTCGAGCGGCTCGCCTTCGACGTATTCGAGGACCAGGTACGGCTGCCCGCCGGCCATCACGCCCGCGTCGAGCAGGCGCGCGATGTTCGGGTGCGCGAGGCGGCCGAGGATGCGCCCTTCGCGCGCGAAGCGCTCGCCGCCGCGATCGCCGATCAGCGCGAGGTTCAGGAACTTGATGGCGGCGTGGCCTTCGAAGCGGCCGTCGTCGCGCGCGCCGAGCCACACCGTGCCCATCCCGCCCCGGCCGATCGCGCGCACGATGCGATACGCGCCGACGCGCTGTCCCACCAGCGACGCCTCTTCGCTTTGCCATTCGGGCGCGTCGCACAGGAAGCCGCCGCGGTCGACCGCCGCGCCATGCGCCATCAGAGACTCGACCGCGTCGGCGAGCGCCGCGTCGCGGGCGCGCAACGCGGCGAGGCGCTCGCGCTGCTCGTGCGGCTCGCGCTCGATCAGGTCGTCGAGCAGCGGGCTGATCTCGCGCCACAGCGCGGCGTCGATGCCGGCCATCCGTGCCTAGCGCGGCGCCGTCACGGCAGCGCTAGTCATTCGTCAGCACGTGATGGAGGAACAGGCGGGCCTTCTGCCAGTCGCGCTGCACGGTGCGCTCCGAGACGCCGCGCTGCTGCGCGATCTCCGCGAACGTGAAGCCGCAGAAGAACTTGAGGTCGACGAGCTCGGCAAGCGGCGGGTCGATGCGCTCCAGCTCCTCGAGCGCGTCGCCGATGGCCTCCATGTCCTCGGTGGCCGGCACGTCGTCGGCCACTTTGGTGTCGATCGCGGTCAGGTGGTACTGGCCGCCGCGCTTCTGCGCCCTGCGCTGGCGCGCATAGTCGATCACCAGGCCGCGCATCGCCCGCGCCGCGTAGGCGAAGAAGTGCGCGCGGTCGGGGAAATGCGCGCTGCGCGAGGACATGTCCATGTACGCCTCGTGCAGCAGCGTGGTCGCGCCGAGGGTCGAGCCCGCGTTGCGGCGCAGCTGCCGTGCGGCGAGTCGATGCAGCTCGCCATACAAGTCGGCGAACAATGCTGCCGGTGGCGGCGACGATGCAGGTGCACCGCTGCCGGCAGGTGGAGCGTCTTGGCTCGTGGGCATACGCATGACGCGAATCGCGCGATACGTCAATTCATAGCGCGGCACAGCGCGCGGCGCCGCCGAAAATTCTACGCCGATGACGCGACTCGTCGCTCGCGCGCGTGTCGTGATCCTCCGCCGGTTTCCGATGGAAGCGTTGCAGGGGACGCTCGTGCCCCGCTCCCAGGCCGAAAGGAGCCGACATGCGTAAAATTTACAGGGTCCCGTCCAGCCGTGACGGACGCAAGGCCGTTGCCGTGGCGATCGTCCTGTCCGTGCTGGTCCTGCTCGGGATCGCGTGGCATCCGCGAACCACGCAGCAAATGGCCGTGGCGGCGCAGCCGCCCGCCGCGATCGTTCCGGCGCCCACGGCGTACTTCCCGTCGCAATACGAGCTGCACGCGGGCCCGCCCGAGCCGCTGCCCGACCAGTTCTAGGCGCGGCGCGCGATCATGTCGATCTCGATGCGCGCGCCGCGCGCGAGGCCGCTCACGCCGATGCAGGTGCGCGCGGGTCGCCGATCCTGCGCAAAGTAGCTCGCGTACACCGCGTTCATGCGCGCGTAGTCCGCGTCGAAGTGGGTGAGGTACACGCGCACGGCGGCCACGTGCGCGAGATCGAGGCCGCAGCCGCGCAGCACGGTGGCCAGGTTGCGCATCACCTGATGCGTCTGCTCCTCGATCGTCTCGGGATACGGCGAGGTGCTCGACGTGCCGCTGAATGGCATCTGGCCGGTGAGGAAGACCCAGCCGTCCGCTTCGACGGCATGACTGAACGGCGCGACCGGGTCGGGCGCGCCGCCGATCATGTGAAACAGCAGCCCGGACATCGGTCCGCGTCAGCGCGATTTCGCGCGCGCCGGCAGCGGCACCGGCGCGAGGTTCGGCCGCGGATGGAATTGCGGCTTGGATGATCCGGTCGATTCGATCAGCTGCAGCGCCGTCGCGAGCGCGGTTTCGAGCTGGCGGTCGCGGCCGGCCGCCGCGTCCTGCGGCGCGTTGTCCACCTCGATCGTCGGGTCGGTGCCGTAGTTCTCGACACCCCAGCCGACGTCGCTGAACCAGAACGAGAACTCGGGCTGCGTCGTCTCCGTGCCGTCGACGAGCTTGTGCCGCGGCCAGATGCCGATCACGCCGCCCCACGTGCGCGTGCCGACCAGCGGGCCGATGCGCATCAGCTTGAAGCCGTGCGAGAAGATGTCGCCGTCCGAGCCCGCGTGCTCGTTGGTGAGCGCGACCACCGGCCCGGCGACGGCTTCGTCGGGATACGAAGACGCCTGTCCCCAGCGCGACAGGTTGTAGCCGATGCGCTTGCGCGCGACCTTCTCGAGCAGGAGCTCGGAGACGTGGCCGCCGCGGTTGTAGCGGACGTCCACGATGAGGCCCTCGCGATCGCATTCGGTGCGGAAGTAGCGATGAAACTCCGCGAAGCCGGCCGACATCATGTCGGGCAGGTGGAAATAGCCGACGCGTCCCCCGGAGCGCTCGTGCACCCAGGCACGGTTGCGCTCGACCCACTCGCGATAGCGCGCCGGCACTTCGTCGTTGAGCGTGGTCACCACGACGTTGCGATGCGCGTCCGATCGTCCCTTCGCCGGCGCGATCGTCAGCTCGACCTTGGTGCCCGCCTGGTGCACGAGGAGCGACTGCGGCGGACGCTCGCGTGAAGTGCGCTGGCCGTTCACGGCAACGATGCGCTCGCCGACCTGGGCTTCCACGCCGACCGCATGCAGCGGCGAGTCGGCGCCCGCATCCCACGCATCGCCCTGCACGATGCGCGTGATCTCGTAGCTGCCGTCGCCGAGGGGCTTCGTCTCGGCGGCGAGATAGCCGAGCGCAACCTGGGGCGGGCGACGATGGTCGCCGCCCATTTCGTACGCATGCGAGGTGCCGAGCTCGCCCTGCATCTCCCAGATGAGATCGGAGAGCTCGGCGCGCGTGGCCACTCGCGCGAGCAACGGCTCGTAGCGCTCGTACACGGCGTTCCAGTCGACCCCCGACATGTCGGCGACCCAGAACTGGTCGCGCTGAAGGCGCCAGACCTCGCGCAGCATCTGCCGCCATTCGCGCCGCGGCTCGACCGACAGGCGAATGCGATCGAGGTCGAGCCATCCGGTCTTGCGCGAGGGCTGATCGGAGGCACGCCCCGGATCGCGCTCGGTCTCGGGACGCCGCCGCGCCGCGATGGCGCGCAGCCGCTTGGCTTCGCGCACGACCAGCGTGGTGGCATCGGCCGCGACCGCGAACGCATCCGCCTTGTCCATCAGCGGCTCCGCGGCCTGTGTCGCGAAATCGAAGATCTCGAGCCGCCCGGGCGACTCCTTGTGACCGCCGCGCCCGTGCGCCCCCGCAATCGGCAGCACGGTCCAGACGACCTTGTTGTCGGCGACACCGGCGATCTGCCCGAAACGGTTCTCGGGCACCGGAAATGCCGCGATGCGCCGCGCGATGCCGTCGAGCTCGATCGCGGGCAGCGCATCCTGCGCACGTGCCTTGCTGCCCGGATCCTCGGACTTGAGGCCCTTCGGCGCCGGGTCGAACGGAGGGTGCCCGCCCGCCTGCAGCGCGATCAGGTATGGGCGCGCGCCGCGCGGAAAGCTCAGCTCGAACTGCACGTTGTCGTAGACGGGATCGAACGTGCGCACCGACAGGAAGTACAGGTAGCGCCCTTCCGGGTCGAACGCGGGACTGTAGTCGCGGAACTCTGGCTGCGTCAGCGTCGTCCGCGTCTTCTGCGCGACGCCGTAGAGCTTGATGGCGCAGTGGCGCGGCGAGGTCCAGAACGAGTACGCGAGCCAATCGCCGTCGGGCGACCACGCGAGGTCCTCGGTGCGGCCCGCGTCGCTGCGGTCGACGGCGATCAACGTGCCGCTCTCGAGGTCTCCGATCATCACCTCGTTGCGATGATTCGCGATCGCGACGCGCTTGCCGCGCGGCGCGGCGCGCATCGCGACGACGCGGCCGATGTCCCAGTCGAGCGCGCGTGCCGATTCGCCCTCGAACACCTCGATGCGCTCCTCGCCCGAGGCGTCGCCGACCGCGACCATGGAGCTTGCGTCGGCGAGCCATTGCCCGTGGCGATACCGCGCGCCGTTGTCGGTGCCGTGCTGGCGCACCGCGCCTTCCCACAGCGGGAAGCTGAACAGCTTGCCGCGCGTCACCACGGCGATGCTGTGGCCCTCGGGGTGCACGTGATAGCCGTCGAGATGGTCGGAAGGGCTCACGAACCGGCGCGCCGCCTGCGTACGATGCGAGGGCAGGCGGATGTCGAGGCGCGTCGCGGCATCCGTCGCCGGATCGAAGAGCCACAGCTCGGCGGCGCACTGATAGACGATGCGCTTGCCGTCGGTCTGCGGGTGACGCGCGTAGTAGCGGTCGTGATCGGTGTGCCGGCGCAGGTCGCTGCCGTTGGGACGGCACGAATAGAGGTTGCCGATCGACTCGGAGTCGGAGATGAAATAGATGCGATCGCCGATCCACATCGGGCTCGTGAGGTTGCCCTGGAGCTCGCTCATGCGGCGAAACGTTCCGGATCCTTCGGCGTCGATCCAGAAGTGCCCGGCGGTGCCGCCGCGATAGCGCTTCCAGCGCGCGGGATCGACCGTGTTGCGGCCGATGACGCACGCCTTGCCCGGCCCGAACGCGAGGTGGTTCACCTGGCCGAGCGGCAAGAGCGACGGCGTGCCGCCCGCGACATCCATCGTGTACGCGCGATAGTTGCGGAAGAACGGTTGCCCGTAGGTCGTGACGAAGAGGACGCGGCCTTCCCGCGTCCACCCGCGCACGATGACGTCGGGACCGAGCCACGTCATGCGCCGCGCCGGGCCGCCTTCGGCGTCCATGAGATAGACCTCGGGATGCTGCTCGTCGCGTCCGACGAATGCAACGTGTCGTCCATCCGGCGAGAAGCACGGCGTGGACGGCTCGGAAAGTCCCGCGGTCAGGCGCCGCGCGGTGCCGCCGGATGCGGACACGCGCCACAGATCGTCGTCGCTGACGAAGATGATCGCATCGCCGTGCAGGGTGGGATGACGCAGATAGCCGTGATGTTGTTCGGTCATGGGATTGCAAGGAAAAGGCGCACGAGGCGGGAATTCTACCCGGGGGTACGTGGCACAATCGTCGCTTAGCATGCGAAGCGCAACGGAAAAATCGCCTTGGAGTCACGCGTCGGCGGGCGAAACGGAGTCGGCCTACGCGTGGACGCGGCTCGGCGTGAGCCTGCTCCTTTCCACCATCGGCGGTGTGGGCATGTGGTCGGTGGTGGTCGCGCTGCCCGCCGTGCAGCAGGAGTTCGCGGTCGCGCGCGGCGCAGCGTCGCTGCCGTACACGCTGACGATGATCGGCTTCGGGGTCGCCGGCATCGGCATGGGCCGCCTCTCCGATCGCTACGGCATCATGGTTCCCGTGCTGCTGGGCGCATCGACGATGGCGCTGGGGTACGCGGCCGCAGGCGCGTCGCGGTCGCTGTGGCAATACACGCTGGCCCAGGGATTGCTCATCGGCGCGGGAAGCTCCGCGACGTTCGCGCCGTTGCTGGCCGACACGTCGACGTGGTTCGCCCGCCGGCGCGGCGTCGCGGTGGCGATCTTCGCGAGCGGCAACTATCTCGCGGGTGCCGTGTGGCCGCCGATCGTCCAGCACTTCATCGCGGCCATCGGCTGGCGCGCGACCTGCTTCGGCATCGCGGGCCTGTGCACGGTGACGATGCTGCCGCTCGCGCTGTGGCTGCGGCGCAGGCCTCCGATCGCGCATTCGAGCCGGGCGGGCGCGGCGAGCGCTCGCGCGGTGCACGGGCTCGACCTTTCACCGCGCGCGCTGCAGGCGCTGCTCGTCGTCGCGGCGCTGTGCTGTTGCGTCGCGATGTCGATGCCGCAGGTGCACCTGGTCGCCTATTGCGGCGACCTCGGCTACGGCGCGGCGCGCGGCGCGCAGATGCTCTCGCTGATGCTCGCGTGCGGCGTCGTGAGCCGGCTCACCTTCGGCTTCATCTCCGATCGCATCGGCGGGCTGCGCACGCTGCTGCTCGGCGGCGTGCTCCAATGCGTCGCGCTGGTGCTGTTCCTGCCGTTCGACGGCCTGGTGTCGCTGTTCGTGATCTCGGCGCTGTTCGGCCTCCTCCAGGGCGGCATCGTGCCGGCGTACGCGATCATCGTGCGCGAGTATTTCTCGCCGCGCGAGGCGGGCGCGCGCGTGAGCGCGGTCATGATGGCCTCGCTGTTCGGCATGGCGCTGGGGGGCTGGATGTCCGGCGCGGTCTACGATGTCGCCGGCTCGTACAGGGCCGCGTTCGTCAACGGCATCCTGTTCAACCTCGTGAACCTTTCGATCGCGTGGCGGCTGCTGCGCCGCTCGACGCTGCAGCCGCAGCCCGCCTGATCACTTCGCTTCCTGCGCGAGCGCGCGCACGAACGCGAGCAGCGTTTCGGCGTTGACGTCCGAGACCGCGACCCAGTCCATGTCGGCGCCGCGCGCGTGCGTGACGTTGAAGCCGCGCAGCGTGCGCAGCGGCACCGCGGGCGCGCGCGCCGTCGAAGGGCGCACGAACACGTCGACGACGTGGTCGCGATAGCGGTACACGAGCACGGCGACGCGCTGCTTGTCGAGGTAGTCGAGGCGCCCGCCCGTGAGGACGAAGCCGCTGCCCTGCATCAGCGGGACCGGCGGCGAGTAGTCGAGGCGCGCCGAGAGCCACGGCTTCACCGTGTGCTGATCCGACGACGCGACCTCGATGGTGTGCTGGCCGAGCGTCGCGCGCACGTGCGCGCTGACGGCTTCCACCGCGAGGTCGTCGAGCACGCGGTGCTCCATGACGGCCGTCACGACGAAGAACCCCAGGATCGTCGCGGCGCAGCCCGCGAGCGCGCCGAGCGACAGCCACTGCCAGCGACGCGGCGGCGCGCGCCGGGCCGGACGCGTCGCGGCCAGCACGCGCGCGCGCAGCGCCGCGGGTGCCGTGTGATACGGCACTTCGTCTCGCAGGCGCGCTCGAAGCGCGAGAATGCCCTGATGCGCGGCCGTGCAGCCGTCACAACCCTGCAAATGCTTCTGCACCGCGTGCCGCTGCAACGCGTCGAGCTCGCCGTCGGCATGCGCGGCGATGAGTGCGGTGGCTTCGTGGCAGTTCATGCTCTTGCCCCGGCCGAATCGCCCACGGCCTGCAGCAGCGGAGAGCGCTGCAGCAGCGCGCGGGCGCGCGCCAGCCGTGACATGACCGTGCCGATCGGAATGTCGGCGATGCGCGCGATCTCCTTGTACGACAACGATTCCAGCTCGCGCAAGACGAGCACCTCGCGGTAGGCGAGGGGCAGGTCCGCCAGCGCGTCGTCGAGCGCCTTCGCCTCGTCGCTGCGCATCAACGACTGCTCGGGTCCCGGCGTGCTCTGGTCGACCGCCTGTTCCAGCGCCGCGTCGTCGTGGACGACCTCCGCGGGCCGGTTGCGGGCCAGCCAGTCGTAGAACGCGCGCCGCACGATGGTGAGGAACCACGGGCGCGCGTCGCCACCATGCAGCGAGGCGACGTAGCGCAGGGCGCGCATGCAGGCCTCCTGCACGACGTCTTCGGCGTCGTGCGCGTCGCGCGCCAGCCAGCGCGCCAGGTTGTAGGCGGCGTCGAGGTGCGGCAGGACGAGCTCTTCGAAGCGTTGGTGATCGGACAAGATCCCCTCGGATGGGCACCCGCGTGGCCGAATACCGGCTTCGGGCGCTGTTTATTCCCGGCGCCGCGCTGTTTCGGGGTACGCCCCGTCGACCTGGCGGGCAGCCGCAAGTCGGGTTTTGTCCGACTTCGCTGCGCGGTCGTCGGGTCGCGCATGAAATTTTTTCGTGCCGTCTCGCGCTTCCGCGTGCACTGTCAACGCCTTACCGCGGGCAGGCTCCTTGCATGGGTTCCCCCACTTTCCGGTCGCGGTCGCCCTGCCGGCCGGTCAATTCCACAGGAGGCTTTCCATGGATTCACTGTTCAGACGCACGCTCACCTACGCCGTGATCGTCCTCGGGCTCGGTGGTATGAGCGTAGCGGTGGCGCAGGATACCTCGTCGCCGGGCAGGTCGCAGCAGGCTGCCCCGGGCAGCACGGCGGCACCTTCGGGGAGCACGATGGGCACCACCGGTGGCACGAGCGGCGCGACCGGCAGCAGCGGCACGTCGACGAGCACCACGGGCACGACGAGCGGCAGCGCGATGCCGCCCGAGAGGCCCGCGGCCGCCGCCTCCACGGACCAGAACAGCGCCGCGCGAAAGGTGTTCGACCAGCTCGACACGAACCACGATGGCTCGCTGTCGTTCGAGGAATTCTCGCGCGCGACCATCTCGCCGAAATAATCGACCCGTGCATCGCGGAGCCGCGGCGCCTTCCCGCGCCGTGGCTCCGGCAGGACCTCCGCATGATCAAGATAGGCACCCTTTGTTACGTCGTGACCGATTGCGTCGCGAGCCCCAAGGCCCGCTGCGCCGTCGGCAAGATCGTCGAAGTGATCTCCGGCTCGTATGGTGCGCCCGACTCGACTTATCTGCCGGGCACGTATTACGACGTTCGCTATCGCGGAGCGGTGTTCTATTGCCGCGGCGACAAGCTGCGTCCCATCTCGGACCCGGATGCCGACGTCGGCGTGATCGAGCGCGACACCTTCGGAACGGCGAGCTGAGGATTCGCCCCTCACCCGCCCTATCGGGCACCCTCTCCCCGCGAGCGGGGAGAGGGCTGGGGTGAGGGGATCACGCTTCGCGCACGAACCCCACGGGCTTCATCCTGTGCGCCACCAGCGCGCCCTTGCGCGCGCGATGCAGGCGATGCTTGCCGAGCTCGTCGCCTTCGATCACCGCGACGACGTCCCGCCCCACGCGGTTGGTCCCCTGCACGAGGACCTTGCTCGACGTCGTGAGCCCGACGGCGATCAGTCGCTCGCCTTCGTCGAGACCCATGACGATCACGCCGCGACCGCGCTCGACTTCGCGCATCTCCGATAGCGGGAACACGAGCAGGCGGCCCCGGGACGACAGCGCCGCGACGTGATCGAGCGCTGCGGCCAGCGCAATCGGCGCGATCGGCTCCTCGCCTTCGTCGAGCGTCATGAATGCCTTGCCGGCTTTCACGCGCGAGACCATGTCCTCGATCGACGCCACGAAGCCGTACCCGCCGCTGCCGGCGACG
Organism: Casimicrobiaceae bacterium; assembly: GCA_036406955.1. Classification (GTDB taxonomy): domain Bacteria; phylum Pseudomonadota; class Gammaproteobacteria; order Burkholderiales; family Casimicrobiaceae; genus VBCG01. Next base: position 55,737 of record DASXAF010000006.1, read on the forward strand.
AGGTACTTCTGCCCGGGCGTCCCCGAAATGGCCTGCGCCACCTTCGCACCCGCCTGAAGATCGATCAGCGTGGTGACCGGCACGCCGTCGCCGCGACCGCCGGGCACCTCGGACGCGCGCACGGAATACGCGCGGCCCCTCGTGTCGAGCACGATGACCGGACTGACGGTGCGCGTTTCCAGCACTGCAAGCGCCGCGTCGCCGGCCTTGTACGTGAACTGCGACGCGTCGAGGCCATGCCCTTGGCGCGAGCGGATCCATCCATGCCGCGACAACGTGATCGTGATGGGCTCGTCGGGCACCGCGCGCGTGAGGGTGACGGGCGCGACCGCTTCGATCAGCGTGCGCCGCTCGTCGCCGTACTTCTTCGCATCGGCCTCGATCTCCGAGACGACGAGGTTGGACAGCGCCTTGTCGTCGGACAGCACGTGCTTCAGGCCCTTGCGCTCGGCGGCGAGCGCCTTCAGCTCTTCGTCGATCCTGATGCCTTCGAGCCGCGCGAGCTGGCGCAGGCGGATTTCGAGAATGTCGTCGGCCTGGACTTCGGTGAGCCCGAATTCCGCGATCAGGTCCTTCTTCGGCTCGTCGGACTTGCGGATGATGCGGATCACCTTGTCGATCGACAGCAGCGCGAGGCGGCGTCCTTCCAGGATGTGGATGCGGCGGTCCACCTCGCCGAGCCGATGACGCGTGCGCCGCGTGACCGTCTCGAAGCGAAACGCGATCCATTCCTCCAGGACCTGCTTCAGGTTCTTCGGCCGCGGACGCCCGTCGCGGCCGAGCATGACGAGGTTGACGGGCAGTCCGGTCTCGAGCCGCGTGTTGGCGAGCAGCAGGTTGACGAACTCCTGTGGATCCTGGCGGCTGCTGCGTGGCTCGAACACGAGCCGCACGGGCGACGTCTTGTCCGACTCGTCGCGCATCGTTTCGAGCGCGCCGCCGAGCAGGGCCTTGAGGTTGACCTGGTCCTGCGAGAGCGACTTCCTGCCCTCCTTCGGCTTGGGGTTGATGATGCGCTCGACGTCCTCCTGCACGGCTTTCGATGAAACGCCGAAGGGCAGCTCGGTCACGGCGACCCGCCACTGACCGCGCGCGAGCTCCTCGACCGTCCAGCGCGCACGCACGCGCAGCGTGCCGCGGCCGCTCTCGTACACGCCGCGGATCGTGTCGGCGTCGGAGATGACGTGACCGCCGCCGGGCAGGTCCGGTCCCGGCACGATGCCGAGCAGGTCGCCGATCGGCATCTTCGGCTTGCGAATGACGGCGATCGCGGCCTTCGCGACCTCGCGCAGGTTGTGCGACGGAATGTCGGTCGCCATGCCGACGCCGATGCCCGACGTGCCATTGAGCAGCAGCATCGGCAGCCGCGCGGGCAGCAGCTTCGGCTCCTCGAATGCGCCGTCGTAGTTCGCGACGAAATCGACGGTGTCGCGCTCGATCTCGGACAGCAGGAGCTCGGCAATCGGAGTCAGGCGGCATTCGGTGTAGCGCATCGCCGCGGCGTTGTCCCCGTCGCGCGAGCCGAAGTTGCCTTGCCCGTCGATCAACGGATAGCGCAGCGTGAAGTCCTGCGCCTGGCGCACCAGCGCGTCGTACGCCGCGGTGTCGCCGTGCGGGTGATACTTGCCGAGCACGTCGCCCACCACGCGCGCCGACTTGACGTGGCGCGTGGGCGCATAGAGCCCGAGCTCGTGCATCGCGTAGAGAATGCGGCGCTGCACCGGCTTCTGGCCGTCGGCGACGTCGGGCAGCGCCCGGCCCGTCACCACGCTCATCGCGTATTCGAGATAGCTGCGCTCGGCGAACTGGGCGAGCGGGAGCGAGTCGTCGTCGGGCGATGGCGGCGGCGCGCCCGGCGGCGGTGGCGGGGGCAGTCCGCCCGCGTCGTCGACGAACAGCTCGCCGCTCGTCGTATCGACGGGCACGCGCGCGCTGCTGCGCGACTTGCGCGCGGCGACCTTCGGCTTGCGTCTCACCATGCGCGTCGTCCCCGCGCAAGCGGGGACCCAGCGTCGTTGCGCGAAAGTCGCGGGGCCCCTGCATTCGCAGGGGCGACGTGATCACACATCGACTTCCACCGCGTTGCCGTACTGCTCCATCCACTCCCGCCGCGCCGACGCCTCGGCCTTGCCCATCAGCTTGTTGAAGACCTTGCGCGCTTCCGGCTCGTGCTCGGGCGCGACGCGCACCGGCATGACGCGCCGCGTCTCGGGGTTCATGGTCGTTTCCCAAAGCTGCTCCGGGTTCATCTCGCCGAGGCCCTTGAACCGTCCCACCGACCACGAGCCCGCTTTCACGCCTTCCTTGGTGAGGCGGTCCTCGATCGCATCGAGCTCCGCGTCGTCGAGCGCGTATTGCTTGCGCGCGGGGCGCTTGCCCTGCGCCGGCACGTCGATGCGATAAAGCGGCGGGCTCGCGACGCAGATGTGGCCGCCCTCGATCAATTTGGGGAAGTGGCGGAAGAACAGCGTCAGCAGAAGCACCTTGATGTGGCTGCCGTCGACGTCGGCATCGGCCATGATGATGATGCGCGCATAGCGCAGGCCCGACAGATCGACGTCGTCGCCCCGATCGTGCGGATCGACGCCGATGGCGACCGCGATGTCGTGGATCTCGGTGTTGGCGAACAGGCGATCGCGGTCGACCTCGAAGGTGTTGAGCACCTTTCCGCGCAGCGGCAGGATCGCCTGGTATTGCTTGTCGCGCGCGAGCTTGGCCGAGCCGCCCGCCGAGTCGCCTTCGACCAGGAAGATCTCCCGCCGCGACACATCCTCGGACTCGCAATCGGTGAGCTTGCCCGGCAGCACCGCCACGCCGGAGCCTTTCTTCTTCTCGACCTTCTGCGCGGAGCGCATGCGCGTCATCGCCTGCTGGATCGCGATCTCGGCGATGCGCTTGCCGTAGTCGACGTGCTGGTTGAGCCACACCTCGAACGGGTCCTTGACGACCTGCGCGATGAGCTTCAGCGCGTCGCGGCTCGTGAGCTTCTCCTTCACCTGCCCCTGGAATTGCGGATCCAGGATGCGCGCGGAAAGCACGTAGTGCAGCTTCGCCGACACGTCTTCCGTTTGCAGCCGCGCACCGCGCGGCAGCAGGCCGTGGTGGTCGACGAACGACTTCACGCCCTCGAAGAGCGCCGCGCGCAATCCCGCCTCGTGCGTGCCGCCCGCTGCGGTGGGAATGAGATTGACGTAGCTCTCGCCGCCGCCGTTGCCGTCCTCGTACCAGGCGAGCGCCCATGCTGCGCCTTCACCTTCCGCGAACGTGTCGCCATCGCCGGGTTTGCCGAAGTACGTCTCGCCGCTGAAGATCGGCGCGACGGGCGCAGAGCCTTCCGAGAGCTCCTCGAGATAGCCGGTGAGGCCGTTGGGATACGACCAGGTGCGCGTCTTCTCTTCCTTGCCCTTTTGCACGTGCAGCGCCACACGCACGCCCGGCAGCAGCACGGCCTTGGCACGCAGCAGGCGCTCGAGCTCCGGCACCGACACGGTCGGCGAATCGAAATACTTCGGGTCCGGATGGACGCGAATGGTCGTGCCCGACGCGCGCGCCGGTGCAGTGCCCGTGACCTTAAGCTTCTCCGCGACGTCACCGTCGGCGAAGACGATGCGATGGACCTTGCCGTCGCGCGTGACTTCCGCTTCCAGCCGGCGCGACAGCGCGTTGGTGACCGAGACGCCGACGCCGTGCAGCCCGCCCGAAAAGGCGTAAGCGCCCTGGCCGTCGCGCTTGTCGAACTTGCCGCCGGTGTGCAGGCGCGTGAACACGAGCTCGATGGCCGGCACCTTCTCCTCGGGATGCGGGCCCACGGGAATGCCGCGCCCGTCGTCCTGCACGGTCACCGAATGATCGGCGTGCACCCACACCTCGATGCGCTTCGCAAAGCCGCCGAGCGCCTCGTCGGCGGCGTTGTCGATGACTTCCTGGACGATGTGCGTCGGATCGCTCGTCCGCGTGTACATCCCCGGGCGCTCCCTGACCGGCTGAAGGCCCTTGAGCACGCGGATCGACGACTCTTCGTATCTTCCCTTTGCCAACTGCGTGTTCTCCCCGTGGCGATCGCCGGCAGTATAGTGGCTTCACACGCCGCGCGAGGAGATCACACGCCTCGCGGGAGACGCGGACCTACGACACCCGTCTGTTGAACCATAGGATGCGGCCGCTCGCCGCTCGCGTCCGGGCTCAACGCTCCACCGTGCGCATGTGCCCGGCGAGGTCGTTAGCAAAATTGTGAAAGTCCACCTTCGATGGTGCGGCTGACCGCTGGAGCGCGTCCAAGGGCCGCCAAGGGCCCTGCAAAGGCATGGATCGGCTCGCTCCAGCGACGACGTTTCGACAATTCGCTCGCGCTGGCGGCCCGTCGACTTACTGGGGCGCCGGCAGAGCGGGTGGACCGCGAAGCGCTGTCACCGACGGGCACAAACACGCCCGGAAAGCGCCTTGATCGGGCGCAGGGTCGTACGAACGGATGATGGGCATGTCCGCACCGCCTCGTTCACAATTTTGCTTACGACCCCGCAAAGGACTATGCGCAACATGGACCGGCGCTCACACATACTCAGGCGAAACATCGCGCGGCTGACGCACGGTCGCGCAGCTGCGTACTCGCAAGCACTTGCGCGCGACGGCACGCTGCAAGGCCTCATCGCCGATCTGATCGCCGCCCGCGTCGCAGCTGGTCTGAGCCAGGAGGAAGTCGCCCTGAGAATGCTGACAACCAAGAGCGCGGTGTCTCGACTGGAGAGCGGGGTGCGCACCCGTCCCACGCTGCGAACCATTCAGCGCTATGCCCATGCGGTCGGAGCGCGGCTCGAGATCGGCGTTCGAATCCGAGGGGAATGGCAGTTGGAGCGTTAGAGCGTATAGAGTCAGCACGGCGCAATGGTGACTGGTTTCGGACCCGAAGCGGACTATCGACTTCGCAGTAAGCGACGTTCACGATAGCCGCGTTACTTGCGTCGCAACTTCCCGCCAACCGAACCGGAGGAGGCTTACTTCTCCGGTATCCCCGCCTTGCGCAAGCCCTCGTACCAGTATTTCTCCGCTAGGCGCTGGTAATCGGGATGATCCGAATACCGCTTTGCACGCAATTGCGCGACGGTATAACTGGGGACAATCCGCAGCACGTCCGCTTTGGCCAATGAAGCTCGCGCCAAGTCACCGTGGTTTGCGTAGGCAGCAACGAGGAAGAGGTCGATGATCAGATCGTTCTTGGAAATCCCCCGAGCTTGCTCGCAGGTCGCGATCGCCTGATCGGCTTGCCCGAGCAGTAGGTGCGCCTCGCACGCCATCCGCTGCCCGCATGCGTTGCACGGGTCTGGATCCAATGCAAGGCCGCGATCGATCAGCGGCAACGCCTCGGCCGGACGCCCCGTCATATTCATCAGCCATGCCCTGGTCAAGTAGGGATCGGCCTTCTGCGGGGCGAGCTTGATTGCCATCGCGTTGGCTTGGAGCGCGGAATCCCACCGTCCGAGATACATCAGCACTGCGCTCCGAAAGTCCCATGGAACGGCATCCGTCTGGTCGAGGGTGATCGCGCGGTCGGCATACTGCTCGTACTCCCGCAGGATGCGATCGCGATGGGAAGCATCGGGATCGACATCGAGTTCGTGATCCGCGAGCAAAGCTCCCGTTATCAGTGCGGGCACCAGATCGGGTTGGCGACGCACCGCCTCGTCGATCAGCTTGCGTGCCTCGATCGTGCCGGCAAGGGACTGGTCCCGCTGCGACAGGTCGATTGCACGCAATACCAACTCCATGGCACTCAGATCGGCGAGTCGCTTGGCGACGATGCGCCGAGTCTCTGCGCCCTGAAGTGCTGCGCGCAAATCCGCGGTCAGGCTGCGCAGCTTCGTCGAGGACTCGGCCGAAATATCGTCGTCCTGCCACTGATCCCGCTGCGACCATACCTGCCCGACCGTGCTGCCCTCAACGAGCCGAAGATTCAGTGCGTACCCGTTGCCGCTGCCTCGTAACTCGCCCTCGAGCACGTAGCGGACGTTGAGGCGGCGGGCCAGCTCGCTCGGGGCAACGCCGCCCTTCGCCGCGGCGGCGTCGATGAGAGTTACTCGCGCGCGGGGCGACGTTCCCCATCCACCCTCGCGGGTCAACCTGGTCGCGATGTTGTGCGTGAGCGTCTCCGCCAGCTGTGAGACGTCGGCGTTGCCACCCGGCGCGGCCAATGGCGCGACCGCTACCGACATTGCGGGCGGCGCAGCGACGGTCGCGGTGTTCCAGCTTCGCGGAGGGGTCCACAGCGCGATGCCCGCGGCGCCCAGGACGAGAACTCCCGCTGCCAGCCAGCGCCATCGGCCGGATCGCATCAACCAGTCCCAACGCCGGCGCTCCTGTTTTGCCGCTGGTGAAGTTTCGCCCTCGCGCCCAAGCTCCACTCGATACACTTCGACTGGACGGGCGATGTTCTTAACTGTCTGCGCGCCGAGGTCCTCGAACGTGAAGCTGAGCTTGTCCAGGACCTGGTCGCGAACCACGCGGCTCACGCAGATGCCGCCGGGATCCGCCAACGCCTGCAGGCGCGCAGCGACGTTGACCCCGTCGCCGAAGATGTCGTCGCCGTCGATGATGATGTCACCGACGTTGATCCCGATGCGAAAATCGATCCGCTGATCTTCCGTAACGCCCGCATTCCGCTCGGCCATGCCGCGCTGCACGTCCACGGCGCAGCGCACCGCATCCACGATGCTCGCGAACTCGAGCAGCAGACCATCGCCGGTCGTCTTGACGATCCGGCCTCCGAACTCGGCGATCTTCCGGTCGACGAGCTCCGCGCGGTGTGCCTTCAGTCGCGCGAGCGTGCCGCCTTCGTCGCGACCCATGAGGCGGGAATATCCCGCGACATCGGCCGAGACGATAGCCGCCAGTCGGCGTTGGTCTCGTCCCATCCGCTCCCCTGCTGAAGGCGAACGCCGGCTGACTATAGTGTCAGGACGGCCAACTCAGCAACAATGATTTACCAGGTGCCAAGTTGTGCGGAACCAAGCCTCTCTGAAATAGGGTTTTCTGAAGAAACGCTCAGCGGCCGCTCTTAGCCGGGAGCGCTCTGAAGAGTGGGACTGCTAGCGACCTCTTGCAGACTTCAGCGGCGTCCGAAAGCGGTCTCCGAATTCACGCCGCAGGCTGACATTGGTCTGATCGGCAGATCGCAACCCTTTACGGAAGTCGCGTCGCTCCGAAAGCAGACGAATTCAACGCTCGGGAAGCGGACCCTCAACGTCCGCGTTTTGCCGCGCCACCTGCGCAGCGTGGGCAACCTGAAAGCATCGACCGACACCGCGCTGTTGCGCCACTCAGCTCTCAAATATCGTGTCAAGAACCGTTACCTGAGTAGCTCTGCAAGTTGAGCGCGCACGTTGCGGCGCGCCTGCTCGGTAGCCTCCGGGCTCCATCCAATGGTTGCCCCCTTGCGCGCGCATTTCCCGATCTCGCTGCGCGACGGAAAAGGTCCAAGGATGCTGGCGATCTTGAACTCGCATTTCGCGCCGCTATCGACGTTCGCGAGGTACAAGGATGTGCTCCCATACCCGACGTTGTCGAAACTGTGATGGGCTGCGGGATAGACAGTGACCGTTGCGTCCTGGCCAGAGCCCTTGAGCTGCTGCACCAGGCGGACGCAGGGCTGAGCGGGAGTCCAGTCGTCAAGCTCGCCAGCATGGATCCGCAACGGACCGGAAATGCGGTCGCGTTCCGGGTAGGTGACGTTGCAGAACGGATAGAAAGCAAAGAACGCGCGAAAACCTGGACCGCCGGCTGGCGCGAACGTTTCCTTGGCCCAAGCGGTGGACGCATCCAGCGTGAGCAGTCCCCCGTGCGAGAAGCCCATGAGAACGATCCGGCCGGGGTCGATCTTCGGATGCGTGGCCAGGATTCGGAGCGCGCCGTAGGCGTCCGGAATCCGTTGCGTGCCGGTCAGCGTGCCGGCGCTGGTACAGACTTCCTTGAGGCCGCGGCCCGAAAAGCTGTCGATAACGAACGTTGCATAGCCCCAGTCCCTCAGAACGGGCGCCCATGCGCTTTCGGCGTTTCCCAGCCCACCACAACCAGGCGCCAGGACTACCGCTGGAAACAGTCCAGGCCCCGAAGGAAGGCTCAGTTCTCCGGAAATGACGACTGGATCGGCCATCACGAACTTTGGCTCGTCAGCCTTGCGTGCAAGAGTACCGGCGGTGGCAAACGAGATATTGCCGGAATCAGTAGCCAACGAAGTTGGTTTCAGATCCTTCAAAGCACAACCGGCACAGAGAACAGCTGCGATGGCCAGAAACTGGAGGTTCCTCTTCATGGCAATTCCTCCCGATTACTACGGTATAGTGGACACTATACCTGCATCTGGATAAAGTAAAGTGGTCACTATACCTAGGCGAGCGACCCCGCCCATGCGTAAGCGGAAACCGCTGACTTTGAAGGATTTCGAGGAGGAGGCCCGAAAGCTGATGCAGCCGGCCACCGAAAAAGAGCGGGCGATCGTCGCGGCGGCGATGGATCTGATCGCCAAGAAAGGCGTCGACGGTGCGACCACGGCGGAGATCGCGCGCCGCGCTCGCGTCACCGAGAAGACGCTGTTCCGCTACTTCCCCTCGAAGAAGGATCTGGTGCGGCGCGTCCTGTTGCCGCCAGTGCTGAGCGGCGGGCTGACGCGCCACTGGGATGAACTGAACGAGCTGATGCGGACGCCGAGCGCCGATTTCAAGGCGTGGTACACGCTGTTCACCACGCGCCGCCTGACGTCGGCGGCGCGCAATCCGCAGTTCGGCACGACGTTCCTGCTCGAGCTTGCGAACAACATCGAGCTCCGCGATGGCGTCGAGACGGTCTGGCGCGAGCGCGTCTGGGGTCCGATGCGCGACAGCCTCCGCGCCATGCAGGGCGAGGGCAAGGTGCGTGCGGACATCGATATCAACAGCCTGGCGCGCGCCATCCACTGCATCAACTTGGGCTACTTCCTCATTCGCCACGCCCTCAAGCCCGATCCGGCCTGGAACGATGAGTACGAGATCGGTCAGATGGCCGACCTGCTGATGCGTGGCGCAGGCGTGCGCTGAGCCGCTCACTACCGGTACTCCTCGGGCACGAAGCTCCACCACGGTTAGCGATGTCAACTTTCTAGCTGATCAGCCCGGTCCTTCCCTACGTCTACTTCTGGCCGCTAGCAGCCTGAAGTAGCAACCGCAAACAAAGGCGACCTGCGACCTTCGTTGCGTCCGCTGCACGAGCCGTCCCCGCCGAAGCGGGGACGTCCTCCTGAGAACGCTAGCCTTCCATCGGCTTCAGTGGCATCAACTCGATCGTCGCTTGGGGAATGCCGAAATGCGGATGATCGACGAAAAGCTTCGCTGCCTCATCGGCCGAGCTGGCCTCCACAATCTGATACAACATGATGTCGTTGCGACCGTCCTTCACGCCGGATGAAGAAACGACTTTCGGTTTACCCGCGCCGGCGCCCCTGTCGGTCAGCTTGCTGCCGTTCGCACTCATCCACTTCTTCCAGGCCTCCATCATCTTGGCCTCTTCGGGCTTGCGCTCCTGCTCGGGCTTCTTCAGCCACTCATCGATGACTGAGTTGGGTGCCCTGTAAAGCACGAGAAACTTGTTCATCCTTGCCTCCGTTGGTTGGGCTCCTTGGGAGCCGGGAACTGTCGTTGACGCCACGGCAGGCGCGGCCTGCCAACCTTGCATCGTCGCAGCCGGTTGAATGCCAGCATCACGCGACGCCTTCGCTATTCGGTGGAAAAAACCTCCACCGTCCTTCCGAGACGATCTCAACGGTGCCATCCACCACCTTGATGGCGGTTTGGTCGTCGATGGCGTAAGCAGCGCTTCCGATGCTGGATGCCCAGTTTTCCGCGTTTGACATCGAGTTCTGTGGCATCTGGTCGTGGTCCAGGTGCGGGAAGATCGAGAAATCAACGATGCCCAGAGCGCGGTCTCCCCCTGCCGGTGGCGTCCAGCTGACAAAATCGTTTCCGACGCGAGGCGTCATGACCATGCTGCCGGCGCTCACACCGACCCAGACCTTGTCCGCCAGAGATGGCACGACATCGACCAGACCGGATTCGCGAATCCAGTGGCTCAGATACATCGCGTCACCGCCGTCCACCAGGAACACGTCCGCTTGCTCGATCCAGGGCATCCAGCGCTGTGCAGGGATGGTGGGGAGCGCGGTGAGCTCGAGGAGACCGAGGGATTTCCAGCCCAGGTCGCACATCGGCGCCGGAGTCTTGCCCGCGACGAAACGCCACGCGGACGCAGGCGTGCACCAAGGATGGCCATACTCCGCAGTCGGAATGCACAAGGCGCTCGAATCGGCGATCGGCTTGCCGAGGAGATCGACAAGCGCGCGGTGGATCGTCGGGTTCTTGACGCCGCCGGACGTGAGGAGAAGTTTCATGATGACCGCG
>DASXAF010000007.1:0-44125 GCA_036406955.1 Casimicrobiaceae bacterium
CGCCCGGGAGCAGCCGCGCCTCGGCCTTGAGATACTCGCCCGACTCGTCGATGGTCTCGATCTGCGCGCGCTGCGTGCCCTCGACCAGCACCTTCACCGTGCCGTCGGGCAGCTTGAGCATCTGCAGGACGGTGGCCACGCTGCCGACCTCGTACAGGTCGGTCGCCGCGGGGTCGTCCTTGGCCGCCGACTTCTGCGCGACCAGCAGGATGAACTTGGAGTGCTCCATCGCCACGTCGAGGGCCTTGATCGACTTCGGGCGCCCGACGAAGAGCGGGATGACCATGTGGGGAAAGACCACCACGTCGCGCAAAGGCAGCAACGGGAAGGTGGTCTGGGCAGGGCGGTTCTCGAGTTCAGTCGCCATGGCGGCTCGCTGTGAATAGGTGAGGATCCGTTGGGTTGGACATGGGGGCACCGGCCGGCGGTTCAAGCCGGCGCTTCTGCCTTTTCCCCTCCCACCGGGTCAGGAATGCGCCGCAGCCACTTTGGGCTGTTCGGCGAACATCAGGAGCGGCTTGCCGTCGTTGGCGATGGTCGCCTCGTCGACGATCACCCTGGACAGGTTCACGTGCGACGGCAGGTCGTACATCACGTCCAGCAGCACTTGCTCGAGGATCGACCGCAGGCCCCGCGCCCCGGTCTTGCGCGCCAGCGCGCGGCTGGCGATCGCCTGCAGCGCCGGCTCGCGAATCTCCAGCTCGACGCCTTCCATGCGGAACATCTTCTGGTACTGCTTGATGAGCGCGTTCTTGGGCTCGATCAGGATCTGGATCAGCGCCTTCTCGTCGAGCTCGTCGAGCGTCGCCACCACCGGCAGCCGCCCCACGAACTCGGGGATCAGCCCGAACTTGATCAGGTCCTCGGGCTCCGTCTCGCGCAGCAGGATGGTGATGTTCTTGCGATCGTCCGGCGACGCGACCTCGGCGCCGAAGCCGATGCCGGTCTTGGCCGTGCGCTGGCGGATGATCTTCTCCAGGCCGTCAAACGCGCCGCCGCACACGAACAGGATGTTGGTGGTGTCGACCTGCACGAACTCCTGGTTCGGATGCTTGCGCCCGCCCTGCGGCGGCACGCTGGCGATGGTGCCCTCGATGAGCTTCAGCAGCGCCTGCTGCACGCCCTCGCCGGAGACGTCACGCGTGATCGACGGGTTGTCGCTCTTGCGCGAGATCTTGTCGATCTCGTCGATGTAGACGATGCCCCGCTGCGCCTTCTCGATGTCGTAGTCGCACTTCTGCAGGAGCTTCTGGATGATGTTCTCGACGTCCTCGCCCACGTACCCCGCCTCGGTGAGCGTGGTGGCGTCGGCGATGACGAACGGGACGTCCAGCAGGCGCGCGAGCGTCTGCGCGAGCAGCGTCTTGCCCGAGCCCGTGGGCCCGATCAGCAGGATGTTCGACTTGGCGAGCTCGACGTCGTCGTCCTTGGCGCCCGATTCCAGCCGCTTGTAGTGGTTGTAGACCGCGACCGAGAGGATCTTCTTGGCCGGCTCCTGGCCGATCACGTACTGGTCGAGGATCTGCCGGATCTCGTGCGGCGTGGGCAGCTTGTTGCGGTCGGCGCGCGCGGCCTCGGTGCTGCTGCCTTCCTCGCGGATGATGTCGTTGCAAAGCTCGATGCACTCGTCGCAGATGAACACCGACGGGCCCGCAATGAGCTTGCGGACCTCGTGCTGGCTCTTTCCGCAGAAAGAGCAATACAAGAGCTTGTCGCCAGAGGATTTGTCGGCCATTCAAAAACCTGCGTTCGACTGCTTGAGTACCACTTTACGCGCCCGTGGCCCGCTTTTGCAAGACTTTGTCGACGATGCCGTACTCGCGGGCCTGCTCGGCGGTGAGGAAGTTGTCGCGCTCGGTGTCGCGCGCGACCTGCTCGATGGGCTTCCCGGTGTGTTGCGACAGGAGCTGGTTCAGGCGCTCGCGCAGGCTCAGGATGTACTTCGCGTGGATTTCCACGTCGGACGCCTGGCCCTGGAAGCCGCCGAGCGGCTGGTGGATCATCACGTCGGAATTGGGCAGCGCGAACCGCTTGCCCTTCGCGCCCGCGGCGAGCAGGAATGCACCCATCGACGCCGCCATGCCGACGCATAGTGTCGATACGTCGGGCTTGATGAACTGCATGGTGTCGTAGATCGCGAGCCCCGCGGCGATGGAGCCGCCCGGTGAGTTGATGTAGAAGTGGATGTCCTTGTCCGGGTTCTCGGACTCGAGGAACAGCATCTGCGCCACGACGAGGTTCGCGGTGGCCTCGTTCACCGGCCCCACCATGAACACCACGCGTTCCTTCAGCAGGCGCGAGTAGATGTCGTAGGCACGCTCGCCGCGCCCGCTCTGCTCGATCACCATCGGGATGAGGCCGAGGCCCCGGGGTTCGTCCATGGTCGTTCTCGTGTCGGTTGGTGGCGCGCCGCCGTGCGCCGGTTGACTCTACATGGGAGCGCGTATGCGGGCGGTCAAGCGTGCGCGCGGCGCCATGGTGCGCCCGCCCGCGCCGCAACGCGCGGACCGTTCGTCGGTCGCCTGCACTGAAGCATACAGCAGTCCGCGCGCTGGTCATCCCCGCAAAAGCGGGAATCCAGCGTCGGTGCAGACGAAGTCGCCGGCCCCCTGCAGGCGCAGGGGCGACGCTACGCCTGGCGCTCCGGCGGCGGCGTCATCAGCGATTCGAACGTCGTCGGCACGTCCGTCACGCGCGCGCGCTCGAGCACCCAGTCGACGACGTTCTGCTCCACGGCCATCGACTCGAACTCGGCGAGGCGCTCGCGCTTCTCGTAATGCCAGCGCACCACCGCCTCGGGCTGCTCGTACGTCTGGGCCGTTTCCTGCACGAGCGCCTTCACCTGCTCGGGCCGCGCCTGAAGGTTGTTGCTGCGCACCAGCTCCGCGACGATCAGGCCCAGCGCGACGCGCTCCTGCGCCTGCGCGCTGAACATGTCCGGCGACAGGCGGATGTCCTCGGCCTTCATCCCCTGCTCGCGCAGGTTTGCGGCCGCGCGCTGCACGAGGTTCTGCGCCTCCTGCTCGACGAGCGCGCGCGGCAGCGCGAAATCGGCGAGGCCGCGCAGGCCCCGCAGCGCCTGGTCCTTGAGCCGTCCCTCGATCTTGCGCTTGAGCTCCAGATTGAGGTTCGCCTCGACTTCCTTGCGCAGCTCCTCGACGCTGCCCGACGCGATGCCGAACTGGCGCGCGAACGCCTCGTCCAGCTCGGGCACCTTCGCCTGCGCGACCTGCTTCACATGGAGCTCGAACTGCGCGAGCTTTCCCGCGACTTCCTTGCCGTGATAATCCTCGGGGAAGGTGAGGCCGAAGGTCTTGCCCTCGCCGGGCTGCATGCCCGTCACCGCCGCCTCGAACTCCGGCAGCATGCGGCCTTCGCCGATCGTGATCGGAAAATCGCGCGCCTGCCCGCCCCCGAACTCCGCGCCGTCGATCGTGCCGGTGAAGTCCACGAGCACGCGATCGCCCGCCTGCGCGGCACGAGCGACCGGCTCGAACGTCGTGCGCTGGCGCCGCAACACGTCGAGCGTGCGCTCGACGTCCGCGGCGGTGACCGACGCGACCGGACGCTCGACCGACAGCGTCGACACGTCGCCGATGCCCACTTCGGGATACACCTCGAAAACCGCCGAGAACTCCAGCGCATCGGAGGATCCCGGCTCGCCCGACGAGCGCTGCTCGATGCGCGGGAAGCCGGCCACGCGCAGGTTCTGCGCACGCACCGCGTCGTTGAACTGCTGCTGCACGGCGTCGGCGATGACATCCGATCGCACCTGCGGCCCATATTGCTGCGCCACCATCCTGAGCGGCACCTTGCCGGGACGAAAGCCGGCCACGCGGACGGTGCGTTGCAGGCGCGACAGGCGCTTCTGCACCTCGCCTTCGATCTCCGCGATCGGCAGCGCGACGTTGAGCCGCCGCTCCAGCGCGCCCAGCGATTCGAGTGTCGTTTGCATGCGTGCGTGACTTCCTTCGCTCAATTGAAAACGCCCCTGCCCGGGGCGTCGCTGCATCCTTCGGGTACCGCCGCCTGGTGTGGCGCGGCCATCTTGGTGCGAAAGGGGGGAGTCGAACCCCCACGGGTTGCCCCGCCAGCTCCTAAGGCTGGTGCGTCTACCAGTTCCGCCACTTTCGCGGCCGAGACCGCCGGGGCGCTCGGGCGTTGGACCGAACGAAAAAGTATAGCCGATCCGTGACTTGCCGGCCAGCCGGACGCGTCCTGCGCGATGCGCGCGCCGGGGCTGTGTCATCCTCTGCCGCGTGGGGGTCGGTCACTACGAGAATTTTCCGGTGGCGTCGAGGCTGGTGCCCGCGCGGGTGCGTGGCGCCGTCGTGGCGATCTACCGCTTCGCGCGCGCCGCGGACGATCTCGCCGACGAAGGCGACGCCGCGCCCACGGCTCGTCGCGCGGCGCTGCAAGCGTTCGACGCGCAGCTCGACGCGATCGCGCGCGGCGAGACACCGTCCGAGCCGCCGTTTCCCTTGCTCGCCGCCGCGATTCGCGATCACGGCCTGCCGCTCGCGCCGTTTCACGACCTGGTCGCGGCGTTCACGCAGGACCTCTTCACGCCCCGCTACGCGACCTACGCAGCGATGGCCGACTATTGCACGCGGTCGGCCAATCCCGTGGGGCGCCTCGTGCTCGCGCTCTACCGTGCCGACACGCCCGCCAACGTCGCGGCAAGCGACGCGATCTGCACCGCGTTGCAGCAGATCAACTTCTGGCAGGACGTGGCGATCGACTGGCGCAAGGGGCGCGTCTACCTGCCGCAGGAGGACCTCGCGCGCTTCGGCGTCGCGGAGGCACAGATCGCGCAGGGCGTGGTCGACGCGCGCTGGCGCGCGTTGCTCGCCTTCGAATGCGAGCGCACGCGCGCGCTGCTGCGCTCGGGACGCGCGCTCCCGCGTGCGCTGCCGTGGCGCGCGGGGCTCGAGCTCGCTGCCGTGATCGCCGGCGGCGAGCGCGTGCTCGATCGCATCGCCGCGGTGGGCTACGACGTATTTCGCCGGCGTCCGACGCTGCGCCGCGCGGATTGGGCGGTGGTGGGGCTGCGGGCGTTGCGTCACTTTGGCCTCGCGGCTGCATGACGCCGCACGACTACTGCGAGCAGAAGGCTGCGCAAAGCGGATCGAGCTTCTACTACAGTTTTCGCCTGCTGCCGCCCGCGCGCCGGCGCGCGATCACGGCGCTCTACGCATACTGCCGCGAAGTGGACGACGTGGTCGACGAAGTGTCGGATCCATCGGTGGCGCGCCTCAAGCTCGCGTGGTGGCGCAACGAGATCGCCTCGGTCTTCGATGGCGCGCCGCAGCACCCGGTCGCACAGGCGCTGCGTGAAGTGACCGCCGAGTTTCCGCTGCGCGAGTCCGACCTCGCCACGGTGATCGACGGCATGGAGATGGACCTCACGCACACGCGCTATCTCGACTTCGCGGCGCTCGAGCTCTATTGCGATCGCGTCGCCGGCGTCGTGGGACGCATGTCGGCTGCGATCTTCGGCTACCGCAATGCGCGCACGCTCGACTACGCGCGCGACCTCGGCATCGCGTTCCAGCTCACCAACATCGTGCGCGACGTCGGCGAGGACGCCCGTCGCGGCCGCATCTACCTGCCGCAGGAGGACCTCGACCGCTTCGGCGTCAGCGCAGGCGAGGTCCTGCGCGCGCGTGCGAGCGGCGACTTCACCGGCCTCATGGCGTTCGAGGTGCGGCGTGCGCGCGAGTGGCACGCGCGGGCGCTCGACGAGCTGCCGGCCGAGGACCGCCACGCGCAACGCGCGGGCCTCGCGATGGCGGCGATCTATCGCGCGCTGCTCGACGAGATCGAGCGCGACGGCTATCGCGTGCTCGACCGCCGCCTGGCGCTGACGCCGCTGCGCAAGCTCTGGATCGCGTGGCGCACGGCGCGCCGGGCATGAAGCGCTCCGTCGCGGTGATCGGCGGCGGCTGGGCGGGCTGCGCCGCGGCGGTCACGCTCGCACGCGGCGGCGATCGAGTCACCCTCTACGAGGCGGCGCCGGTGCTCGGCGGTCGCGCGCGAACGGTGACGCGCGACGGGCTCCCGCTCGACAACGGACAGCACGTGCTGCTCGGCGCGTACACGGCGACGCACGCGCTCGCCGCCGTCGTGCACGCCGGACGGTCGCCGTTCGTGCAGATTCCGCTCGCGCTGCGCGCGCTCGTGCCGCGCGGGCTGCAATTGCGCGCGCGCCCGCTGCCCGGCTCGCTCGGTCTCGCGGCCGCGCTCATGTGCGCGCGCGGGTTGTCGTGGCGCGAGCGAATGGCCAATGCGCGCTGGTTCGCGCAATGGCAGCGCCGCGGGTTCCGCTGCGCTCCGGACGCGACGGTGACGGCATTGATGTCCACGTTGCCGACGCGAGCGGCAGCGCAGGTGTGGGCGCCACTGTGCGTCGCGGCGCTCAACACGCCGCCGGCACGTGCGTCGGGACAGGTGTTCCTCAACGTGCTCGCCGCGGCGTTCGGCGCGCGCCGCGACGCCTCGGATCTCGTGATGCCGGCGGAAAGCCTCGGCGCCACCCTGCCGGATGCGGCCGCGGAATGGCTCGCCGCGTCGGGCCATGCCGTACGACGCGGCGTCAGCGCGAGTATCGACGAGGCCACGGACGATGGCGTTCGCATCGTCACCTCGGGCGACTTCGCCGCGTTCGATGCCGCTGTCGTCGCCGTCGGCCCGCATCAGCTCGCGCGTGCGTTCTCGGCCGCCATGGCGGCGCGCCCGCCGGTCGCGTCCGCGCTGCAGGCGACCGCGCGCTTCGCGTACGAGTCGATCACCACGATCTATCTCGGGTACCGCGGCGCGCACGTGTCGGTCCCTTCGGGCCTGGTGCGTCTCGACGACGATCCCGGGCAATGGTTGTTCGAGCGTGCGGATGTGCTGCGCAACGCCGCTCACGATGCGCCCACGCTCGACCAGCTCTTCGCCGTGGTGATCAGCACCAGCGGCCCGCACGACGACCTGCCGCAGGCCGACCTCGTGCAGGCCTGCGACGCGCAACTGCGCCGCGCACGCCCCGCCCTGCCGCCGCTCGCGTGGTCCCAGGTCATTGCCGAGCGGCGCGCAACCTACGCCTGCACGCCGCGGCTCGCGCATCCCGGCGTGGCGCTCGTGCCGCGCGTGTGCCTCGCCGGGGACTACGTGTACGCGCGCTTTCCCGCGACGCTCGAATCGGCGG
The DNA here is from genome assembly GCA_036406955.1 of Casimicrobiaceae bacterium. Classification (GTDB taxonomy): domain Bacteria; phylum Pseudomonadota; class Gammaproteobacteria; order Burkholderiales; family Casimicrobiaceae; genus VBCG01. The sequence goes on from DASXAF010000007.1 coordinate 7,193, forward strand.
TGCGAAGCGGAGAGGCTGCCGCGGCCGCGCTTTGATTCGCGTCGTGCCCGCCGACCGCGAGCGTCATCGCGGTGGGGGCGAAATGCCGGAAATCGCGGCGGTAGTCGGACGGCGCCAGACCGACCATCTCGCGAAACTTGCGCGTGAACGCGCTCTGGTCGGTGTACCCGCACTGCGCGGCGATCTTCGCCACCGAATCGTTGGACTCCAGCAGCCGGTCGACCGCCGCGTCCATGCGCACCTTCTGTATGAGCTGGCCCGCGGTCAGATGGAAGATGCGCCGGATGCGATGCTCGAATTGATACACCGAGAGGCCGGCGCTCGCCGCGAGCTCGGTGACCTGCAGGGGACGATGGTACTCGGCGCGAATCCGCTCGACCGCGCTCGCGACGTGCGAGAAATCCTCGCTGCGCTCGTTTGCGGACTGGAGGTCGCGCGACAGGCCGTACAACCCCGCGATGCCGCCGTCGTGCCCGCGCAGCGGGAGCTTGTTGGTGAGGCACCACCCGAATCGCGCGGTCGGATAGAAATGCAGCTCGAGCTTGTCGCGTATCGCGAAGCCCGTACGCAGGACCTCCTCGTCCTGCGCGCGATAGCTTCGGCCGAAGGGCGCCGGGAAGAGCTGGTCCGCCGTGCGCCCGAGCAGCTCGTCCTTCGACTGATACCCGCAGCGCTCGACCAGCGTGCGGTTCACGACCACGTACTCGCAGCGGCTGTTCTTGACGAAGTAGACGACGTCGGGCAGGCAGTCGAAGAGCGCCTCCGCGGTCAGCGGCTCGAGCAGCTGGCGCATCAATTCGCTTCGAACGTCACGGTTTCCCATGGCGGAGATTTTGTGCCAAAAATGCAGTCAGCGCTCCGCAAATGGACAAGACGCCCCGCGTTCCGTTGGCCGACAATGCGGCGCCAGGAGGAAGATTCGCCATGCGCCTGCTCAAGCTCGCCGTCCTGGTCTGCGCTGCCATCGCATGGCCCGTCCACGCGGACGAATGGCCATCGAAGCCGGTTCGGCTGATCGTGCCGTTTCCGCCGGGGGGTTCGACCGACGTGGCGGCGCGCGTCGTCGCCGACAAGCTTTCGAAGGCGCTCGGCCAGCGCTTCATCGTGGAGAACCGCGGCGGTGCGGGCGGCGTGGTCGGCACGACCGACGTCGCGCGCGCGGAGCCCGACGGATACACGATCCTGTTCGCCGCGAACCAGGTCTCGACGATGCACCTGGTGGTGAAGGCATCCAGTACGACTTCCTGCACGACTTCGTGCCGGTCACGCAGGTCACCACGCAGCCGAACGCGATCGCCGTGCACCCCTCCATCGGCGTCGAGGACCTGCCCGGCCTGATTGCGCTTGCGAAGTCGAAACCCGGCGAGCTGTCCTGGGCGCATCCGGGCCCGGGGAGCGCGCAGCAGATGAACGGCGAGCTCCTGTGGCGAAAGGCTGGCGTGAAGATGATCGGCGTGCCGTACAAAGGCGGAGGCCAGGCGGTCGTGGACCTCATCGCGGGCCACGTTCAGGTCGCCGTGCTCGGCGCGACGCCGTTCATCCAGAACCACCGGGCGGGCAAGATACGGATCATCGCGTTCACGTCGGAGAAGCGCTTTTCGGTGCTCCCCGACATCCCGACCCTCCAGGAGCTGGGCTACGAAGGCGTCAACTCCACGCAGTGGCTCGGGCTGCTCGCGCCGCGCGGCACGAGTCCGGGGATCGTCGAGCGCCTGCACGCCGAGACCGCGAAGGCGCTCGCGCTGCCCGACGTGCGCGAGCACCTCGCGCAGGCCGCGCTGGAGCCGGTCGGCAACTCGCCGCGACAGTTCGCCGAGGTCATCGAGCGCGAGATCGCATACTGGACCGGGGTCGCGCACCAGCTCGGGATCGAGCCGCAATGAGGACCCCCTCTCCCCGCAAGCGAGGAGAGGCTGGGTGAGGGAAATGTGATGCGCATCCGATTGCTCGGCACCGGAACGCCGACACCCTCCCTGCGGCGGATGAGCTCGGGCTATCTCGTCGAAACGGCGGCCCGCAAGATCCTGCTCGACTGCGGCCCGGGCGCGTACCACCGCATGATGGAAGCAGGCGTCAAGGCGACCGAGATCACCGACCTCTTCCTCACCCACCTGCACTACGACCATTGCCTCGATTACATCCGCCTGGTGATGACGCGCTGGGACCAGGGCGCCGGCCGGATACCCGAGCTGAACGTCTACGGGCCGCGTGACACGGCGCGCATGACGCAGCTCATCGTCGGCGAGGAAGGGATATTCGCACCGGACCTTCGCGCGCGCACCGAGCTGCCGATGAGCCAGGCCATCTATGTCGCTCGCGGCGGCACGCTTCCCCGCGCCAAGCCGCGACCGGTCGTTCGCGAGCTCGCCCCCGGCGAGACGCTCGATTGCGGCGGTTTCAGCGTCCGGGTCGCCGCCGTGCTCCATGCGCAGCCCGTTCTCGACTGTTACGCGTATCGCCTCGAAGCGGACGGCGCGAGCTTCGTCTATTCCGGCGACGCCGGACCGTGCAAGGCCATGGTCGACCTCGCGCGCGACTGCGACGTGCTGGTGCACATGTGCCAGTACATGAGCGGAACCGCGCTGAACCGCGAATTCGAGAAGCGCAACGCGGGGCATCTCGAGCTCGCGCGCCTCGCACAGGAGGCAGGCGTGCGCAATTTGGTGGTGTCGCACATCGCCGAGCAATTCGATCGCCCCGGCATGCGCGAGCGCGTGATACGGGAAATGGGCCAGGTCTACGCCGGCAACCTGTTCGTCGGCGAGGACCTCATGGAGATACCCGTCGAGGCCCCCAGGCCCACCAGGCTGGATTGACGACGCTTCGCATCGCAGGATTCCCGCCACGCTCACAGGAGATGAACGCCATGGACGCAAGCCGCCGAGCCCGTCGTACGTTGCTGCATTGCCTCGCTGCGTGTGTGCTCGCCTGGCCCGTCGCCGTACGCGCGGCCGAGCCGGCGGTCACGCTGCGCGCGGGCAGCTCCACCACCGCGACCGACCCGCTGACGCTGAGCCTCGACAAGCTCGCGGAGCTCGTGGCGACCAAGACCAACGGCGAGGTTGCGATACGCGTGTTTCCGCAGTCGCTGGGTGTGGAGCACCAGCTCGTCCAGGGCGCGCAGACAGGCGGCGTCGACATCGGCATGATCTCGAACGGCAACGCAAGTCGCTTCACCTCCGCGTATCTCGTGCTCGACCTGCCGTTCCTGTTCAAGCGCTACGAGGACCTTCTCGATTTCATGGGCACGCCCACGGGTCGCGCCATGGTCGGTCAATTCGAAAAGGACACGGGACTCAAGAGCCTCTATCTCATCAGCTTCGGCTCCGGGCGGGACATCCAGACGCGCAACAGGGCGCTGCGCACGCCGTCGGACATCAAGGGCCTCAAGATCCGCACGATCAGCACGCCGGTCGAGCTGGCCACGTTCAAGGCCTGGGGTGCGAACCCCACGCCGCTCGACTGGGACCAGACCTACGGCGCGTTGCAGCAAGGCGTGATCGACGGCATGCAGAGCAACATCGGGCCGGTGTGGGCGGGCAAGTTCTACGAGGTGATCAAGCACGATCTCCGGATCAATTACACCGCGTCGTTCGTCGACGTGTTCATGAGCTCGGCGAAATTCGCCTCGCTGTCGCCGACGCACCAGAAGGCCATCGTGGACTCGGCGGCGGAAACCCAGGCCTGGATACGCAAGTACGCGGCCGACCAGCTCCAGGGCTACCTCGACGACCTGAAGGCCAAGGGCGTCGACGTGTACACGCCGACGCCGGCGGAATACCAGCAGTGGATCGCCGTGCGCGACAGTGTATGGAAGGAGGCCGCGAAGTCCTATGCCGGCAAGATCGACCTCGGGCTCGCGGAGCGGATCTATTCGGGCAAGCAGTGACCGGCTCGCTCGGCAGGCGCCTCGACCGCGCAAGCATGCACGCCGGGCCGGCGCCTGAAACGCGCCCGCGCCCGGACATGGGCCCGGCGATTTCCACGGGATGGATCGCCGCGTTCGGCGAGGCCGTCGATCGCGTGACCGTCGTGGCGGCGGTCGCTTTGACGGTCCTCTTCGCCGCCGTCATGTTCGCGGGCGTCATCTGCCGCTACGTGCTGAACGCCTCGCTGTCGTGGGGCGACGAGCTCACCACGATCCTGTTCTGCTGGGCCGTGTTCCTGTTCATCGCGTCGGCTTATCTGCATGGCGAGCACGTCAGGCTCGACGTGCACATGCGCACGCTTTCGCCCGCATGGCGAGCGTTTGCGGCGGTGATCGCGGAAGGCGTCACAGGCGGCTACCTCGCGACCTTGCTGATCGCCAGCATCGAGGCGCTCGACGTCGTCGCCCGTTCCCATACCGACGCCCTGCAACTGCCGGTCACCGTGCCTTTCCTCGCGATTCCCACGGCCGCGGCGATCATGCTGTTCCACTGGATCAGCCGCAACTGGTTCTCCGGCACGTTGGCCGCGCGACTCGCCAAGACCGCGCTCGTGGCGATCTTTCTCGCCATCGTCGTGTTGCCGATCGGCCGGATCGTCGCGATCACCGGTGTCGCGAAGGCCGCGATCCTCGCGATCGCACTGTTCGGTCCGCTACTGATCGGCGTGCCGGTCGCGATCTCGCTCGGCATCATGGCCACGGTGTACGTTGCGATTGCCGGCGACCTGTCGCTGGTCACCGGCGCGCTGCAGCTCTTCAACGGCGTGAACGTATTCGTGCTGATCGCGATCCCGCTGCTGATCCTGGGCGGAAAGCTCATGTATTCCGCGGGAATCGCCCGGCACCTCGTCGACTTCGCGGTCGCCGTCGTCGGACGCATTCCCGGCGGGCTCGGTGCGTCGAACGTGCTGGCGAGCTTCCTTTTCGGCGACATCTCGGGCTCGGCGGTGTCGGACACGGCCGCGATCGGATCGCTGATGATCCCCGAGATGAAGCGCAGGGGCTACGAGCCTTCGTTCTGCGCGGCGCTGCAGGGCGCGGCCGGCACGCTGGGCATGACCGCACCGCTATCCATCACGGTGCTGCTCTACAGCGGCGCGACGAACAGCTCGGTGAGCCGCCTCGCCGCGGCGATGGTCGCGCCTTCCATCGTGCTGCTCCTGAGCTTCGGCGCACTGGTGATCTGGCAGGCGCGGCGTCGCGGGTATCCCACCGAGCGCATCTCGCGCGCGGAGCTCGTTCCGCGAACGCTACGCGCCATCCCGGGGCTGCTGGCGCTGGCGCTGGTCGTCGGCGGCATTCTGGGCGGCGCCTTCACGCCCGCGGAAGTCGGCGCGATCCTGCTCGCGTACGTGCTGTTGCTCGCGATCCTGCTCTACCGCACGGCGACACCGGGGACCCTGTTCCGAAGCTGCGTCGAAGCGGGCCACATCAGCGGCATGACGCTGTTCATGGTGTGCACCTCCGGCTTCGTCGGCTTCGTGCTGTCGCGCGACCTCGTGTCGGTGCAGGTCGCCAGCCTGCTGTCGCAGGTCAGCCTCGATCGCTATTTCATCCTGTTCGTGCTGAGCGCGGTGTTCCTCGTCCTCGGCATGTTCCTCGAGCCGCCGGCGATGATATTCGGGTTCCTGCCCACGTTCCTGCCGATGCTCGCCCAGGCGCACGTCGACCTCATACACTGGGGCGTGCTGCTGGCGATCAACGCCGGGATCGGTTGCATCCTTCCGCCGGTCGCCCTGAACCTGTTCGTGTCGAGCCGGCTCGCGGGCGTGTCTTATGCCGCGGCATCGCGTGCCGCGATTCCGTTCATCCTGATCATGCTGGTGGATCTCGCCATCGTGGCGGCGTTTCCGCACATCTCCCTGATGCTGCCGCACGTGCTCTTCGACTATCCGATTCACTAGCGCAGGCGAGCCGATGCTCCATTACGCGCGAACCGGCCAGGGGCCGGTCCTGGTGCTGCAGCACGGGTTCCTCGGCGGAAGCGCCTATTGGCGGTCGCAGATGAACGCGTTCGGGTCGCGATTCGACGTCATCGCGCCCGATCTCGCCGGGTTCGCGGGCAGCGCCGACGAGCCGGTGCGCACGTCCATCGAGGGGCATGTCGAGGCGCTGGTCGAGCTCCTCGACGCTCTGCATGTCGATCGGTTCCATCTGCTCGGCCATTCGATGGGCGGCATGGTGGCGCTGCAATTGGCGCTCGATCGCCCGGAGCGCGTGGCGAGCCTGATGCTGTACGGGACCGCCTCATCCGGCGCGCTGCCCGAGCGCTTCGAGACGTTCGAATCGTCCATCCGGCGCATCGAGAAGGAGGGGGTGGAAGCGTGTGCCCGTCGCATCGCCAGCACGTGGCTGATCGACGGCGAGGCATCCGGCCACTTGCCACTGTGCCTCGAAGCCGGTCGTGGCACGCGAGCAGCGGCAGCCGTTGCCGCACTGTCGTGCTTCGGTCGCTGGGACGTCACGCGCCGACTGGAAGAGCTGCACATGCCGACGCTCGTCGTCAGCGGCGACAAGGACCGCTCCGTGAATCCGAGGCATGCGCTCGCGCTCTGGCATGCGATCGACGGCAGCGAGCTGTGCATCGCGCCGGGCTGCGCGCACGGCGTGCATCTCGACGACGGCGCGCTTTTCGAGCATGTCATCGGCCGCTTTCTGCGCAGGGCCGCCGACGTGTCGCTGCCTAGTCCGTGATCTCGATGTGGTGCGCCTTCGCGAGGGCGCTCCAGTGCGCGATGTCGTTGCGCATGTACGTGCCGAACGCTTCGGGCGTCATGGGCATGGGATCGAGCGCCTCGGACGAGAGCTTCTGCCGCAGCTCCGGTGTCCCGAGCTCGCGGTTGATCTCGTCGTTGAGGCGCTGGACCACGTCCGCCGGCAGCTTCGCGGGACCCACGATGCCGTACCACTGCACGCCGTCGAAATCCTTGTAGCCCTGCTCTTCGAACGTCGCCACGTCGGGCAACAGCCGATGCCTCGCCTTGCCGGTCACGGCAAGCGGCTTCACCTTGCCGGCCTGTATGTGCGGCAAGGCGGCGGCGAGCCCCGGCAGCATCGCGTGCGTGCGACCGGCCAGGATGTCGACGAACGCGGGGCCGATGCCGCGATACGCGATGTGCGTCATGTCGATGCCGGCCGCGCCGCGGAATTGCTCCATGGCGAGGTGCGTCAGCGTGCCGGGACCCGACGAGCCGTAGGAGAGCTCGCCGGCGTTGGCCTTGGCATAGCTCACGAACTCCGCGAGATTCGAAGCCGGCACCGCGGGCGGCACGACGAAGACGTTCGGCGTGCCCCCCACCATCGCGATCGGCGTGAAGTCCTTGACCGCGTCGTACGGCAGCTTGCGCACGGCCGGATTGGTGCCGTGCGTGCCCACGTATCCGACCATCAACGTGTAGCCGTCCGGCGTGGCACGCGCAACGGCCTGCGACGCCACCACTCCGCCGCCGCCGCTCTGGTTCTCCACGATCACGGATTGGCCGAATGCCTTGGTAAGGCCCTCGGCGATCGTGCGCGCGACGAGGTCGACGCCGCCGCCCGGCTGCACGGGAGCGATGATCCGGATGACGCGGCTCGGATAGCCCGATTGCGCGCGCGCACCCAGTGCGACGCTCGCCGCGAGCGCGCCCGCCGCGCCGAGGAACGTGCGGCGGTCAGCGCCGTGCATGGCTCGGCACCGTCATCGCGCAGATGCGCCCGACATCTTCCATCGCCTCGAGCGCCCACACCTGTTCGACGAGCGCTTCGGCGGCGTGCTCGCCGACGATCGGCACGGTCAGATCACGAAACTTCTGCATGAGGTCCTCGTCGTCCATCGGTTTCTCGAGGCTGCCGATCGCGTGCTCGACGTACGTCTCGAGCGTGCGGCCGTCGTCGAGCGCGATCGCGACGCGCGCGGCGTCCCCCGCGATCGCGTGGTTCACCGTCGCAGTCACCTTGTCGCGCAGCGCGATCACTTCCGGGTCGCGTACGCGCGTGTCGGCATATTGCGCCTGGCCGGCGGCACCGTCGATGATCGCCACGGCCGCGCTGTGATACACGCTGAACTTGCCTTCCAGGCCCGATTGCGGCCGCTTCTTGCCCGTCAGCTCGAGCACCAGCGGGTGCACCTCGGCGGCGATCGACGCGATGTCCGCGGCCTTCAGCCCGTAGGTGTTGCGCAGCTCGATGCAGCCGTCGATGACCGGATGGATCACGACGCCGCACGCGAAGGGCTTGTACGTGTTCTCCATGAGCTCCCACGTCTCGCCGAACGGCTTGGTGATCTCGCCGTAATCGCGCTCGGTGGCGAGCACGTTGGCGAATCCACGCTTGCCTTCGATGCCCTGTGCGGCGCTGGTGAACCCCTGCTGCGCGAGCAGCGCGGCGGTGAGGCCGTTCCTCGCCGCCCAGCCCGGATGGAACGGCTTGCACATCGAGCCGAACATCTCGCGCAACCCGCTCGACGTCGTCGCCGCGATGCCAAGCGCGTGGGTCAGTTGCGCCACGTCGAGACCGAGCAGCCGGCCCGCCGCCGCGGCTGCGCCGAAAACGCCGGCGGTGCCGGTGATGTGCCAGCCCACGTCGTAGTGGCTCGGGTACACGGCGTTGCCGATCCGGCACTCGACCTCGACGCCGATGACGAAGGCATCGACGAACGCCGGACCGCGGACCGGATGCAATTCCGCCAGCGCGAGGATGGCCGACGCCACGGGACCGGCCGGATGGATCACGGTGCGCAAGTGCGTGTCGTCGAAATCGAACGTGTGCGACGCGATGCCGTTCAGCAGCGCGGCATTCAGGATGTCGAGACGGTCGCCGCGCCCGAGCACGGTCGCCTGCGCCGCGCCGGCGAACGGCCGCAGCGCCGCCAGCGCGCGCTCGATCGTCTCGTGGCGCGACGCACCGATCGCGCAGCCGAGATAGTTCAGCAGCGCGCGCAGCGACTCCCGGCGCACGACGGCCGGTATGGCGCTTCCCTGCGCTTCGTGCGCGAAGCGCGCCAGGATTTGCGTGACCGGTGGTACGTCCGCCATGCCGTTTCTCACTGGACGCGCCAGCGCCAGAAATCGGCGCCCTCTTCGCGCAGGAAACGCGCGAGGACACCCTTGTGCACCTCCGATGCGCCGTCGACCAGGCGTGCCTGCCGCGCATACCGGTAGATCCATTCGACGACGGTGTCCGTCGAGTAGCCGCGCGCGCCGAGCAATTGCAGCGCGGTGTCGGCGGCCTGTTGCAGCACGTCGGCCACGACGACCTTGGCCATCGAGATTTCCTTGCGCCCATACTCGCCGCGGTCGAGCAGCCAGGCTGCGCGCATCGTGAGCAGGCGCCCGATGTCGATGTTCATCGCCGCATCGCCGAGCAGCGTCTGCACGGTCTCGCGCTCGATCAGGCGCTCGCCCTGGCTCTCGCGCGCTTCGACGTAGGGAAGCGCGATCGACAGCGCGCGCTTGGCGAGGCCCAGCCAGCGCATGCAGTGCGTCAGGCGTGCGGTGCCGAGGCGGATCTGCGTCACCTTGAGGCCGTCGCCCACGCCGAGCAGCCGGTTCTCGTCGGGAATAGCGAGGCCGTCGAACTCGAGCTCGCAATGCCCGCCGTGCTCCTCGGGTCCCATGATGGGTATGCGGCGCACGATGCGCCAGCCGGGCTGGTCGCGGTCGAACAGGAACGCCGTGAGGCCCTTGCGCGGGTCGCCCGAGGTCTTCGCGACGAGGATGAAATGCTGCGCGATCCCGGCGCCGGTGATGAACCATTTGTGCCCGCGCACGATCCAGCGATCGCCTTCGCGCGTCGCCGTGGTGAGCATCATGGAAGGATCGGAGCCGCTGCCCGGGTGCGGCTCGGTCATCGCGAATGCGGATCGAACGCGCCCGTCGACGATCGGTCGCAGCCAGCGCTCGCGCTGGGCGTCGGTGCCGACCTTGGCGAGCAGGATCATGTTGCCGTCGTCGGGTGCCGCGCTGTTGAACACCACCGGGCCGAAGATCGACGCATTCATCGCTTCGTAGCACGCGGCCATCGCCACGACGGAAAGGCCCTGGCCGCCCCACGCGCGCGGCACCTGCAGCGCCCAGAGCCCCGCCGCCCTCGCCTCGCCGCGCAGCGTTTCGAGGAGGGCCGGCGCGATGTTCTCGTGCGCGTCGTAGCTCGCGGGATCGGACTCGAGCGCGATCAGCCGTCCCGCGACGAAGCGCTCGATGCGCGCGCGAATCGCGTCGACGTCGGCGGGGAGCGCGAAGTCCATGGAGGCAGTTTACCGCCCGGGCTCGACGGCTCGCGGGTCGACGATCGCGAGGCGTGCGTGCGTCCAGGTCGTGAGCGCGCGATGGAGGCGCGCGCGCGCATCGGCGTCGCGGTCGAACGCGCCGCTTCGAATGCGGTCGGCCAGTACGCGCGCGATGAAACTCTCCCTGTCCCGCTGGCGGAAGAGCGTTGGGGTGAGGGTGGAATCCGGCTCGGAACCCGCGAGCGCCGTCAACTCGGACACCAGCGCCTCGTCGAGCGGCGACGCCGCCATCTCGCGCGCCGCGATCCCCATGGCGTGCGCGACCATGCGTGCCGCGTAGTGCGCCTCGGCCGGAAGCCGCGGCAGCAATTCGTCGATCAGCGCGCCGCGCGCGGTGACGAGCAGGTCATGCGCGGAGGGCCGGTCCTTCATGGCGGCGTCAGTGCGAGAAGATCGCGCTCGAGCGAGGGCAGGAGCCGGCCCGTGAGCGCCAGCTCGAGCGACGGCTCGCGGCCGCTCAGATGCCGCTCGCACTGCTGCAGGGCGATCACCGCCCAGCGCACCTGCGCAAGCGCCTGCCATGGACGCGTGTCGGCTTCCGTATGGCGCGTGCCCGCAGTAGCGTTGTAACCCTCGAGGAAAGCTTCGGCATCCGCGATGCCGCCCGCAACCATCCGCGGTGCGGCAAAGCGCCAGCACGGCGCGCAGAACCAGCCGAGGTCCTCGAGGGGATTGCCCCATCCGGCGAACTCCCAGTCGAGCGTCGCTGCGAGGCGGTCCTCGTGCACGAGGTAGTTGCCGGTGCGGTAGTCGCGGTGCACGAGCGTGACCGGCTCGTGCTCGGGCGCACGCACGAGCCACCATTGCAGGCCCCATTCGAGCGCAGGATACGCGTCGCCGAACTGCGCGCGCCAGTGATCCAGGTAGTCGCGATAAGCGTGCAGCAGGTCGCGTGTCGGCGCCGCCGGTGCTTCGCCCAGGAATGCGAGATGCGGCTGCGACGGGCGCAGCGCGTGGATGCGCGCGAGATTGACGCCAAGCTCGCGTGCCAGCGAATCGGGATCGCGCACCGCACGCGGCTTGGTGAGACGATGGCCCGCCGCGACGCCGTCGACGTAGCGCATCACGAAGAAGGCGGGCACCTCCGCGGTGGCCTCGCAGCACGCGAGCGGCTCGGGGACCCTGACGCCCGCGGCCGCGGCGACCGACAGCAGCACGAATTCCTCGGCACGCGTGCGGCTCGCCGGCACCGTGCTCGGCGCATCGGTGCGAAGCACCCATCGCTCGCGCGCGCCGCGAAGCGCCACGTCGAGCGCGACGTTGTGCTGGATGGCGCCGCCGGACAGGCGCCGCCACGAATCGATCGTCACCGGCGCGCCGAGCGCTTCGCCGAGCGCACGCTCGACCCCCGCGCGCAATGCCGCGTCGTCGAGGTTCACGCCGGGTCGGAGCGCGTGGCGAGCGGTGGAAGCTGGTCGCGAGGCGTCATCGTGCCAGGGACCGTGGCGCCGGTGCCGATGCAGCGCCGTCGCCGAGCATCCGCTGCATCAGGACGATGTCGAGCCAGCGATCGAACTTGCGTCCGACGCTCGTGAGCCTGCCCGACTCGACGAAACCCGCTGCCGCGTGCAGCGCGATCGACGGCATGTTCGCCGCATCGCCGATCACCGCGATCATCTGGCGGTCGCCGCGCGCGGTGCAGGCGTCCATCAGGCGATCGAGCAGCGCGCGGCCGATGCCGCGCCGCTGCGCCGACGGCGCGAGATAGACCGAGTCCTCCACGGTGTAGCGATACGCCGGGCGCGGGCGATAGGGCCCGGCGTACGCGTAGCCGACCACCGCACCGTCGAGCGTGGCGACCAGCCATGGGTATTCGTCGCCGAGCAAGCTCGTCATCCGGCGGCGCATCTCGCCTGCATCGGGTGGCGCGAGCTCGAACGACGCCGTGCCGCACGTCACGTGCTCGGCATAGATGGCCGTGACCGCATCGACGTCGTCGACTGTCGCGGTGCGAATGACTGCGCTCACGCGATCCGCCAAAGCCCGCGGCGCCACCGCCGCGCCATCCGCCGCAGAGGGGAAACTCGCCGCGTGGGGCGGCCCTGCGCGGCTCATGTCTCGCTGCGAGCGCGTTGCGCGCCGGTGCGGTTGCGCAGGAGGCGCTGCTGCTCGCGGTTCCATTCGCGCTCGCGGATGGTCGCGCGCTTGTCGTGCTGCTTCTTGCCCTTGGCAAGGCCCACCTCGAGCTTGATGCGCCCGTTCTTGAAGTGCAGGTTGAGCGGCGTGAGCGTGTAGCCGGCGCGCTCGACCTTGCCGACCAGGCGATTGATCTCCTCGCGATGCATCAACAGCTTGCGCGTGCGCGTCGGGTCGGCCCGTACGTGCGTCGACGCGGTGGTCAGCGGCGAGACGTGCGCGCCGAGCAGCAGCAGCTCGCCGTTCTTGACCACGACGTACGCTTCGGTGAGATGCGCGCGGCCTGCACGCACCGCCTTCACCTCCCAACCCTCCAGCGCCAGCCCGGCCTCGAAGCGTTCCTCGATAAAATAGTCGTGGAAAGCCTTGCGGTTCTCGACGATGCTCATGCCGTGATTTTACGCGGGCCGGCGGTTTGCTTGCCTCCTCTCCCGCACGCGGCAGAGGGTTGGGGTGAGGGCACGAAACAACATGCGGTGCGTCAAGAAATCGGTGCTCGTCCCCTACAGCGCGACGCAGATGTTCGAGCTCGTCGACCGCGTCGAGGACTATCCGAAGTTCCTTCCGTGGTGTGCCGGCGCGACCGTGCTCGAGAGCCATCCCGGCGGCAAGACCGCACGGCTCGACATCGACTATCACGGCGTACGCGCGCACTGGACCACGGACAACACGAATACGCCCGGCGTGCTGATCGTGGTCACGCTCAAGGACGGGCCGTTTCGCCATCTGCATGGCGAATGGCGCTTCAAGCCGCTGCGCGAGGACGCGTGCAAGGTCGAGTTCGACCTCTCGTACGAGTTCTCGAGCGGGCTGCTCGACCGCGCGATCGGCCCCGTGTTCAATCACATCGCCAACACCTTCATCGACGCGTTCGTGCGCCGCGCCGACGTGGTCTACCGCAAGCCCGGCTGATGCGCGTCCAGGTCGCGTACGCCGCGCCGGGGATCGAAGCGCTCGTCGACGTGGAGCTCGCGGCCGGTGCCGTCCTGGCCGACGCCGTGCGCCTGTCGGGGCTCGTGGAGCGCCTGCATCTCGATCAAGGGACCCTGTCCTGCGCCATCCACGGCCAGCGCGCCCGAGGCGATACGCCGCTGCGCGACGGCGACCGCGTCGAGCTCCTGCGGCCGCTGGTCGCCGATCCCAAGGTCGTTCGCCGCGAGCGGGCCGCGCAGCATCCGCTGCCGCGCCCCAAGCCGGGCGCAAAGCGCCGAGCAGGCGGGTGATTGCAGCGGCTGAGCGGTTTTTCCGGCCGGGACGAATCTGCCACAATGGCGGCCATGTATGACAAAGGCATAGACAGGGCGGTCCGGGGCGTGGCGATTCTGGCGCTCGCCGGCCTGCTATTGCCATCGGCGTCCGCGGCCCCGCCCGCCAGGGCCCCGGCGTCGCTTGCCGACAGCGCGCGTGCCTCGGCCACCGCGGCTGCGACCAAGGTCTGGCAGGGCGCGCAGGACGTGGCCCTGTTCGCGCTGGGCCTGATCGGCGTCGACTACCGGTTCGGCGGCGAGACGCCCGACCGCGGCCTCGACTGCAGCGGCCTCATCCGCTACGTGTTCCAGGAGGTCACCGGCACGACGCTGCCGCGCACGTCCCGGGAGATGAGCCGGCTGGGGGCGAAGGTCGCCCTGGCGGATCTCAAGCCCGGCGACCTCGTCTTCTTCAACACGCGGCGCTTCGCGTTCTCGCACGTCGGGCTCTACCTCGGCGACAACCGCTTCATCCATGCGCCTTCGACGGGCGGCGAGGTCGAAGTCGCGACGCTGTCGCAGGACTACTGGAAGCGCCGGTTCGACGGCGCGCGCCGCCTCGTCGGCGTGCTGCCCTCGTTGGTGCCGACGATCATCAACAGCGCCAATGCGGCGCCGTTGCGGCCGCTCCGGAGCGACCTCACGCCGTCGGACCCGGCGTTGACCCACGAAAACGACGGCCCGTAGCGCTGCCTAACGCGCGCCCTTGGCGCGCAGGCGCTGCGCGAGCTCCTGCTCGTTGCCCTGCTCGGCATACTTGAGCGCGGTCATGCCGGCGTCGTTGCTGCGCACGACATCGGCGCCGCGCTCGAGCAGGAGGTCGGCCACGTCCGTGTGGTGCTCGCGCACTGCCATCATCAGCGCCGTGGTGCCGTTGGGCGACGCCGCGTTCGGGTTCGCGCCCTGATCGAGGAGATAGCGCACGATCGGCAGATGGCCGCCCGTTGCGGCATAGATGAGGGGCGTCCAGCCCGGCGGGTCGAGCGCCGCGCCGGCGGCCCGCAGGCGCCGCACGACGTCGAGATGGCCCTTCATCGACGCGACGAGGATCGGCGTGTCGTTGAAGGCATTGCGTGCGTCCACCTTCGCTCGCGCGGCGAGCAGCGCGTCGACGGTCGCCGTGGCGCCGTTGCCCGCGGCGATCAGCAGCAGCGGATTGCCGTGTGCATCGACCGAGTCCGGGTCGAGGCCGCGCGCGAGCAGCCTGCGCACGTCGTCGGCACGGTCGTTGGTCACGGCCGCGACGAGATCGTCGAGCAGCGCCTGCGCGGAGGCGCAGAGGGGCATGGCGAGCAGCAGGGACAACGTGATCCGGCGCAGGGTATTCATCAGTGCACGGCGATGCGGAAGAGGCGGAAGAAGTTGTCGGTGGTCGCCGATGCGACGCTCTGCAGCGGCACTTCGCGCAGCCGCGCGATCTCCTCGGCGACGTGACGCACGTACGCCGGCTGGTTGCGCTTGCCACGAAACGGCACCGGCGCGAGATAGGGGCTGTCGGTCTCGATCAGCATGCGCTCGAGGGGGACGCGCCTGGCGATGTCGCGAAGGTCGGCCGCGTTGCGGAACGTGACGATGCCCGAGAACGAGATGTAGAAGCCCAGGTCGAGCGCGGCGCTCGCGACGTCCCAGGTTTCGGTGAAGCAGTGCATGACCCCGCCCGCCTCGTCCGCTCGCTCCTCGCGCATGATGCGCACCGTGTCGGCGGCGGCGCTGCGCGTGTGCACGATCAGCGGCCGGCCGCATTCGCGCGCCGCGCGGATGTGCGTGCGAAAGCGCGCGCGCTGCCATTCGACGTCGCCGCCCTGGCGGTAGTAGTCGAGGCCGGTCTCGCCGATCGCGACGATCTTGGCCTCTCGCGACCTGGCGACGAGCTGCTCGACCGTGGGTTCCGCGACATCGGGATAGTCCGGGTGCACGCCCACCGACGCGTACAGGTTGTCGTGCGCGGCCGCGAGCCCATGCACGCCCGGCCACCCCGCCTCGTCCACGGCGACCACGAGCGCGTGCGTCACCTGATTGGCGCGCATCGCCTCGAGCACGGCGGGCAGCTCGGCGCGCAGCTCGGGGAAGTCCAGATGACAGTGCGAGTCGACGAACATGGCAGGCGTCGCGCAGTCAGGCGCGGCGTACGGACTCGAAAGATTACTCCACGGGGCCGGCGCGTCACCGCGTATCGCAATCGCAGCGCGCGACCCGACGCGAGTGTTCCGGGCGAATGCGTCGGAATATTCGATTGGAGAGAGGGTGACCGAGCGCGAGCATTGCGCCGTACCACCCCGCGAGCATTGCTCGGAAAGGATCGACCATGAGCGTGGAAGCCGACTTCGGCATCACCGATTTCCTGTTTCAGGCCAACGGCTCCCAGGTTTCCTGGGACATCACGTGGCCCGGCGTTCTCGACGACGGGCGCTTCGCCGCCGTGTGCTTCCAGGGCGACTTCAGGAACGCGCGCCTGACGCGCGTCTCCGAATCGTTCCTGAGCGACGACAACGAAAACCCGCACGTCGGCGAGGTGGTGCGGTGCGACGGACCGTTCGGCACCGCGTTCCGCTTCTCGGTCGTCGTCATTCCCAACCACTAGAGGAGCGAGCGATGAAGCTGCATGTCCTCTTCGACAAGAACGGCGAGATCCTGGCCGCGGCGCAGCGCGATGCACGCTCGCCGTTGCGTGCAAGTCCCGTTCCCGACGAAAACGCTGGGCAGCGCACCGCGGAGGTGCACGTTCCCGCCGAGTACGCGCATTACGACCTCGCAGGCGTCTGCCGCAGGTTGAAGGTGGACGTCAAGGGCAAGTTGCCGGAGCTGAAGGCGAAGGCGTAGGGGCCCTACATCGTGTGCGTCGGCCTCGTCGACGCGAGGTTCTCGCTCAGGATCTTCTCGATGGTGGCCTTGGCCGACGCGCCGGTCTCGTCCTGGGTGAACTGCACGCCGATGCCCTGCGTGCGATTGCCCTGCACGCCCTCGGGCGTGATCCACACGACCTTGCCCTGCACCGCGATGCGGTTGGGATCGTCCATGAGCGAGAGCAGCATGAACACTTCCTCGCCCAGCGCGTACTGCCGCGAGGTGGGAATGAAAATGCCGCCGCCCTTGAGGAACGGCATGTACGCCGCGTAGAGCGCCGCCTTCTCGCGGATGTTGAGCGAAAGAACGCCCGGCCGCGGCACCGCGGCCGCGACGCCCGAAGGTCCGGAAGGTCGTTGCGCCATTTACTCGAACAATGCCCGGTAGTCGATGAGCAGCGCCTCGGCCACGAGGCGGGGCTGGAGCGGATGCGACAGCACGCCTCGCTGCTGCAGCAGTGCCCGATGATAACGAAAGAGCGAAATTCGTGCCACCGAGCGGGCGAGCGTCGCGATGCGGTCGGCGAAATCGACGTTTTGAATGGCCGAGGCACCGGACGCGGCCGCCGCGAGGTCCGCGGTCCAGCCGACGAGCCAGTCCACGGCGGCCGCAAGCCGCGCCTTGCGCTCGTCGCGCGGCGCGGCATCGATGCGCGCCGACAACGCGAGCGGCGACAGCGTGCGCGGTGACGCGAGCGCGGTGAGCCACGCGGTGCGCTCCGCCTGGTAAGCGGGATCGGCGAGCGCCAGCGCACGTAGCGGCGCGCCGTCGGCCTGAGCGAGCAGCGCGGGCGCGTTCTTCAGCTCGTGCGTCTCCAGCCATGCAACGGCCGCCTGCGCCGGCGGATGCGGCAGCGGCAGGCGCATGCAGCGGCTGACGATGGTGGGGAGCAGCCGGCCGGGCTGGTGGGACACCAGGATCAGGTAGGTCGCCGACGGAGGCTCTTCCAGCGTCTTCAGCAAGGCGTTGGCCGCCGGCGGATTCATGCGGTCGGCGGGCGCGATGATCGCGACTTTCGCGACGCGGCGATGGCTGCTGAGCTGCACCCACTCCGTTAGCGCACGGACGTGCTTGATCGCGATCCATTCCTCGGGTGTCGCGACACCGTCCTCGTCGATGTCCACCGGCTCGACGTCGCGCAAGTCCGGATGCTGTCCCGCGACCACGTAATGACAACTGTCGCACGCATTGCACGCGAAGCCTTCGGCCGTCGGCTGCTCGCACAGGAGAGCCCGCGCGAAGACGCGTGCGAGCTCGCGCTTGCCGATGCCTTCCGGGCCGCTGATCAGCAGCGCGTGCGGCCAGCGGGCCCGGCGCGCCAGCATGTCGCGCGCGACCGGCTCGAGCCATGGCATGAGCACGGGCGCGCCGCGGTGCTCGACGACGACGTCCTCGGCTTCCGTCATAGCCTTTCCAGCACCTGCGAAAGGCGCTCGCGCACCGCGTCGAGCGGCCGGGTCGAATCGACGACCTCGAACCGCGCCGGATCGGTGGTCGCGAGCTCGAGGTACGCGTTGCGCACCCTGTCGAAGAACGCCTGCGCCTCGCGCTCGAACTTGTCGAGCGAGCGGCCTTCGCTGCGCGCGCGCTCGAGCCGCGCGCGCGACACCTCGGGCGGGACGTCGAACAGCAGCGTCAGGTCCGGATTGCAATCGCCATGGACGTGCTCGGCGAGCGCCCGTATCCATTCGCGCGACACGCCATGCCCGCCGCCCTGGTACGCGTAGGTGGCGTCGGTGAAGCGATCGCACAGCACCCAATCGCCGCGCGCCAGCGCGGGCCGGATGACGGTCTCCACGTGCTCGCGCCGCGCGGCGAACATCAGCAGCGCCTCGGTGTCGTGCGTTATCGTCTCGCGCAGCAGGAGATGGCGCAGCGCCTCGCCGAGCGGCGTGCCGCCGGGCTCGCGAGTGGCGACGACGGTATGGCCGCGCCGCTGCAGCGTCTCGGCGATCCACGCCGCGTGCGTGCTCTTGCCTGCGCCGTCGATGCCCTCGAGCGTGATGAAGCGTCCGCGCGGCTGCACTATCGACCGCCCTTCTGGTAGCGATTCACCGCGCGCGTGTGCTCGGCGAGGCTGCTCGAGAAGGCCGAGGTGCCGTCGCCACGCGAGACGAAATACAGATACGTCGTCTGCGCCGGACGCGTCGCCGCGTCGAGCGACGCCTGCGACGGCAGCGCGATGGGCGTCGGCGGCAGGCCTTCGCGCGTGTACGTGTTGTACGTCGTGTCGGCCTCGAGGTCGCGCTTGCGCAGGTTGCCGCCGAAGCGCTCGCCCATGCCGTAGATGACGGTCGGGTCGGTCTGCAGCCGCATCCTGAGCCTCAGGCGATTGACGAACACGGAGGCTACCAGCGGCCGCTCCGAAGGATTGCCGGTCTCCTTCTCCACGATCGACGCCAGGATGAGCGCTTCGTACGGCGAGGCGAGCGGCAGGTCGCTCGCGCGCTTCTCCCACGCGGCCGCGAGGCGCGTCTCGAGCGCTCGGTGCGCGCGCTTCAGCAGCGCAACATCGCTGCTGCCGGCCGCGAAGAAATACGTGTCGGGAAAGAACTGTCCCTCGGGGCTCGCGGCTTGCACGCCGAGCCTGGCGAGCAGTTCGGCGTCGGGCAGGTCGATCAAGGTCTTGGAGACGTCGGGATCGTCGCGCAGCGCGCGCCGCAGCTCCGCGAACGTGGTGCCTTCGACGATCGTGAGCGAGGTCTGCGTGACGTCGCCCTGCGTGAGCTTCGCGAGGAGCTGCGGCAGCGTGATGCCGCTGTCGATCTCGTAGCTGCCGGCCTTGATGGAGCGATCCGCGCGCTGCACGCGCGCCAGCGCCACCAGTGCCAACGGATGGGGGAGAACGCCCGCGTCGGCGAGCTGGCGCGCGATGCCCGACAGCGTCGCGCCGCTGCGCACCTCGAAGTCGAACGGTGCATGCGGCAGCGCGAGCGGCGTGCGATACCAGTGCCACGCGAGTGCGCCGGCGCCGATCCCGGCCAGCAGCGCGAGGCCCAGGAAGACGAGAAGCGCGCGACGCATGCGCCTGATTATAATGGCCCGATGCACGCGCGACGGCTTGCCGCCCAGGAGTCATCCCCGCGCAAGCGGGGATCCAGCGTCTTTCCGGCAAACGACACTCGGTCCCTGCTTTCGCAGCGACGACCGATCGCATCGCGATCGGCCGGTTTCACGCTGATCGAGATCATGGTGGTCATCGTGATCCTCGGCGTTCTGGCGGCGCTGGTCGTGCCGCGCGTCCTCGAGCGTCCGGACGAAGCGCGCGCGGTCGCGGCCAAGAGCGACATCGCGGCGATCATGCAGGCGCTCAAGCTCTATCGCCTCGACAATCAGCGCTATCCGACCACCGAGCAGGGGCTCCAGGCGCTGGTCGCCCGGCCCGAGCAACCGCCCGTTCCCCCGAACTGGAAGCCCGGGGGCTATCTCGAGAAATTGCCCAAGGACCCGTGGGGGCGTCCGTATCAATATCTGAATCCGGGCCTGAAGGGCGAGATCGACGTGATGAGCTACGGTGCCGACGGCCAGCCCGGCGGCACCGGGACGGACGCCGACATCGGATCATGGGACCTGTGACTTCGTCATCCCTGCGCGAGCGGGGATCCAGTGACGTGCGCAAGCGGCGAATGACGAGGAACGACGCTGGGTCCCTGCTTTCGCAGGGACGACCGATCGCCTCGCGATCGGTCGGCTTCACGTTGATCGAAATCCTCGTCGTCCTGCTGATCCTCGCCATCGCGGCCGGTGCGGCGATCGCGACGGTCGGCCCGGACGAGCGCGGAACCGTCAGGCGAGAAGCGCAACGATTCGGCGGCGCGCTCGAATACGCGGCGCAACGCGCGCAAGTGCGCAACGAGACGCTCGGCGTGAACGCGGCCGGAGGCGCGCTGCGGTTCTGGCGGCGCAACGCCGACGGCGCGACGTGGACGCTCGTGCGCGACGACGACGTGCTTGCGGCGCGCGCGCTGCCCGAGCAGGTCCGGGCGGGCGCCGTGAGCTATGCGGGCCGCCGTCTCGCGGCCGGCACGATCGTGCCGCTTCGTCCATCCGGGCGCAACGAGCCGTCGACGTTCACGCTGGTGGCGGGTGCCACCGAAGTCTTCGTCGCGCTCGATCCGCTCAATCGCGTGACGATTTCCGCGCCCGTCGGCGCACCGTGACACGCGTATCGTTTCACACGTCATTGCCGCGAAAGCGGGAATCCAGTGGCGTTCGCCCGAACGACACTGGGTCCCTGCGTGCGCAGGGACGACCGATCGCGACGCGATCGGTCGGCTTCACGCTGGTCGAGATCCTGGTTGCGCTCGCGATCATCGCCGTCGCGTTGACCGCCGGCCTGCGCGCGCTCGCGCAGTCCACCGACGGTGCCGCCGCGCTCAGAGACCGCACGCTCGCGCTGTGGGTCGCGCAGAACCGCATCGCGCTCGCGACGCTGGAATCGCCCTCGCCTGCGCCCGGACGGCGCCAGGGGACCGCGACGCAGGCGGGCAGCGTATTCGCGTTCACCGAGACGATCAGCGCCACGCCCAATCCCGCGTTTCACAAGATCGAGGTGGTCGTCGAGCAACCGGGCGCGCCCGACTATGCGCTCGCGCGGCTCACCGGCTTCATCGCGCAAACGGGTGCAACGCCATGAAACGCGGCGCCCGAACTTCGTCATTCCCGCGAAAGCGGGAATCCAGTGGCTTTGCCGCGAACGACACTGGGTCCCTGCTTGCGCGAGGACGACGGATCGCGACGCGATCCGTCGGATTCACGCTCGTCGAGGCGCTGGTCGCGCTCCTGATCCTCGCCATCGTCGCGGTGCTCGCGTATCGCGGCACGTCGGCGATGACTCGCGGCGAAGCGCAGCTTTCGGAGGAAAGCGCGCGCTGGCGTGCGCTCGACGCGGTCTTCACGCGCCTCGAGGCCGACGTGCGGCAGGCGATTCCGCGCGCGTCGCGTCACGGCGACCGCGTCGAGGCCGCGTGGTCCACCCTGCCCGCCGACTCGTCGGGCAACAGCGCGCTGGTGTTCTCGCGGGCCGGACCCGAGTTCACCCTCGAGCCCGGCATGGCCGGACAGCGCATCGGCTATCGATTGCGCAACGGCACGCTCGAAGTGCTGTTCTGGCCGCAGCTCGACAATGTCGCCAACGCCGCCGCGGCGACGTATGCGTTGGTCGACGGCATCGCCGCGTTTCGCGTGCTGTCGCTCACGCGCGACGGGCGCTGGTCCGACCGCTGGCCCCTGCGCGCCGACGACGACCTCCCGCGCGCCGTGAAAGTCGAGCTGCGTCTCGCCGACGGCACGTCGGTCGAGCGCTGGTTCGTGATGCGATGAGCCGCAGCCCCGCTCGCGCGCGCGGCGCCGCGGTGATCATCGCCATGGTCGTCGCCGCGCTCGCCGCCACCGTCGCCATCGCCATCGCCGCCGAGCAGCAGCGTTGGTTGTCGAGCGTGTCCGCGCGCCGCGACCAGGTGCAGGCGCAGTCGCTCGCGCTCGCCGGCGTGCAGTGGACGCGCGCGATCCTGGTCGACGACGCCGCGCATGGGCCGCTCGATTATCTCGGCGAGCCCTGGGCGCTGCCGCTGCCCCCGACGCCATTCGAAAACGGAACCATCGAAGGCAGCATCGTCGACGCGCAAGGCCTGCTCAACGTCAACAATCTCGACCAGCCCGGGACACAGGGTGACGTCGAGCGCATGCGCCTTGCGCAGCTTTGCGCGCGCTTCGGCGTTCCCTCGGCTGCGGTCGGCGCGCTCGCCGACTGGATCAGCCCGGGCGGCACGGCACAACCCAACGACACCGACGCGTGGTATGCGCGCCAGCCGAGCCCCTATCTGCCCGCCCGCGCGCCGCTGCTGCGCACGCGCGAGCTCGCCGTCGTGCGCGGCTTCGACGATGCGGCGGTGGCGCGCCTGCTGCCCTACGTCACGGCGTTGCCGCGCGGTACGGCGCTCAACGTCAACACCGCACCGGCCGCGGTGCTAGCCGCCGCGTTGCCGGGCATCCCCGACGATGCGTTGAGCGCACTCGTCGGCGAGCGCCTCACGCGGCCTTTCACCAGCGTGGCCGACTTTCGCAGCCGGCTGCCGCAAGGCATCCCGATCGGCGACGAGCGCGCGTTCGCGGTGTCGAGCAGCTATTTCGTGGTCACCGTTCGCGCCCGCCAGGGCGACGCGGTCGCGCAGGCACGCGCGCTGCTGAGGCGCGAACCGGGGGCCTGGCCGGGCGTGGTGTGGCAGACCCTCGAATGACCTTCCCGTTCGCTACACTAGGCCGCCGATGAGCCCGACAACGCTGCGCGTCCTGCTGTCCGATCCGCCACAGGCGGATCGGGCCTGTGCGTGGGCGCTGTTCGGCGCCGACGGCCATCGCGTGCGCGAAGGCCGCGATGCGCCCCATGAATGGCCGCCCGCGCAGCGCCGGGAGGCCGTCGTCGCCGCATCGCGTGCGCGACTGATCACGCTCGCGTTGCCGCCGCTTGCACCCGAGCGCGTTGCGGACGCCGCAACGTACGCGCTCGAGGACCAGCTTGCCGCCACCGACGATCCGCCGCGCGTCGCCGTCTCGGCCCAGGCTGCGAGCGGCCGCGTGCATGCCGCCGTCGCGGGGCGCGAGCTCGTCGACGCTCTCGCCGGCACGTTCGACCGCGTCGTGCCCGAGACGGCGCTCGCTCCTGACGACGACGCGTGGACGCTGTACGCGTCCGGCGCGTCCGACGGCTTCGTGCACACGCCGGACGGCGCGTTCGCCGTGACGCTCGACGAGCGCACGCTGCCCGCCGAGCTGGGCGCTGCACTGACGCATGCAAGGCGCGGCGGCACGGCGCCCGATGCGGTACGCGTCGCATTCGAACGCGATCGCGAGTCACTGGAGCGCTACGCGGAAGCCGCCGGAGTCGCGTTCGTCGCCGGACGTCCGTGGCGCTGGTCCGACGCGCCGCCGGAGCGCTTCGACGCCGCGCCCGACTGGCGTGCGCCGGCTCGGGCCGGCGCACGCACCGAGCGCGCGCAACGCGCGGCGTGGTTCCGACCCGCGCTCGTCATCGCTGCATTGGCGCTCGCGCTGCACGTCGGCGCAACGCTCGCGCAATGGGCGGCGTATCGCTGGAGCGATTGGCGCATCGGTCGCGCCACCGTCGCGCTCGCGCAGGACGCGGGGCTTGCCGACGCCGCCACGCCCGCGGCCGCGGTGGCCGCGCTGGTGCGCCAGCACGCCGACGCACGTCATCGCGCCGGATTGCTCGCGCCCGGCGACGCGCTGCCGCTCCTCGCGCAAGCCACACCCGCACTCGCGGACCTGCCGCCCGGCGCGATCAAGAGCGCCATCTACGGCGACGGCGCGTGGACGCTCGACCTCGCGAGTGTCGATGCAACGCGGCTCGCGCGCGTGGACCGCGTCCTCGCCGAGCGCGGTGTCGCCGTGCTGCAGGCACCCACGCAGAGCGGCGTGCGACTGCGCCTCACCGCGACGCCATGACGGCGATGCCGGCGACGCTCGTGCAGGCATGGGATCGCGCGTCGCCGCGTGAGCGGCAGATGCTGCGATGGGGCGCGCTCGTCGTCGTGCTCGCGGTGCTGTACGCAGTTGCCTGGCAGCCGATCACGCGCGACATCGCGCGCATGCGTGAAGCGCTTGCGCGCGATCGCGCCACGCTCGCCCTGCTGCAGGGTTACGCGCAGCCGCAGCGCACGAGCGGCGCCGTCGAGAGTGTCTCCACCGACGTGCGCGCCGCCGTCGAGCGCGTGCTCGACACGCACGACCTGCGCAGTGCGGCGACCTCGCTCGATGCGCGCGACGACCGCGTGTCGCTCGTGCTGGGGGCCGTGCGCTTCGATGCGCTGATCGCGATGCTCGACGATCTTGCGCGCCGCGATCGCATCCGGGTGGTCGAGGCGCGCCTTGCTGCACGCGTCGAGCCGGGCACGGTGCGCGCCGAGCTCACGCTCGGTCGCTGACGGTGCGCATGCGTGCCCTCGTTGCGCTCGCTGCGCTGGTGCTCGTCGTGCTGGCTTTCGTGGCGCTTGCACCGGCGACGCTGCTCGATGCACGGATCGCCGCCATGACGAACGACCAGCTTCGGCTCGCCGACGCCGCGGGCACGATCTGGACCGGCTCCGGGGCGCTTTGCGATGCGCGGGGCCGCTGGCGCGTGCCGCTCGCGTGGCACGTCAGCGCGCCGGCAGCGCTGCGCGGGGCGTTGCGCATCGAGCTGCAGCCGGACGCGCGCAGCACCGCGCGCGGCATCGTGACCGCGTACGACGACACGCTGGATCTCGCCAGCGTTCATCTCGAGCTTCCGGCCGCGGCCATCGAAACGGCGTGGGGCGGCGCGGTGGTGCCGCGCTTCGAGGGTGTCATCGTCGCCGACACGCCGTCCCTGCGCACCGACGGCGCGCATGTCGACGGCGGGCTGGATGTGCGCTGGGATCGCGCGCGCATCGCTGTCGCGGGGATCGCGGTCGATCTCGGCAGCGTCGAAGCGCAGGCGCGCCCCGCCAGCGTCGGCACCACGGTCACGCTGCGTAACCGGGGCGGCGACGTGGCGCTCGAGGGCGAGGTGCATGCCGAACGCGACACGGTCGCGCTCGATGCAACGCTCACACCCGCCCCGACGCTGCCACAGCCCGCGCTCGTCGCCTTGCGCGCGCTCGGTCCGACGGCTTCCGACGGCAGCGTTCACGTTACATGGCGCGGGCGACGCTGACGGCGGTCAAGGGCATTGCGCGCGTCACCGCGACGCCGGTCGCGCGCATCGCCGGGCTGGACGCGCTGCGAGGGCTCGCGATCGTCGCGATGATCGCGTACCACTTCTGCTTCGACCTGCGCTGGTTCGGCTTCGCAAGCTGGGATTTCGAGCGCGACCCGCGCTGGCTCGCGGCGCGCGCGATCATCCTGGGAAGCTTCCTCGTGCTCGCGGGCGTGAGCCTCGCGCTCGCGTCGCGGCGCCCCGACGCGCAGCGCAGCTTCGTGCGCCATCTCACACGGATCGCCGCCGCCGCCGCGCTCGTCAGTATCGCGAGCTACGCGGCCTTTCCGCAACGCTACATCTGGTTCGGCGTGCTGCATGCCATCGTCGTGGCGCTGCTGCTCGCGCGCCCGATGGTGCGCCACCCGCGCGCGGCCCTCGCCATCGGGCTCGCGGTGATCGCGGCGGGGTTGCTGTTCTCGCACCCCGCATTCGACGGGCGCACGCTCGGCTGGATCGGCTTCATGACGCGCAAGCCGGCGACGGAGGATTACGTGCCGCTGTTTCCGTGGGCGGGGCTGGTCTTCATCGGCGTCGCGGCCGGCGAATGGCTGATCGCGTCGGGTGCGCGCGCGCTCGCACCGTTCGGGCGGCTGCCGCGCATGCTGCCTTTCCTGGGCCGCCACAGCCTGCTCGTGTACCTCGTCCATCAGCCGATCCTGGTCAGCGCGTTGTGGCTGGTGACGCATCGCTGAGCGTCGCATGCGCCGCTTCACCGAGCTGTATCTCGCGCTCGACGCGAGCACGAAGACCAACGCGAAGATCGCCGCGCTGGCGACCTACTTCGCCTCGGCGCCCCCCGCCGATGCCGCCTGGGCGACGTGGTTCCTCACCGGCCGCAAGCTGAAGCGCGTCGTCGGCACGCGCGACCTGGTGGCCGCGGCGCTCGCCGCGTCGGGGGTCGCGCCATGGCTGTTCGATGCGAGCCATGCCGCGGTCGGTGATCTCGCCGAGACGGTCGCGCTGCTGCTGCCCCCACCGACCCACGACGACGATCGAAGCCTCTCGGCGTGGGTGGAGCAGGAGATCGCGCCACTGGCCGGCTTGCCGTCGCCGGAGGTGCAGTCGCGCCTGCGCGCCGGATGGGATCGGCTCGATCGCGACGGCCGCTTCGTGCTCGGCAAGCTCCTCACCGGCGCGTTTCGCGTCGGCGCAGCGCGGCAACTCGTGTATCGCGCGCTCGCGCAGGTGTACGGGCTCACGGTCGCGGATGTCGCGCATCGGCTCATCGGCGACTGGACGCCGTCGCCCGCGTTCGTCGAATGGCTGCACGGCACACCCGCCGATGCGCGCACGCACCGGCCCTATCCGTTCTTTCTCGCGCACGCCCTGCAGGACGCGCCCGACTCGCTCGGCGCGATCACGGACTGGCAGGCGGAATGGAAATGGGACGGCATCCGCGCGCAGCTCGTCGTGCGCAGCGACGGCGCGAGCCTGTGGTCGCGCGGCGAAGAGCTCGTGAGCGCGACGTTTCCGGACGTCCTCGATGCGGCGCGCACGCTGCCTGCCGCAACCGTGATCGACGGCGAGATCCTCGCATGGGCCGACGGCGAGTCGCGGCCGCTGCCGTTCGCTTCGCTGCAGCAGCGGCTCAATCGCAAGGCGCCGTCCGCGCGGCTGCTGCACGACGTGCCGGCCGTCCTCGTCGGGTACGACCTGCTCGAGCTCGAGGGTCGCGACGTTCGCGCATGGCCGCTGCGCGCGCGCCGTGCCGCGCTCGAGCGACTGCTGCCCGTCGAGCCGCGTCTCAAGTTGTCGCCCCGCATCGAGGTGGCGAGCTGGACGGCGCTCGACGCCGAGCGCGAACGCGCGCGTGGGTTGCGGGCGGAAGGCGTCATGCTGAAGCGGCTCGACGCGCCTTACGGCGTCGGCCGCGTGCGCGGCCCGTGGTGGAAGTGGAAGATCGACCCGTATACGATCGACGCCGTGCTGATGTATGCGCAACCCGGCAGCGGCCGCCGCGCGTCGCTGCTCACCGACTACACGTTCGCCGTGCGCGACGATTCCGGCGAGCTCGTGCCCTTCGCCAAAGCCTACTCGGGCCTGTCGGACGACGAGATCCGTGAAGTCGACCGGTGGATCCGAAGCCACACCCTCGAGCGCTTCGGTCCCGTGCGGCGGGTCGAGCCGGTGCAGGTGTTCGAGCTGGCGTTCGAAGGACTGCAGCCATCCGCGCGCCACAAGAGCGGCGTCGCGACACGCTTCCCGCGCATCGCCCGCTGGCGCCGCGACAAGCCGGCGTCCGAAGCGGACACGCTGCGCACGCTGCGCGAGATGGCGAGCCGCCACGCGGACTCCCACGAGAACTCGCAACCCGCGTCATGAATCTCGCGCATCTGCTCCTGCGCACCGCAACGGTGAATGGCGAACGACCCGCGATCCTGCAGGGAACGACGCTCGTGCACGACTATCGCACCCTCGCCCGACGCGCGAGCGCGCTCGCCGCATCGCTGCGTAACACGCTCGGACTGCGGCCCGGCGATCGCGTCGCGCTGTTCGCGCGCAACGGCCCTCACTATCTGGAAGCGATGTACGCCGCCTGGATCGCCGGCCTCGCGGTAGTGCCGATCAATCACAAGCTGCATCCGCGCGAGCTCGCGTTCATCGTCGAGGACGGCGGGACGGCGGCGTTGTTCGTGTCGGACGGGCTCGTGCCGCCCGACGGGCGCGTGCGCACGATCGAGCTCGGCAGTCGCGAATACGAGCGGCTCGTCGGTACGCAGCAATGCCCGGTGCACGATGCAGCGCCCGACGACGTGGCATGGCTGTTCTACACCTCGGGGACGACGGGCCGCCCGAAGGGCGTCATGCTCACGCATCGCAACCTCCGTGCGATGACGCTCTGCTACTTCGCCGACGTCGACGCGGCGACCGCGCGGGACTGCGCGATCTACGCGGCACCGATGTCGCACGGCGCAGGCCTGTACAACTTTCCCAACATGCTCGTCGGCGCGCGTCACGTCGTGCCCGAGTCCGGCGGGTTCGACGCGGACGAGTTCCTGGCGCTCGCCGCAGGTCATCGCCTCGCCACGGCGTTCGCGGCACCGACCATGGTGAAGCGCCTGGTCGAGCGTGCCGCGGCTCGCCCCGTTCCGGACGATGCGATCAGGACCATCGTGTACGGCGGCGGGCCGATGTACGTCGCGGACATCCGCCGCGCGCTCGATGTGATGGGCCACCGCTTCGTGCAGATCTACGGCCAGGGCGAGAGCCCGATGACGATCACCGCGCTGTCGCGCGGGCAGCATGCGGATCGCCATCATCCCGATTACGAGGCGCGTCTCGGCTCGGTCGGCGTCGCGCAGAGCGTCGTGGAGGTGCGGGTGGTGGATGGCGACGGCCGGCCGCTACGTCCGGGCGAATCGGGCGAGGTCGTCGTGCGCGGCGACACCGTGATGCGCGGCTACTGGCGCAACGCCGAGGCCACCGCGCACACGCTGCGGGACGGCTGGCTCCATACCGGTGACGTCGGTGCCCTCGACGCGCACGGCTTTCTCACGCTCAAGGACCGCTCCAAGGACGTGATCATCAGCGGCGGCGCGAACATCTACCCGCGCGAGGTCGAGGAAGCGCTGCTCGCGCATCCGGGCGTGGACGAGGCATGCGTGGTCGGCCGCGCGCATCCCGAATGGGGCGAGGAAGTCGTGGCGGTCGTGGTGCGACGCCCGGGCGTGCCGGTCGACGAACCCGGGCTCGAGCGCGTGTGCCTCGAGCGCATCGCGCGCTTCAAGCGTCCGCGCGCCTACCGGTTCGTCGACGCGCTGCCGAAGAACAACTACGGCAAGGTGCTGAAGCGCGAGGTGAGACGGTGGTTGGATGAAGAGGCCTGACTGCCGTATAATCGCGCGCTTGCAGGCGCGTAGCTCAGCTGGTTAGAGCACCACCTTGACATGGTGGGGGTCGTTGGTTCGAGTCCAATCGCGCCTACCAGGAACACAAAAACCTAGAAGGGGCGACGGCGCGCTTCGCGCGCGGCCGCGAATCTCACGGGCGCTGCTTCGCAGCGCCCGTCTTTGTTTTCATTTCAGGCGCACTTCTACGTTCGCGGCCTGTTCGCGCAGCTTCAGCATCGCGCCGACGTCGTCGTTCGCGATGCCGCCTTTCATCCCGTCGTCGAGGGCGGTCAGCGTCGCGTGCGACACGGGCGCGCGCAGCGACATCGAGTCGATCAGGCCGAGCGCGAGGCGACAATCCTTGTGCGCGAGCTTCAGCGTGAATCCGGGCGTGAAGTTGCCCACGAGCGATCGCTTCGGCATGCCGTTCGCGAGATGGTTGTTCCAGGCCATCGTGGTGCGCAGCACGCCGAGCATCGTGTCGAGCGTCAGCCCCGCCTTGACGCCCGCGACGAGCGTTTCGACGTTCGCCATGCCGATCGTCTGCGCGAGCAGGTTGTTCAGGAGCTTCATCGTCTGGCCGGCGCCCAGATCGCCGCAGTGGAAGAGATCGGTGCCCATGGCGAGCAGCAGGGGCCTCGCGCGCTCGACATCGGGCGCCGCCCCGCCAACCATCAGCGTGAGCGTTCCCGACACGGCGGCGTCGGCGGTCTTCCCGACCGGGCTTTCGATCATCGACGCGCCCTTCGCACGCACCGCTTCGCCGATGCGCCGCGTGGTGGCGGGATCGATCGTGCTCATGTCGACGTAGAGCGAGCCGGATCGCAGGCCCGCCACGATGCCGTCCGGGCCGAGCGCGACGCGCTCGACGTCCGGCGCATCGGGCAGCATGGTGATCACCACCTCGCACTGCGCGGCAACCTCGCGTGGCGTCGCGGCGGACGCTGCCCCCGCCGACACCAGCGCCGCAACCGAGGCGGCGGCGAGGTCGTGAACGACCAGCGTGTGACCCTTCGCGAGCACGTTGCGCGCCATCGGCGCGCCCATCGTGCCGAGTCCTATGAATCCTGCGATCATGCAAAGCCCTTGCGTTGAAGGATGACGGGCCGTACGCGCGCGACGCGCCTACAGCAGATCGGTGACGATGGCCTTGTCGAGATCGGGCGCGGTCTTGAGCCGGCCGAGGTCCATGAAGAACCTGACCTGGTACTCGAGGCTCGCCCGGAAATCCTCGCGCGTCATCAGCGCGTGTGTCGTCTTGCGGTCGAAGAAGCCGCTCTGGTCGATGATCGCGCGCATGATCGACGCGTCCGTCGGCGTCTTCTGCTCCCGGTTGATGTACTCCGTGATCGTGTGCATCGCGTCATCGCGCGTCTTCGGATCGTTCAGGTACGGTACGCCGCGATCGTGGTAGGTGGCCAGAAAAGCCTTCAATGCCGGACGGCTCTTCTGCACGACATCCTCCGTCGTCACGAACAGGTCGTAGTTGAGGAATGGCTGCGTCGGGCCCGGGCCCTTCGTGAAGTCGGCGTACGTGAAGAGCTCGCGCGCGTCCTTCTTGGTCTTCATGACGTAGAAGCGGCCGGTGACCGGCGGGACCACGGCGTCGACACGCCCGGCCACGAATGCGGACTGCGCATCGGCCGCCGGCAGGTTGACGAACTCGATGTCCTTCATGGTCATGCCCGACTTCACCAGCGCGCGGGCAAGATAGTACTGCACCGCGGTGCCGCCGGTCGCGGCCACGCGCTTGCCGGCGAGCGCGTGCATCGAGTCGATCGAGTCGACGGAGAGAATGGCGAACAGGCGCGACGGATCGGTCGGGATGGAGATGATGCGCAGGGGAATCGCGCCGCCGGCCATGCCGAGGAGCGCGGCGGTGGAGTTGACGAAGCTCAGGCCGATGCTGCCGCTTCCGAGCGCCTGCAGGATCTTCGGCCCGGCGGCCTGCGCAAACAGCACGCTCTCGAGCTCGACCCCTGCCTCGTTGAACCATCCGTGCTGGTCGCAAAGGTCGACGATCGCCGAAGCGGGCGCGCGCAAAAGACCGATGGACAGCGCACCGGCCTTCGCATGCGCGCGTGTCGCGAGCGGCGCCACGAGCCCGGCACCCCACAGCGCGAGAAAGGCGCGCCGGTCGAGGCGCGGGCGTTCGAGTGTCATGACGTCGTTCCTCCGGTAAGGTCTTGCGCGGCCCCGTTGTCGAACTTCCGCTCGGGTCAGGCCGCTTGCGCGTTCGCGGGTCGGGCGCCGCTCGCCGCGCGAGCCGATTGCATCGCCATCCACAGCTCGCGCTTGGCTGCGGTGAAGTCGTCGCTGACGCGCGTCTCGTCGGTGCGCGGACGCGCGAGCGGATTGACCACGACGGCATGCACGCGGCCCGGGCGACTCGACAGCACCACCACGACATCGGACAGGAACACCGCCTCGTCGAGGTCGTGCGTCACGAAGACCATGGTCTTGCGCGTCTCCTGCCACAGCTCGAGGAGCGCCTGCTGCATCTGGGCCTTGGTCTGCACGTCGAGCGCTGCGAACGGCTCGTCCATCAGCAGGACATCGGGCGAGTTGGCGTATGCGCGCGCGAGATCGACGCGCTTGCGCATGCCGCCCGACAGCTCCTTCGGATAGGCCTTGCGAAAGGCAGCGAGCCCGACGGCGTCGCACCAGTGCGCCACGAGGCGCTCCCGCTCGGCGCGCGGCACGCCGCGCGCACGCGGACCGTACGCGACATTGCGCTCCACGGTGAGCCAGGGAAAGACGGCGTCCTGCTGAAATACGAAGCCCAGCGCCTGATTGACGCCGCGTACGGCGTGGCCGTCGTGGCGTACCGCGCCTTCGCTGGGCGCCAGCAGGCCCGCCATCATGCGCAACAGCGTCGACTTGCCGCAGCCCGACTCGCCGATGATCGCGACGAACTGGCCCGGCGCGATGACGAGATCGATGCCTTCGAGCACCGTGAGCGGCACATCCGACGCGCTCATGGGGAAGCGGTGCGTGAGGCGCTGCACCTCCAGCTTGGCGGGCGCCGCGGTGGCCGGCGCGATCATGGCTCGCGCCTCGCTTCGCTCCACGCGGTGAGCGCGCGTCCCGTGCGGCTCGCGAGCTGGTCGAGCAGCGCGCCGAGCAGGCCGATGACGACGATGCCCACGATGGTCACGTCGGTGCGAAAGTACTGGCCCGCGTTCTGGATCATGAAGCCGAGGCCCGATGGCGCCGCGATGAGCTCGGCGGCGACCAGCGCGAGGAACCCCGTCGATACGCCGGTGCGCAGGCCCGCGATGAAGTAAGGCACCGCGCTCGGCAGCGCGACCGTGGCGAACACGCGCCACGCCGAAGCTCCGAGCGTTCGCGCCGCGTCGACGTAGATTTGCGGAACCTCCTTCATGCCGGCGCGCGCATTGACGACGCAGGGCTTGAACACGGCGAGCGCGATGATGATGATCCGCGAAGGCTCGCCGATGCCGACCCACACGATCACGAGCGGGATGTAGGCGAGCGCGGGGACGGGACGGATGGCATCGATGATCGGATTGAGGACATAGCCCCAATAGCGGAACCATCCTGCCAGCGCACCGAGCACGAGCGCCAGGCCCGCGCCGATCACGAAGCCGATCACGACGCGCTTCAGGCTGGCGATGGCGTTCACCAGAAGATCGCCGGACGTCACTTCGTCGACGAACGCCGCCACGATCCGCGGCGGCGCGGGGACGAGCGCGGCGTTGGTGCCGGGGCGCAGCGCCATCATCCAGTACAGCGCGACCACGGCGCACAGCGACAGCGCCCCCACCACGATCGAGGGACGCAGAAGCCGCTTCACCGCCGTCGCGATTCTCGTCATGTCGCGGCGAGGTCGGCGCCGGCGCGTTTCAGCAGGTTGTTCTTGCCCTTCTCGATGTGCGCACCCATCAGCAGCGCCGCGCAATGCCCGTCACGGCGGTCGATGGCTTCGATCAGATGCTGGTGCTCGTCGATGACCCGCGCAAAGCGCTCCTCGCCGTAACCGTAGCGCTTGAGCAGCGCCGACAGCAGCAGCCAGTGGCTGTCCACGATGGGCAGCGCGCCGGGGTTGCCTGCGGCGTCGTTGATGGCGGCGTGGAAGTCGCGATTCGACCTGGGAACGTCCGCGTACCGGCCTTCGTCGACCATCGCTTCGAGCTTCGCCGCGGCGGCGCGCATTCTGGCGAGATTCGCCTCGGTCCTGCGCTCCGCGGCGCGACGCGCGAGCATCGTCTCGATGGCGCAGCGCACGTCGAAGACGTCTTCCACGAAGCCGCGATACACGGGACGCACGCGCGCGCCGCGATTGTGCTCGATGACGACGAGCCCTTCGCCGTGCAGCACGCGCAGCGCCTCGCGGATCGGCATGTGGCTCACGCCGTAGCGCAACGCGAGGTCCTCGATGATCAGGCGCGAGCCGAACGGCAGGTCGCCGGCGACGATGTCGTTGCGAAGCAGGTTCTGGATGTCGTGGATCGAGGGCGCGCTCGCGGGCTCGCCGACGCCGTTGGCGAGAGCCGGCTGCAGCGTTGCGGATTTTTTGATCAATTTACCCCTTGAGGCCGGCTATCCCGGGGCTATATCTCGCCACGAGCGCTCGGATGTTGTCGCTTTCGATCAAATCTGTCAACATCCGGCGGCCTTTCCGCTCGCCGTGCTCATGGCCTTTCCCGACGCTTCGCGCGTATCCGACAACGAAAGCATCCGGAACGCCTCGCGCGCTCGTTTGCTCGCGCCCGACGACGACGTGGCGACCGCCCTCGCCGATCTGACGAGCGGGACGCGATTGCGCGTCGCGCACGGCGCGGCCGTCCACGACGTGACCCTCGTGGAACCCGTGAGGCTCGGTCACAAGTTCGCCGTTCGCGCGTTGTCATCGGGAATGCGCGTGCGCAAATACGGCGAGTTCATTGGCCGCACGACCGTGGCGATCGCGGCCGGCGCGTGGGTGCACGAGCACAACCTCGTCACGACCGCGCGCCACGAACCCCGCCACGAGGGCGCATGGCGAAGGATGCAGCGTCCCGCGCGCGTCGAAGCGTGCACGCAGGCGCGCGCAGCCGTCGGCGGAAGTCCCGTCTACGACGAGCGCACCGGGCGCGTGTGGTGGGTCGACGTGCGCGAAACGCCCGCGATCCATCGCCTGGATCCGGCCACCGGGCACGAGTGCGCACGCCGGCTCGAGGAAGACATCGGCTCGCTCGTGCTGACCGACGACGAGCCGTTGCTCCTCGCGCTGCACAGCGGCTTCGCATTCTTCGATCCCGCCTCGGGCGCCATCACGCCGATCGTCGACCCGCAACCCACGGCGCGCACCCGCCTCGGCGACGGCAAGTGCGATGCCGCGGGGCGCTTCTGGAGCGGATCCACGAACCCGGAGTCCGGCCTGGCCGAAGGCAGCCTCTACGTTCTCGACGCGAGCGGCTGTCGCGCCGTTTCGACCGATTGGCTCATGCCGAACGGCATGGCGTGGAGCCGCGACGGGCGCACGATGTACATGGCGGACACGCGGTGCGGCGTCATCCATGCGTGGCCGTTCGACGTCGCAACCGCGGCGCTCGGGCAGCCGCGGGTGTTCGCCGATCTCGGCGCGTATCCCGGACTGCCGGACGGCGCAACCGTCGATGCCGACGATCACCTGTGGTCGGCGCAGCTCGGGGGCGGATGCCTGATGCGTTTCGCGCCCGACGGCACGCTCGATCGCGTCGTGCGCCTGCCCGTGTCGCGCCCCACCTCGTGCACGTTCGGCGGCCGCGACTGCCGCACGCTGTTCGTGACCACCGCGACGCGCGGTCTCGACGCCGAGCAGCGGCGGCGCGAGCCCCTCGCCGGACAAGTGCTCGCGCTCGACGTCGGCGTCGCCGGCTCGCCGGCGATGCGTTACCGCACCGCACGCACGGCATGAAGCGCTCGTTCGAAGGCTACCGGCGTGCCGACGGACGTGTCGGCGTGCGCAATCACGTGCTGGTGCTGTCGCCGACGGGCCTGACCTCGGCAGCCGCGAGCCGCGTGGTGTCCCTCGTGCGCGGAACGATCGGCGTGACCAGCGGATTCGGGCGCGGCCAGACCGGCGCCGATGCGCAACTGCACTTCGATACGCTGTTCGGCCTCGCGAGCCATCCGAACGTGGCCGCGGTCGTCGTGCTTGCCGCGGACGATCGCATCAGCGCCTCGTACGTCGATCCCCTGGTCGCCGCGGGCAAGCCCGCAGTCGGATTTTCGCTGCCGGCGGTGCACGAAGACGCGCTGGCCCTGGTCGACAGGGCCGTTCGCGCGGCCAGCCGGCTCGCGTGCGACGCATCCGCGCTGCGCCGCGAGCCCTGCGCGCTGTCGGAGCTGACGCTCGCGATCGAATGCGGACATTCGGACGCGACGTCCGGGCTCGTCTGCAATCCGCTCGCGGGCCGCATCGCCGAAGTCGTCGTGAGCGCGGGTGGGCAGGCCATGTTCAGCGAGACGATCGAGTGGACGGGCACGGAGCATCTGCTCGCCAGCCGCGCCGAGACCCCCGACGTCGCCGAACGCATCACGCGGGCGGTGCTCGATCGCGAGGCGCGCGTGCGCGACGACGGTGGCGACGTGCGCAAGGGCAATCCGGGTCCGCAGAACAAGGCCGGCGGCTTGACGACCATCGAGGAGAAGTCGCTCGGCGCGATCGCGAAGGGTGGCCGGCAACCGATCCGCGACTTGCTCGCCGCGGCGCAGCGGCCACAGGGCGCGGGCCTGTTCCTGATGGACACGCCCTTCTTCTCGCCGGAATCGATCACCGCGATGGTCGCCGGCGGTGCGCAGATCGTGCTGTTCACGACGGGCGCGGGCAACAGCTACTGCAGCCTCGTCGCGCCGACGATCAAGATGAGCGCCAATCCCGAGACGACGAGGCGTCTGACCGAACAGATCGACCTCGCGGCCGGCGCGGCGATCGGCACGGGCGCGCCGCTCGAGAGCCTCGTGGACGACGCCCTTGCGCGCCTCGTCGATGTCGCTTCCGGCACGCTGACCTTCGGCGAGATCGTCGGAGAAGGCTGCGAGGTGGTGAGCCGGCTGGGACCTTCCACCTGAAGCCGCACCGCTTGCTATAATCTCCATCGTGCCGTCATGGCGCGCCGCATGCGCTGGCAGGCACGGGAAAGAGCATGGTTATGACACCGCGAACGCGCAGGGAGCCACGGTAGCGACGGTGAGAGCTCGCACGCCTGACGGCGTTCGTCGATCCACGACGGAAAAGTGCGGCCTCGACCGCACTTTTTTCGTTTCTGGACACAAGCAACCATGCCCGACATCCGATTGCCCGACGGCGCCGTCAAGCACTTCGACGCGCCTTTGACCGTCGCCGAAGTGGCGGCCTCGATCGGCCCCGGCCTCGCCAAGGCCGCGCTGGCCGGCAAGGTCGACGGCAAGGTCGTCGACACTTCGTATCGCGTCGATCGCGATGCGTCGGTCGCGATCGTCACCGACAAGGACCCCGAAGGCCTCGAGATCCTGCGCCACTCCACCGCGCACCTGCTCGCCTACGCGGTGAAGGACCTCTATCCCGACGCGCAGGTGACCATCGGCCCCGTCATCGAAGACGGCTTCTATTACGACTTCAGCTACAAGCGCCCCTTCACGCCCGAGGACCTCGCGGCCATCGAAGGGAAGATGGCGGAGCTCGCGAAGAAGGACGAGCCCGTCGTGCGCAGCGTCATGCCGCGCGACGACGCGGTGAAGTACTTCGAGGACATGGGCGAGCACTACAAGGCGGAGATCATCGCGTCGATTCCGTCGAACGAGCCGATCTCGCTGTACGCCGAAGGCGGGTTCACCGACCTGTGCCGAGGTCCGCACGTGCCCTCGACCGGCAAGCTCAAGGTGTTCAAGCTGATGAAGGTCGCCGGCGCGTACTGGCGCGGCGACTCGCGCAACGAGATGCTCCAGCGCATCTACGGCACCGCGTGGACGAAGAA
>DASXAF010000008.1:0-49665 GCA_036406955.1 Casimicrobiaceae bacterium
CCGCGCAGCAGCACGCGATTGCCGGGCACGACGCCGAGGTCTTCGACCAGCACGTGCGCGATGCGATTGGCCTGCGCGTTGAGCTCGGCATACGTCCAGCGCACGCCGCCCGGCGCCAGGATGGCCGTGCGATCGCCGCGGCCCTGCACGACGTGATCGGTGAGCAGGACGCTCGCGCAGTTGAGGCGCTCGGGATAGCGAAGCTCCGGCAGGTCGAACCGCAGCTCGGGCCATTGCTCGCGCGGCGGCAGGTTGTCGCGCGCGAAGCTGTCCACGTGCGCGGTGTGGGTCATGGCGTTCCTCCTCGCTTCAGGACGCCCTTGCCGATGACCAGTTGCTGGACCTCGGTGGCGCCTTCGTAGATTCGCAGCGCACGTATCTCGCGATACAGCCGCTCGATGGGCTGACCGACCGCCACGCCGAGACCGCCATGGAGCTGCAGCGCGCCGTCGACGATGTCCTGGCCCCATTCGGTGGCGCTCATCTTGGCCATGGCCGATTCGACCGTTGTGCGCGTGCCCTGCACGTCGTGCTGCCACGCCGCGCGGTAGACGAGCAGCGCCGCCGCGTCGAGGCGCGTGGCGAGCTCGCCGAGCTTCGCGCGCGCAAGGTCGCGATCGGCCAGCGTGCCGCCGAACATCGCGCGGCGCTTGGCATGCGCGAGCGCGAGGTCGAGCGCACGGCGCGCGAAGCCGAGCGCCGCCGCGCCGACCGAGGCGCGGAAGATGTCCAGCGTGCGCATCGCGAGGCGGAACCCTTCGCCTTCGGCGCCGAGCCTCGCGCCTCGCGGCACCCACGCGTTGTCGAACGTGAGCCGTGCCAGCGGATGCGGCGCCATCGTGTCGATGCGCTCGGCGACGCGCAGCCCCGCCGTGCCCGCCGGCACGACGAACGCGGAAATGCCGTCGGCGCCGGCGCCGCCGGTGCGCGCGAAGGTCACGTAGAAGTCGGCGATGCCGCCGTTGGAGATCCACGTCTTGTCGCCGTCGAGGACGTAGCCGTCGTCGCGCGGAGTCGCGCGCATGCCGAGCGCCGCGGCGTCCGAGCCTGCGGCCGGCTCGGACAATGCAAACGCGGCAATCGCCTCGCCGCGTGCCACACGCGGCAGCCACGTGCGCGCGGGCGCATCGTCGTGTCCCGCGGCGAGCGCGAGCGGTGCACCGCCGAGTCCCTGCATCGCAAACGCGAAGTCGGCGAGGCCGTCGTGATAGGCGAGGCTCTCGCGGACCAGGCACAGCGTGCGAAGGTCGAGCGCTTCGGCCGCGCCGCCGAAGCGCGCCGGGACGCAATGGCGCAGATGACCTGCTCCGCCGAGGCGCGCGACCCACCGGCGGCATTGCGCGTCCACGTCGTCGCCGTGGTCCTCGTCGCCGATGCGCGCAAGCCACGCCGACACGTCGCTCGCGAGCGCGCGCTGCGCGTCGTCGAAGAAGGGCCAGTCGAAGTGCGCGCGGTCCATCAATTGCCCTGGAACCGCGGCTGCCGCTTGTTCACGAATGCTTCGTATGCGCGATGGAAGTCCTGCGTCTCCATGCAGCGTGCCTGTGCATGCGCCTCGGCTTCGATCGCGCTGTCGAGATCCATCGACCACTCCCGATGCAGCAGCGCCTTGGTCATGGCGTGCGCGAACGTCGGCCCTTCGGCGAGCGAGCGCGCGAGCGCCTGCGCCTCGCCGAGGAGCGCATCGGCCGGGACGACGCGATTGAAGAAGCCCCATGCGAGGCCCTCTTCGGCGCTCATCGCGCGGCCCGTGTAGAGGAGCTCCGCGGCGCGCCCGACGCCGATGGTGCGCGGCAGGAGCGTGCATGCGCCCATGTCGCAGCCGGCGAGCCCGACCCGCACGAACAGGAACGCGGTGCGCGCGGCCGGGGTTCCGAGCCGCAGATCCGAGGCCAGCGCAAGCATCGCGCCCGCGCCGGCGCAAACGCCATCCACCGCGGCGACGATGGGCTGCGGG
Organism: Casimicrobiaceae bacterium; assembly: GCA_036406955.1. Taxonomy (GTDB): domain Bacteria; phylum Pseudomonadota; class Gammaproteobacteria; order Burkholderiales; family Casimicrobiaceae; genus VBCG01. Next base: position 1,958 of record DASXAF010000008.1, read on the forward strand.
CAATGGCGCATGGCCTTCACGACGTCACCCGTCATGGTGGTGAATTCGAGGAGGCCGGCCGCGTCGCGTCGCATGAGCGGCGCGATGATGTCGTGCACGTCGCCGCCGGAGCTGAAGTTGCCGCCGGCGCCCGTGATCACGACGGCCTTGACGTCGGTCGCGCCCACCAGCATCCGGAACAGGTCGCGAAGCTCCGCGTAGGAGTCGAACGTCAGCGGATTCTTGCGCTCGGGTCGATCGAGCGTGATGGTCGCGACCTTCCCGTCGGCCGAAGCCGCGAAGCCGAAGTGCCGCGCGCGGTACGCCGCCCCCGTGGTCATGCCGCAGCCCCGCCGGTCTTCTTCGCGCGGTGCGCGCCGACGACGTGCTTGAGCCGCCCGAGCAGCGCGTGCAGGCGATCCCGCTCGTCCGCCTTCAGCCCGTCGAAGAGCTCGACGACCCAGCGCTCGTGCACGGCCGCCATCGCGTCGAACGTCTTGCGTCCCTTGGCCGTGAGACGCACGACCTGCACGCGCCGGTCGCCGTCGAGCGCCCGGCGCTCGACCAGGCCCTCGTCGACGAGCAGGCGCGTCAGCCCCGTGATGTTTCCGCCGGTCACCATCAGCCGCTGCGACAGGGTTTGCATGCGAAGTCCTTCGGGTGTCCGATAGAGCTGCGCGAGGTAGTCGAAGCGCGCCAGCGTGATGCCGAAGCGCTCGCGCAGGCGGGCACGGATGCTGCGCTCGACCATGAGGCTGCACGTGAACAGTCGCAGCCACAGGCGCAGCGCCTCGTGGTCGGCGTGCGAGGCGCGCGATTCGAAGTCGAGGGTGGCTTCGCTCATGCCGTCTCGCCGCCGTCGACGCTCACGCACTGCCCGGTGATCGACTGCGCCTGCGGCAGGCACAGCCAGCCGACCGCGGTCGCAACCTCCTCGGGACGGACCAGCCGCCGCTGGGGGTTGCGCGCCGTCAGCGCCGCGCGCGCGTCGGCCTCGGACTTGCCGGTGCGCGCGACGATGTTCGCGATCGCGTCGCGCGTGAGGTCGCTGTTCGTGTAGCCCGGGCACACCGCGTTCACCGTGACGCGCGTCGACGCGAGCTCGAGCGCCAGCGCGCGCGTGAGCCCGACGACCGCGTGCTTCGCGGCGCAGTACGCGGCGACATACGGATAGCCGATCAACCCGGCCGTGCTCGCGACGTTGACGACGCGCCCTGCCGGCGCATCGAGCAGCGCGGACAGCGCGGCGCGCGTGCAGCGATAGACGCCGTTGAGGTTGACGTCGATCATCTCGTCCCACAGCGCCGGCTCGGTGGTCGCGAAGCGCGCGCTGCGCGCGCGACCGGCATTGTTGACGAGGATGCCCACGCGATGCCCCGCGCGTGCGATCGCATCGAACGCCTGCGCGACGCTGCGCGCGTCGCGCACGTCGCACGGCTGGGCGTCGCACAGCGTCGCCTCGCCGAGCGCCTGCACGGCCTCGTAGAGGCGCGCGCGATCGCGCCCGAGCAGCGTGAGCGACGCGCCGAGGCTCGCGAGGTGCGCGGCGATCGCACGCCCGATGCCGCGCCCGCCGCCGGTGACGACCGCGTGCACGCGCTCGAGAGGCCGCGGCTCAGCCATTGGCTTCCGCCACTTCGCCGGCCATCCGGGCCGCGCGCGCCAGATTGCGCTCGAGCTGCGCCTTGCCCTGCAGGTACTGCACCGGCCAGGGCATGTCGTGGTAGCCCAGCGCCGCGGCAGCGTGCAGCGTCCAGTAGGGATCGGCGAGATGCGGCCGCGCGAGCGCGCACAGGTCCGCGCGGCCCGCCATGACGATGCTGTTCACGTGGTCGGGCTCGAAGATCGCGCCGACGGCCATCGTCGCGATGCGCACCTCGTTGCGGATGCGGTCGGAGAACGGCGTCTGGTACATGCGGCCGTAGACCGGCTTCGCCTCGCGCGTGGTCTGACCGGACGACACGTCGATCAGGTCGCAGCCGGCATCCTTGAAGAGCGCTGCGATCGCGACCGCATCCTCGGGCGTGTTGCCGCCGGGCGCCCAGTCGTGCGCGGAAATGCGCACCGACATCGGCCGATCCATGGGCCACGCCTCGCGCATGGCGCGAAACACCTCGAGCGGAAATCGACAGCGATTCTCGAGCGAGCCGCCGTAGGCGTCGGTGCGTCGATTGGTGAGCGGGCAGATGAATGCCGAGAGCAGGTAGCCGTGCGCGCAGTGCAGCTCGAGCCAGTCGAAGCCGCATTCGGCACCCCAGCGAGCGGCGCGCACGAAGTCGTCCTTCACGCGCGCGAGATCATCGGCGCTCATCGCGCGCGGCACCTGGTTGCACGCGCCGTACGCGATGGCGCTCGGCGCGATCAGTGGCCAGTTGCCTTGCGCCAGCGGCTCGTCCATCGCCTCCCAGCCGAGCTGCGTCGAGCCCTTCGGCCCGGCGTGGCCGAGCTGCAGCCCGATCTTCGCCGGCGTGCGCGCGTGCACGTAGTCGACGATGCGCTTCCAGGCGTCGCGATGCTCCGGCCGGTACATCCCCGCGCAGCCCGGCGAGATGCGGGCATCGGGCGAGACGCACACCATCTCGGTGAACACGAGCCCGGCGCCGCCGTGCGCGCGGCTGCCGAGATGCACGAGATAGTAGTCGTCGGGCGTGCCGTCGACGCAGGAGTACTGCGCCATCGGCGACACGACGACACGATTGGGCAGGGTCACGCCGCGCAGGGTGAACGGCGTGAACATCGGTGGCACCGCACGAGCGGGCGGGCGCGAGCGCTCGGCGAACCAGCTTTCGAGCCCCGCGACGAACGGCGCATCGCGCACGCGCAGATTCTCGTGCGAGATGCGCTGGCTGCGCGTGAGCAGGCTGTAGGCGAACTGCGGCAGTGGAAGCCCGGTGTAGCGCGCGACGTGCTCGAACCATTCGGTCGAGTTGCGCGCGGCGTTCTGGATCTTCAGCACCTCGACGCTGCGTGCGCCCTCGTAGCGCGACAGTCCCGCGGCGAGGTCCGCGTCGCCCAGCGCATCGGCGAGCGCGATCGCGTCTTCCAGAGCGAGCTTGGTGCCGGAGCCCACGGAGAAGTGCGCCGTGTGCGCCGCATCGCCGATCAGCACGATGGGTACGCGGCGACCGTCGGAGGCCTCGCGCCAATGGATCCACCGTTTGCATACCACGCGCGGGAAGCGGACCCAGATCGCGGAGCCGCGCAGGTGCGCGGCGTTCGACATCAGCCGCTCGCCGTCGAGGTACGGCGCGAACAGACGCTCGCAAAACGCGATGCCGTCTTCCTGCGACATGCGGTCGATGCCCGCGGCGCGCCAGGTGTCCTCGCGCGTCTCGACGATGAACGTCGAGGTGTCGCCGTCGTACTGGTACGCGTGCGCCTGGAACCATCCCCACGGCGTCTCTTCGAACGCGAACGTGAATGCGTCGAAGCGCTTGCGCGTGCCGAGCCATACGAACCGGCAGTGCCGCACGTCGACGTCCGGCTCGAAGGTGGACGCATAGCGCGTGCGGATGCGGCTGTTGATGCCGTCCGCCGCGACGACGACGTCGGCGCCGAACGCGTCGGCAACGGCCTGGTCGTCGGTCACGTCCGTCTGGAACCGCAGCTCGACCCCGAGCGCTTCGCAGCGTCGCTGCAGGATCTCCAGCAGCCGCCTGCGCCCGATGCCGCAAAAGCCGTGGCCGCCCGAGCGCACCGTGCGCCCGCCGATGTGGACGTCGATGTCGTCCCAGTGATTGAACGCGCCGGTGATCTCGCGCGCCGTCTGCGGGTCGGCCCGCTCGAGATTGCCGAGCGTCTGGTCGGAGAACACCACGCCCCATCCGAACGTGTCGCCCGCGCGATTGCGCTCGACGACGCGAACGACATGGCGCGGATCGCGGCGCTTCAGCAGCAGCGCTGTGTACAGGCCCGCCGGGCCTCCGCCGATGGAAAGGATGCGCATGGTGCGCGGTCTTGGCGCCTTCGGACAATTAGTTTAGTCCTAAAGTATTGGCGCGCGCAAGCGGAATGCACGCGAGGCCGCGAGCGGCCCGTCAATCCATCGAAGCGCATAGGCCGCACGTCGTATCGCCGGCACCGCGCGAGCGTCCTAGCGTCGGCCTCGTACCTTCGGGAGGCCGGCATGAACGCGCGTCGCATCGCCATGGCAGGACAGGGACTCCTCGAGCTTCTCATCGCGATCGCCATCGCCGGTGCGCTGGTGAAGCTCGCGCTTCCCGCCTACGGCAACTGGATCGCGCGACTCGAGCAGCGCGCTGCGGCCGAGGCGCTTCGGCACGCGCTGGACCTCGCGCGCAGCGAAGCGATCAAGCGCTCGAGCCGCGTGACGGTCTGCCAGACGAACGACGGCAAGATATGCACCGGCGCGGGCGGATGGGAGCGCGGCTGGCTGACGTTCGAGGATGCGGACGCGAACGCGGAGGTCGACTCCCCCAAGCGCAGCTTGCGCAGCGAGCCCCCGATGCGGCCCGGCATCACCATCGAAGGCAACAAGCCGATTGCCGAGTACGTGTCCTATACCGCTTACGGCCAGGCACGCACGCTCAACGGCGCGCTGCAGATGGGCACGTTCACGGTGTGTCGCCCCGGGCTGGCCGCGATCGACGTCGTGCTCGCGAACTCGGGACGCCTGCGCCTGGAGGAAACGGCGAAGCCCTGCCCATAGCGAGCGGCGTCGATCCGTATGCGGACCGCATGAACGGCGTCCGCGGGCCGACCAGTTGGCTCGGCGGCCGAGCGCACTGGCCCGATGATTGGCCTCGAAGCAGGCATCCGGGCGTTGCGCCGTTCATTCCTCGATGCCTGCCTCTGATCGGCGGTCCGGCCCGATTCTTTGGCAATTCAATAGGATGCCGATCGTTAGGAGATTCTCCATGATGCTCGACACTGTCCAGCGAAACCGCGGCTTCACCTTGCTCGAGGTGATGATCACCGTCGCCATCGTCGGCATCCTCGCCGCGATCGCGCTGCCTTCGTACAACGATTACGTCACGCGCAGCAAGATCCTCGACGCGACCTCCAAGCTCGGCGATCTGCGCTCGCAGATGGAAAAGTACTTCATGGACAACCGCACCTATCTCAGCAACGGCGTGTGCGCCGTCGCGGACGGGGCGACCGCGCCGATGAACAAGTACAACAACGACCCGAGCTCCACGTTCCAGGTCTCCTGCCCGGGACCGACCGCGACGACCTATTCGTTGCAGGCCGTCGGAATGGCGAGCAAGGGCATGTCGGGCTTCGAATACCGGATCAATCAGGCCAACGACAAGGTCACGCAGGGCCTTCCTCCCAGCGGGTGGAGCGGCAGCGGCAACCCGTGCTGGGTCACTCGCAAGGACGGTACATGCTGAGCGGCCTCCGGCTGCACGGATTCACCCTGATCGAGCTGCTGATCGCGCTGGCGATCGGCTCGTTCCTGGTGATGCTGGCGCTGCCGGGATTCACGACCTGGATCGCCGACACGCAAGTGCAGGCGGGCGCGGAAACGGTCGCGACCGGCTTCCGCTTCGCCCTGACCGAGGCCATCAAGCGAAACCAGAACGTGGCGGTCGTGCTCGACAACACCAGCGGCACCGGCGGGTGGGTTGCGCAGATTGCGGGGCCCGTCGACCTCCAGCACGGGCATTTCGCCGAGGGCGCCGCAAAGGCGAGCTTTGCGGTCGAGCCCGCCGGCGCGACGACCGTCACGTTCAGCGGCATCGGGCAGATCACGCCGAACGACGACGGCACCAGCACGATCACGCGCGTGCGCGTGACGAGCGCGGTGTCCGGGACGCGCGAGCTCGACGTCGTCGTCGTCAACCAGCGCGTGAAGGTGTGCGACCCGGCCTGGCCCGCGTCGGATCCGCGGGGGTGCCCATGACCGTGCGTCGCAGGCAGCCGAGCGTCGTGTCCGCCCAGCGCGGCAGCTTCCTGCTGGAAGCGCTGATCGCGCTGCTGATCGTGCTCATCGGCATCCTGGGCCTCATCGGCCTGCAGGCGCGGTCGATTCAGAACGTGCAGGACGCACAGTATCGCGCCGAGGCCGCTTACCTGGCATCGGCGCTGATCGGCCAGATGTGGGCGGATTCCAAGAACTGGGACACGTTGCAGGCGAAGTACGAGGGTAGTGCAGGCGCCGGCGGACCTGGCTACACCGAGTTCACGAACATGGTCACGAAGCGGCTGCCCGGCGCCAACGCAGGCGGGGTTCCCGCGCCGGACGTCGCGTTCAGCGCCAAGCCGGCGTCCGCCACCGCGGTGCAAAGCCCCGAGGTCAGCATCACGATCTCCTGGCAGCCGCCCGGCGACACCTCCATGCAAGCGCATCGTTACGACATCACCACGCGGATCGGGCGCAACTGACATGACTGCGAGCGCGACGCCAGCCAGGCACTACCGCGTCGGCCAGCGAGGCGCCGGCATGGTCGAGACGATGGTCGGCATCCTCATCGGCATGCTGGTCGTGCTGGTCATCTACAACGTTTTCAGCGTGTCGGAGCAGCATCGCCGCACCACGACCGGCGTGGCGGACGCGCAGGTCAGCGGCCTGATCGCGCAGTTCACGCTGCTGCGCGAGTTCACCAGCGCGGGGAACGGCGTGTCGAGTGCGCTGAAGAACCTCGCGCTGTGCGCGGACACGACGCTTCACCCGATACCGGTGCTGGTGACCGACGGCGGCGCCACCAACGTGCTGAACCCGGCATCCGACACGTTCGTCGTGTTCTACAGCGCGCCCGGGCGCGTGGTGTCGCCGGTCAACGTCGTCGGCGCCACGGCGGTCGGAAGTGCCTTTCACGCGCAGAGTCCCAACGGGTTCGCGGCGGCCTACTGCAGCGCGGCCAAGCCGTGCCTGGTCATCGCGATGGAAGCGAACCATTGCGACCTCCGCACCGCAACCAGCGTCGACGCCGGCGGCGGCATCGCCGAGCTGACCGTCAGTCCTGCCGCGAGCGCCGCGTTCTCGGCCGACGCCAAGGTGATCAATCTCGGGCAGAACGGCGTCGCCACGCGCACGCGCTACGACGTCGACACGCCCAATCGCGTGATGCGGAGCCAGGACCTGATCACCCAGCCGGGCCCCAATCCGGTCGTGCCCGTCGCATCGAACGTCTACCTGGTCAAGGTGCAGTACGGCGTCGACAACGTCGGCGACGAGCAGGTGCACTGCTGGACCACCGCGACCAACGGCGCGTGTGGCGACTATTCGCAGCCAACCGTGAGCGGCATGAACGCCGATCAGCTTTCGCGCATACGCGCCGTGCGATTCGGCATCGTCGTGCTGAGCGACGAATACGACCGCGATTACGTCGCGCCGACGACCTACCTCTTCAACTGCTCGCTCGACACGGACGCCGATTGCCAGGGCCGGCTGCAGGTCAAGCTGCCCGACAACTTCCGCGCCCGCATGTACGAGACCATCGTGCCGCTGCGCAACGCGATCTGGAACGCACCATGATCCGTCTCCGCCACCCGCGACGCTCGCTTCGCCGCCAGGCCGGCGTGGCGCTGTTCGTCGCGCTCATCTCGATGGTCGTGCTGAGCCTCGGCGCGATCGTGTTGATCCGATCGATGGAGACCACGCTCGGCGCCGCCGGCAACATCGCGTTCCGGCAGGCCTCCATGTCGCCGGTGAACGATGCGATCGAGCGCTCCGCCGATGCGCTGTTCTACACCAAGAGCATCACCGACACGGGTGCGGTCGACCTCGCCAACCATTACTACCCGGCGCTGCTGGCCGCCACCGATTTGCCCAACGGCATGCCTGCGATCCTGGGCGGCGACTATCCTCCGCCGGCGTACGACGGCGCGGGTCTCGGCTCGCGCACCGACCCCGCGGGTTACGAGATCCGATGGGTGATCGAACGGGTGTGCGTCCCGGGCTACGTCGGCGCCGCGCCGCCGGACATCCTGCAGAACTGCGACCTGCTGCCGCCCAAGCTGTCGCCCGCGCGAACCACGATGAAGCTCACGGCGCCGAAGATCCCGCCGTTTCCCTTTTACCGCGTGAGCATCCGCATCGACGAGCCCAACTCGAGAACGACCACTTTTGCGCAGGCCATGCTGCGCTAGCGCGTGCATTCCCCAGGGAGCACCATGAAAACAACTTCGCTCACAGCCCGCTGCATCAGCGCAGTCACCGCGCTGGCCATGACGTTCGGGCCCATGATGCCGACTGCATCGGCGGCGTTGACGACGCTTTCCGACGTGCCGATCGCCGCCAAGGTCGCGGCCAAGCCGAACATCGTCTACACGATGGACGATTCGGGCAGCATGCTGCTGCCGTTCATCCCTGACTTCGTGTGGGGCGCGTTCTGCCGCAATGGAACCGGTGCGACCAACTGTGCCGGTGCGGGAACGACTGCGCTGACGCCGACCATGATTCCGCTCAAGGCGTCGGAATTCAACCACATGGCGTACAACCCCGACGTCACCTACACGCCGCCCCTCAACTCCGACGGCACGATCATCGCCGGCTTCAAGGACCAGAACGCCGCCAACACCACCAACTGGACCAAGGTCCAGAACGATCCGTATCTGAATGCCGCGTCGGTCACCAATCTGACCGCGAACATGAGCGTCCCGCTCTACTGCAACTCGGACTGGCCGCTCGACACCAGCATCGGCGCCAACGGCGAGTTCGACGACACCAAGGGCGCCGATTGCCGCATCAACGGCACGCGCTATACGTCCAAGGGCAACGGCGCTCCGGACACGCGGGAGGACTACAACTACCCGTGGCAGAACACGGTCGCGCCGAACGACGCCCAGTACTACTACACCCAGATCAACCGCAAGCGTCTCTGGTGCGACAAGACGTCCCCCGGCTGGCCGAGCACATCGACCGGATGCACGCAGACGTGCACGGTCGGCACCGTCGTCAACACCTCGACCGCGCAGACGTGCAACTTCGTGAGCAACCAGACGACCTGCACGTCGACGATCTGGACGCCGGCGGGCTGCAACACGCAAACCGTGCCGTTCGCCTACTGCTCGCCCGGCGTCGGCGTACCCCCCGAATGCGCGCCCGGCTGCGGCAGCTCGTGCGGCTCGACGGCGATCACCGGCAAGAACGCCAAGTGCAGCATCAGCGGCGCGTCGTGCAACTGCGCGGGCGCAGGCTGCACGCTGCCCTCGTGCCCGAACGTCAACGTCGCCACGGGCTGCACGATGGGCGGCACGCTCACGACGACATGCTCGACCACGCCCGCCGCATCGGCAAACTGCAGCACGCCGCTCGCGAACGATCCGAGCAAGACCATGCTGGACGACGCGAACGGTGCGGGCACGACGTGCCGCCATAACAATCAGTTCTACGCCACCGGCGGCACGGCGGGCCTGTTCAAGTACAACAGCACCGCGCAGTACCCGGGAGAAGGCCTCGGCAGCGGCAAGTTCAACACCTTGGTAGCTGACGCGAGCTGCCCGACCATCCCGACGTCCGTGAGCATTCCCCAGCACTACTACACGGTCGACTCCGTGCAGTTCTGCTCGAGCAAGATCGTGACGAACAACGACCAGTGGAAGGGTTTTGGCACCGGCAGCTGCCAGACCAAGAACGACCTGTCGACCTTCGTCAACGCGAAGTTCGGCCAGTTCCATCGCGTCGATCTCGTCAACGACGGCCGCAACTTCGCGTACACCGACATCATCACCGGTACGCCGGGCACGCGCACGTACGCCCAGGAGATGACCAATTACGCCAACTGGTGGGCGTACTACCGCACGCGACTGCTGGCCGCCAAGACCGTCTCCGCCACCTCGTTCTCGTACCTCGACAGCACGTACCGTGTCGGCTTCCACACCCTGAACACGGCCGACACGAAATGGCTCGACGTCGCCGACTTCGACGCGACGCACCACGGCGACTGGAACACGATGCTGTTCGGGCTGAATCCGCCGGTATCGAACCAGACGCCCACGCTGGACGCGCTGATGCGCATCGGCAACCTGTTCAAGACCGGCACCTCGGGCGGCGTCACGGCGGACAGTCCCGGGTTGCCGGCCGGCGTCGTCGATCCGATCACGCTGAGCTGCCAGAGCAACTATCACATCCTGTTCACGGACGGCACCACGAACCAGCCGAACATTCCGACGGTCGCCGGCGTCGTGGACAACGACGAGAACGAGCCGGCTTCGTTCCCGCCGGAGATTCCGCCGGACAACGTCCTGCCGAATCTCAATCCCAACGTCGGCAAGCCGTGGCAGCGCCCGTTCAGGCAAGGCGCCACGCCGGTGTCCTCGAGCCTGTCCGATATCGCGACCTACTACTGGGCGACCGATCTGCGGCCGCTGAAGAACGACGTGCCGGCGTTCCCGGGCAAGATCTCGGCCACCAGCACGCCGCCGGTCAAGGAAGGTGACGGCGACTGGGAGCTCGACGTCGCGTGGTGGCAGCACCTGAACTTTTCCGCGATCTCGTTCGGCGCCGAGGGCACGCTCGACGCGTCGAACCAGACCGCGGTGATGCAGGACATTTTCAGCGGCGCGCAGAACTGGCCGTCGTTCCAGAACCCGAACAATCCGAAGACTGTCGGCGGGGCGCCCGTCTCGCGGCCGGCTTTCGCGGTCGACGACCTCTGGCACGCGACCGTCAATTCCCGCGGAAAGTTCGTCTATGCCAAGGCGCCGATCGAGGTGGCGCAGGGCCTGGCGAACATCCTGGCCGGCATCGCGAACTCGCGCAAGGCGCGCGTCGGCACGACGTTCGGCGGAGGACAGGTCCTCGACTCGACCAACAACATCGTGTTCGAAGCGACCGTCGAGCCGGGCTGGGGCGGCAATCTGGCCAAGGTCCAGATCGACCCCGCAACGGCAAACGAAAGCGCAACGCTGTGGAACACCCGCGACACGCTGGCGGCGCAGCTCAAGCCGACACCCGCGGACGCCGAGCCGTGGTTCGACAATCGCCGCATCGTGACGCTCGACACCGCCGGTACGCCGGTGCCATTCCGTCACCCGTCCGACCCGGGTCCGACCAGCGGCAACCTCGACGCGACGCAGCTCGCGACGTTGTCGGCCAGCACGCTGCAACAGCGCAAGATCGTCGCGTACCTTCGCGGCGGCTCGACTTTCGCCGGGCAGCCGATCGAGGGGACGTCCATCGGGCAGTTCCGCAAGCGCTTCTCGGCCATGGGCGACATCTCGAATTCGCAGCCCGTGGTCGTCGGTGCGCCGGTGAAGGACATCATTTCGAACGACGCGGTGTTCAGCGACATCAACGATCCGGGCTACAAGGCGTTCTGGGACGCGCATCAAAGCCGTTCCGAGCGCATCTACGTCGGCGCCAACGACGGGATGCTGCATGCGTTCGACTCGTCGAACGGCAACGAGGTGTTCGCGTACGTGCCGCGCGCCGTCATTCGCAGCACGCTGGACGCTACCGGCAAGCCGGACGGCATCCAGGCGTTGACGTACCAGGACGGCGGCGTGCCGATCTTCAAGCACCACATGTATGTCGACGGCCCGGTCACGACCGCGGACGTCGATTTCGGCGGCAGCGACTGGCACACGATCCTCGTCGGCGGCCTCGGCAAGGGCGGCAACGCCTACTACGCGCTCGACGTGACCGACCCGGCCGCTGCGGACGAAGGCGCGGCCGCCGCGAAGATCCTGTGGGAGTTCCACGACAGCGACATGAACTACTCGTACGGCCGGCCGATCATCGCCAAGACGTACGCGTTCGGCTGGACCGTGATCCTCACCGCGAGCTACAACAACCCCTCGGGCTTCGGGAAGGTGTATTTCCTGAACCCGCGCACCGGCGCGGTGCTCGCGACGCTGAGCACCAGCGCAGGCAGCGGCACGACGCCGAGCGGCCTCACGCAACTTTCCGGGTTCACGAAGGATTACCACAACCAGTTCGTCGAGCAGCTGTACGGCGGCGACCTGCTGGGCAACGTGTGGCGCTTCGACGTGCACGATCCCGATCCCGCGAACTGGACGACCGTGAAGCTCGCGCAGCTCACCGACGGCGCGGGCAACCCGCAGCCGGTGACGACGGCACCGCAGATCGAGATCGACTTCGCGAACGGCGCCGACCGTTGGGTCTTCGTGGGGACGGGTCAGCTGCTCGACACGTCGGACTTCAACAATCCGTCACCGCAGCAGCAGCAGACCATGTACGCGATTCGCGACGGCACGCTGGCGGCGATCGAGACGACGGGCCTCCCGCGCACGCGAGCGACGCTGCCTGCCGTCACGAGCGACGCCGGCCTGGCGAGCTCGAGCGCGACGGGCTGGAAGTTCGACCTGCCGATCGGCGAGCGCATCGTCGTGAACCCGGAGGCGGACTTGAACGTCCTCGTGTTCGCCGGGACGCAGGCGCCCACGGACCCGTGCGTGACGTCCTTGCCGGCCAACATCTACGCGCGTGAATTCTCGACCGGCGCGAGCCTCATCGCGGACGCCGGCGGCAACCGGCTCACGTCGTTCTTCTCGAACGACGGCGCGGTCGGGACGACCATCGTGTCGGTCCAGGACTCCTCCGCCGGCGCCCTGCCCGTGCTGAAGGTCGTGTTCACACGCGAGACCAATGCGTCCATCGTGCCGGTGTCCATCATCCCGCCGAATCTCGGCAGCGGGCACCGCTTCTCGATCCGCATGCTCGGGGGACGATAATTTCGACAACCTAGCCGCCGGGGCCCGCTCGCAAAGCGGCACGATCGCGGGTCCGCAGCACCCCGGTAGAGTGGTGGCGCGGCCGGGCCGCGCCACCATGCAGCACAATCACTGGCACACGTTCCCTTCCGGCGAGCCGTTGCGCGCGGGTGTGGCGCTCGCAGTGTCGGTGGCGCTGCACGCGGCGTTGCTCGCGTACCTCTCGCTCGCCGCCGTGCCGCTGCGCGAGCATGCGGCGGCTCCGGCTGCGATACTGCATGTCGCGCTGGTTGCGCCGGCGCCAAGAGCCGCCGAGCCGCCTCCGCTGTCGCCACCCGCTCCGCTCCATGCCGACGCGACGCCGAACGCCACTGCGTCGTCGCCCCACGAGCGACGCAGCGACGCGCGCCGGACGCTGACCCGCCCGGGCGGCCTCGTGACGCTGGCGACCGATGTGCCGATGTCGCGCCTGGGGCCCGGCGTGACGCAGCGCATCGGCCAGTTTCCCGTGGAGATCGATCATCCGGTGCGCTTGCCGCGCCGATTCGCGATTCCCTATCCGCCGTCGGCGCTGGCCTCGCGCGAGCAAGGGACGGTGCTGTTGTGGCTGATCGTCAATACGGAAGGCAAGCCGGAGGAGATCCACGTCGTGGAAGGGTCCGGCGACCTGCTGCAAGCCGTCATCGAATCGGTCACCAGCGCCACGTTTGGCGCTGCGACGAGCGAGGGACACGCGATCCGCTACCACATCGCGCTGGCCGTCGACTTCCGGCTCGGCGGCACGGAAGCGAGCGCGACTGCGAGCGCGGCACGGTAAACCGCGCCCGAGTACGCGTCCCGGCGCGCCTCAGCCCATCAACGGCATGTGAAACCCCGGCGCGGCGCTGCCGTCGTCGGGCCAGCGCGCGGTGACCGTCTTGCCGCGCGTGTAGAACCGCACGCCGTCCATGCCGTGCACGTTGAGGTCGCCGAAGAGCGAGTTGCGCCAGCCGCCGAACGAATAGAACGCCATCGGCACCGGGATCGGGACGTTGATGCCGGCCATGCCGACCTCGACGTCCTGCTGGAAGCGACGCGCGGCGTAGCCGGAGCGCGTGAACAGCGCCGCGCCGTTGGCGTACGGATTGGCATTGATCATGTCGATCGCCTGCTCGAGCGATTCCGCGCGCACGACGGCGAGCACCGGGCCGAAGATCTCCTCGCGATAGATCGTCATCTGCGGCGTGACGTGGTCGAACAGCGTCGCGCCGACGTAGAAGCCGTTCTCGTGACCCGCGACGCTCGGCTTGCGCCCGTCGACGACGAGCTTCGCGCCTTCCGCGCAACCCTTGTCGATGAGCCCGGTGATGCGGTCGCGTGCCGCGCACGTGATGACCGGCCCCATCTCGACGTTGGTCTGGCCGGGGCCCAGCGTCACGCGCCTGGCGCGCGCAGCGAGGCGCTCGACCAGCGGATCGGCCACGTCGCCCACTGCGACGATCGCCGAGATGGCCATGCAACGCTCGCCCGCCGAGCCGTAGCCCGCGCCGATGATCGCCTCGGTGGCGAAGTCGAGGTCGGCATCGGGCAGCACGACGGCGTGGTTCTTCGCGCCGCCGAGCGCCTGCACGCGCTTGCCGTGCGCAGCACCGGTCTCGTAGATGTACTTCGCGATCGGCGTCGATCCCACGAACGACACGGCGCGGATCGTCGGTTGCGCGAGGATCGCGTCGACCGCCTCCTTGTCGCCGTGAACGACGTTGAAGACGCCGTCCGGCAGCCCGGCTTCCTGGAGCAGCTCGCCGAGGCGCACCGAGAGCGTCGGGTCGCGCTCCGACGGCTTCAGCACGAACGTGTTGCCGCACGCGATGGCGACGGGGAACATCCACATCGGGACCATCGCCGGAAAGTTGAACGGCGTGATGCCCGCGCACACGCCGAGCGGCTGGCGCAGCGACCAGCTGTCCACCTCGGTGCCCACCGTGTCGCTGTGCTCGCCCTTGATGAGGTGCGGAATGCCCGTTGCGAACTCGACGACCTCGAGGCCGCGCGTGATCGAGCCCGCGGCGTCGGCGAGCGTCTTGCCGTGCTCCTCGGTGACGATCCTGGCGAGGTCGCCCTTGTGTTGCTCGACCAGCTCGCGAAAGCGCATCAGCACGCGCGCACGCCGCAGCGCCGGCGCCTTGCGCCATGCGGGCCACGCAGCCGCAGCGGCCTTGACGGCAGCGTCGACGTCGGCGGCATTGGCGAAAGGCACGTGCCGCACGACTTCGCCGGTCGCCGGATTGGTGATCTCGCCGTAGCGCGTCGTGCTCGGCGCGAATGCGCGGCCGCCGACCCACAGCGGCAGGCGTTCGAGGGTTGTCAGGTCCATGGGATGCCTCCTTGTGCGGCTATACGAACGGATTGCGAACCACGACGGAACCGAGCTTCTGCCGGCTCTGAAAATCCTCGGAGTAGAGAACCGGGCATTCTGCGAGCTGAGCCGAGGCGACGACCATCGCGTCGAAAATCGACAGTCCAAACCGCTCCGCGAGGCGGATACCCTGTTGGTGGGCAGCGACCGTCAGCGGCACGACGGTGCAGAGACGTCGCACGGTGTCGAGCACTTCGTTCAGCTCGCCAAAGGTCATGCCCATCCTGCGTCGCGCGACGTTTGCGAGCTCGTTCAGGACCTGGACGCTCACGACCCCGCCTGCTACGAGCAGCTTCTCTGCCTTATCCGCCTTGTCCCCGCCAGCCTCGAATGCATACACCAGTACGTTGGTATCGATGAACGGGTCAGCGCTCATTCGCCTCCACCCGGTCGAACGAGAAGCCCTCCGGCAGTCGTCCGCGAAACTTGCGCAAGCGCGCGGCAATCTCTCGCCTGCCCGGCGCCTTCCTCACCTCGAAGACTCGAGAGCCCGCAACGATGATCTCGATGTCGTCGCCCTCTTTCAGCCCGAGCAGCTCGACGATCGCGGACGGCAGGCGGACGGCGAGGCTATTGCCCCACTTGGCGACTTGCATGGATTCCTCTTCCCGTCGATGATCTACGGATTATGATTGTATATCAACGGGCTGTGCAAGCGCCCATCCGGCGAAAGCCTGCGGAAATCGGTTCAGCCGCCGCGCACCTCCAGCAACCGTGCAACGTACCGCGCAATCACGTCCACCTCCACGTTGACCCTGTCGCCGGGCGCGAGTTGCGAGAGCGTCGTCACGGCCAGTGTATGCGGGATCAGGTTGACCGCAAAGCGGCGGCCCTCGACGGTGTTCACGGTCAGGCTCACGCCCTGGACGGCGACCGAGCCCTTGGGCGCGATGTAGCGCGCGATCTCGGCGGGCGCGTCCACGACCAGCGTGACGCTGCCCTCGTCGCCCGCAACGGGAACCACCGCGCTCACCACGCCGACACCGTCGACGTGGCCCGACATCAGGTGACCGCCCAGGCGGTCGCCGGCGCGCAGCGCCTTTTCGAGATTCACCGGACCGCGCCCGTCGAGCCCGGCGGTGCAGCGGAGCGTCTCGGCCGATACGTCGAATGCAAGTCGCTCGCCTTCGCCGGCAACCACCGTGAGGCAGCAACCGTTCACGGCGATGCTGTCGCCGATCGCGACGTCGCCGGCGCCGACGCTCGATGCATCCACGACGAGGCGCACGCCGTCGCCGCGCGGCTCGCCGTGCACGATGCGACCGACGCCCTGCACGATGCCCGTGAACATCAGGTTTCCTCGCGCACGACGCGCGCGACGATCCGCAGGTCCTCACCCACCCGCTCGATGGATTCCCACGCGAGCGCCGTGCGATCGGCGAGGCGCGCGAGCGGCGCGGCGCGCTCGAATGCGCCCCGTGCGCGATCCCCGATGATCCCCGGCGCCACGTACAGCAGCACTTCGTCGAGCAGCCCGGCATCCAGCAACGCGCCGTTGAGCTTCGCGCCGGCCTCCACGTGCACCTCGTTGATCTCGCGGCGCGCGAGCTCACGCATGAGCGCATGCAGGTCGACGCGGCCCCGCGGGTCGGGCAGCGCGAGCGTTTGCGTCTGCGCGGGCCACGCGGGATTGCGTTCGCCCGCGGTGACCACGATCGTCGGGGCGCCGGCCAGCGCACGCGCCGTGGGTGGCGTGTCGGCGCGCCGGTCGACGATCACGCGCAGCGGCTGGCGCGGGGTCTCGACCGCGCGCACCGTGAGCTGCGGATCGTCCTGCAGCACCGTACCCACGCCGGTGAGGATTGCACACGCGCGCGCCCGCCACGCGTGCCCGTCCGCGCGCGCGGCTTCGCCGGTGATCCACTGGCTCGTGCCGTCGTCGAGCGCGCTGCGCCCGTCGAGGCTCGTCGCGAGCTTGGTGCGCACGAAGGGTCGGCCGCGCTCGATGCGCGAGAAGAAGCCGCAGTTGAGCGCGCGCGCCTCGGCCTCGCGCACGCCGATGTCGACGGCAATGCCGCCCGCGCGCAAGCGCTCCGCGCCCCGCGCCGCCGGCGCGAACGGATCGCGCGCGGCAACGACCACGCGCGCGATCTTCGCGTCGAGCAGCGCATCGACGCACGGGCCGGTACGTCCCTGGTGGTTGCACGGCTCGAGCGTCACGTACGCCGTCGCGCCGTGCGCGTCGTGCCCGCGCGCACGCGCGTCGCGCAGCGCGAGCACTTCGGCGTGCGCCTCGCCCGCGCGCGCGTGCCAGCCTTCGCCCAGCACCGCGCCATCGCGCACGATGACGCAGCCGACGTGCGGATTCGGCGTGGTGGTGTAGAGCCCGCGCCGCGCGAGGTCCAGCGCGCGCGCCATGTGGGCGCGATCCTGCTCTTCGCGGGGCGGCATCAACGGCGTGCGCGCTTCAGCGCGGGAGCGGGCGCCTCGACTTCCTTCAGGGCATCGCGGAAGTCCGACACGTCCTGGAACGAGCGATACACCGACGCGAAGCGGATGTAGCCGACCTTGTCGAGCTTGTAGAGCTCCTGCATGACCATCTCGCCGATCTGGCGCGACGGGATCTCGCGCTCGCCGAGCGCCAGCACCTGCTGCACGATGCGGTCGATCGCGGCGTCGACGTATTCGGTCGGCACCGGCCGCTTGTGCAGCGCGCGTGCGAAGCCGACGCGTATCCGGTTGGCGTCGAAGTCCGCGCGCGTGCCGTTGCTCTTCACCACCTGCGGCAGGCGCAGCTCGACCGTCTCGTAGGTCGTGAAGCGCTTCTGGCACGCGGCGCAGCGGCGCCGGCGGCGGATCGAATCGCCCGATTCGGACACGCGCGAATCGATGACCTGCGTGTCGTCGCTGCCGCAGAAGGGGCACTTCATCGTGTTAAGACCGTCACGCCGCGGACGGCCTCGCGCTCAACGGTAGACCGGGAACTTGCGCGTGAGCGCGGCGACGCCGTTGCGCGAGCGCGTGACGACGGCGTCGCTCGCCGGGTCGTCGAGCACGTCGGCGATGAGGTGCCCGAGCTCCTCGCATTCGAGCTCGCCGAAGCCGCGCGTCGTGCACGCCGGGCTGCCGATCCGAATGCCCGACGTGACGAACGGCTTTTCCGGATCGTTCGGGATGGCGTTCTTGTTCACCGTGATGTACGCGCGCGCCAGCGCGGCTTCGGCGTCCTTGCCCGTGATGCGCTTGGCGCGGAGGTCGACGAGGAACATGTGCGAATCGGTTCCCCCGGACACGATGCGCAACCCGCGCTCCTGCAGCACTTTCGCGAGCACGCGCGCGTTCTCGAGCACGCGTTCCTGGTAGATCTTGAAGTCGCGCGACAGCGCCTCGCCGAAGGCGACCGCCTTCGCCGCGATGACGTGCATCAACGGCCCGCCCTGCAGGCCCGGGAACACCGCGGAATTGAGGGCCTTCTCGTGCTCGGCCTGCGTCAGCACGAAGCCGCCGCGCGGCCCGCGCAGGGTCTTGTGCGTCGTGCTGGTCACGAACTGCGCGACGCCGACCGGGCTCGGATAGAGGTCGGCCGCGATGAGGCCCGCGTAGTGCGCCATGTCGACCATCAGCGGGGCGCCGACGGCGTCCGCGATCTCGCGGAAGCGCTCCCAGTCGATCACGCGCGAATAGGCCGATGCGCCGGCGATGATCAGCGCGGGACGGTGCTCGTGCGCGAGGCGCTCCGCCGCGTCGTAGTCGATGAGCTCGCTCTCGGCGTCAAGACCGTAGGCGACGACGTTGAACCACTTGCCCGACATGTTCACCGGCGAGCCGTGCGTCAGATGGCCGCCGTGCGGCAGGCTCATGCCGAGTATGGTGTCGCCGGGCTTCAACGCGGCGAAGAACACCGCTTCGTTCGCCTGCGCGCCGGAATGGGGCTGAACGTTTGCGGCCTCGGCCCCGAACAGCCTCTTCACGCGCTCGATCGCGAGCTGCTCGACGACGTCGACGTACTCGCATCCGCCGTAGTAGCGCTTGCCGGGCAGGCCTTCGGCGTACTTGTTGGTGAGCTGCGACCCCTGCGCGGCCATGACGGCCGGGCTCGCGTAGTTCTCGGACGCGATCAGCTCGATGTGGTCTTCCTGGCGGCGATTTTCGGCGCTGATGGCCTCCCAGACTTCCGGGTCGACCTGCGCCAGCGAGGAGGAACGGCTGAACATGGGACACGCGCCGGGAATTGACACGCCGATTCTAGCATCGGACCCCGTCTCGGACGCCGGCCGGCGGATGCGGCCCCGGTGGCACCGGCGCGTGCCCTTATAATCGCGTGTCCTCGATCGCCGGCACCCTCGCTCGCCACAGGACGCCGAACACCGCCAGCGTTGCGCATTGCCGTTCGGCCAACAGGGAGGTACCCGTGAACGCACTGCTCGCCCTGTCGCGAGCGATCGACGCGCTCACCGAGCGCGTCGGCCGCCTCGTCTACTGGCTGATCCTCGTCGTCGTGCTGATCAGCGCGGCGAACGCGACGGTACGCAAGCTGTTCAACTACAGCTCCAATGCGTATCTCGAGATCCAATGGTACCTGTTCTCCGTGATCTTCCTGTTCGGCGCCGGCTACACGTTCCTGCGCAACGAGCACGTGCGCATCGACATCGTCACGGGGCGCTTCTCGAGCCGGGTGCACAACTGGATCGACGTGGTCGGCATCGTCTTTTTCCTGTTTCCCATGTCGGCCATCATCATGTGGCTGTCGTGGCCGCTGTTCGTCGACTCGTACGTGCGCAACGAGGTGTCGACCAACGCCGGGGGGCTCACCATCTGGCCGGCGCGGCTCATGATCCCGGTGGGCTTCGCGCTGCTCATCATCCAGGGCGTCTCGGAGCTCATCAAGCGCGTCGCGTTCCTCGCCGGCAAGGCGCCGAACGCCCTGGAGAAGCACCACGCCAAGTCGGCCGAAGAGGAGCTCGCCGAGCAGATCGCGCGCGAGCGCAACCTCGACGTCTCGGGTCAGCCGTGACGGCGCTCGCAGCGTCGCCCGTGGGGAAACGGTCATGACGGCGTGGCTCACCGCAAACATCGCCCCGCTCATGTTCGTGGGCCTCATCGTCGTCCTGCTGCTGGGATTCCCGGTCGCCTTCTCGCTCGGCGCCGTCGGCGTGGCGTTCGCGCTGGTGGGCATTCACCTCGGCCTGCTCGACACGTCGCTGCTCCAGGCGCTGCCCGAACGCGTCTTCGGCGTCATGGCGAACGACACGCTGCTCGCGGTGCCGTTCTTCACCTTCATGGGCCTGATCCTCGAGCGCTCGGGAATGGCCGAGGACCTTCTCGACACCATCGGTCAGCTCTTCGGATCCGTGCGTGGCGGCCTCGCCTACGCGGTCGTCTTCGTCGGTGCGCTGCTCGCGGCGACGACCGGGGTGGTGGCGGCGAGCGTCATCTCGATGGGCCTGATCTCGCTGCCCATCATGCTGCGCTACGGCTACGATCGGCGACTCGCGACCGGCGTGATCGCCGCATCGGGCACGCTCGCGCAGATCATCCCGCCGTCGCTCGTGCTGATCATCATGGCGGACCAGCTCGGCCGCTCGGTGGGCGACATGTACGCGGGCGCGTTCATTCCGGGCGTCGTGCTCGCTGGCATCTATGCGCTGTACACCTTCGCCGTCACCATCGCCAAGCCGTCGTGGGCTCCGGCGCTGCCGAGCGAGGCGCGCACGATCCGCGAGCCCGACGGCTCGAGCGGCGTGCGCTCGCTGCTCGCGCTGGTCGTGATCGCTGCCGTGTCGGGCGTCGCGTACTCCAAGTGGCACCTGGCCGATCGCGCCCTCGACGAGACGATCGTGATCGGCACGTCGGTCGCGACGGGAGTCGCCTTCGCGCTCGCCGTCCTGAACAAGGTCTTCAGGCTCGGCCTGCTGTCGCGCATCGCGGAGCGCGTCACGTTCGTGATGATCCCGCCGCTCGCCCTGATCTTCCTCGTGCTCGGCACGATCTTTCTCGGCGTCGCCACGCCCACCGAGGGCGGCGCGATGGGCGCGACTGGAGCGCTGATCATGGCGCTGGCCCGCCGGCGCCTCACGTGGTCGCTGCTGAAGCAGGCGATGGACACGACCGCCAAGCTGTCG
The DNA here is from genome assembly GCA_036406955.1 of Casimicrobiaceae bacterium. Lineage (GTDB taxonomy): Bacteria > Pseudomonadota > Gammaproteobacteria > Burkholderiales > Casimicrobiaceae > VBCG01. The sequence continues at coordinate 22,976 of DASXAF010000008.1, forward strand.
ACGTTCGTGGTGTTCATCCTGATCGGCGCGCGCGTGTTCAGCCTCACGTTCTACGGCGTGAGCGGCAACGTGTGGGTAGAGCATCTGTTGACGAGCCTGCCCGGCGGCCAGCTCGGCTTCCTCATCGTCGTCAACATCCTGATCTTCTTCCTCGCGTTCTTCCTCGACTTCTTCGAGCTGTCGTTCATCGTGATCCCGCTCGTAGGGCCGGTGGCGGACAAGCTCGGCATCGACCTCATCTGGTTCGGCGTGCTGCTCGGCGTGAACATGCAGACGTCGTTCATGCACCCGCCGTTCGGCTTTGCGCTCTTCTACCTGCGCAGCGTCGCGGCGAGGAAGCAGTACACCGACCGCTTGACGGGCAGGCCCATCGCACCGGTGACCACCGGCCAGATCTACTGGGGCGCCGTGCCGTTCGTGGTGATCCAGATCCTGATGATCGGGCTGGTGATCGCGGTCCCGCAGATGGTCATGGTGTACAAGGCGGGCGAGAACAAGATCGACCCGAGCAAGGTGCAGATCCTCGTCCCGCCGCCGGCGGAGCCCGATCTGTCGCAACCCGTCACGCCAGGCGCAGCGCCGCCGTCGGGTGCCGGTGCCGGTACGTTGACGCCGGGCAACGAGACCGACGAGGCCCAGAAGGCGCTGGAAAAGGCGTTCGGCGGCGGCTCGACCCCGGAGGAGCCGCCGGCTCGCAAGCCGCCCGGTCAGTGAAGCGGAGAACGGGGTCGGAGTAAAAACGGGGTCAGGGTCGCGACCCTGACCCCACCGACTGGAACGGGGTCGGAGTCGGAACTCTGACCCCGTCGAGCGTTGCGCCTACTTCTTTGCGCGCGACTGCTGCTGCGACATGCGCTCCGCGGCGATCATGAAATTGTCGAAGCGATTCTCGGCGATCGAGAACCACGATACCTGGTCGTCGCGGAACGGCTTCCAGGCGTCGTAGATCTTCTTGAACTTCGCGTTCTTGCTGGCGATGTCCTCGTAGACCTCCGTCGTCGCCTTGTAGCACGCGGCCATGATGTCGTTCGAGAACGGCAGCAGCTTCACGCCGCCGGCGATCAGGCGCCTGAGCGCCGCGGGATTGAGCGCGTCGTACTTCGCGACCATGTCGACGTTCGCTTCGTAACAGGCCGCTTCGAGGACCGCCTGGTACTCCTTGGGAAGGTCGTTGAACGCCTTGATGTTCACGTAGAGATCGAGCTCGGGGCCGCCTTCCCACCAGCCCGGGTAGTAGTAGTACTTGGCGACCTTGTAGAGACCGAGCTTCTCGTCGTCGTACGGGCCGACCCATTCCGCTGCGTCGATCGTGCCCTTCTCGAGCGCGGGATAGATGTCGCCGCCAGGAATCTGCTGCGGCACGATCCCGAGCTTCTGCAGCGGCAGACCGCCCGTGCCCCCGATGCGCATCTTGAGGCCCTTGAAGTCCGACGCGGCGCGGATCTCCTGCCGGAAGAAGCCGCCCATCTGGCAGCCGGTGTTCCCGGCGGGGAAGTTGATGATGTTGTAGTCCTTGTAGAAATCGCGCATCAGCTGCAGCCCGCCGCCGTGATACATCCAGGCGTTCTGCTGGCGCGCGTTCATGCCGAACGGAATCGCGCAGCCGAAGGCGAACGTCGGGTCCTTGCCGAAGAAGTAGTACGGCGCCGTGTGCGCGCACTGCACCGTGCCGTTCTGGACGGCGTCGACGACGCCGAACGCGGGCACGATCTCGCCGCCCGCGAAGCCCTGGATCTGGAAGCGGTTGTTCGTGGCCGCGGCGACGCGCTTGCATATCGTGTCGACGCCGCCGTAGATCGTGTCGAGGCTCTTCGGCCAGCTCGCTGCCAGCCGCCATTTGATTTCCGGTGCGCTCTGCGCGAACGCGGGCGCCGAGGCCGCGGCAAGGATGCCCGCGAGACCGGTGTGCTTGATGAAGGAACGACGTTCCATCCGATTCTCCTCTCTTTGACGATTGGGGACTGCCCGAAATGGTTTCAAACGGCGCTGCCGGCGGTCCTCCAGGCCATCTTGTTCGTCAGCGCGCGTCCGGCGGCGATTCTAGTCGATTTTGCACGGGCTACGGCGTGAGCTTGCGCACGGCGGAGAACAATGCCCAGCACCAGCCCGCCTGGCGCTCCAGCGTCTGCGTGAATCGGATCAGGTACCGGGCATTGCCCGTGTCGAGCTCCACCATGCCGCCGGCGACGAACTTGTCGTCGGGCCCGATCAGGCTGCGCTGCGCGGTCTGGCGGTTGTCCGCGTGCGCGGGCAGGTAGATGCCGAAGAACGGACGATCGCCCGAGACGGTGCGCGCGGTGTCCGCCGGCGCGACCCAGCTTCGCAGCAGCACGCGCACGAGGCGCTTGGCGATGATCTCCACGCCGACGGTGACCTCGTCGACCTGCTGGCGTTGCATGCGGCGCACCACCGCGAGCTTCCACTGCTCGTTTTCCCTGATCGCGATGATCTCGCCGAGCTTCGCCGGCGCCTCCTTCGCGGGCGCGACGAGCCTGCAACCGGTGTCGCTTCGATCGACCATCTTCCATTCGCTGCCGCGGATGCGCCGCGCCACCGACTCGGGATTCGACGATGGATTGACCATGTGGGTCACTTCCTCGAAGCTCGACACCACGCCCGGCGTGCGCGAGACCTCGGACAAGCGATCGATTTCCGCGATCGCGCGCGTGAGCGCCTGCAAGCCGACGACGACGCGCACGCCGCCCTCGGTGTGGAAGCGCGCCGCACGCGGCGCATGCGCGATCGCCTCCGGACCGAACAACGCCGCGAGCCGCATCAGCAGCAGCCGCTGCTCGCGCGGCGGAAGATCGTCGGGCTTCTGGACTTCCTCGTCCTGCTCGGGCAGCCAGCGCATGCGCTCCACGATGCGCGTGTACACCGGCGTCGCGTCGAGCAGCATCACGCGGCTGCCGCCGTGCAGCTTGTCACGCCGGCGCAGGCCCTGCGACCCCGTGAGATCGACGAAGAATCCGGCGCCATCCGAAGGCGGCGGCACCAGCGACAGCGTCGGCGTCCAGTCCGAGAGCTGATGCGCCACCCATTCGACCTGGTCGGGCGTGAAGTTGCCCGAATCGAGGCGCATCAGCAGCAGCGTCGCGAGATATTCCTGCTCGAGCGAGATGCCCGGCTTCGCGAACGCGCCCACGCCGAACACGAGCTGCTCGCGCTGCCACCCGCGCATGCGCGCGAACTCGTAGAGCTCGTGGAAGTCCTTCCACTGCGCCGGTATCCAATGGCTGTAGCGGAACAGCCGGTACTTGCCGTCGAGGCCGCGATAGTGCGCGAGGCGCACGAGCACCCACGGCATGATCGCTCGCCAGCGCTTCTGCTCAGCACGCGGATAGCCCGACTTGAGCGCCGCGTTGTAGGCCGCGATGAACGCCTTGACGAGGTCGAACACGGAATGCCACAGGCGCGACTCGACCGCCGAGCTCTTCTGGTAGTTCTGCGTGTACTGCTGCGTGAGCTGCGCGATGACGGGCTCGAGGCGCGCGTCGATCTTCAGCAATGCCTCGACCTGCCCCGGGCCGACGTCGCGCCGGGCGCCGGGAAAGTCCGACACCACGTCGAGCGCGTGCTTCTGGATCGTGGCGGCATCGCCGCTCGGAAGCTGAGCGATCCACCGCGACGCCAGGTTGGCGTTGCGCAGCGGATCGTTGAGCGACTTGAACCAGTGGAAGATCGGCTCGACCATCGGGGGCTATTCGCGCCGCCGGGCCGCCCCCAAGGCGCGAATTCCGCCCCCGAGGGGGGCAGCGAAGCCGCGAAGCGGCGAGCGTGGGGGGATCATTTATTGTCCCGCGACCGTCATCCTGCCGACCAGCAGCGAGCCGATGTGACGCGAGCCGCGGCGGTCCACGTCGCGGCCGATTGCGACGATGTCGCGAAAGATGTCCTTCAGGTTCCCCGCGATCGTGATCTCTTCCACCGGATAGGCGATCTCGCCGTTCTCGACCCAGAAGCCCGCCGCACCGCGCGAATAGTCCCCGGTGACGGGATTCACGCCCTGACCGAGCTGCTCGGTGACGAACAGGCCGCGGCCCATGCGGCGCAACAGCGCCGGCAGGTCGTCGGAACCCGGCGCCACGACGAGGTTGTGCGCGCCGCCCGCATTCGCGGTGGTGGCGAGGCCGAGCTTGCGCGCCGAATACGAGCCGAGGAAATACCCGTCGACGACGCCGTCGCGCACGACGTCGCGCGGCGCGGTCGCCACGCCCTCGTTGTCGAACGGCGCGCTCCCGCGAGCGCGTCTCAAATGCGGCTCCTCGCGCACGTGCACGTGCGGCGCGAACACCTGCGTGCCGATGGCATCGAGCAGGAACGACGAGCGGCGATAGAGCGTTCCACCCGACACCGCGTGAACGAACGCCCCGAGCAGGTCTGCGGCTTCGGGCGCCTCGAACAATACCGGGCATTCCAGCGTGCCGAGGCGCCGCGCGTTGAGGCGGCGCGCAGTGCGCTCGCCGGCCATGCGCCCGACCTCGATCGCCGGCTGAAGGTCCTCCGGTGCGCGAGCTGCCGTGTACCAGTAGTCGCGCTGCATGCTGCCGTTGTCCTCGCCGATCACCGCGCAGTCGATGTGATGCCGCGAGCTGCGGTAGCCGCCGTGGAAGCCGTTCGAGTTGGCGTAGACGAATTCCGATTCGCCGAACGCGACGGTCGCGCCTTCGCTGTTGGTGAGCCGCTTGTCCGCCGCGAGCGCGGCGCGCTCGGTCTCGCGGCCGAGGTCGATCGCATCCTCGACGTCGAGCGTCCACGGATGGTACAGATCGAGGTCCGGCCAGTCGTGCGCGAGCCGGTCGCGATCGGCGAGCCCCGCCGCGGGATCCTCGGCCGTGAATCGCGCGATCGCCATCGCCTTGTCGACGGTGTCGCGAATCGCCTCGTCGGAGAAGTCGGCGGTGCTCGCGTGGCCGCGGCGCTGACCGACGAACACGGTGACTGCGATGCCCTTGTCGCGGTTGTACGCGATCGTCTCGACCTCGCCCTTGCGCACGGTGACGCTCTGTCCCACGCCTTGCGAGACCTCCGTCTCGGCGGCCGTCGCGCCGGCCTTCGTCGCGGCGTCGAGAATCGCGCCGGCGATGCGATCGAGCGTGGAGGTCTCGATGGGAAAGCGCGACTTGTCCGCCGGCGAGGCTGCGGATCGGGAATGGGAATCGGCGGAGCCGACTGCGGTTCGGGCGGTCATCGACGGACTCTGGCGCGCCACGCCTGCGCCCCCGCGGACACGAGGCGCTTCACGGCGTGTCGGCTATCATAACAAAGCCTTCGCGCGCATCCGGGTGGTGCGCCGGGGCATCCCAGTCGCGCCGCCTCGAATGGCCCGGTCTCCCGCCCCGCAAGCCGCGCTGCCCGATGCGGCGCCGACGTCCAAGACGCGCCGCAAGCGCGACATGGAAGCGCTTCAGTCGCTCGGCGAGCGCCTGGTCGACCTCGACGACGCGCGTCTTGCGACGCTCGGCCTGCCCGAGCGCCTGCTCGACGCGGTGCTGCTCGCACGCCGCACGACGCGCCACGAAGCGCGCCGCCGCCAGATGCAGTACATCGGGCGCCTGATGCGCGACGTGGATCCGGCGCCGCTCGAAGCCGCCTTCGCGCAGTGGGCGCAGGGACCCGCGGAGGAGCGCGCACGCTTTGCCGCGCTCGAGCGCTGGCGCGAGCGTCTGATCGACGACGCGGCCGCGTTCGACGCATTCGTCGCGGAGCATCCCGCGGCCGATCGCGCAGCGCTGCAGCGCGGCATCGCCGCGGCGCGCGAAGAGCGATCGCGCGGCGGGCCGCCGCATCATCAGCGCGCGCTGTTCCGGCTTCTCAAGGCAATCGTAGGTTGACGTTCACATGGACATGACGCAGCAGGACCAAACGCTGTCGATCGGCCTCGTCTCCATTTCGGATCGCGCCTCCGCGGGCGTGTACGAGGACAAGGGCATCCCCGGGCTCACCGAGTGGTTCGGTGCGGCGCTGAAATCGCCATGGAGCATGGAGACGCGGCTCATCGCCGACGAGCAGCCGGTGATCGAGCGCACGCTGATCGATCTCACCGATCGCGTCGGGTGTCATCTCGTGCTGACGACGGGCGGCACCGGTCCCGCGCCGCGCGACGTCACGCCCGAGGCCACGCTCGCCGTCGCGCACAAGGTCATGCCGGGCTTCGGCGAGCAGATGCGCCAGGTGAGCCTGCGCTACGTTCCGACCGCCATCCTCTCGCGGCAGGTGGGCGTGATTCGCAACCGTTCGTTGATCCTCAACCTGCCCGGGCAGCCGAAGGCGATCAAGGAAACGCTCGACGGCGTGTTTCCGGCCGTGCCGTATTGCATCGACCTGATCGGCGGGCCCTACATCGAAACGAACGAAGCGGTATGCAAGGCGTTTCGGCCGAAGTCGGCGCAGCGACCGGGGCGGTGATGGCGACACCCTTCCCCAACCAGCCGCCGCCGTACGAGGGCACCAATCTCTTCCTGGCCGATCGCGTGCTGCGCGAGGCGCTCGAGGGGGCGGGCCCGGTCGACGTCGAAGCGTTGCGCAACTGGGGCAGCGTGCTCGGCGGCCTGTACGACCACGCCGACCTCGCCAATCGTCACCCACCGCGTCTGCGCACGCACGACCGCGTCGGCGAGCGCATCGACGCGGTCGAGTTCGACGACGCATGGCACGCGCTGATGGCGCTCGCGATGGCGCAGCAGGAGCACTGCCTGCCCTGGCGCTCGCCGGCGCCGCACGCGCACGTGCAGCGCGCGGCGCTCTACTACCTGCACGCGCAGGTCGAGAACGGCACGCAGTGTCCCCTCACGATGACGCTCGCCGCGAACCCGGTGTTGCGCCGGCACGCCGACGTCGCGGACATCCGCGCGCACTGGCTGCCCGCCATCGAATCGGACGTCTACGATGCACGTCCCCTGCCCGTCGTCGAGAAGGACAGCGCGTTGATCGGCATGGGCATGACCGAGCGGCAGGGCGGCTCGGACGTGCGGGCCAATCTCACCCGCGCGACGCGCGACGGCGACCGCTGGCGCATTCGCGGCCACAAGTGGTTCTTCTCGGCACCGCAATGCGATGCGCATCTGGTGCTCGCGCAGACCGAGACCGGCGTCGGCTGCTTCTTCATGCCGCGTCACCTCGACGACGGCACGCGCAACGCCGTGCGCATCAACCGGCTGAAGGACAAGCTCGGCAACCGCTCGAACGCGTCGGCGGAAGTCGAGCTCGAGGATGCGCACGCATGGCTGCTCGGCGAGCCCGATCGCGGCATCGCGACGATCCTCGAAATGGTCCAGCTCACGCGCGTCGATTGCGTGATCGGCAGCGCAGGCATCATGCGGGCCGCTCTGGCGTGGGCGCTGCACTGGGCGCAGCACCGGTTCGCTTTCGGGCGGCGCCTGTGGGAGCAGCCGCTCATGGCCAACGTGCTCGCCGATCTCGCGCTCGAGACGGAAGCCGCGCTGCTGCTCGCGCTCGACCTCGCGGGCAGCTTCGACGAAGCCGCTTCCGCGCACGCGCGCTCGCTTGCGCGGCTGGTCATTCCCGCGTCGAAATACTGGGTGTGCAAGCGCGCGCCGATGGTCGTGCTCGAGGCCATGGAAGTGCTCGGTGGCAACGGCTACGTCGACGAGCAGCCGCTGCCGCGGCTGTATCGCGAGGCGCCGGTCAATTCCATCTGGGAGGGCTCGGGCAACGTGATCTGCCTCGACGTCGCGCGCGCGGCGCAGCGCCATCCCGACGCGATCGAGGCGCTGTACGCGGAGCTGCGGCACGTGCATGGCGCCAACGCGCACCTCGATCGCGCCGCGGAGCGCCTGACCCTGCAGCTTGCGCGCGTGCCCGACGCCGCAGGCGGGCGCGTGCTGGCACAGGCGATCGCGAGCACCGTTGCGGCCGCGCTGCTCGTTCGCCATGCGCCGACGTTCGTTTCGGATGCCTACTGCGCGTCGCGCCTCGCGCCCGAGCCGTATGCCGGTGCCGCGTTTGGAACGCTAACGGCCGGATGCGACGCCGCCGCGATCGTTCGCCGCAGCGGCGGCGTGCATCCGTGACCGTTCGCTATTGCACGACGAAGGTCCCGCTCGCCGATCTGGTCATGCTGCCCATCGTCGCGGTCGCGGTGAACGCATAGGTGCCGAGCGAAGCGCTCTTGCCCTTGATCCCATAGGAAACCTTGGCGGCACCGTTGCTGCCCGTCGTCGAGGACAACGTCGTCACGTTGCCTTTCGGATCGGTCACCTTGACGCTGACCGCGGCACCCGCGACCACCGTGCTCCCGCTCGCCACGGTCGTGGTGATCGTCGCGTACGTCGTCTGATTGGGACGGCCCGGGCGCGTATACGCCGTCTTGTCGGAGGATGCGCCGACGCTCAGCGCCGCCATCACGGCCACCGTGGCCGTCGCACTGCCCGCATAGCTGCTCGCGCTCGCGTTCGATGCCGTGGTCGTGACGGTGTAGTACGCCGCAGCCGCGGACCCGGCTGCGGTGACGCTCAGCACAGCCGCGCCGGTCGTGCCGGGCGCGATGCTGGCGGTCTGCGGATTGCTGGCGCCCCAACCGGCGGGCACGGTCGCGCTCACGTTGAACGGCGCCGAGGGACAGCCGCAGCCGTCGTTGTTCTTCACCGTCGCCGTGAACGTCGTCGTCGCGCCGGCGGACGTGTATTGCGTGCCGCTCGGCGTCAAGGTGACCGTGGGCGCGGCGTGCGTGCACGCCGCCGGCGGATACGCCACGTTGACCGTGCTGCCGCCGCTGCCGACGGAAGCCGGCGTGATGACGACCCCGGAGCCGGGATCGGTGAACGACGCCCCGGCGCCGAGCGCCGCATCGGCCCACGCCGCCGTGGCGGGGGTCATGTCGAGCAGGTAGCTGCTGTCCCCCGACGACGGTGCGGCGTCGTGCATCAACACCCCGGTCATCATGCTCGCGTTGCTCGCAAGGCCGGCGTCGAAGCCGATGGCCTGCCGCGATTCGACGTACAGGTAGTCCGACGCCGAGCCGCACGCCGCGGCGCGCGAGATCTTGAGCGCGCGCGGGCTCGTGTCACGGGTCCTCTCGAGCGGCGCGATCGTGTAGCTCGCGCTTCCGCTCCCCGCCAGCGTAATGATCGGCGGCGACACGCCCGCATTGAGCCAGCCGAGGCGTTCCTTCTGGAATGCGTTGTAGTGGGTCCCTGCCGTGCCCATGACGTCGAACACGTCGCCGTACTCGCTCTTGGCGCAGCCGGTGGCGGCGATCGACGCCGTGCCGCAATCGAGCGAATGCGAGTGGTAGAGCCCGAGTGCGTGCCCGAGCTCGTGCGCGATGGTGCTCAGGCGGAAATAGTTGGAGATCACCCAGGACCGCGAGGGCGTTCCGCCGATGTAGCTGAGCCCTGCCCAGCCGCACCCGCTCGCCGGCATGACGTAGAGCAGGCGGGTGTAGTTGCCGAGGTTGTATCCCGCCTTCTGCGCTGCGCTCTTCGCCTGCGATTCGACGTAGGTGTAGTCGCAGGTCGTCGCGCTGGGCACGATGGTGAACCAGCCCGCGACGTCTCCGGTGAGCGTGGTCTGCTGATACGAGTTCTCGTACCAGTAGTTGCTCACCGTGCCGAACATCATCGATTGCGCCGACGCGACGGTGAACGGCTGGACCGGATTCGTCGTGTAGTTGACGAGAATCGTGAGCGTCTTCTGCGCCCCCAGCGTGTTCGCCAGGGCCGCAGCCTTGGTCGTGAAGGCGACGCTGTCGCCGGATTCGGCGAGGAGCGCGCCGTCGATGCGCAGGCCCGTGACGCGCACGTGCGCGCCGGTCGCGACGTCGGGCGCCTTGTGCGCGAAGTGCAGCGACAGCCGCCCGTGCGGCGTGTTGAGCGCGTATTCGTAGTGATCGAGCGAAGGGTCCTCGTAGTCGACGTGCGCGACTTCGAGATCGCCTTCCTCGGTCGCTTCCTGCTCGACGAACGGCCCGGCCTCGGCGGGGAACCGGGCGCGCAGCGACGCCGGAAGCGCGGCGTCGTACGCCGCCTCGGGATCGGCGGCCAACAGCGCAAGCAGCGCGTCGTGACGGCCCTTCGCGACCGCGACCAGGTCGGCGATGGCGCGCCCGCGGTTACCGGGCGCCGACGACGCGACGTGCTGTGCAGCATCGAGCAGCGCGAGCGTCAGATTCTGCGCCTGCTGCACGGCCGCGCGGCCGGCGTCCGACGGCGGGTCCTTGTCGACCTTGGGGGAATGCGCGAGCGCAACGCCGGCGACGAACGCGAGCGCGCTGCAACTGCCGATGAGCGCGCGCACCGCGCGCGAGGTCCGACGACGTTCTACGACTGCATGCATGAAGGAGCCTCCTCGAGACCAGAAGAAAGACCCCTCCGGAACTGCCCCCTTCTTTCGGTAACCCGGCTGTCTCCCTCATGCGATGGAGACCCGTGGCTTTGCGTGACCGCGATCGCTCGCGGGTTGCCTTTGTCGGGAAGAGATCTTTCGCGTTATGTGGGCGTGGTGGGTTGGTCGCTGGAAAAAAGCGGGCGTGTCGATCCGGAATGCGTAGAAGCAATTGCCACGCCGCGGCAGCCATTGCCGTAAACAGGCTTCCTGGCATCCGCGCTTAACGCTTGATTGAGCATGACAATGTCATTGGACACCGGGTTGTTCACTACGGCGTGTGGCCGACCGCACGGGCGCAGCACGTCAGGTGAGCGGCATCGATAGCGACGCGCCCGGTCAGCGCTTCAGCGCGCGACCGACGCTTCGCAGCGACTCGCGGGATCCTGCCGATAGAACTTCGCAAGCAGCGCGTACACGGCGGGATATTCGCCACGCAGCAACAGCGGATCGGCGAAGAACACTTCCGACAGCACGGCGAAGAATTCCGCGGGACTTTCGGCGGCGTACGGATCGATCGCGGTGTCCTCGTCGCGGTCGACGCGCCGCTGGAAGTGCTCGTACGCGTCGTGCAGCGTGCGCCGCCACTGTGCCGGCGCCATGTCGCGCGGCAGCGGCGGGCAGCCGTTCGCGTCGCCGTCGCGCATGTCGAGCTTGTGCGCGAACTCGTGGATGACGAGGTTCATGCCCGTGGCCTCCCAGTCGGCGGACGCCTCCACGTCCGGCCAGGACAGCACCACGGGACCGCGCGGCATCGCTTCGCCGGCGAGCGCGTCGTCGCTCTCGTGCACGACGCCGTACTCGTCCTCCCATTCCCCGCGGGGAACGAACTCGCCCGGATAGACGATCACGTTCTCGAAATCCTCGTACCAGTCGAGACCGAGATCGAGGATCGGCACGCATGCCTGCAGCGCGATGATCGTGCGCTCGAGCGGCGTGACCTCGTGACCGCCGGCGCCGACGATGCCCTTGGCGTGCAGGAACAGCACGACCTTGTCGCGCAGCCGCGCAAGCTCCTCGTCGGTGTAGATGGCGAGGAAAGGCAGCGCGCCGACCGCCTCGCGCCACAGCGCATCGGGCAGCGCCGACGACCGCAGCACCCGCTGCTCGCGCCATCTGCGCAGCGCGTCGAACATGCTGCGCCTACTTCTCCTCGGGCCGCGCGTCGAGATCGAGGTCGAGGTTCAGCTCCGGTCCGAGCAGCTTCGACGCTTCGGGCTCGGGCAGCGCATCCACGGTACGCAGATGGCGCTCCAGCACGCGCCGGCGCACTCCGGCGTTCTCGAGCTCTGCGCTCGCGCGGTCGAGCCGCTCCTTGATCTTCGCCAGCACGTCGCTGAACTTGGCGAACTCGGTCTTGACCGCGCCCAGCGTGCGCCACACCTCGCTCGAGCGCTGCTCGATGGCGAGCGTGCGAAAGCCCATCTGCACGATGTTGAGCAGCGCGAGGAAGTTGTTGGGCCCGGTGAGCATCACGCGATAGTCGCGCTGGAGCTGATCGGCGAGCCCGGGCCGCGCCATCATCTCCGCGTACAGGCTTTCGAGCGGCAGGAACAGCACCGCGAAGTCCGTGGTATGCGGCGGCGCCACGTAAAGTGCGCGCGTGCTCTTCGCCTGCTGCCGCAGAAAATCGGCGAGGGCCCTGCGAGCGTCCTCGGCGACCGCGACGTCGGCGCGCTCGAGCGCGTCCTGCAGCCGCTGCCAGTGCTCCAGCGGGAACTTCGCGTCGATCGGCAGCCAGCATGGCGCGCCGTCGTCGCCGCGTCCCGGCAGGCGGATCGCATACTCGACGCGCTTGCCGCTTGCGGGCACGGTCTCGACGTTGGTCGCGTACTGCTGCGGCGTGAGCACGTCGGCGAGCAGCGCGCCGAGCTGAACCTCGCCCCACGTGCCGCGCGTCTTGACGTTGGTCAGCACGCGCTTCAGGTCACCGACGCCGACCGCGAGCGACTGCATCTCGCCCAGGCCCTTGTGCACCTGCTCGAGGCGCTCGGAAACGAGCTTGAAAGACTCGCCGAGGCGCTGGTCGAGCGTGGCCTGCAGCTTTTCGTCGACGGTGGCGCGCATCTCCTCGAGCTTTTTCGCGCTTTCGTTGCGCAGCACGTCGAGCCGCTGCTCCACCGTCGTGCGGATCGCTTCCAGGCGCTGCTCGTTCGATTGCGTGAGCTGCGTCAGGCGCTCGCCCACTTCGCGCCGAAGCACCGCTGCCGCCTCGGTCTGCTCGCGACGCGCGAGGGCGAGGTCCTGGCGCGTGTCGCGCTCCTGTTGCGCACCCGCCTGCGCGAGCGCATCGAGGCGTGCGCGAAGCTCCGCGGCCTCGCGCGCGCCCGCCTCCCGCTCGCGCGCAAACGCCGACAAGCGCACCAGGCTCGCAATACCGAGCGCCACCGCGGCGACGAGCGCCACCGCAAAGAATCCCAGCAACCAATCCATCATGGCGCCGGAGTTTAGCGCGCCGGTCCTCCGTCCGAGGCGAGCACGGCGAACGTCGCGAGCCAGTGCTCGCCGAAATAGTCGCCGCTGGCCAGTCCCTGGAGGCCGGCCGCGCGATGACGCACCGCCGCGTCGAGCAACCGTGCGCGCCGCGGATCGCTGCTGCGGAGACCCTTCGCGATGCCTTCGAAGCACCACGCACGCGACAGGTTGAGCCCGTCGAGGTGCACGATCTGCGGGTCGCTTCGATCGCTCACCACCACGGGCTCGAACAGCGTTGCGGGCGATCCCTCGGCGAGCCCGGGAAGCGCGCGCGCGAGCCATTGCGCGAAGTCGTCGGCGGGCAGCACGCGCTGCATCACGTGCGCCTCCATCAGCGCAGGGGACAGGAAGTCGGCGCCCGACGGCTCCCAGCCGACGGGCAGATCGGCGTCGGCTTCGTACCATGCGCGCGCCCTGGCGCGCAGCGCATCGGCGAATCCCGCGTGGCCGCGTGCGTCCGCGTAGTCGAGCGCCAACGCGAGCCCGAAGGCGCTGTTCGCATGCATCCCATGCCGGATCGGGTAGTGCGCGCGCGGCAAGAAGTCGACGTAGCGCTGCACGATGGTCGCGGTCAGCGGCGCCAGCGCATGGTCCCAGCGCTGCACCGACGGATCGCGCGAAAGCTCGGTTGCGAGCGCGAGCAGCCACGCCCACCCATACGTGCGCTCGAACGACTGCGTGCCGGGGCGGTGGAAGTACGCCACCTCACCGGCTATCGCCGCCGGGTTCAGGTGTGCGTCGAAAACGCCGTCGATCGCCGCGCGCTGTGGCAGATCCGCGAACGACCGCCGTACGCGCGCGAGCAGCCAGTGCATGTGCACGCACGAATGCCAGTCGTAGCTGCCGTAGAACGCGGGATGGAGCTCGCGCGGCGTGCACGCATCCTGCGGCCCGTTCAGCACGTGCGCGGGGTGGTTCGGGTATTCGCGGACCACGTTCGCGAGCGCGCAGCTCGCGTAGCGCGATGCCGTCGCCGCATCGAGCGGCGGACGTGACGACGCCGGTTCCATCGCGCGGCATTGTCGTCCACCGCGCGGCGGCGCCGCAAGTGCGGGCGCCTAGAAGATCGGCACCGTGCTCGCGTCGATCGACAGCAGGAAGCGCTCGACCTTGGCGCGATCCGCGGCGCTGCTCAGCGTGTCGACGCCCCCGGTCCCCGCGCTGCGGTGCTGCACGTTGTCGAGCACCTCCGTGAGCGACGCCGCCGCGCCGTTGTGGAAGAAAGCCTGCGGAAACGCGTGGATCGACAGCAGCGACGGCGGTACGAAGCCGTTGGCGCCGAGCGGCGGTGCGCCGTTCTGGCGGACTTCGTTGAGCGCAGCGGGGTCGAACGTTCCGACGCTGCGCAGCTCGCCGATCAGCTCGCCGCCCGCGTCCACGAGCGACGCATCGGGCGGCGGCGTGAAGCGGATGCGCGCGGTGGTCCATTGCGCCGTGCCATGGCATTGCTGGCAGTTGGCCGCCGTGAACAGCGCACGTCCTGCGACCACGTCCGGATCGGTCGCCGGCACGGGTGAGATCGGCGCGCGGATGCCGAACTGCACGAACGCCTTGATCGCGTCCCAGCCGCCCACGCCGCGCACCTTGAGCTGATTGCGCCCGGCGCTGGCGAGCGGTGTCAGGTTGACCACGCTGGGATCCGGCGTGACGCCGTCGGCCAGCACGATGATCCCCTGCCCGCCCGAGACCGCGCGGATGTTGAGCTCGAAATCCTCTTCCTCGTCGCGCTCGGCGGACCAGTTGAGCGGTCGTATCGCGGTGCGGGTCGGATCGGAGTGGTCGAAGTCGGTGTGCTGCGGCAGCGTGCGCTTCGGTCCCGACGGGAAGATCCACACCACGTTGTCCGACGTCCCGAACGGCGTATGGCATGCCGAGCAGGCGCCCCATCCGTTGTTGGACATGCGGCCCACGATCGGCGTCGCCGTGTTCGGCGCGGGATCGAACTCGCCGATCGACGTGTTGTAGAGCTCCTTGCCGATGTGGATCTTGTCGGCCAGCGTGCCCGGCGTGGGCAGCGCGGACGACGCAACGGTCGCGATCACGTGCTCGGGGCTCGACGTGAGGTCGATCACCGAGACGTCGCGCGACACGTAATTCATCACGTAGGCGCGCGTGTCGCTGCCGTTGACGACGATGCCGCGAGGGTTCCTGCCGACCGGTATCTGCAGGACGCGCGAGGGATCGCTCGGATCGTTCTGCACCGTCGGCAGGCCCGTCGTCGCATTGACGCTGACCTTCACGACGAAATTGCTCGCCGCGCTGATCACGTAGCCCTGGTTGGCGGCGTTCTTGAACGCGATGGCCCACGGCTGCGTGATGAAGCGCTTCACCGGATTGGCCTGGTTCTTGACCGCCAGATGCATGTTGATCGTCCTGCCGGCGTCGAGATTGGTGTTGCGGTCGATGACCGCGAGCAGGCTGTGCGTGTTGACGTCGAAGCGCACCGGGCCGTTGGGCGACGCGCCGGTGTTGGGCAGGAAGGCGAAATGCCCCTTGATGGCGACGTTGTTGAGCTGGTTCGGATAGGCGCCGGTGGTGAACACGAAATTCGCCGGATCGGCCGGATCGCCGGGCGGAATGCGCGCGATCGCATCGCCGGTTGCCTTGAATCCCGTGTCCGCGAGGGGATTGACGATGACGTTGGCCGTCACCGTGTCCGTCGCCGTGGAGATCACCGTCACCACGCCTTCCTTGGCATCGTCCTGGCCGTCCACGCGATTGGGAACGGGCAGCGACAGGAATTGCGTGACGTACACGGTCTCGTCGTTGTCGTCGCCGTCGCCGTCGTTGCTGATCGCGATGCCGCGCGGCTCGAGGCCCGCATCGACGATCGTCTTGACGACGGTGTCGGTGGCCGTGTCGATCACCGACACGCTGTTGGAGCGCGCATTGGTGACATAGAGCTTGCGCCCATTGGGCGTGAGCGCGAGGCCGTAGGGCTCGACGCCGACCGGGATGTGCAGCGTCGGCCTGGAGATGACGCCGTTCGCGATGTTGGTCTTGATCACCGTGACCGTCCCGCTCACGGTGTTGGCGACGTATGCCTTGCGGCCGTCGGGCATGAACACGACGCCGTTGGGCTCGGTTTGGACGGGCACCTCGGCCACCCGCCGGTTGCGGTTCGCGCGCACGTCGAAGAACGAAACCGTGTTGCTGTCGGGATTCGCGGCGACCAGGAACGAGCCGTCCGCGGACAGCGCGAGCGGCTGCGACGACGTGGGGCCGACGAAGCGCGTCAGCGCGGCGGCGTGCACGTCGCGCTCGTCGAACGCGACGAAAGCGAGCGCAACTGCGGCGGCGGCGAGCGCCACGTGCGTTGCGAACGTGCCCTGCTGCCTGGACGACAGCGCGGTGAAACGGCGTGGACCCATGGTTGCCTCCCCCGGGTCGAAGAAGCGCGATTTCGTTGCGGAAATCGCGCGGAACGATAAATGCGTCAGCGGCGGCGCCGCAGTGCTGCGGCCGCCCCGATGCCGAGCGCAACCAGCGCGAGCGCGCCGGGCTCGGGCACGGCCGCCGCGACCACCTGCAGATAGCCCGAGCCGCCTTGGGACTGCGTCGCCACGAGGGTGATCGAATGATCGCCCGAGGCCAGCGCGAACACGCCCTGGCTCATGCCCGGCGTGCCGAGGCACACGACGGGATCGTCACCGCAGTCGACGATGGCCGTCGCGGCGGGTGGCGACGTCAGGCCGAGGCTCACGCCGAAGTCGAACAGCTCGAATTGCTCGGTCGACTCGAACGCGTCGACGACGGTGAGCGACGCGCCCGTAGCGGGCGCGGTGAACGTCCAGGGCGGCGCGTCGAGAAATTGCGTCGGCGTGCCGCCGCTCGGTATGCAGAACGGCCCGAGCGGATCTTCCGGATCGCAGCCCGTAGCATCGATGCCCGGCTCGGACACGGCGAACTCGAGCCACGCGTTGGCGACGATCGGCCCCGCGGACGCCGGCAGCGCGAAACTCAGCAGCGCGGCGGCGAGGACGGTCAGCAGTGGCGCACGGCGGCGCGCAAGCGAAGGCGTCATCCCTGGCTCCCTGGCGAGATGTAGACGACTCGCGAATGTTGTCGGCTACACGCATGAACCGGGCCGGAGTGCGCTCAACGCGCAGAATCAAGGGGTTCCTGTCAGTCCACCTGTCGAACGGCTGACGAATTGTAAAGTGGTGCGACAGGTGCAAGCGGCGTTCGGGACTGGGCGGGCTGCGGCGCGATCGGCCGGGGAACGGCCGGGACCTCAGGCGGCGGCCTCGGTCCCCGCCATCTCGCGCGCCGCCCGCTTGCGCTCGTGCTCCTTGAGAAAGCGCTTGCGGATGCGAATGGAGCTCGGCGTCACCTCGACCAGCTCGTCGTCCGCGATGAATTCCACCGCGTACTCGAGGGTGAGCTTGATCGGCGGCGTCAGCAGGATCGCGTCGTCCTTGCCGGCCGCACGAATATTGGTGAGCTTCTTGCCCTTGATGGGATTCACGACGAGATCGTTGTCGCGGCTGTGGATGCCGATGACCATGCCTTCATACAGCTTCTCGCCCGGCGCGACGAACATGCGACCGCGCTCCTGCAGGTTCCACAGCGCGTACGCCACGGCTTCACCGTGTTCCTGCGACACGAGCACGCCGTTGCGCCGCTCGGGCATGTCCGCCTTGGCCGGCGCGTAGCCGTCGAACACGTGGCTCATGAGCCCCGTGCCGCGCGTGAGATTGAGGAAATCGCCCTGGAAGCCGATCAGCCCGCGCGCGGGGATGCGGTATTCGAGGCGCGTGCGGCCGTTGCCGTCGGACGCCATGTCCGTCATCTCGCCGCGCCGCGCGCCCAGCGCTTCCATCACGCCCCCCTGATGCGCGTCGTCGACGTCGACGGACAGGTACTCGTACGGCTCGAGCGTGACGCCGTCGACCTCCTTCAGCACCACGCGCGGACGCGATACCGCGAGCTCGTAGCCTTCGCGCCGCATGTTCTCGATGAGGATGGTGAGATGCAGCTCGCCGCGGCCCGACACGAGGAACACGTCGGTGTCCTGCGTCTCGTCGACGCGCAGCGCGACATTCGTGAGGAGCTCGCGCATCAGGCGCTCGCGCAGGTTGCGCGACGTGACGTACTTGCCTTCGCGTCCCGCGAGCGGCGACGTGTTGACCTGGAAGTACATCGACAGCGTCGGCTCGTCGACGGCGATCGCCGGCAGCGCCTCCGGCGCATCGAGCGACGCGAGCGTGGTTCCTATCGTGAGATCGTCGATGCCCGTCACCAGCACGATGTCGCCGGCTTCGGCGTGCTCGACGGGCGCACGCTCGAGTCCTTCGAACGCGAGCACTTGCCCGATCTTCGCGCGCGCGGGGGTGGCGCCTTGTTCGAGCGGACCGTTCAGCACCGCCACTTCCTGGCCGGGCGCCACGCGACCGCAGCGGATGCGTCCGATGCCCAGGCGTCCGAGATAGTTCGAATAATCGAGGGCGCTGATCTGCAATTGCAGCGGAGCGTCGGCATCGCCCGCCGGCGCAGGCACGTGCGACAGGATCGTGTCGAACAGAGGGCGAAGATCCGCGCCTTGCGGCGGGACGCCGCGCTTCGCCACGGCCACGTCCATCGTCGCCCAGCCATCGAGGCCGGACGCATACACGACCGGAAAGTCGAGCTGCGCATCGTTCGCGCCCAGCTTGTCGAAAAGCTCGAACGTCTGGTTCACCACCCACTCCGGCCGCGCGCCGGGACGGTCCACCTTGTTCACCACGACGATCGGCCGCAGGCCCTGCTTCAGCGCCTTGAGCGTCACGAAGCGCGTCTGCGGCATCGGGCCTTCCACCGCGTCGACCAGCAGCAGCACGCCGTCCACCATGCCGAGCACGCGCTCGACCTCGCCCCCGAAATCAGCGTGCCCGGGTGTGTCGACGATGTTGATGTGCGTGCCGCCGTATCGAATCGCGCAGTTCTTGGCGAAGATCGTGATGCCGCGCTCGCGCTCGAGGTCGTTGCTGTCCATCATCCGCTCGCCGACGTGCTGGTGACGCGCGAACGTGCCCGCCTGCACGAGCAGCTTGTCGACGAGGGTCGTCTTGCCGTGATCGACGTGCGCGATGATGGCGAGGTTGCGCAGGTCGCGCCGTTCCGTGGGCCTGCGGGTGTGGACGGTCATGGATCTTCTCGAATGCGCGCGGAGCCCTTGAATCGGCGTGCCGCGCAGCAAAATAGGCGATTATAGCGGCGCGTGGCCTGGCGCTGCTACAAAATTTTGGAAAATCCGTAACTTAGGCTACAATGCTCGCGCAGGGCGGCCGTTTTCCGGTCACCGCCCTTCCCAACCCGCTGGATGCGACGCATCCGGCGGCCCTTGAGAGCAATCGATTTGGCGCTGCCTGGACCGGAAACCGCCCTGTTGCGGTAGGCCGCGATTCCAGGAGCCCGACTTGCGCGCGAGGCGCAGCCAAGTCCCGCAGGGTCGTTCGCGCGCAAGTCGGCGAGGCCGACACGCGACCCCGCGCACTGCACGAATGGCCCAAGGAGGCCGAATTGTCGAGCGCAACGAGGTTCGAAGACCTCGGCCTGCGCCCTGAGATCCTCAGGGCGGTCGCCGAGTCCGGCTACACCACACCCACCCCCATCCAGGCGCAAGCCATTCCCGTCGTGCTCGCCGGCCAGGACGTCATGGGCGGCGCGCAAACGGGCACCGGCAAGACCGCAGGTTTCGGCCTTCCGATCCTGCACAAGCTGTCCGGACACGCCAATGCGAGCCCTTCGCCCGCGCGCCATCCGGTGCGGGCGCTGATCCTTGCGCCGACGCGCGAGCTTGCGATCCAGGTCGAAGCGCAGATCAAGGAATACGGCAAGCACACGAAGCTGCGATCGACGTGCGTGTTCGGCGGCGTCGACATCAAGCAGCAATTGCCGATCGTGCGCGGCGGCGTCGAGATCCTCGTCGCGACACCGGGCCGCCTCCTCGATCACGTCGAGCAGCGTAGCGTCAATTTGTCGCAGGTCGAGATCTTCGTGCTGGACGAAGCCGACCGCATGCTCGACATGGGCTTCATCCCCGACATCAAGCGCATCATGGCGCTGCTGCCCGGGAAGCGTCAGAACCTGCTCTTCTCCGCCACCTTCAGCAACGAGATCAAGAAGCTCGCCGACGAGCTCCTCAACCAGCCGAAGCTGATCGAGGTCGCACGGCGCAACACGGCGGCCGAGACCGTGACGCAGAAGGCATACAAGGTCGCGCAGGATTCGAAGCGGCCGCTGCTCGAGCACATCGTGCGCTCGCGCAACATCTGGCAGGTGCTCTGCTTCGTGCGCACCAAGCATGGCGCGTCGCGACTCGCGCGCCAGCTCGAGAAGGACGGCCTCGCAACATCCGCGATCCACGGCGACAAGACGCAGGCCGCGCGGCTCGAGGCGCTGCAGGCGTTCAAGGACGGCAAGCTGCAGGTGCTCGTCGCGACCGACGTCGCGGCGCGCGGCCTCGACATCGACGACCTGCCGCTGGTCGTGAACTACGAGCTGCCGCACGTGCCCGAAGACTACATCCACCGCATCGGCCGCACCGGACGCGCGGGGGCGAGCGGCGAAGCCATCTCGCTGGTGGCGCCGGAAGAGGAAAAATATCTCGTCGAGATCGAGCGCCTGCTGAAGAAGAAGGTGACGATCGAGACCGCGGGCGATTTCGTCGCGTCCGCTCGCGAGCGGACGCAGCACCGCGCTCACATGAGCGCAGCGGGTCACAAGCACGTCACGCACCGCAGTGGCACGCAGGCCCACGCACGCGGCGCTGTGGCGAACGGATCGCACCGCGAGCAGCGTGAACGGGAGCGGGAGGAAGCCTACGCGCGCAATCCCGACCAGCCGATTGCGCGATCCAACGGCCACGCGAACAAGCCCACGCCGCCGCGTCATGGCCACCGGCATGCGCGTCCGGTGCCCGTGCTGCTGCAGAAGCGATCGCTGCCGGAGCCGGAGAAGGTCTAGATCGTCGTCCCTGCGAAAAGCAGGGACCCAGCGTCTTTCGGTCAACGCCGCTGGATTCCCGCCTTCGCGGGAATGACGCTTTCAGGGATGCGATAATCGCGCCGCCTCGCCTCCACCCGCGCCGTTGACCGACTCCACGCCCGCCGTTCTGGCGATCGACCGGCTCACGGTCCAGTTCGCCACTGTCGATCGCACGGTCACCGCCGTGCGCGATCTGTCGTTCTCCATCGGACGCGGCGAGACCGTCGCGGTCGTCGGCGAATCGGGCTCCGGTAAATCTGTCACGGCGTTGTCCGTCATGCGCCTGGTGGAGCATGGCGGCGGCCGCATCGCTTCCGGTGCCATCCGCTTCAAGCGTCCCGACGCGGATACCGTCGATCTCGCGCGCGCCTCGGCGGCGAGGATGCGCGCCATCCGCGGTGCCGAGATCGCCATGATCTTCCAGGAGCCGATGACATCGCTCAACCCCGTGTTCCCGGTGGGTGAGCAGATCGCCGAATCCATCCGGCTCCACCAGGGCATGAGCCCGCGCGCGGCGCGCGCCGAAGCGCTGCGGATGCTCCAGCAGGTGCGCATTCCCGAAGCACGGCAGGTGCTCGCACGCTATCCGCACCAATTGTCGGGCGGCATGCGCCAGCGCGTCATGATCGCGATGGCGCTGTCGTGCAGGCCGGCGCTGCTCATCGCCGACGAGCCGACCACCGCGCTCGACGTCACCATCCAGGCGCAGATCCTCACGCTGATCCGCCTGCTGCAGGACGAGATGCACATGGCGGTGCTGTTCATCACCCACGACATGGGCGTCGTCGCGGAGGTCGCCGATCGCGTGGTGGTGATGCTGCGCGGCGAGAAGGTCGAGGAAGGACCGGCCGAGCAAATCTTCGCGCGGCCGTCGCACGTTTATACGCGCGCGCTGCTTTCCGCGGTGCCCAAGCTCGGGGCGCTGCGCAACGAGGACGCGCCGCGCAAGTTCCCGCTGGTGCACATGGACGAGCCTTCGGTGCGGGACGCGCCCGAGGCGGTGCCGCCGCCGCGCGAGCGCATGCCGCTGCTCGAAGTGCGCGGCCTCACCACGCATTTCGACCTCAAATCGGGCTTGCTGAGCCGTGCACGGCGGCGGGTCCACGCGGTCGAGCACGTGAGCTTCGACATCGCCGCCGGAGAGACGCTGGCGCTGGTCGGCGAATCGGGCTGCGGCAAGTCGACCACCGGGCGCTCGCTGCTGCGGCTCGTCGAGCCGTCGAGAGGCGTGATCCAGTTCGAGGGACGCGACATCGCCCGCCTGCCGCGCGAGTCCCTGCGCGAAGTGCGCCGCGACATCCAGATGATCTTCCAGGATCCGTTCGCATCGCTCGACCCGCGCCTCACGGTCGGCTTCTCCATTGCCGAGCCGCTGTACGTGCACGGCGTGGCGCGGGGGCGCGAGGCCGAGCAGCGCGTCGCCGAGTTGCTCGAGCACGTCGGTCTCGAACCCGATCATGCGCGCCGCTATCCGCACGAATTCTCCGGCGGCCAGCGCCAGCGCATCGCCATCGCCCGCGCGCTCGCGCTGCGCCCGCGATTGATCGTCGCCGACGAAGCCGTGTCCGCACTGGACGTGTCGATCCAGGCGCAGATCGTCAACCTGCTGCTCGACCTGCAAAGGGCGTTCGAGCTCTCGTATCTCTTCATCTCGCACGACATGGCCGTGGTCGAGCGCGTCAGCCATCGCGTCGCGGTGATGTACCTCGGCCAGATCGTCGAGATCGGCTCGCGCCGCGCGGTGTTCGACAACCCGCAGCACCCGTTCACGCGTCGCCTGATGTCGGCGGTCCCGGTCGCCGACCCTGGCCGGCGCCGCCGCAAAAGGGAGCTATCATCCGAGGAGATCCCGAGCCCGATCCGCGATGTCGGCGACGAGCCGCGGGTCGAGCCGCTGCGGGAGGTCGGACCCGGACATTTCGTTGCCGCGCACCGCGTCGGCGGCGCCTATTGATGAATCGCGCGCTCGCGCCTCGCTCTGCCCAAGGAGGAATCGCATGAAACCGCTGCTCCGCTGTCTCGCCGTCACGGCGCTCGGCGTCGCGGCCGCATTCGCCACGCCGGCGTTCGCGGCCAAGGACGTCGTGTTCGCCGTGGCATCGACGTTCACGACGACCGATCCCTACGATGCGAACGACACGCTGTCGCAGGCGATGGCCAAGTCGTTCTACGAAGGGCTGTTCGGCTTCGACAAGGACATGAAGCTGATCCCGGTGCTCGCCGAAAGCTACGAGGTGAGCAAGGACGGGCTGGTGTACACGATCAAGCTCAGGAAGGGCGTCAAGTTCCACGACGGCACGGATTTCAAGGCCGATGCGGTGAAGGCGAACCTCGACCGCGTGACCAATCCCGAGAACAAGCTGAAGCGCTACGGCCTGTACAACGACAACATCGCGAAGACCGAAGCCGTCGACGACTACACGGCGCGCATCACGCTGAAGACGCCGTTCTCGCCGTTCATCAACCAGCTCGCGCATCCGTCCACGGTGATGATCAGCCCGACGGCGCTGAAGAAGTACGGCAACAAGGACATCGCGTTCCACCCGGTCGGCACGGGGCCGTTCGAGTTCGTCGAATGGAAGCAGACCGATCACCTCAAGGTCAGGAAGTTCGACGGCTACTGGCGCAAGGGCTATCCGAAGGTCGACTCGATCACGTGGAAGCCGGTGGTCGACAACAATGCGCGCGCGGCGATGATGCAGACCGGCGAGGCCCACTTCACCTTCCCCGTGTCGTACGAGCTCGCCGACGTCCTCAAGGCGAAGGCCGATCTCGAGCTGGTCGCCGCACCGTCGATCGTCCTGCGCTACCTGTCGATGAACACGCAGCAGAAGCCGTTCGACAACCCGAAGGTGCGCGAGGCGATCGCCTACGCGATCAACAAGGAGGCGCTCGCCAAGGTGGCGTTCAACGGCTATGCGACGCCTGCGCACGGCGTCGCGCCGAAGGGCGTGGAGTACGCCGTCGATCTCGGCGAATGGCCGTACGACGTGAAGAAGGCCAAGCAGCTCCTGACCGAGGCCGGCTATCCCAACGGCTTCGAGACCGAGCTGTGGTCGGCGTACAACCACACCACCGCGCAGAAGGTCACGCAGTTCATCCAGCAGCAGCTGCAGCAGATCGGCATCCGCACCAAGATCACGCTGCTCGAAGCCGGCCAGCGCGTCGAGAAGGTCGAGAGCTGGCCCGATCCGAAGACCGCGCCGGTGCGGCTGTACTACGTCGGCTGGTCCACCTCCACCGGTGAAGCCGACTGGGCGCTGCGCCCGCTGCTCGACGGCGAGTCGTGGCCGCCGAAGCTCTTCAACACGGCGTACTACAAGAACCCGAAGGTCGACGAGGACATCAAGGGCGCTCAACTCGCCACCAGCAAGGACGAAAAGGCCAAGCTCTACAAGGACGCGCAGGAGCGCATCTGGCACGACGCGCCGTGGGCGCCGCTGGTGGTCGAGAAGCTCCTCTCGGCGCACAGCAAGAAGCTCACCGGCGTGTACGTCATTCCGGACGCGTCGTTCAACTTCACGGACATCGATTTGAAGTAACGCCGACCCAGCGCGGGCCCCTCACCCGCCCTTCGGGCACCCTCTCCCCGCGGGCGGGGGAGAGGGCTGGGGTGCGGGGTGCGGTGCCGCGACAATGCTTCAGTACATCCTCAAGCGCCTGCTGGGCCTGCTGCCGACGCTGCTCATCGTCGGCTTCCTCGTGTTCATGCTCGTGCATCTGCTGCCGGGCGATCCGGCGCGCCTCGCTGCGGGACAGGATGCGACGCCCGAGACGGTCGAGCTCGTGCGCCAGGACCTCGGGCTCGACAAGCCGCTCGCGCAGCAGTTCGTGCGTTTCCTCACGGGCGTCGCGCACTGGGATTTCGGCCGGTCGCTGCGCACCAAGCGGCCGGTGTCGACGGAGATCGCCGAGCGCTTCATGCCGACGTTCTGGCTCACCGTGTGGAGCATGGCCTGGTCGGTGCTGTTCGGCATGGCGATCGGCATCGTTTCGGCGGTGTATCGCAATCGCTGGCCGGATCGCATCGGCATGACGCTCGCGGTGTCGGGCATCTCGTTCCCGGCGTTCGCGCTCGGCATGATGCTCATGCAGATCTTCGCCGTTCAGCTCAACTGGCTGCCGACCGTCGGCGACGACACCTGGCGCCACTACATCCTGCCGTCGATCACGCTGGGCGCAGCCGTCGCGGCGATCATGGCGCGCTTCACGCGCTCGTCGTTCGTCGACATCCTGGGCGAGGATTACATCCGCACCGCGCGCGCGAAAGGCCTGGACGAGCAGCGCGTGGTGATCAAGCACGGGCTGCGCAACGCGCTGATTCCCGTGGTCACGATGATGGGCCTGCAGTTCGGCTTCCTGCTCGGCGGGTCGATCGTGGTCGAGAAGGTCTTCAACTGGCCGGGCCTCGGCCGCCTGCTGGTCGATTCGGTCGACATGCGCGATTACCCCGTGATCCAGGCGCTGGTGCTGCTGTTCTCGCTCGAGTTCATCCTGATCAACCTGGTGGTGGACGTGCTGTACGGGCTCATCAATCCGACGATCCGGTATCGGCGATGAGCGTCGAGTCGACCGTCGACGAGGCATCCGCCCCCGCCGTCCCGAGCGCCGGGTCGCGCGACGCGGTGCGCACGCCGTGGTCGGAGTTCTGGCGCAAGTTCCGCCGCCAGAAAATCGCGCTGGTCGCCGCCGCCTTCGTGGCGTTCCTGGTCGTGGTCGCCGTGCTGGGTCCGTGGATCGTGCCGTACGATGCCGAGAACTACTTCGACTACGACCAGCTGAACGCCCTGCCCTCGCCCCAGCACTGGTTCGGCGTGGACTCGCTCGGCCGCGACATCTTCAGCCGCATCGTGATGGGCGCGCGCATCTCGCTTGCCGCCGGATTCGTCTCGGTGGCGGTCGGTGCCATCGTGGGGACGGTGCTCGGCCTGATGGCGGGCTATTTCGAGGGCTGGTGGGATCGTGTGATCATGCGCATCTGCGACGTGCTGTTCGCGTTTCCCGGCATCCTGCTCGCGATCGCGATCGTCGCGATACTCGGCGGCGGCATGATCAACGTCATCGTGGCGGTCGCGATCTTCAGCATCCCGACGTTCGCGCGCCTGGTGCGGGCGAATACTTTAGCTCTAAAGCATTTGACCTACATCGAGGCAGCGCGCAGCCTCGGCGCCTCGGACGCCACGATCATCAGTCGGCACATCTTTCCCGGTACCGTCTCGGCGGTGATCGTGTACTTTTCGCTGCGCATCGGCACGTCCATCATCACCGCGGCGAGCCTGTCGTTCCTCGGGCTGGGGGCGCAGCCGCCCACCCCCGAATGGGGCGCGATGCTCGATGCGGCGCGCGCCGACATGCTGACCGCGCCGCACGAAGCCATCTTTCCCGCGCTGGCGATCTTCTTCACTGTGCTCGCATTCAATCTCCTCGGCGACGGCCTGCGCGACGCGCTCGACCCGAAGATCGAGCGGAGGTAACGTAACCCCATGAGCCACGACGCTTCATGGAGGCCGCCCCTTCGCGACACGCCGCG
This sequence comes from Casimicrobiaceae bacterium, assembly GCA_036406955.1. GTDB lineage: Bacteria > Pseudomonadota > Gammaproteobacteria > Burkholderiales > Casimicrobiaceae > VBCG01. The sequence goes on from DASXAF010000008.1 coordinate 49,293, forward strand.
CGTGGGCCGGCTGCCATCGGGTGCGCACGACACGATCGCCGACGTCGACGGCGTCACGGTGGGCCATGCCACGCTTGCAGCGGGCGACCTGCAGACCGGCGTGACGGTCGTGCGACCGCACGCGGGCGATCCCTTCAAGCAAAAGGTGCCGGCCGCCGCAGTGGTGATCAACGGCTTCGGCAAGGCCGTCGGCCTCCTGCAGGTGAACGAACTCGGCGTGCTCGAGACGCCCATCGCGCTCACCAACACGTTCTCCGTCAACACCGTCGCGACGGCGCAAATCCGCGCCGCCATCGCCGATCATCCGGACATCGCGCGCCGCACCACGTCGGTCAATCCACTGGTGCTCGAATGCAGCGATGCCTACCTCTCA
>DASXAF010000009.1:0-14276 GCA_036406955.1 Casimicrobiaceae bacterium
AGGATCGAGGAGTTCGCGGCCACCACCGACTTCGCCGCCGCGTATACGCTCGGCTGGCGGCACGGCAAGCCACGCGTGCAGCCGAGCGGCGCGCTGTGCCGCGCGGTGCCGCGCGGCCATCCGCACACCAACATCACCACGCGTGGCGCGCTCCTCCCGGTGATGTCCGAAGACGAGTTCGACCGTCTTTATCTCGCGCTCGAGCTCGACAAGTACGTCGCGCCGGTCACGCGTCCGGCGACGGTGCCGGTGCCGGCGCGGGGAGAGGTGGCGCCGGCCTGAGGCGCACTCACACCCCAGGTACGGGGTCAGAGTCGTTACTCCGACCCCGCCTTGCCCCTGGCCATCGCCCGCGCGAGCAGCGCGGTGACCAGCGCGATCGACGCGAGGAACAGCCAGAACCACGCGAAGCCGCGTGCGTCCGCGCGCGCGGATTCGTCGGCGATGGCACCGAGCGACCACAGACCGTGCGCGCCGGCCGCGGCGCAGATCGCGCCGAACACGAGCGCCGCCCACATGGTCATCTGCGCACCGAGCTTCATCGGCTGACCGCCTCGGGGGTGGTGCACGTCGCTTCGCGCCCCTGCGATGCAACGATGGCCATGCGCCAGGGTCTCATCAGTTCCTCCACGCGCAATTGCCGCGACCATACACCATCGCATGGCCAACGAGGCGCCACGCAGGGATATCACGGTGATCGGCGCGTCCGCAGGCGGCGTGGAGGCCCTGCGCACCCTCGTCGCGGCATTGCCGCGCGACTATCCGGCCGCGATCTTCGTCGTTCTGCACATTCCGCCGGACGCGCCGAGCGCGCTCGCGCGCGTGCTCGGCAACGTCAGCGCACTGCGAGCGCATTCGGCTCTGGATGGCCCCTTCGAGCCGGGCAACATCTACGTCGCACCGCCCGATCGCCATCTCGTGATCGAGCGCGGGCGCATGCGCGTGGTGGGCGGGCCGCGCGAAAACTGTCATCGGCCGGCGATCGACGTGCTGTTCCGCTCGGCGGCGCTGGCGTACGGTGCGCGCGTAACGGGCGTCATCCTCAGCGGGACGCTCGACGACGGCTCCGCGGGCCTGTGGTCGGTGAAGATGCGCGGCGGCGTCGCGGTGGTACAGGACCCCGTCGACGCGCTGTTCCCCGACATGCCGCGCAATGCGCTGGACACGGTGAATGTCGATTACTGCCTGCCGCTCGCGGACATCCCGCCCGCCCTCGCGCGCATCGCGAACGAGCCGCTGCTCGCGGCGGCGCCACAACCCGACGACAACATGCAGCTGGAAGTGAACATGGCTTCGCAAACCTCCGGCACCATGGACCAGCTCGATCGCCTTGGCGCACGATCGGAGCTGACGTGCCCCGAATGCGGGGGCTCGCTCTGGGAAATGCAGCAGCCGCCGCCGCGCTTCCGCTGCCACGTCGGCCACGCGTACTCGCTGCGAACGCTGATCGCGGCACAGGTGGACCGCGTCGAGAGCGCGCTATGGGCCGGATTGCGCAGCATCGAGGAAAGCGAAGCACTGGCGAAGCGGCTGCGAGACAGCGCGCGCGAGCGCGGCCACACGCATTCCGCGCGCATGTACGAAGAGCGCGTCGCGGAGCACGGGCGCAACGCCGAGACGCTGCGCCAGCTGCTGCGCGCCCTGCCCGCCGAGGCCGTCGGGGAAGACCCGGAGTCGAAGCAACGCGCGGATTGATTCCCGGCGCGAGCCGTATATAATGTCGGTACCGAACATCCATACGGTACCCATGGAGAGCCCTCGCCTCACCGCCCGGCAACGCCAGATTCTCGACTGGATCCGCGCCTACCTCGCGGCGCACGGCATGCCGCCCACGCGCGCGGAAATCGCCGCGGGGCTCGGCTTCTCCACGGCCAGCTCGGCCGAGGACCATCTGCAGGCGCTGGCTCGCAAGGGCGCGGTGGAGCTCATACCAGGGGCGTCGCGGGGGCTGCGCTTGAAGCACCTACCCGGCGAGCCCGTGCAAGGCACGCTGCCGCTGGTGGGCCGCGTGGCGGCGGGCCAGCCGATCCTCGCGGTCGAGAACGTCGAAGCGCGCTACCGCGTCGATCCCGAGCTGTTCTCGCCGCGCGCCGATTACCTGCTGCGCGTGCGCGGCACGAGCATGCGCGATGCCGGCATGCTCGACGGCGACCTGCTCGCCGTGCATCGCACGAGCGAGGTGCGCAATGGCCAGATCGTCGTTGCGCGCCTCGCCGATGAAGTCACGGTCAAACGCTGGCGGCGCCGCGGGCGCGAGGTGCTGCTCGTCGCCGAGAATCCCGATTTCGCACCCATCGTCGTGGACCCGCGGGTCACGCCGCTCGCCATCGAAGGCATCGGCGTCGGCTTGATTCGCGGCAGCAGCGGACTGTAGTTTCCGCATGTGGAGGCGTGGCGGCCCGCCGCCACGCCATTTTTTTCTTCGCAGGAGTCACGCCATGGTCGATCCCGGTCCCAGCTCCTACCGCGGTGTCACGGCCTACCTCATCCTGAAGGATGCCGCCCGCGCGTTCGATTTCTACCAGAAAGCCTTCGGCGCCGAGCCGGTGCTGCGGCTCGACGGCCCCGATGGCAAGATCGCGCACGCCGAAGTACGCATCGCCGGCGGCGTGGTGATGATGTCCGAGGAGAACGCCGCGATGGGGCACAAGAGCGCGCAGACGCTGGGCGGCTCGCCGATCGGCCTCATGTTCTACGTGCGCGACGTCGACAACGCCTTCCAGCGCGCCATCGCAGCCGGTGGCCGCCAGGATCGCGCCGTGCAGGACCAGTTCTACGGCGATCGCAGCGGCACGCTGACCGATCCGTTCGGCATCCAGTGGACGATTGCCTCGCACATCGAGGACGTCTCCGAAGAGGAAGTGAAGCGCCGCATGGCTTCGATGGGTGGTGGATCATGACCGCCACCGCCGCTGCGCCGTACGTGCTGTACGGCAAGTTCGGCTCCGGCGCCGCGTCGGTGCACGCGGCGCTGGAGATCGCCGGCGCGCCGTACCGGCTGGTGGAGACCGCATCCTGGGAGCCCGACGCCGCGTTCGAGGAATTGCTCGCCGTCAATCCGATCGGCCAGGTGCCCACGCTCAAGCTGCCCGACGGCAGCGCGCTCAGCGAGAGCGCGGCGATCCTCATCCATCTCGCGGAACGCTTTCCGTCGAGCCGCTTGCTGTCGAGCGACGCCGCCACGCGCGCACGGCAGATCCGCGGCCTCGTGTACATCGCCGCGAATTGCTATCCGTGCGTCACCATCCTCGACTATCCCGAGCGCTTCTGCGCCAACGCGGACAACGACGACGCGGTGAAGGAACGCATCCGGGCCGGCACGCGCGAGCGGCTGCACAAGCACTGGGACATCTTCGCTGATCTGTTTCCCGCAGGGCCGTACCTGAGCGGCAGCGAGGTCGGGGCGCTCGATCTCTACGCGGCGACGGTGTCCAAATGGGGCGGCGCGCGCAAGCACCTGGCGCAGCAGCGGCCTGCATTCCACGAGGCGTTGCAGCGCATCGAGGCGCATCCCAAGGTCGCGCAGGTGTTCGCACGACATTGGCCACCGAAAGCCTGAAAGCCGTCCTGTCGCATCCCGCGATCTGGCGCGGGAGCGATTGCGCGCCCGAGCCCGCGGCGCTCGCAACCGGCCATGCGGTGCTCGACGCCGCATTGCCGGGCGGCGGCTGGCCGCAGGGCGCGCTGACGGAGATCCTGCTCGCGCGCGAGGGCATCGGCGAGCTGCGCCTCACGCTGCCCGCGCTCGCGCGCCTGACGCACGAAGGCCGCGCCATCGTGTGGATCGCCCCGCCGTATCGCCCCTACGCGCCGGCGCTGGCGGCCGCGGGCATCGACCTCGACCGCTTCATCGTCGTGCGCTGCCGCGATGCGCGGCAGGCGTTGTGGGCGTACGAGCAATCGTTGCGCGCCGCCGACTGCGGCGCGGCGTTCGCATGGCTCGACGCGAACGACACGCGCGTGCTGCGCCGGCTGCAGGTCGCCGCGCGCGAAGGCCGCACCTTCGGCGTGCTGTGGCGCCGCCCCGGGCAGCGCAGCGTCGCCGCGCCGGTGCCGCTGCGGCTCGCGCTCGAGCCGCGCGATGGCCGCCTCGCCGTGCACGTGCTGAAGCGCCGCGGCGCGCCGCTCGCGCAGCCGGTGCTGATCGACATCGCGCGCGTGCCGGGCGCGCCGTGGATCGGCCACGACCCGAACCAGGAGACGCGTCATGAGCGGACTCGCGCATCACTTCGCCACGATGGCGTACAACAACGCGTGGGCGAACCATCGCCTGCTGACGGCGTGCGCCAGGCTGTCGCAGGCTGACTTCGTCGCCACGCGCACGGGCTTCTTTCCTTCGCTCAAGGCGACGCTCAATCACATCGTCACCGTCGACTGGTACTACGTCGACGCGCTCGAGCGCTGGCATGACGGCCGGCCGGTGAACGCGACGCCGTCGCGCTTCTTCGAGCCCGAGGAGCCGTTCGACACCTGTGCGGCTGTGCAGGACGCGCAACGCGACGTCGACCGGCGGCTGGTGAACCTCTGCATCGCGCTGCGCGACGAGGACCTGGCGCGATCCGTTGCGGTGATGCGCCGCGCGGGCGTGGAAAGCGAATCCGCCGCGCGCCTGCTCGCGCACCTTTTCCAGCACCAGATCCATCATCGCGGCCAGGCGCACGCCATGCTGGCCGGCACGCACGTGCCGCCGCCGCAGCTCGACGAGTTCTTCTGCGCCAACGAAGCGCATCTGCGCGCGGCCGAACTGGCCGAGCTCGGGTATTCGGAAGCGATGATCTGGGGCACGCGATGAATGCGTCGTGGGCGTGCATGAGCGTGCCCACGCTGCCGGTGGACGTGTTCGCGCGCGCGTGGAGCGCCGAGGAGCATGCTCGGCCTTTCGTGATCAGCAGCGGCGGCCACTATCCACGCGTGGTCGGCGTGAACGACGCCGCGGCGCGCGCCGGCATCCGGCGCGATCAGCTCGTCTCAGCGGCGCTCGCGCTCGCGCCGGGCATGGCGATGCGCGATCGCGATCCCGGAGCCGAAGCCGAAGCACTGGCGCAAATCGCCAATGCGTTGCTTGCGTTCACGCCCACGGTGAGCCTCGCCGCGCCGCATGCGGTGCTCGCCGACATCGGCGGCAGCGTTCGACTGTTCGGCGGATTGCGGCAGCTCGTCGGCCGGATGCTGCGCGCGGTACGCCTGGCGGGCTTCGAGCCCGCGCTGGCGCTCGCGCCCACGCCGACGGCGGCGCTGCTGCTCGCGCGCGCGGGCGGCGCACGACCGGTCGTGCGCGTCGACGCGCTGCCGGCGGCATTGAGCGGCCTGCCCTTGCGCCTCACCGACCTCGATCCGGCCGCCCTGGAGCTTCTGTCCTCGGCGGGCATCACGACCTTCGGCGCGCTCGCCGCATTGCCGCGGGGCGCGCTGGCGCGTCGGTGCGGCGAAGCAGTCGTCGATTGCCTGGACCGCGCGCTCGGCCGCGTGCCCGATGCGCGCGTGCCGTACGAGCCGCCGCCGCGCTTCGAGGCCCGCCTGCCTTTGCCTGCCCCGGTGGACGACACCGAAGCGCTGGCGTTCGCGCTCAATCGCCTGGTGCGGCAGCTTTCGCACTGGCTCATGGGACGCGGCCTCGGCGCCACGCGCCTCGCGCTCACGCTCGTGCACGAGCATTACGTGCGCGCACGCGGCACCCCCTCCACCATCGTGCCGTTCGCGCTCGGCGCGCCCGCGCGCGCGGTCGTGCATCTCAACGGCGTGCTGCGCGAGCGGCTCGCGCGCGTGACGCTGCCCGCGCCCGTGGAAGCGCTCGTCCTCTCGAGCGAGGAGACGGCGCCACTTGCGGGTCGCAATCTCGGCCTTCTTGCGGGCGACGAAGCGCGCCGCGTCGACGTGCCGCTCCTCGAGCGCCTGCGGGCGCGGCTCGGCGACGACGCGGTCACGCGCCTCGCGCCGCGTGCCGAGCATCGGCCCGAATTCGCGCAGCAGGAAACGGGAATGGCCCTTGCACGACGCGACGCCGCGTGCGTGCCGCCGCGCCCGCTGTGGCTGCTCGACGAGGCCGAGCCGATCGGCGAGAAGCTCGCAGCGCAGCCCTGGGTCCTGCGCGACGGCCCGGAACGCATCGAATCCGGCTGGTGGGATGGCCGCGACCTGCGCCGCGATTACTTCGTCGCGACCACGCCCGGGGGCACGCTGGCGTGGATCTATCGCGACCATCGCTACGGCGTGGACGACGGCGAGTGGTACCTCCATGGCATCTTCGCCTAGCGGCCGGGCGCTTGCCGCCCTTCGTCTCAATTGGTACACTGCTCGTACCAATTGGTACAAGCCATGCCCGCCGTCGCCCCGAGACGCCAGGCCGTCGATCTCGCCAGCCGCCACGCGCGCGGACGCCTGGCGGCCATGGTCACGCGCCTGCTCGACCACTGGAGCCTGAGCGCGCCGGAGCAGGCCGCGGTGCTCGGCCTCTCCGGCGGCAGCCGCAGCACGCTCGCGCGCTATCGCAGCGGAGAGCCCCTTGCGGACAACCGCGACCTGCTCGATCGCGCGCGCCACCTGCTCGGCATCCACAAGTCGCTGCGGCTCCTCTTTTCCCACGATCGCGACCTCGCCTATCGCTGGATGACGCAGCCCAATCGCAGGCTCGGGGCGCGCCCGATCGACCTCGTGGTCGAGCACGGCTTCGAGGGCCTGCTCGCCGTGCGCCGCTATCTCGACTTCCAGCGCGGTCAATGATGGACCCGAAGCTGTTGTCGTCGAGCGTGGACTTCCACGACGACCTGACGCGCAACATCCCGGGCATCCGGGCCTCGCAGAGCCTGTTCGACGACCTGTCGAGCGATCCCGTCGATTGGGACATCGCCATCGCGGCCGAAGGCAGCGATCGCATCCCGACCGCGTCGGCGCTGATCACGCGGCCCTTCGACTACGGCAGCGTCATCGGCTACGGCTTCGAGCCTGCGCACTGGCAGGCGACGCGCTTCTCCGACGGCTCGTCATACGGCGTGTGGTACGGCTCGCTGGAGATCGAAACGACGGTCTACGAGACCGCGTGGCACTGGTATCGCTTCGTGCTCGACAGCTATGCCGCCGAGGCCCGCGTCATCGTCACCGACCGCCGCGTGTTCGACGTGCGCTGCGATGCGCTGCTCGTCGACGTGCGCGGCAAGGAGCGCGCGTATCCAGGCCTGGTGAGCCGCACCAGCTACGCGTTCACGCAGAAGCTGGGGCGCTACCTGCGCGAGCAGGACCAGAACGGCCTGCTCGTGCAATCGGCGCGATGCGACGGCGTGAACGGCGCCATCCTGCGCGCGGAACGCCTGTCGAACGTGCGCGACCGGGCGTATCTCACCTATCGGCTCGACGTGGCGCAGGACTCGCTGGTCGTGGAGCGCACGCAAGGCCGCAAATGGATGAAGGTGACGCCGAGCTCGCTTGGCTGAGCGGTCAGCCCCAGTCGGCGTAGTCGCCGGGCCAGCGATCGGACATGCGCACGGTGATCCTGAGGTCGCATCCGACCACCAGCGCGTAGTTCTCGATGGTCGTCAACGTCGGCCGGCTGTATTTGCCACTTTCGAAACGCGAGATGGCGCTCGTCGTCGTGCCCATTCCTGCCGCAACTTGCGACTGGGTGAGCCCAACGCGCTCGCGCGCCGTCACGAGGTCGCGGACGAGGCGGCCCAGCGAGCCGTCGGGCCGGCCCCGGAGTGTTCGCTTGACGGCACGCGGCCTGGACAATCGGTCGAGACTAGCCCTGAGAATATTAGCCGGGTCATCGGGTGGCATGGTGATACATACCTCGCGGGAAGTGCACTTAGCAAACTTGCTAATTAGCAAAGATGCTAACGTCGGGGCGGGAAGGATATGTATCAGCCATTGGGCTTAACTGGCTTCGCGTCTGCTCGTGCGCACTGGGCTGCCTACAATTGCGCAATGGTGGGCAGGTGGCGATTCCTGCTCTTGGCATTGGCGCTCGCGTGGTCGCCGTGCACATACGCGGAGAGCGTTTATACCGTGTGGGTGGATGTGAAAAAGCCAGCCGAGCTGCGCGCATCGTTGCACGTGCCATCCGCCGGTTCGCGCCGTGTTTTCGTTCGCGGAACGCGATGGGGGCTTGCATCGCAGGTGCGAGACCCTGCCTGTGATGGCCAGCCGCTGCAACGCAGCGGCAAGGACGCATGGATCATTCCGAATGGATGTCAGGACATCGACTGGAAAATCGCAGTACGGAACGTGGCGGACGGCCAAGCGGACGCGTCGGATCTGTTGCCCGCGGTCGTCAAGGGCTCGTTCGGCCCCGACGGTGGACTGCCTGGGTCGTTCCTCAACACACTTCGCGCTCGCCTTGGACCTTCCGCAACGGCAATCCTGAATCGGTATTACTGACCGCTTCGGATTGACATCACTTCCGCCAGCGCTTCCATCCCCCGGGCCTGCGCGTCGTCGAGCGCAACTTCGCCGCCAATTCGCATGACCGGGCAGCGACGCTCACGCACGCGCAGGCGCGCGACGCGGTGGGCCGCTACACCGCTCAAATCCCCGCATACCACTGGTACCCCTGGTCCTCCCAGTAGCCGCCCTTGCCGCCGTGGATCTGCGCGAAGCTCTCCACGGCCTCGAGCCGCATGACGTACTTCGCCATCTTGTACCCGAGCTGCCGTTCGACGCGCAGGCGCAGCGGCGCGCCGTTCTTCACCGGCAGCGCCTGGTCGTTCAGCTCGTAGGCGAGGATGGTCTGCTCGTGGAAGGCGTCGTCGAGGTCGACGCTCTCGTAGTACGGGCTCGAGCCGTCCTCCTCCATCGGGTCGAAGCAATGGAAGACGATGTAGCGCGCATTCGGCTTCAGACCTGCCGCGTTCAGCACCGCCGACAGCCGTGCCCCTTTCCACTTGCCGATCGCGCTCCAGCCTTCCACGCAATCGTGGCGCGTGATCTGCGTGCGTGAAGGCAGTGCGCGCAAGTCGGCAAGCGACAGCCGCTGCGGGCGATCGACGAGGCCGTCGACGACGAGGACGTAGTCGGCGAAGTTGCCCGCGGCGAGCGCGTCGTACTGCGCGTTGTTCGGCTTCGCGGTGCCGTTGCTGCGAAACTGCGGCGACAGGTCGGCCGGCGTGAACTCCTGGGCCATCGACTTGCGCCCGGCGAACAGCGGCGTCAGCTTGTGCGACAGCGTCTCGCCGAAGCCGAGCATCCTGGGAAACCATTCGGTCGTCGAAAGCCTGTCGCAGCCGGCGAGCATGCCTGCGCCGAGCGCGGCGATCATGCGCTTCAATGCCTGGCGGCGGTCGATCATCGCGCCTCCTGCGGCACGCGATAGCGCCCCGTGATCATCGAGCGCAGGTTGTTCCACAGGCCCGTCACGACCACCTGGAAGACGTGAATCAGGACGAACGCGAACAGCAGCCAGGCGACGATGAAATGGATGGACCGCACGCTTTGCCGCCCGCCGAACAGGCTCACCCAGCCGCTGAACACCGTGTCGAGTCGCGGCGACATGCCGAGGCCCATCAGCACGACCAGCGGCAGCAGCACGAAGATGACGACGAGGTACGCGATCTTCTGGAGCACGTTGTAGCGCCGGGCCGCTTCGCCGGAAGGATGGCGGAACCTGAGATGATCGACGATCGACGCGCCGATGCCGCGCACGTCGTCGCGCGTGGGCAACAAGTCGCGCGTGAGGTGGCGGCTCGCGATCGTGTACACCAGGTAGCACAGCCCGTTGATCAGGAACACCCACGCGAAGAAGAAGTGCCACGACCGCGCCATCGCGAGCCAGCGCCCGCTCGGGATGGTCAGCCAGCCGGGAAACGCGTCGGCGCTGGGGCCGTCGGCGGTTTCGCGCAGGCCAAGCGCGCCAGTGGTGTCGAACTCGCGGCCGAAGACGCGGGTGTAGCCCATCGCGCCGCTATCGGTCTCGCGCGCGCCGATCGCGAGCCACGCCGGCCGGCCGCTGTACGACGATTGGCCCCAGTACAGCGCGGGATGCGCCTCGAAGATGTTGAGCCCGCTCATGAACAGGATCGTGATCGCAACGACGTTGATCCAGTGCATGATCCGCACCGGCAGCCGGTGACGGTAATAGAGGGGTTGCTGCGGCATCCGGATCCTCCGCTCGCGCCGATGCGATGTGTCGTTCGGCATGGCTGCAAGCTTACGCCGCCAGCGCGGGCAGGTCGCGCCGCAGCGCGAGCCAACCGGTCGCGGCGAGCGCCGTGAAGGCTGCACCGGCATAGAACGTATACGCCGGTCCGACGGCGTCCCAAAGGATGCCGGCGAGCGCGCTCGCGACGAGCAACGCCGCGCCGCAACCGAGGTTGAACACCCCGAAGGCGGTGCCGCGCAGATCGGGCGGCGCAGTGGCCGACACGAGGGCCGCGAGCAGGCCCTGCGTGAGCGCCATGTGCAGGCCCCACAATGCCGCCCCGGACAGCGCGCCGGCCGGCGTCGCGGCACGCGCGAGCAGGAGGTCGCTCACGATCAGCGCCGCGAAGCCGCCGAGCAGCAGCGCGTTGGCGTGGCCGCGGTCCGCGAGGCCGCCCGCGGGATACGCGAAGATCGCATACACGAGCGACATCACGACCATCACCCACGGCGCGTGCAGGTTCGAAAGGCCGACGTCGTGCGCGCGCAGCACCAGGAAGGCCTCGGAGAAACGCGCGAGCGTCAGCACGATCGCGACTGCCGTGACGAGCGCGAAGCGACCGCCGAGCCGCCGCACGTCGCGCCATGCAATGCGCTTCGGGGCGGCCGCCTCGCGGTGCGGCGGCTCCTGGACGCCGAACACGATCAGCAGCACGCACAGCGCCGCCGGAACGAGCGCGATCCAGAACGCGGCGCGAAAATTTCCGGCGAACGCTGCAATCGCGCCGACCGCGAGCAGCGGGCCCGCGACCGCGCCCACCGTGTCGAGCGCCTGGCGCAAGCCGAACGCGGCGCCGCGCACGTCGGCAGGCGCAAGATCGGCGACCAGGGCGTCGCGCGGCGCGCCGCGTATGCCCTTGCCGACGCGATCCGCGAAGCGCGCGGTCATCACCCAGCCGAGCGACGTCGCGAGCGGAAAGACGACCTTCGAGGCCGCAGCGAGGCCGTACCCCGCGAGCACCAGCGGCTTGCGCCGTTGCGTGAGGTCCGACAGGTAACCCGAGAACACCTTGCAGATCAGCGCGAGCGACTCCGCCACGCCTTCGATCATGCCGATCACGAGCGCCGATGCGCCGAGCGTCTCGGCCATGTACAGCGGCAACAGCGAATGGATCAGCTCGCTCGAGCTGTCCATGAGCAGGCTGACGAAGCCGAGCGTCCATACGCCCGCGGGAATGGACGAGCGTTTCACAACTCCAGTGCGGCGGTCAGGTCCCCTGCGCTGGCGCGCACCCCGGGCAAGGGCTCGAGGCCGAAGCGGCGCGTGATGAACTTGATGATCGACGTCGTATCGTATTGCGTGTGATCGACGTAGCCCTTCTTCGCGAACGGCGACACGATGATCGCGGGTATGCGCGTGCCCGGCCCCCAGCGGTCACCGCGGGGCGGCGTCACGTGGTCCCAGAAGCCGCCGTTCTCGTCGTACGTCACGATGACCACGCTGTTCTGCCACGCCGGGCTCGCCTTGATGCGGGCGAGCAGGTCGACGATGTGCTCGTCGCCGGAGAGCACGTCGGCGTAACCGGGATGCTGGTTGAGCGTACCCTGCGGCTTGTAGAAGACCACTTGCGGAAGGTTGCCCTTGTCGATCGCGGCGACGAGGTCCTGGTAGTCCCTGAGGTGCTCCGCACGGTCGCGCGTGCCGGGCGCGAAGCGCGCGAAATAGTTGAACGGCTGATGATGCGTGACGAAGTTCGGCTCGCCGGGCCCGCGCGCATTGATGATGGTGCGCTTGGCCTCCGGCGGCTGCATGCCGTCCTTCACCGCCGCGTCCCACGCTCCCGAGTACCACGCCCAGGAGATACCCTTGGCGGACAGCGTGTCGCCGATGGTCTTCAGCGTCTGAGGCGGCACCGGATGCTTCGACGGGTCGGCATAGCGCGGATCGCCGCCCTTTGCCGGCGGGATCCGGGATGGCTGGTAGGCCGGCTGGCTGGTGTTCACCGAGTAGCCGTCGGGCGTCACCTCGCCACCCAGGAACTGCGCCGGACCTTCCAGCACGGACTTCGGCGACGAAGGCTTGGTCTTGAGCCAGCCGCGCTCGTCCACCTGCGCGCGCTCGGATGCCGGCGCTTCGCGGTCGATCGGCGTGCAGGCGCAGACGAGCCAGATGTGGTTCAGGTACGAGCCGCCGAAAGCGCCCATGAAGAAGTTGTCCGCGAGCGTGTATTCCTGCGCCCACTTCCACATCGGCAGCTTCGAGCCGTCGTAATAGCCCATGACCAGCGCGCCCGCATCGGACGCGGCGACGAAGCGGTCGTTGCGCCCGCCGTCGATCTGCTCCTGGTTGCGGTAGTACTCGTGGATGAGGTCGCGCGTCTTCACCGACAGCGACATGTCGATCGGCGGCGCGTCGATGCGAAACGGCTTGTTGGGCAGGTTCGCCGGAAACTTGGGATCGGGCTTGTTGCCGCTTTCCCACACCGGCGGCAGGTGCGCCAGCGGCGTGCCGTCCCGGTCGACCTGGGTGTACTGCGCGGGCGTGGCGTTGGCGATGCCGTTGGCCCCCGGGAACAATCCATACAGATTGTCGAAGCTGCGGTTCTCGGCGTAGATGACGACGATGTGCTCGATGCGATCGAGCCCCGCGCGTTGCGGCGGCTGCGTCGTGCAGGCGGCGAGCAGCAGCGCGAACGTGAAAGCAATCGTTCTCTTCATGTGAGATCCACCCGGGTGCGCACCGTCCCGGCGCGCTCATGCCTTGCGGTGACGCCGACCGACTGGCCCGCCGGCCCGCGCACGACCCATTCGATCTTCATGCGGTCGTCGGTCACGTTGTAGTCCGGCCAGAACGAGACGCCCGTGTGCTTGTAGGCACGGCCTTCGAGCTGGCCGTGGTCGTCGCGCAGCTTGCCCGCTTCGAGCGTGAGGCCGGCCGGCATCTCGAGCTGCGCAACGACGCCGCGCGTGGTCTTGCGCTTCAGCGCCCGCTTGGTCACGTAGGTCGGCAGGTAACCCTCGTTCTGCACGACCAGCGTGATCTTCCACGTGTCCGCGCCGAGGCGCGTCGCGCCCGCATGAACGAGCGCGAGCCGCGGCGAGATCAGCGCCTGCCACAGCAGCCAGCGCGGAAAGCGCGCGATCTCCTTCTCGAGCAGCGGCAGCGGCGGATTGCCGAATGCCTGGAAACGGTTCCAGCCGCCGATCTCCACGCGCCCGAGCTGCGGATGGTCGAACGGCCGCCACGGCTGGTGCGCGAGGCCGCCGAGCTTGTCCTCGCTCCAACGGAAGATCTTGAGGTCGTCGTCGATCGGATGATCGCGGAACCAGTCGATGTACTTGTAATCGACGATGCCCGCCTCGCGCATCGGCGCCCAGATCTCGACGACCCAGGAGAAGATGCCGAGGTGCTCGTAGATCCAGTCGAACGTGCCGCCGATCACCGACTTCGGGTGATAGCGGAACTCGTGATAGACCGAGATCGCGGGATAGCCTGTGAGCTCGGTGCCCTTCTTTCCCATGGCCTGGTAGACCCACAGGTCCTCGGCGTCCATGTCCTCGTCGGGATACTGCTCGAAGGGCCGCAGCAGCACGCCGCTCCAGGTATGGAACGACGTGCCGCCGGTGATGTTCGGATGCTTCACCACGAAGTCCACGACCGCGCGCACTTCCGGCTCGGAAGTCGGATACGGCCCGGCACCGAGCTGCTCGAACTCCTGCCGCCAGCCGGCTGGAAAGTTGCGGTTCAGATCGAGACCCTGCTTCGGCTTCTTCATCTTCATGGTGAAGCCGTCCCAGTGCTCGTAGCGGCCTTCCGGGATGACGCGGTAGTACTTTCCGCCCGTTTCGGTGGGCTCGCGCCGCACCAGCAGCCGTGGCTGCTCGGGGTGCGCCTTCCACAGGCCGTTCGGATCCTCGATGCGCATCTGCAGGATGCGGCCGTCGCCGTCGATGTCCTCGACGATCAGTCCCTCGATGTCCTCCTCCTCGAACGGGTACGGCCGCGTGCTCGAGCGCACCCATTTCGGCTTGTCGGCGAGCGCCCATTCGGCGCCGTCGGGATTCATGCGCGGGCACAGGTAGAACGCGCGCGTGTCGAGCGCCCGGGTGATGTCGTCTTCACGGCCGTGACCTGTGACCAGCGTGTGCAGGAAATACAGCGTCGCCGCGGACGCCGCGACTTCGGTGGAATGGATGTTGCCGTCGACCCA
>DASXAF010000010.1:0-49041 GCA_036406955.1 Casimicrobiaceae bacterium
CTGGCCGGAGATCGCGATGCCGAGCGTTCTGGGCGCGCCGGACGGCTCCAGGTCGGCGTAGCTGGCAACGTCGCCCTGGCCGAGCGGCACGCGCCAGCCGACAACCCGATCTGGCCCGGCATCCGGCGCGGCGTTGCCGGCGGTCGTCAGCAGCAGCGCGACGGCCGCCGTGAGCGCGGCCGCCACGCCGAGCACGGCGAGGATTCTGATCCAGCGCTTGCGCAGAGACGCGGGCATTCGAACGATCATGGCAACGACCCCTCACCTGACCCCGGGGTCAGAGTAGGGACTCTGACTCCACCCCACGAAAACGCGCGACGCGCCCCCTGCGCCGACACGCCGCGGGCTCACGTCGGCGCTTCGAATCCTGCCGCCCGGCGCATCCCGGCCGCTTCGTCGCCGGCAAGCGACAGCACGAAGCGCCGCGCCAGCGCCGGCTCGCGTGCGTACGCGTGCACGGCGATCGAGTACGTCGTCGCGAGCGCGAGATCGCCCGGCAGCGCATCCACCAGCGACACGCCCGGCGTGTAGAGGATCTCGCTCGCCTGGGTGCACCCGATCGGCCGGCGTGCGCGCGAGCCCGCCAGTGCGGCCATGGCCTCGGCACCGTTCGCCGCGGGCCGCAGTGCCGCTGCAACGCTGTCCGCGATTGCGAGGCGCGCGAGCACCCGCACGAAGTGCACGCCCGCGGTCGCACGCTGCGGATCGGGGAAATGGATTTCCCCGGCCGACTGCAGCGCGGCGGCGAGGGCAGCTCCGTCGCGGATGTCGGGACGCGGATCCCCCGCGCGCACCGCGATTGCGGTTTGCACGACGCCGAGCGCGGCGATCGTGTCCGGTTGCACCGCGCGCTCGCCGCGAAGCGCCTCGATCATCGCAACGGTCAGCACGATCACGTCGCACGGCGCGCCGTCCCGCAAGCGCGCCAACATCGAACCCACCGCCCCGTATTCCGCCACGACGCGCGAGCCCGTGCTCGCCTCGAACGCCGGCTGCAGCTTCTGCGCGAGGCCGCGCGCGGCGCCCGCGGAGAGCAGGTGCAACGCGCTCAAGATGCTACCGGTCGGGCCGCGCACCCGAGATGCGCACGACGCGCTCCCATTTCACGATGTCGTCGTCCAGGTACTTCGTGAACGCCTCGGGCGTCATGGTCATCGGCACCGCGCCCTGCTTCGACCACTCTGCCTGTATGTCGGGGCGCATGACGATCCTGGTGACCTCGGCGTTGAGCTTGCGCACGATCGCCGGCGGCGTGCCCCTGGGCGCCATGAGGCCGAGCCAGATCACCGCCTCGTAGCCCGGCACGCCGGCCTCGCTCATGGTCGGCACGTTGGGCATGACCGCCGAGCGCGAGGTGCCGGTCGTGGCGAGCGCCTTGGCCTTGCCCGCCTTGACGTGCTCGTTCATCACGGTGACGGCGTCGAACATCATCTCGACCTGCCCGCCCAGCACGCCGGTGCGCGCCGCGGAGCTTTCCTTGTAGGGCACGTGCACGATGTTCACGCCCGCCATGGCCTTGAAGAGCTCGCCCGCCATGTGATACGGCGTGCCGGGACCGGAGGACGCGTAGTTGAGCTTCCCGGGGCTCGCCTTGGCCATTGCGATGAGGTCGGCGAGCGAATTGACCTGCACCGAAGGATTCACCACCAGCACGAGGTCCGAATAGTTGATCGGCGCCACAGCGACGAAGTCGCGCATGAGCTGGAACGGCTTGTTCGGCATCAGCGATTCGTTCACCGTGTGCGTGTTCGACATCACCAGCAGCGTATAGCCGTCGGGCGCGCTCTTCGCGACCACGTCCGTGCCGACCACCGAGCCGCCGCCCGGCTTGTCCTCGACCACGAACGGCTGGCCGAGGTCCTCCTGCAGGTGCTGCGCGAGCACGCGCGCATACACGTCGGCCGGGCCGCCGGCCGCGAACGGCACCACGATCTTCACCGGACGCGTGGGATAGTCCTGTGCGGCCGCGCCGAAGGCGCAGAGCAGCGCCAGCGCAGCGACGGTGCGGGCGAGGCGACGAAGCATGATGGTCCTCCTCAGGAAATCCCGCGCAAGGATACCGCGAGCGCCGCCTTACGCCCCGCTTCGCCGAAGCGCCGCGCCGCTGCCATCGTCGAACAAATGCAGGTGCCGCGCGGCTGCGCGAAGCGTCACCGTTTCCTGCGCCTTGACGGGCCGGTCGCGCGACACGCGCGCCGTCAGCGTCCCCGCGTCGAGCGCGACGTGCACGTATTGCTCCGAGCCGAGCATCTCGACCACCTGGACCTGTCCGCGCACGGTGAGCGTGTCATGCGGCCCCGCCGCCTCGTCGACCAGCGCCAGCCGCTCGGGGCGGATCCCGACGGTCACCGTGGCACTCTCGTGACGCGACAGCATCGCGGCCTCCGCGGGCGGCAACGCCACGCGCGCCTCACCCGCGCGCAATACGGCGGCGTCGCCGGAACGCTCGAGCCGGCCGGCGAGGAATCCCATCGCGGGCGTGCCGATGAACCCGGCCACGAACCGATTCAGCGGATCATCGTAGAGCTCCGCGGGCGTTCCAACCTGCTGGATGCGTCCCTGGTGCATCACCACAATGCGGTCGCCCATCGTGAGCGCCTCGACCTGGTCGTGCGTGACGTAGACCGCCGTCGCGGTCACGGCACGGTGGACCTTGAGGATCTCGGCGCGCATCTGGACGCGCAGGTGCGCATCCAGATTGGACAGCGGCTCGTCGAGCAGGAACACCGCAGGATCGCGCACGATCGCGCGGCCGAGCGCGACGCGCTGGCGCTGGCCTCCGGAGAGTTGCCGCGGCCGGCGCGCAAGCAGCGGCGCGATGTCGAGCAGCGCCGCCGTGCGCCGCACGCGCGCGTCGATGTCGGCCGGCGCGAGCTTGCGCCGCCGCAGCCCGAACGCCATGTTGTCGTACACCGACATGTGCGGGTACAGGCCGTAGTTCTGGAACACCATCGCGATGTCGCGGTCTCCGACGTCGACATCGTCGACCCGCGCATCGTCGAACCAGACCTCGCCGGCGCTCGGATGCTCGAGGCCCGCGATGATGCGCAGCAGCGTCGTCTTGCCCGAGCCGGACGGCCCCACCAGCACCACGAACTCGCGATCGGCGATGTCGAGATTGCATTCGGCGAGCGCGACGACGTCGTCGTAGCGCTTTTCGATGTGGCGAAGGGAGATTCGAGCCATGGTCAGATGCGCCCCTCACCCGCCCTGTCGGGCACCCTCGCCCCGCTTAGCGGGGAGAGGGCTGGGGTGAGGGCGCTGTCAAGCACCCGCCACCGCCCCCGCGGTCAGCCCGCGCACCATCGATCGCTGCACCGCGAAGAACGCGATCATCAGCGGCAGCGTGGTCACCGTCGCGGCCGCCATCATGCCGCCCCAGTCCGTCTTGAACTGGCCGGTGAAGCTCACCACGAGCGCCGCGGGCAACGTCTGCTTCTCGAGCGTGGTGACGAAGCTCAGCGGGAAGATGAGGTTGTTCCAGGCGTCCATGAACACGAACGTGCCGGTGGTGAGCAGGCCGGGCAGGATGAGCGGCACCACGACGCGCAGCAGGACCTGCCACCGCGGATAGCCGTCGACCCGTGCGGACTCCTCGATCTCGATCGGCACCGCGTCGATGAACGTCTTGAGCATCCACACCGCGAACGGCAAGCCGAAGGTCGTGAAGCCGACGATCAGCCCGAGATTGCTGTCGAGCAGGTGCGCGTGCAGCAGCAGCAGGTAGAGCGGCGCGAGCAGCACCACGAGCGGCAGCATGCGCGAGACCAGGATGCCGTACGCGACGGGCCCGCGCAGTCGAAAGCGCGCGCGGGACAACGCATAGGCAGCCGGCAGGGCGATCAGCACCGCGACGACCGCAGTCGCGAGGCAGGTGATCACCGTGTTGACGAAGAACGACACGAACGGCAGGGTCCCGCCGACCAGGCCGCGGTAGTTCTCGAGGGTCGCCGCGTGCGGCCACAGCGTCGGGTCGAGGCGCGTCGCCTCCAGCTCCGACTTGAAGGAGGTGGCGAGCATCCAGTAGACGGGCGCGAGGCTCCACGCCAGCGCGAGCGCGAGCGCGATGCCCTGGACGATGCGGGCGCGTCCGAGCTTCATCGCATGCGCAGCGCGCGAAAGTAGGCGACGGCGAAGCCCAGCAACAGCAGCAGCCACACCACGCCGAGCGCCGACGCATAGCCGAACTCGAAGTTCTCGAACGCCACGCGATAGACGTACACGACGAGCGTGGTCGTGGCGTATCCGGGCCCGCCCTGCGTGGTGGCCCAGATCTTCGCGAAGTCGTTGAAGTTGGAGAGGATCATCAGCAGGCTGCCGACCAGCAGCGCGTTGCGCACGAACGGCAGCTTGATGCTGAAGATCATGCTCCATGCGCGCGCGCGATCGACGCGCGCCGACTCGATCACCTCGTTCGGTATGCCCGCGAGCGCCGCGGACAGCAGCAGGAAGAAGAACGGCGTCATCGCCCAGACGTTCGACACCATCACGGCCGGCAACGCGATGGCGGCATCGTTGAGCCAGGCGATGGGCGCTCGAATGATCCCCGCGTCGAGCAGCATCGCGTTGACCACGCCGCCGTTCTGCAGGTACATGTAGCGGAACAGGAACGCGGTGACGACGAACGGCACCGCCCAGGGCGTCAGCAGCAGCGCACGCACCACGCGCACGCGCGGGCCGGCGTACGACTCCACCAGCAGCGCAAGCGCGAGCCCCAGCAGGGCCGCGGCCGCGACGCTGCCGAACGTGTAGATCGCCGTGTTGGCGAGCGCCTGCCAGAAGATCCGGTCCGACAGCAGCCGCGCGTAGTTGCCCGCGCCGATGAAGCGGGCGGGCTCGGGCTCGAGGAAGTTGAAGTGCTGGCCCGACAGCACCAGCGTGTACACGATCGGATAGCCGACGACGACGGCGAGCACGCCGACCGTCGGCAACACCATCCAGTCGAGCCAGGGATCGGACCCCGGCCGTCGACGCGACCCGGTCACTACCGCGCGAGCTGTTGCTGTATGGATCGTGCGATCGCGTCGATCGGCTCGGTGCCGGTGACCGCCTGCTGCACGCCGGCCATCACCGCGGTTGCGCCGCTGGCGAATCCCGGGCCGAAGGGCGGCCGCGAGATCGTCGGCACGATCTTGCTTGCGAACGCGTCGTACACCGGCGTGTCGAGCTTGCGTCGAAGCTCGGGATCGGGGAGCTTCGCGAGCGCGGGCAGCGAAGCGCCCGCGCCGAGGGTGTAGGCGCGAATCGCCGCGGGCGACGTCGCGAGATACTGGATGAACGTCCACGCGGCCTTCTTGTGCTTGCCGTCCGCGAACATGACGAGCTGGTGGCCGCCTTCGAACGAGAACGATTTGCCGCTCGGCCCGGTGGGCAGGGCGGCGACGCCCCAGTGCTTGTAGAACTCCGCGTCGGGCATCTTGTTCGCGCCCTGGATGACGCCCTGCAGCAGCACCTGGTCCCAGATGAACGCGACCTTGTCCTGCGCGGCGAGCGGGCGGAACTCGCCGATCTTGCGGCCGGGATCGATGTAGCCCTTTTGCGCGAGCTCGCGCATCCATGTGAGGTAAGCCTTCATCTGCGGCGTGTCGGCGCCCTTCGCACCCTCCCCGATGGGGGCCGCGCCGAACGTCTGCATCCACGGCCAGTTCGACTGCATGGAGAACGGGCGATTGGTCGTGTCGAGCGCGAGCGGGATCACGTCGGGCTGCGTGCGCTTGATCGCCGCGAGCGCGCTCATCAGCGCATCGATCGTCTTCGGCGGGCTCTCGGCATCGAGCCCCGCCTTTTGCAGCAGCGGCTTGTCGTACCAGAACCCGGCCGGTGCCTGCGTCCAGGGAAACGCGATGAGGTGGTTCTGGTAGCGAAACGCGTCCAGGGCACCGGGCTTGAGCGCGGCCTTCACGTCGCCCGTCACGTAGGCGTCGAGCGGCTCCAGCTTGCCGGTGAGCGCGACCAGCATGGTGTCGTTCCCGGCGACTTGCGCGACATCCGGCGGATTGCCGGAGCGCACGCGCAGCACGAGCTGCCGCGCGATCTCCGAGAACGAGATCGCCTCGCTCTTGATCCGGATGTCCGGGTGCGACGCCTCGAAGTCCTTGATGACCTGCTCGATGGCGGGGCGCGTGGTGCCTTCCGCGGCGGCCCAGTTGGCGAACGTCAGCTCGACCGGCTGGGCACGGGCGGTGCCGCACACCAGGGCAAGCGCGAGCGCGAACGCTGTGCGGTGGAACATCGAAAGCCTCCTCGTGGGACGCGGCGGTCGTCGTGCGCGACCTCGCTCGCGCACGAGTTTAGCGGAGGCCGCGGCAGGGCGACAGACGGGACGGCCGGGGTGCGCTACGATAAGCGCGTCGCGAGCAGGACCACGATCGTGCGCATCCCTCTCCGCCTGTCGCTGCCGTTGCTGCTCCTCGCGGCTGGCGCGTTCGCCGCCGACCCGGCCGATCACGACGCTGCGGTCCATGCGCTGTCGAGCGGCGACGCGCAGGCGCGTCGCGAAGCGGTGACGCAGCTCGAGCAGGCGGGCGTCATGTCCGACGTGAAGCCGCTGCTCGAATCGCTGCGCGACAGCGACGAGGACGTGCGCCGCGGCGCCGAGCAGGCGATATGGCACATCTGGTCGCGCTCGGGAGATGCGGGCATCGACGCGCTCTACCGAAAGGGCGTGGAGCAGATGTCGAACGGCGAGCCCGAGGACGCCATCGCGACCTTCACGCGCATCATCGAGCTGAAGCCGGAGTTCGCCGAAGGCTGGAACAAGCGGGCGACGCTCTATTTCCTGGTGGGCGACCTTCACCGCTCGCTCGCCGACTGCGACGAGGTGATGAAGCGCAACCCCGACCACTTCGGCGCGCTCGCGGGCTACATGCAGATCCACGCCCGCCTCGGCAACTACGAGCGCGCGCTGCAGTACGCCAGGCGCGCGCTGGCGGTGAATCCGAACCTCGACGCCGTGCGCGAGAGCATTCCGCTGCTCGAGCAGCTCGTCGAGCAACGGCGCCGGCAGACGGTGTGAAAGGCGCGCTGCGATACCCGGCCGCGACGGCCGAGCCGCTCGCACACGGCCTCGCATGAATGCTCCTGGTCCGCTCGCCCGGCGCTTCGACGAAGATCGCGCACGCGCGGTCGCGTCGTCGTTCGATCTCAGGGACCTCCCGCCGGATTATTACGACGACCCGTATCCTTACTACGACGCGCTGCGCGCGCACGAGCCCATGCGCCACATGCCGGACGGCTCGTGGCTGCTCACCCGGCACGAGGACATTCTCGCGGTCTACCGCGACGCGAAGACGTTCAGCTCCGACAAGAAGAAGGAGTTCGGCCCGAAGTTCGGGCCCTCGCCGCTGCTCGAGCATCACACGACGAGCCTGATCTTCAACGATCCGCCGCTGCACACCCGCGTGCGCCGCGCGATCGTGGGCGCGTTGTCGCAGCGGCACATCGCCGCGATGGAGCCGGGACTGGTGCAGGTCGTCGACACGCTGCTCGACCGCATGGACGACCACGGCACGCCCGACCTCGTCGAGATGTTCGCCGGGCCGATCCCGATCGAGATCATCGGCAACCTGCTGCGCGTCCCGCACGAGGAACGCGGGTCGCTGCGCGACTGGTCGCTTGCGATCCTCGGCGCGCTCGAGCCGGTTCTCACGCCCGAGCGTGCGCGCGCGGGCAACGACGCGGTGCGTGAATTCTGCGCCTACCTGCGCGGGCTGATCGATGAGCGTCGCCGCAACCCGGGCAACCCGGATACCGACGTGCTGACCCGCCTCATCTTCGGCGACCCGGACGAGGAGCCGCTCAGCGAGGTCGAGCTCCTCCACCAGTGCATCTTCCTGCTCAACGCCGGACACGAGACCACCACCAACCTCATCGGCAACGCACTCCACGCGCTGACGCAATGGCGCGACGCGCGCGAGCGGCTGCTGCGAGAGCCCGCGCGCATCGGCACGGCGGTCGACGAGTTCCTGCGCTTCGACAGTCCCGTGCAGCTCGGCAACCGCATCTCGACGGCATCGTCGGTGGTCGGCGGCGTGGAGCTGCCCGCCGACACACGCATCACGATCTGCATCGGCGGCGCGAACCGCGACCCGGCGCAATTTCCGCAGCCCGACACGCTCGACGTCGGGCGCGAGCCGAACCGCCACGTCGCATTCGCATTCGGCATCCATACCTGCGCCGGCCTCAATCTGGCTCGGCTGGAAGGGCGCATCGCGATCGGCCGCTTCCTCGCGCGCTTTCCGCGCTACGAGCTCGCCGCCGCACCGACGCGTGGCGGACGCGCGCGCTTTCGCGGCTTCCTGCACCTGCCGGTGCGGCTCGACGGTTAACGCGCGGCCTGCGTGTCGGACGCCGCGCCCGCCACGTGGCGGTATTCCTGCAGCTTGGTGTCGAAGTATTGCGAACGTGACACTTCGTGCAGTTGCCGCGGCCAGCGCTCGGTGAGGTCGAACCAGCTCGCGAGGCGGCTCGCGACGCGCTGGTCGGGCGGCGCCGAGTTCCCGCGCAGGTAGGCGATCACGGCGAGGAAGTAGCGCATGCAGTTGCGCTCGACGATCCCGCGCACGCCCTGGATGTAGACCGGCTGGCCGTCGGACGTGTGCGACACCACGGTGAACCCGACCTTGTCCCGCCCGACGGTGTTGAGATAGGCGGTGAGCGCGAGCTTCGCGACGGGACCGTACGCATGCGCGTACGACAAGTGGATGAAGGTTCGCCCGTCCGGCAGCGCCGTCGCCTCGAGCGCGATGCGGTGGTTGGTGGTGCCGTACGGCCCCTTGTTCGAGGCGAGGATGACGTCGAGATATTCCGGCGTCGAATCGGCGACCTTGAAGCGATAGCCGAGCTGCGCGCCGTTCTCGCCGCCGACGTCGTTCTTGCCGCCGAGCGTCAGCACGATGCCGTCCTGCCGCTCCACGCTCGCGGTGCGGCAGTCCTTGACGTTGATGTGCAGCAGCAGCAGCTGGCACCACTGCGGACGATCGACCAGCGTCGAGCGCAGCGTGCCGAACGAGTCGTTGATCACGCCGTAGAGGTCGCCGGCGAGGCGCTCGGGAAGCTGTTGCGAGTCGACCGTGAGCGCGAGGCCGAACGCGCTGTCGTGCAGCCGATCCTGGAGCTCGGCGTACCGCGCGCGCAGCGCGGCGGCCTTCGCCTGCGCGTCGCCGGGTGCTTCCTCCTGCGCGGCCAATGCGCCGGACCAGACCGCCAGCACGCAGGCCAGCAGCACCAGGCAGGACAACCGCACCACGCGGGACAGTCCCAGGGCGTAGGCGCGATGTGCGGATGAAGCGACCGCGTGCATGGGTCCTCCCCGCGGCCCGGGCTTCGGGTCGTATGCCCACCGCGGCTGCGCGCTCGCATCGCAGCGGGAATGACGATGCTACGCCTCGCGCGGCCGCCGCGCTACCGGGCGATCGGCGTGGCCTAGAATGGGCGCCCGAACAGGACCGGAGGAGGAACACCGATGAGCCATGCCGTCACGCGGTGCGCGCTCGTGTGCGCGCTCGCGATCGCCGCCGGCGCGCAGGCGCAGGTGAAAGTCGGCGTGACCGTTTCGGCGACGGGCCCGGCCGCATCGCTCGGCATACCCGAGCGCAACACCATCCCGATGTGCCCCAAGGCCGCCGGCGGAAAGTCGATCGAGTACGTCGTGCTCGACGACGCCACCGATACGACCACCGCGGTGCAGAACACGCGCAAGCTCATCGGCGAGAGCAAGGTCGACGCGCTGATCGGCTCGAGCACCACGCCGAACTCGCTGGCGATGATCGACGTCTTCGCCGAGGGCGAGACGCCCACGATCTCGCTCGCCTCGTCGGTGCGCATCATCGATCCGGTCGACGCCAAGAAGGCGTGGTCGTTCAAGACGCCTCAGACCGACGTGATGATGGCCGGCGCGATCCTCGAGCACGCGAGCGCCAACGGGGTGAAGACGCTCGGCTACATCGGCTTTTCCGACGCGCTCGGAGAGGCGTTCTTCGCCGAGGTGGACAAGGCGGCGAAGGGGCGCAACATTCCGCTCGTGGCCAACGAGCGCTTCGCGCCCAAGGACACGAGCGTGGTCGGGCAGGTGCTGAAGCTCATCAGCGCCCGGCCCGATGCGGTCGTGATCGGGGCATCCGGAACGCCGGCAGCCCTGCCCGCCACCACGCTCGTCGAGCGCGGCTACAAGGGGCGCGTGTACCTCAACCACGGCGTCGCGAACAACGATTTCCTTCGTGTCGGCGGGAAGGACATCGAAGGCATGTTCGTGCCCGCGAGCCCGGTGATCGTGGCGAGCCAGCTCCCCGACTCGCATCCGGCGAAGAAGCGCGCGCTCGAATACATCGCGCTGTACGAGTCCGCGTACGGACCGGGCAGCGTATCGGCCTTCGGCTCGTACACCTGGGACGCGTGCCTCGAGCTCGCGAACGCGATTCCCCTTGCGCTGAAGACCGCGCAGCCGGGCACCGTCGAGTTCCGCCGCGCGCTGCGCGACGCACTCGAAGCCACGCGCAACCTCGAGGTGAGCAACGGCGTGGTGAACATGTCGAAGACCGACCATCTCGGGCTCGACTCGCGGGCGCGCGTGATGGTGCGGATTCAGAACGGGAAGTGGGTGTTGCAGCCGTGAAGCTCGGCACGCCGGCGCCCCTCACCCGGCCCGTCGGGCACCCTCTCCGCGCGTGCGGGAAGAGGGCGGGGTGAGGGTCGAATTCCTCATCCGTCCCGGCGTCGTCCCGAAGGCCGCGCGAAACCGCGCGTGGAACGTCGACAGGTCGCCGAAGCCCGCATCGGCGGCCACTTCGGCGATCGGCGCGCGGCTGTTGCGCAACCGAACGGCGCTCCAGCGCAGTCGCGCGTGCGTGACGTACCGATGCGGCGTCATGCCGACGACGTGGCGAAACGTGCGCAGGAAGTGGTAGCGGCTCATGTGCGCGCGTGCCGCGAGCGTGGCGAGATCCAGCGCCTCGACGCAATGCGCGTCGATGAAGCGCACCACGTCGGCGATGCGGCGGCCATCGCGACCCGACGGCGCGCGACGCGACGCCGGCGTGCCGCGCAGCGTCCGCACGACACGCTCGGCGACGGAAACGGCGAGCTCCTCGACGACGCTCGCGTCCGGCATCGCCGCACAGGCCTCGGCGTCGACCAGCGCGGGCGTCATGGCCGGGACGACGGGCAGCATCGCGCGGTCGAACCGATAGCGCGACGATCCTGCCGCGGACGCCGCGATCTCCTCGAAGAGCTCCGGTGCGAATCCGAACGCGATGCAGCGATCGCCGACGCCGTGCGAATGCCCGCATTCGAAGCACGCGCCAGCATTGCCGAGCAGGAACGATCCCGGATACAGCAGCGCACGACCGGTGGCGCCGCGGTATTCGAACGTTCCGCCGACGACCGCAGCGATGCTCATGAAATCGTGCCGCTCCTCGAAGCTTCGATCCTGCGGCCCCAGCCGGCACACCACTTCCCACGCGCCCCAGTCGGCGGCTTGCGCCAGCGTGCGCGCGGAGGGCCCATTGTGCGGGCGGTCGTTCATGCGCTCAGGATAGCAATTTTTCCCACGATGGGCCGCTCGGGCGATGGCATGCTGACGCCTCCATCGCAGACGGAGGCTCGCATGATCAACCATGTTTCGATCGGCGTGCGCGACATCGCGCGCACGCGGCGGTTCTACGACGCGGCGCTGAAGCCGCTGGGCTACGCGTGTCGCAGCGCCGACGAAGGCTCGCTCGGCTATGGCAAGGACGGCGTCGCGCTGTGGATCTCGAAGTCGACGCGGCCCGTTGCGCCCGACATGGAATCGGGCCTGCACTTCTGCTTCGACGCGCCCACGCGCAAGAGCGTCGACGCGTTCCATGCCGCGGCCCTCGAGTCCGGCGGCAAGGACAACGGCAAGCCGGGCGTACGCGCCGACTACGGGCCGAGCTACTACGCGGCGTTCGTCATCGACCCGGATGGGTATCGTATCGAGGCGTATTGCGGGACATGAGCATGCGGCGCCCCGCAGCCGCGGGCGTCACACCACGCGTCGGAGCTCCGTCACCTCGGCCGTGCGCGTGTAGCTGCTCGTGCGCAGCCACTTGACGATCTCGTCGGCGGCCAGGGGGCGGCTGAACAGATAGCCCTGCACCATGTCGCAGCCGAGCTCGCGCAGCCGGCGCAGCGTCGGTTCGTCCTCGACGCCTTCGGCGACGACGCACAGCCCCATGTTGTGCGCGAGGTCGATGGTCGAGCGCACGATGACTGCGTCGCTCGTGTCGGTGACCATGCTCATCACGAAGGAGCGGTCGATCTTGAGCTCGTTCACCGGCAGGCGCTTGAGATAGGCGAGCGACGAGTAGCCGGTGCCGTAGTCGTCGATCGAGATGCGGCAGCCGAGCGCGTGCAGCCGCTCGAGGTTGCGCAGCGCGTGGCCGGGGTCGTCCAGGATCGCGCTCTCGGTGATCTCGAGGCCTATCCAGGCGGCGTGGCAGCCCTGCTCGGCGAGGAGCTCCGCGAATCGCTCCGCGAGCTCCGGATTGAGCAGGTCGCGCGCGGAGATGTTGACCGACACGTTCATGCGCAGGCCCTCGCGGCGCCATTGCGCGCATTGGCGCACCGCGCTTTCGAGGACCCATTGCGTGATCGCCCGGATGAATCCGGTCTGCTCGGCGAACGGAATGAAATCGGACGGCGGTACCAGGCCGCGCACCGGGTGCTGCCAGCGCACCAGCGCCTCGACGTGAAGCTCGCGCGGGTCGCTCAAATGGATCTTCGGCTGGTAGTGCAGCGTGAGCTCGTCGCGCTCGACTGCATTGCGCAGCTCGCCCATGAGCGACAGGCGCGCGCGGCTGTCCTCGTCGTCGCGGTCGTCGTAGATGGCGAGGCCGCTGTTGAGGCGCTTGGCGGTGTACATCGCCACGTCGGCGCGGCGCATCAGCGTGGTCGACGTGTCGCCGTGATCGGGATAGCTCGACACGCCGATGCTCACGCGGCAATCGACCACGTGACCGTCGAGGCTCATGGGCGTCTCGAGCGCCTTCTGGATGTTGCGCGCGACGCGCCGCGCGCCCTCGACGTTGTCCGAAGGCAGCAGCACGACGAACTCGTCGCCGCCCAGCCTCGCGACGGTATCCGATTCGCGCCGCACGATGCCGGAGAGGCGCGAAGCGACCTCGCGCAGCAGGAGATCCCCGACCTGGTGCCCGAGCGTGTCGTTCACGTACTTGAAATGATCGACGTCCATGAGCAGCACGCTCACCGCGCCATTGATGCGCGGAGCCATGCGCAGTGCCTGCTGCAGGCGGTCGGAGAACAGCGCACGGTTCGGCAGCCCCGTGAGCGTGTCGCGATACGCGAGGTCCATGATCTTCGACTCACGCGTCGCGAGGCCGTCCTGCATCGAGCGGAACGCCTGCGCGAGCTCGCCGATCTCGTCGGCCGTGGGCGGCGGCGTCTGCGCGGTGTAGTCGCCCGACGCGATGCGCCGCGCGACCTGCGCGAGCTGCTGCACGGGGCGCGCGATGCCGCGCGCCATGACGATGCTCATGACGACGGCGACGGCAATGCTCGCGAGCGAGAACACGGCCAGGTCGCGCTGCAGCCGGCGAAACGACGACAGCGCCGCCTCGAGCGGCTGCTGCAGCACCGCGATCACCGCTTCGTCCTGGCGTGCCGGAAGCGCCACGGTGCGCGAAAGGTATTCGTCGCCGCCTGCACGCATGGTCGTCGCCTCGTCCGGATGCAGGTGCCCGGCCGCGAATTCCTCGAGCAGCCCGGGACGCACCGCCTCGGGCAGCGTGCTCGCGGGCAACGCCCACACGCCGTTCGGCGGACGGGTGGCGAACGACACGTCGAGGCCGGTCAGGCGGCGCAGGTCCTGCATGAACGTGTCGTTGACCGCGAAGCCCATCGCGACCCACGCGATCGGCACGGGTGCGAGCACCGGCACGAGCACGACCTGGTAGAGGTTGTGCCCCACGCCGACCATCGCGACCGCCTTGCCGTCGCGCTCGGCTTGCGCGATCAGCCGCTGGAATGCGAACGGACGGCCTTCGGCATCGGCGTCGAGCGTGTCGGCCACCACGCGCCGATCGAGGCCGATCAGCGTCATGTACGTCGCGTCGATGCGGTCGCCGTGATTGCGCAGCACCGAGGCGATCGTCTCGCGGTCGCCCGTCGAGATCGCCTCGCGGAAGGCGAAGTCCGCGGACAGCACGCGTGCGCCCTGCACCAGCCGCTGCGCGCTCTGGTCGAGCAGGCGCACGAACACGCGCTCGCCCGTGGCGAGCTCGTCGGCGACGGTCTGCCGCGCGCCCGCCACGCCCGCGGTGCTGATCAGCAGGAACCCGCCACCCTGGACCAGCAGCATGAGCACGACGAACAGCGCCACGATGCGGCTCTGCAGGCCGCGCATGCGCGGCGTGCGGCGTACGGGGGCGGGCGTTGCTCCGCTCACGATGTGACGACCTTTCGACTCGCGGGTGATGGGAAAGACTGGTCGCGCCGCGTCGCAAAGCGCCGCTCCGCGCATGCGTACGCGCGCGATCCTCCATGGGATAACGGCCGGGCATGGCGAGGCTGCAGACCGCTCGTCGGCGGACGGGCGCGCGAACCCGCGTCCCTGGCACAGCGCGTGCATCGCGCGTGCGGTTTGCCGCCCGCGATCGCGCTTCCATGCCCGCTCCATCGCCTTGCCGTGTCGTGCCCGGCGCGCTGCGCGCGGCGGCCTGCGCGCTCGCGCTGGCATGGAGCGCAGCACCGGCGCAGACATTCGACGCGGCGATCGAGATCGCGCACGACAGCAACGTGACGCGCGCCCAGTTGCAGGACGACATCCGCGCGGACACGTACGCCGGCGCGCACGCCGGCTGGACGTGGCACGCGCGAGCGACCGACTTCGACGGCATCGACGCCGGCATCGCGTTGCGCGGAGCACAATACGCCCGCTTCACGCGGCTGTCGTATGCGGCACTCGACGGCACGCTTTCGTGGCAGCGCAAGCTCGGCGTCGGCCTCACCGAGCCGTGGATCGCAGCCGGCGCAACCGCGTCGGTCGAGAACTATCGCGAGGACGTGCGCGATGGCGAGCGCATCGAGCTGCGCATCGAGGCAGGCCGCCGGTGGAGCGAAGCGCTCGACACGTCGGCCGGGTACGTGTACGACCGCCGGTACGCGCGCCACCACATGCCGCCGCTCGTGCCCGGCATCGACGGCACGGTGTGGAACCTGAAAGGCAACGGCGGATTCGCCCGCATGGGTTACGCGCTGTCCGAGCAGTGGCAGGCCGACCTCGGCTACGCGGTGCGCCGCGGCGACGTGGTGTCGACGACGCATCGCAACCTGCCGATCTTCCTCGCATCCGACGCGATCGGGATCAGCACGGCATTCGGCCCCGACTTCTTCGACTACCGGTTGCGCGGCACGACGCAGACGGGCGCCGGCATCCTGTCGTACGCGCTCGGCGACCGCGCCTCGCTCAACTTCACCTATGCGTACGCGCTCACGCGCGCGACGCAGGACCTCGAATACCGCAGCCACCTGGTGAGCGCATCATGGGCCTATCGCTATTGACCCTCGTGACCCGCAGGCTCGCGGCCGCGCTCGCGATGTCGCTGTCCAGCTTCGCCCTCGCACAATCGGGCAGCCTCGCCGTCACGGTCACCACGCCGGAGGGAAAACCGGTTGCCGATGCGGTCGTCGTCGCCGTGCCGAGCGACGCGGCCGCGATGACCGGCGCTCGGCCGCGCGCCGAGCAGCTCGACCAGATCGACAAGGAGTTCGTGCCGCGCGTCAAGCCGATCTTCGTGGGGTCGACCGTGTCGTTCCCGAACAAGGACAACGTGCGTCATCACGTGTACTCGTTCTCGCCGGCGAAGCGCTTCGAATTGCCGCTCTACGCCGGGGAAGCCGCGCCGCCCGTGCTGTTCGACAAGCCCGGCGTGGTGGTGCTCGGATGCAACATCCACGACTGGATGATCGGCTACGTCTACGTTTCCGAATCGCCCTGGTACGCGAAGACGGACGGCGACGGGCGCGCGACGATCGCCGACCTCCCGTCGCGCGCGTACACCGTGCGCGTCTGGCATCCGCTGTTGGAGCAGGGCGAGGACGCCACGCGCAGATCCCTGGAGGTCGCCGCAGGCAAGCGCGCGGAAGTGGCCTGGACGGTCGCGCTCAAGCCGGAAGTGCGCGTGCGGCGAGCGCCCGTCGCGGGACACGCCGGACATTACTGAAGCGCGTCGCGTAGGACAGCGCCGATACGGCTTTCATCGCCAGTCCTACAGGCGCGTGGCTGATGCTCGCCTAGCATCGGGCACGCCGTGCGGCGCAACTTCATCGACAGGAGACCAGCGATGAGCATCTTCGGAACGATCCTCGACAAGATCCTGCATCACTCCACGGGCTCGGCCCAGGCGGCCGGCACCACGGCTTCGGGGCAACCCGCGCAGCAGGCGGCCGGGACTTCGCCGACGGCGCAGCAGACGCAGGCAGGCGGCGGCGCGGCCCCGCAGTCCGGCACGTCGCCCGCCGGCGCACCGGCGGCCGCGCAGGCGAGGCTTCAATCGGTGGACGTCGATGCAGTGCTTTCGCGCCTCGCGTCGCAAAAGGGCGGCGGCGGCAACTGGCGCACCTCCATCGTGGATCTGCTGAAGCTGCTCGACATGGATTCGAGCCTCACGGCGCGCAAGGAGCTCGGCAACGAGCTCAACGTGCACGCCGGCGCGGACGGGAGCGCCGAGCAGAACATCGCGCTCCAGAAGGCAGTGATGCAGAAGATCGCCGAGAACGGCGGCAAGGTTCCGGACAGCCTGCGGCACTGACCCAAAAAAAGCGGCGGCCCCAGGCGGGGCCGCCGCGTTCGGTCTCGCCGCGTCTACGCGGCGTCGATCAGGCGATCGAGCTCGCTCACGTGCTGCTGCGCCTTCGAGACGATGGACATCAGCGCGTTCTTCATCTCCTGCGGCACGCCGCCGTCGATGCACTCCCGGTAGTCGTCGATGCCGCTTTCCTCGCCTTCCTTGAGCGCTTTGAGCGCAGCCTTGTCGCCGAACAGGCGCGCGGTTCCCATCACGGTGTTGGCCCACGTTCCCCACGCGCCCGAGTCGCGGGTCTCGCTGCCACCCGCCTGCCGGATCAGCGTGCGAAGCTGCGACGCGGCCTGCTCGTGATCGCGCATCATCTGCTCGAGCTGTCCGAACCGCGCATCCTGGCCGTACTGGTCACGGTTCTTGTCGAGCGCCTGGCGATACGTTTCGATTGCGGACAGCTCCCCGCGTAGCAGGCCGTTCAGGTCGTCGTCGTCGAAATCGGCAGTCGAGCCCGCCATGCCGGCGGCGGGCCGCGATGCGACCGTGCGTGAATCGGCCGCGCCGCTTTGCATCGCGGTCGCGCCGCTCTGCATCTGCTGCGAGCCGCTCTGCGCGCCTGGTGCACCGGCCTGCAGTTGCCGCCCGCCGGCGGTCGAGCCCTGCGCGGCCATCTGCATGTGCTCCGCCGCGTTCTCGACCTGCACGTCGGTACGCCGCACCTTGTCCTTCACCTTCTCGGTGCGCTGCGACTGCTCCTTGCCGACCTCGACTTCCTCGACCACGCGCGCGCTCTTGGAGACCACCGGTTCTTCGACCGTCTCGCGAACCTCGATCGTCGCGTCCTTGAACGCCTGCGCCTGCTCGGCCTCCGTCGCCGGGCGGTCGACCGGGCGGCGCTCGACGCGCGCGCGCTCCTCGCGCAGCGTCACGTCTTCCTCGACCGGCCGCTCGGTCGTTCTCGCGAAGATGCGAACGCCGCCTCGTTCGACGACGCGCTTGCCGACCTTGAGCTCCTCCTCGACGACCGGGATGCGCGTCGTGCCCTCATCGGTACGCGCCTCCGTGCGCGGCGCGTTGCTGGTCCACAGCGTGCGCTCGTGCGCGAGCTCCTGTTCGGACAACTGCGGCGCGGAGGGGTCGTAGCCGGTCCAGCCGCGCTCGCGCCAGCTCGCAGCCCGCGCGTCGATGTCGATGGCGCCGTGGCGCGACATGATGTCGGACGCCTCGTCGACGCGGTCGGCGTCGATCGAGTCGACGACCACCAGGCAGCTTCCCCGCCGTACCGCTTCGCCATATTGCCCGGCGTGCTCGTCGGCGTCGTCGTCGAACCCGAACAGGCGCGCCCAGAAGCCCCTGTGATCCTCGCGATGCTCCTCCTCGCCCGCCTCCGCGCCCGTGCGTGCACCCGCAACGTCGTCGGTGCTCCCAGCGCGTACGTGGATGCGATCCCCCTCGATACCGGCGCTCGCCAGCTCCTGCTTCACCGCGCGCGCTTCCTCTTCCGAATCGAATACCCCGATCATCGTGCGTTCCATTGCAAAGCTCCTTCAGGCTCCAACGAAAACCGACCGCGAGCGGTCATCCCATGCGCTTTGCCACCTTTCGGGGTGCCGCGGCATCGACACGCTCGATGCTCGCGTTCTCGGTGCGCAGCGCGACGCGCCGGCGTGCGCGCCCGATGGCGCGCACACGGGTGATGCGTATCTCTTCCCGCAGCACGACGCGCTTCTCGAGCACGAGGACTTCCTCGAGCACGGGCACGATCGTGGTATCGCCTTCGGTGCGGATGCGCGGCAGCGTGGTCACCACGCGATCGACGCGCCGCCGCTCGACGCGCGCGTCGTCGCGATACACCGGCTCGTCGACGACCCGCTCGGTGACCGACACGCGCTTGGCAACGCGAACGCGGCCTGT
Source organism: Casimicrobiaceae bacterium (assembly GCA_036406955.1). Taxonomy (GTDB): domain Bacteria; phylum Pseudomonadota; class Gammaproteobacteria; order Burkholderiales; family Casimicrobiaceae; genus VBCG01. The sequence goes on from DASXAF010000010.1 coordinate 18,690, forward strand.
CTCGCGCCGCCTGCGTTCGACGCGTGCCGATTCGGCCAGCACCGGTACGTTCATCGAATCGGCCGCGGACGTCGTCCGATCGCGTGGGCGCTTCGTAGCCATCTCGTTCAACTTCCGCCGGATCGCGGTCGACTGGAGAGCTGCGGGTCGTGATGGGATGACGCGACGCGTGAAAAGTTTCGGCGTCGTGGCGGTATCAGGCTTCGTTGCGCGCGCGTATTACACTAGCGTGCGACGGAGCGAGTGCGGGAGACTCCATGGCCGGAACCGGTTTCGAGGCCTTCGAGGCCGATGCGAAAGCGCAGGGTTTCGACGAAGTGCTGGAGCGCAAGTGGCCGCCGTCGGCGGTGCTCCACGTGCACTCCCATCCGTTCGCGTTACGCGCGCGCGTCGTGAAGGGCGAGATGTGGCTGACGGTGGGCGAAGCCGTCCGCCATCTGCTGCCGGGAGACGAGTTCGCGCTCGAGCGGGACGTGCCGCACGCGGAGCGCTACGGCGCCGAAGGCGCGACGTACTGGGTTGCGCGCCGACACGCCTAGACGCCGCGGCCGGTTGCAACACGCTTCGTTGAACGCGCATACAAGCGCGAGGCAGTCCCCGGCCTTCGGCGCCAGCTGACGACGGAGCGTCGCCTCAGGGCGGTCAGGACAGCGTGCGCAGCAGCGATGCGCGCAACGTTTGCCGTGCGTCCTCGTAGCCGCGCCACGGGTCACGGGCGCGCGTGGCGAGCCGCTGCGGCACGTTGCGCCAGTCGAAGTGGGCGCCGCGCACGTCGCGCGCGAGCTCCCGCCACTCGATCGGCATCGACACCGGCAATCCGTCGCGCGCGCGCAGCGAATACGCCGCGACCGCCGTTGCGCCCTCCGCGTTTCGCAACCAGTCGACGAACACGAGGCCCTTGCGCCGCGCCTTGCTCGCGGTCGCGATGAACATCTGCGGGTGATCGGACGCAAACCTGCGCGCGAGCGCGGCCGCGACTGCCTTGACCTGATCCCACGAATGCCGGCGCGAGAGCGGAAGCACGAAGTGCAGCCCCTTGCCGCCGGTCGTCTTCACGAACCAGGCGAGCTCGAGACGGTCGAGCAGCGCGCGCACGCGCTCGGCCGCATCGCGGAACTGCGGCCATGTCACGCCGGCATCGGGGTCGAGGTCGAGAATCAGGCGATCGGGGCGATCGAGGCGCGGAAAGCGCACGCCCCAGGTGTGAAACTCGATCGCGCCGTTCTGGACCGCTTCGATCGCTGCGCGAAGCGTCGCGAATCGCATGTAAGGCGGATCGTCGGCCGGACGCTCGCGCGAGCGCCGCGGATCGCCGGCGTGCTTGGCGAAGAAGCAGGTCGCGAAGTCGCCGCCGGGGCACTTGACGAGCGCAAGCGGGCGCTCGGCGATCTGCGGCACGAACCAGTCCGCCACGGATTCGTAGTAGCGCGCAAGGTCCGCCTTGACGGCATCCGCTACCTGGGGCAGGGGCCGATCGGCGTGCGTGATCGTCACGCCCGCGATCGTCGCCGTGCTCGCCGCTGCCGGGCGCGCACCTGGCTTGCGCGCGCGCGATGCGGGCGCACGCGTGCCGTCGCTTCGCGGAATGAGCAGCCAGTTGTCCCGTGCATCGCCGTCGCGGCCCTTCATGCGCACCAGCACGAAGCGGCCGTGCAGCCGCTCGCCGTCGAGCGTGAAGTCCAGATGACCGTCGCGCAATCCCACGTGCGGGTCGCCGACCGGTTTCCACGTTCCGCGGTCCCAGATGTCGACGTGCCCCGCGCCGTAGTGACCCGCCGGAATGTCGCCGTGAAAATCGGCGTAGGCCACCGGATGGTCTTCGACGTGCACCGCCAGCCGCTTGTCGCCCGGTGTGAGGCCCGGCTCCCGCGTGACCGCCCAGCTCTTCAGCACGCCGTCGAGCTCGAGGCGGAAGTCGTAGTGAAGTCGGCGCGCCTGGTGGCGCTGAACGACGAACAGGAGCCCCTTGGACTTGCGCCGTGCCACGCGCGGCCCGGGCTCGGGCGTCGCGTGGAAGTCGCGCTTGCGACGGTAGGCGGCAAGCGGCGACTGCACGTCAGTGGCGCCGGGCCGCGGGACGTTGGCAAAAGCGCGGGCCGCCTTCGGGCGGCCGTGCGGCGGCCCGTGGCCACTGACGAGCCCCCGCGAGGGGCTGCGAGCGACGCGAGCGAGGGGGATGTTTCATCCTAGGCGCGCTTGCGCGCACCTGCGTGCGCGCGGCTCAACGCGCGCTTGTTCGCCGCGCGTCGGCGCGTCTTCGGCGCTTGCGCCTTCTCTTCCTGCGCGGCAGCTTCCTTGCGCCGCGCGGGTTTCTTCTCGAGGCTCTGGCGCAGCGCGGCCATGAGGTCGATCACCTGCGCACCGCCGGCGGCACGCTCCTTCGGCGCCTCGGTGACGACCTCGGTCTTGCCCGCCTTCACCCTGCGCTCGATCTGCGCTTCGAGGTCCTCGCGGTACGTGTCGTGGTACTGCTCGGGCTTCCACTGCTCGGACATGTCCGCGATGAGCCGCTTCGCGAGGTCGAGCTCCTTCTCGCCCGCCGCCCTCTTGCCGCCTTCGGGGAGCGCGAACTCGTCGAGGTCGAGCAACTCGTCGTGCCAGCGCAGCAGCTCGAGCACCAGCGCGTCGTCGTTCACCATCAGCGCCGCGAGATGCTGCTTGCTGCGTATGACGACCTTCGCCACGCCGACCTTGCCCGTGTCGCGCAACGCCTCGCGCAGCAGCGCGTACGGCTTCTCGCCGCGCTTTCCGGGCGCGAGCCGATACGGCGTCTCGTAGTAGCGCGGGTCGATGTCCGCGCCGTCCACGAACGCGACGATGTCGACCGTCTGCGTCGCCTTGGGATTGGCCTGCTTGAAGTCCTCGTCGGAGAGGATCACGTAGCGGCCCTTCGAATACTCGTAGCCCTTGACGATGTCCTCGCTCTTCACCGGCTTGCCGGTCGTCTTGTTGATGCGCTGGTAGCCGACGGGCGACATGTCGCGCTTGTCGATCCAGTCGAGGTCGATGGTGCTGCTGCGCGCGCCCGGGTACAGGTCGACCGGTATGTTGACGAGGCCGAAGACGATGGCGCCTTTCCAGAGGGCTCGTGCCACGCGTGCCTCCTACGGGATCATCATGCCGGGGAATGCGCCGAGCAGCAGCCCCTGCGCCTCCGACTCGCCCTTCAGTTGGCGCTTGCGCGCCTTGATCGCGCGGCCCAGCGCGACGAGGTCGATGTCGGCGCTGCGCATCCTGGGGAAGATCTCGTCCTGTTCCTCCTCGATGTGGTGCTTGACGTATTCGCCGAGCACGCTGACGGTCGCGTCGTAGCGGCCCTCGCCCGGCTTCATCTTGCGCAGCTGGTCGATCAGCGCCCGCGCCGCGTCGTGCTCGACCGCCGCCTCGTCCATCAGCTCGTCGTCCTTCAGCAGGCCGCGCGCGCTGGGATAGAACAGCTCCTCCTCGATGCGCGCATGCATCTCGAGCTCGTCGCAGATGCGCTGGACCATGTGGCCTTTTTGCGCGCCGTTGGACGTGAGCTTTTCGAAGCGCGCGAAGAGCTCCATCACGCGCTCGTGGTCGGCGCGGAGCACCGACAGTGCGTTGTCGGCAATCGCACGCGGCGACTCGGGCCGGGCCGCCGGCGCGCGCTTCGCGCTCGCGCGTTGCGACGCGGCGCGGCCGCCCTTGTGGCTCGTGCGCCTGCGCGGCGCGGCTTCCGTGGCGGCGTGTCCGTTGCTGCGTGGCGTCTGCGCGGAACGTCGTGGCATGTTCGTTCTCCGGTGAACGCGAAGCGACTCATTGCTGCTGCAACTGTCGTACCATGCGGTATTCTTCGCCGATTCAAGGTGTTGCATGACGGGGGCGGTGCCTGCGGGCACCGTTTACCTCGTCACGCTGCAGAAATTGCACGGCCGCAGGGAAACGCGCGTTGCGGCGCGCGCATGCCATGGCTTACGCTTGCGATCGACTCGAACACCCTCATCTCACGACAATGGCCGACACCACTCGAACTTCCGACGCCGCGATGGATGCAGCCTCGCTCTATCGCGAAGAGATCTATACCGACCGCAAGGTCGGTACGCTGCGCGTCCTCGTGCCGGTCCAGCCGGACGGCTCGCCGGATACCGCACGCCCCACCGTCTACCAGGGCGAGGCCCAGCTCATGACCAACATGGGTCCCCTGCCGATCAGCTTCGACATCGAGGCGACGAATCTCGCCGAGGCCGTGTCGCGCTACGCCGACGCCACCAAGGTGGGAGTCGAGCGCGCGATGCGCGAGCTGCAGGAGCTGCGCCGGCAGGCGTCGTCCTCGATCCTCATTCCGCCGGCGGGCGCCACCCTTCCGCCCGGGGGCGTGGGCGGCGGCGGCTTGGGCGGCGGCGGGAAGATCCAGCTTCCGTAGGCGCGAGACGCGCTAGACCTGCCAGGTCGGCTGCGCCGCAAACCGCGCGGCCATGAAATCGATGAAGCTCCGAACCTTCGCCGAGAGGTGCCGGCGGCTCGGGTACACCGCCTGAATGGGCATCGAGGGCGGCCGGTAATCGGCCAGCAGGCGCACCAGCGTTCCGTCGCGCACGTGCGGCGCGACCACGATGTCGGGCTCGAGGTGCACGCCCATTCCCGCGATCCCCAGCGCCGTGAGCATTTCACCGTTGTTGGCCTGCACGGGTCCCGATACTTCCACCGTGTGCACGCCGTCCGGCCCGTGAAACCGCCACACGTCGCGGTCGGGGGCGTATGCATACGTGAGGCACGGATGACGCGCGAGGTCCTCCGGGACTTGCGGCACGCCGTGGCGCTTCAGGTACGCGGGCGCCGCGCAGCACACGAGTGACGTCGTGCCGATGCGACGCACGATGAGCGCCGGGCTCGTCACGGGCCCGATGCGAACGGCGAGGTCGAGCCCTTCTTCCACCAGGTCGACCACCCGGTCCGACAGGTCGAGGTCGAAGCGCACCTGCGGATGCTGCGCGGCGTATGCGGCGATGACGCCCGCCACGTGCCGCGTGCCGAACGTCGTGCCGCAGGTGATCCGCAGCGTGCCGCGCGGCACGCGGGCGCCTGCGCCGACCGCCTGCTCGGCTTCGTCGAGATCCGCGAGCAGTTGCACGCTGCGCTCGTGAAACGCGCGTCCCGGCTCGGTGAGCGAAAGCCGGCGGGTGGTGCGGTTGAGCAGCCGCACGCCGAGATGGGCTTCGAGATCGGCCACGTGCCGCGACACCGCTGACACGGACACGCCGAGGCGATCGGCTGCGCGGGCGAAGCTGCCCGTCTCGACGACCCGGGTGAAGGCGGTGATAGCTTGGAGCCGGTCCATTGTTGCGATTTTGGCAACAGTATATCCCTCCTGCTTCCGTTTATCTTTGCTCTCGTCATCGCGATCATTGCCTCGCCGGCTCGTGAACACGCTCGCAGCCGCAGGGCTCCAACCCGAATCGAACCCAAGGAGATGCACGATGAAGCTCTACTACTCACCCGGCGCCTGCTCGCTCGCGTCGCACATCGCGCTGTGCGAAGCCGGCATTGCGCACGAACTCGAGCGCGTCGATTTGCGCACCCATCAGCTCGCCGACGGACGCGACTACCGCGGCGTCAACGCCAAGGGCTACGTACCCACGCTCGAGCTCGAGGACGGCACGCGCCTCACCGAGAACGCCGTCGTCCTGCAATACATCGCCGACCGCAACCCGGGGACGCTCGCGCCTGGCCTCGGTTCGATGGAGCGTTATCGCCTCATGGAGTGGCTCAACTTCATCGCCTCGGAGGTGCACAAGGGCTTCGCGCCGCTGTGGAACCCCGCGATCCCGCAGGAGCAGAGGAACGCGGTGATCAGGACACTCGGCACGCGCTTCGACTACCTCGCGCCGTTTCTCGAGCAGCGCAAGTTCCTCACGGGCGACGCGTTCACGATCGCCGATGCGTATCTGTTCGCCGTGCTGAGCTGGAAGGACCATCTCAAGGTCGACCTCGGGCGCTGGCCGTCGCTGCAGGGATTCCTCGATCGCGCGGCCGCGCGCCCGAAGGTGAAGGAAGCGATGCGCGAGGAGAACCTGCTCCAGCAAGCGGCGTGACGCATGCGCCTGCCGACGCTGTTCCTTTCGCACGGCTCGCCGATGCAGGCCGTCGAGCCCGGCATCGCGGGCCGTGCATGGCAGGCGCTCGGCAAGGAGCTGCCGCGTCCCGACGCGATCGTGGTCGCGTCGGCGCACTGGGAAACGTCGCTGCCCATGGTGACGGGCGCGCAGCGTCCGGAAACCATCCATGACTTCGGCGGCTTTCCGCGCGCGCTCTACGAGATCCGCTACCCCGCGCCCGGCGCGCCCGGCGTCGCGGAGCGCGCGCGTGCGCTGCTGAAGGACGCCGGCATCACGGCCGGCGTGGACGGTTGCCGCGGCCTCGACCACGGCGCGTGGGTGCCGTTGCGATGGATGTATCCCGACGCGGATATCCCGGTCGTCGAGCTCGCCGTGCAACCCGAGCGCGGCACCGCGCATCATGTCGCGCTGGGTCGCGCGCTCGCGCCGCTGCGCGACGAGGGCGTGCTGATCGTCGGCTCGGGCCACACGACGCACAACCTTCGCGACTACATGGCGGATCGCCGTGGCGGCGGCGCGCCCGCACCGTATGCCGAAGGGTTCGCGGACTGGGTGTCGCAACGCCTCGTCGCCGGCGACACGCCGTCGCTCGTCGCATATCGCGAGCTCGCGCCCGATGCCGCGCGCGCGCATCCCACCGACGAGCATTTCCTGCCGCTGTTCGTCGCGTGGGGCAGCGCGGGCGAGCATCCGCGCGTGGACACGATCGTGGAGGGATACGAGGGCAGCGCGCTCGCGCTGCACTCCTGGATGTTTTCGTAGGGTTTGTTCTTACACCCGAATCCGGACGCCACCGATCGTCCCCGATGCAAGCCTCGAATAGAGTCTCCCCAGTGGCAGCTCGACGGAGGCTCACATGCAATTGCGTTCCATCGCAATCGCCGCCGCGGCGCTCGCGCTCGCGAGTTGCGCGTCGTACGACTACTACGGCCGCCCGGTTGCGGTCTACGAAGCGCCGGCACCGGTTGCCGCCGCGCCCGTCCAGCGCGTCGAGTACGGCGTGGTCGAGGACATGGAGCTGTATCGCGAGGGTTCCGGCGCGCCGGTGGGCCTCAGCGCCATCATCGGCGGCATCGCGGGCGGCATCATCGGCCACCAGTTCGGCGCGGGTAGCGGCAACACAGCCGCGACCATCGGCGGCGCGGTGGCCGGCGGTCTCGTCGGCAACGAGATCCAGCGGTCCAACGCACGCGATCGTTACCGCATCACCGTGCGGCTCGACTCGGGTGGAACGCTGACCACGTCCGACGTCGGCGAGGGTGAGCTGCGCGTGGGCGACCGCGTGCGCGTGGTGGACGGCCGCATCTACCGGATGTGATCGGATGAGCGCGTCGACACGAAGCAACCGCGTGGCTGCCGTCTGGTTCGACGGATGGTTGCGCGTGTTCGTGGTCGCGGCCATCGTCGCGCTCGCCACCGTCGCGCTCGGGCCGCTGCCGCAGATCACGATGCTCGGCGCGGGCGCACTGCTCGCGTCGCTGCTCGGCGCGCTCGTTTGCGCGATCGGGCTCGCCAATTACGACCCCGCGCGCTGGCGCGAACTGCAGCGACGTGTCACCGGCCTCAGCGATTCGCTGAGCGGCACGATCGAGGCGATCGGCGAGCCGCGCATGCGGTAGGGAAAGCAGCCGCGTCGCAGGCGTGGTAACGTCCCCGCGTGCGACCATCCCCGAGCGGTCCTCGCGACCCGGCGCCGGACGAGCGGCCCAAGCCGCTCCCCGCGCTGCGTCGCCGGTTTCGCGGCTGCCTGCTCGGCGGTGCCGTCGGCGACGCGCTCGGCGCACCGGTCGAGTTCATGTCGCTTGCCGAGATTCGCGCGCAGTTCGGGCGCGCCGGCATCACCGAGCTCACCACCGCCTTCGATCGCAAGGGCGCGATCACCGACGATACCCAGATGACGCTGTTCACCGCGGAAGGCCTGCTGCGCGCCTATGTGCAGACCGGCGGCCGCGACGTGCGTGCGGTGCTCGCGGCCGTCGCGCACGCGTACACGCGCTGGCTGCGCACGCAGGGAGTCGTGCCCGCGGTCGCCGACACCGACGCGGACGGCTGGCTCTACGAGCAGCGCGAGCTGCACGCGCAGCGTGTGCCCGGCGCGACGTGCATCTCTGCCTTGCAGCACATGGCCACGCTGGGCCAGCGCGCAGTCAACGACAGCAAGGGGTGCGGCGGCGTCATGCGCGTGGCGCCCGTCGGCCTCTGGTGCGCGCGCCTCGACGACGGGGTCTCGCCCGAGCGCGTCGCACGCAAGGCGCTGGAGCTCGGTGCCGAAGCCGCCGGGCTCACGCATGGTCATCCGACCGGACGGCTCGCCGCCGGCGCGTTCGCCTCGCTCGTGGCGCTGTTGGTGCGCGACGTTGCATTGCCCGAGGCCGTGGTGCGCGTGCGCACGCTGGTCGCGCGCTACCCGGGGCATGCCGAGACGCTGAACGCGATCGATCGCGCGCAGGCGCTCGCGCGCTCCGGCGACGCGCTCCGTCCCGAAGGCATCGTGTCGCTCGGCGAAGGCTGGGTCGCCGAGGAGGCGCTCGCCATCGCGCTCGCCGCCGCGCTGGCCGCGCCGGATTTCGAGACGGGCGTGCGCCTGGCCGTCAACCACGACGGCGACAGCGATTCGACGGCCGCGATCGCCGGAAACATCCTCGGTGCGCTGCACGGCCTCGACGCGATTCCACAGCGCTGGACCGCCGGTCTCGAAGCGCGCCGCGTCATCGCGGAAATGGCGGACGACCTTGCGACGTTCCCGGAATGGCCGCTCGGCGAGTTCGTGGCGGAAACGGACCTCAGCGACTACTATCGCAGGCGGTATCCGCCGAGCTGAGCGAGCGCATCCCTCGATGACGTTCCCGATCGACCGCCTCGATCACATCGTGCTCACCGTGCGCGACCTGCGCGCGGCGATCGACTTCTACACGCGCGTGCTCGGCATGCAGGAAGTGACGTTCGGCAATGCGCGCAAGGCGCTGGCGTTCGGCCGGCAGAAGATCAACCTGCACGTCGCAGGCGCGGAGTTCGAGCCGCACGCGCGCACGCCCGTTCCCGGCAGCGCCGATTTCTGCCTCATCACCGAGGCGCCCCTCGAAGAGGCGATGGCGCACGTGCGAGCGTGCGGCGTGGCGATCGAGGAGGGACCGGTACCGCGGACCGGCGCGACCGGGCCGCTCCTGTCGTTCTACGTGCGCGACCCGGACGGGAACCTGGTGGAAGTGGCGAACCTGCGCGCCTGACCGTCGTCCCTGCGCAAGCAGGAGCGCCGTGGCGTTGCGACCGTCACTGGCCGCTTTCGCGGGAACGACGCATCGTCAGTGCAGCCGCTGGCGTGACTTGCGCGCCGCCTCCGGCAGCTCCCGGCGTGAGCCGCTGCCGCGCGGCTCGCCGATGCGCCGACGCTCCTGCCAGAAGCGATAGATGAGCACCGAGGCGACCGGCAGCTCGTCGACGAGGCTCGCGCGCTTTTCCTTGTCGTCGATCCACTCGGCGAACTCGGGATCCTGGTCGCCGAACGCGAGCGCCTCGATCGGGAAGATCCAGTCGCGCGCGTCCTGCGCGTCGTACAGCGGCTGCCATTCGTCGTCGCGCAGCTTCACGCCCGCCATGTAGCCCTCGCACCACGCCGAGGCCTCCGGCGGCGTCTTGTCGCTGCGCGCCTTCTCCTCGGGCATGTACAGCAGCGGCTTGAAGCGCGTCGGAGATTCGGCGAGCGTGCGCTGGATGCCGACCATGTGGCGCAGCATCAGCGCCATGATGCGCTGCGCCTGCTCGTTGTTCGCGTATGCAGGGTTCGCCGTGCGGCCGCCGTCGCTCCAGACCTGCGGCAGCCATTCGGAGGGCTGGATCGCCTCGGGGCCACTCACGATCGCCGTGAGGAAGCCGTCCAGCATCTCGAGGTCCATGCAGTCCTGCGGCACCGCGTCGGACGCGAGAAACCCTTCCAGCTCGTCGAGCTCGCTGTCGGACAACGGTTCGTCAAGCGCGCGGGGCTCGGCCATGGTCACATCCCACGAGGCGTGCGTCGGTCGCCCATGATACGACGGCTCATCTCAGAGCGTGGGCGAGGTTGATCGCCAGCGCGAAAACGAGCAGGGCGCCCGCCTGGTGCGCCGCCGCCAGCGGCAACGGCACGACGTTGACGAGCGTCGCGATGCCGAGCGCGATCTGCAGCGCCACCATCGCGAGCAGCAACGTGGCGCCGCTGCGCGCGCGCGGCGGCGCGCCGTCGGCGGTGCGCACGCGCCACCACACCCACGGCGTGACGAACGCGATCAGCCACGCGATCGCCCGATGATCGAACTGCACGGTTGCCATGTTCCAGAAGAAGTTCTTCCACGCGGGCTCGAGCATGAGCATTTCCGGCGGCACGACGTGCCCGTTCATGAGCGGGAAGGTGTTGTACGCGAAGCCCGCCCGAATGCCGGCGACGAACGCGCCGCTCACGACCATGACCATGACGAGCGCGGCAAATGCGAACGCCAGGCTGCGCGTGCGCTGCGCCGGCGCGTCGGCGAGCTGCGCGCGCCGCGTGTCGAGCAGCGACAGCGCCGTCCACAGCATCGCGGCGAAGATCAGGAACGCGAGCGAAAGATGCGCGGCGAGGCGAAACTGGGACACGCGCGGGTCGTCCACCAGCCCGCTCTTCACCATGAACCATCCGAGCGCGCCCTGCGCGGCGCCGAGCACGAAGATCATCGCGAGCGGGCCGGCATAGCCGGGCGGGATGCGCCGACGCAGCAGGAACCACGCGAACGGCAGCAGGAACACGATGCCGATCATCCGCCCGAGCAGGCGATGGCCGTACTCCCACCAGAAGATGCGCTTGAACGCGTCGAGCGTCATGCCGCGATTGACCTCGCGATACTCCGGCGTGGCCTGGTATTTCGCGAATGCGGCGTCCCAGCTCGCCTGCGACAGCGGCGGCACCGTGCCGACGATCGGCTGCCACTCGGTGATCGAAAGGCCCGAGTGCGTCAGGCGCGTGACGCCGCCCACGACGACCATCGCGAACACGAGCGCGCAGCAGGCCAGGAGCCACACGGCCACCGCCCGCGAGGCGTGCGGCGTGCGGAAGTCCCCGGCACGCGCAGGATGATGGCGCGGCGTCGCGACCGAGCCGGGAAATGCGGTGGACATGGGGCGATTTTACCGTGCGGGCTCCCCTCACCCGCCCTGTCGGGCACCCTCTCCCCCTGAGGGGGAGAGGGCAGGGTGAGGCGGCGAGGGGATTCAATGCGGGTGCATCTGTGCCGTCATCGCCTCGACGTCGAGCTGCACCGTCACCGTTCCCGCGCGCGCGAACGTGAGCGTGAGCGGCACGCGGTCGCCTTTGCGAAGCGGCGGATTCGGGTCGACTAGCATGATGTGCAGGCCGCCCGGGCCGAACGTGACCGTGCGTCCCGGGGGCAGCGCGACTTCCTTCACCTCGCGCATGCGCATCATGCCGCCTTCGCTGGACATCGTATGCAGCTCGACCGACGCTGCGCGAGGCGTGCTCGCGGACTGCAGAGCGTCGGCGTCGCGGCCGCGGTTCTCGATGCCGAGATACGCGGCCGCGGTGCGTGCGCCGGGCGGCATCGCGCGGGCGTACGGGTGGTCGATGTGCAGCGCGCCGATGGAATAGTCGTGCGCCACGGCCGTTAACGCCGAGGCCATCAACGCGATGCTCGCCATCGTGCGCAACCCGTTCGCTCTCATGCCGTCCATTCTACCGGCCGGCGTAAGATGAGCATGTGGCATGACGTGGACACGCTCCCGCATCGCATGACGCCGCGGCTCCACCGCAGTCGGCTCTCCTGGCTGGTCGCGTTCCTCGCGACGCTGCTCAACGCCGTCGCGCCGGTGCTCGCTTACGCGGAGGGCCCGCCGTTGCATGGGCACGAGCGCGAGGCGCCGGCGCTCGTCCTCGCTCACGACGTCCATCATCACCCGGCCGGCCACGTTCATGCGGGCGGCGACGCGCATCACCAGGCGCCGACGACCCCGCATTGCCCGTATTGCCTGGACTTCGCCGCAGGCGCGCCGCTCGCGCCCGCGCCGCTGGTCATCGCCGCACCGCCGCGCATCGCTGCGCCGATTGTCGTGCAGGCTCGCGCGACGCCGATCGCGCGCGCATCGCTGCGCCTCGCCTCGCCACGCGCACCGCCGCGCGGCGCCTCCGCCTAGCTCATCCGGCCGCCGCGCGTCGAAACGACGCGCGGCTCGTCCACGTCATCGCGCGCGCCGCGTTCGCGCGCGTGCGCCCGACTGCGGAGATCTCATGAAGACCGACGACGCGCTCGCTCGCGCCGCCCTGCTGTCCGCCTGCATGCTCGCAGGCTTCGCCTTCGCCTCCCCGGCGCACGCCCACGGCTTCGCGGGCAAGCGCTTCTTCCCCGCGACGCTCGCCACCGAGGATCCGTTCGTGGCCGACGAGCTGTCGCTGCCCACGATTGCATCGCGCCGGCTCGCCGGTGACGGGGAATCGCCGCCCACGCGCGAGACCGATTTCGCGGTCGAGATGTCGAAGCGCATCACCGACAACTTCGGCGTCGGCTTCGGAGCGACCTACAAGCAGCTTCGTCCCGAAGGCGGCGAGCGCCAGCGCGGCTGGGACAATCTCGAAGCGAGCGTCAAGTACAAGTTCTATCAGAGCGACGAGCACGAGATGCTGCTGTCGGCGGGCGTCGACTGGGACATCGGCGGCACCGGCACCAGGCGCGTCGGCGCGGAATCGTTCAGCACGTTCACGCCGACGTTGTTCTTCGGCAAGGGGCTCGGCGACCTGCCCGAGGAGATGAAGTACCTGCGGCCGCTCGCCGTGACGGGACTCGTCGGCTACGGCATCCCGAGCCGCTCGAGCACGACGACGATCAACGGCGAGGGCGAGGAGGAAGTGGAGCGCCACCCGCACACGCTGCAATGGGGCCTGGCGATCCAGTACAGCATCCCGTACCTTCAGTCGTTCGTGCGGGACGTCGGCCTCAAGGCCCCGTTCAACCGCATGATCGGCGTGATCGAGCTCCCGATGGAAACGCCGCTCGACCGCGGCGGCGGAGGGACCACCGGCACCGTGAACCCGGGCGTGATCTGGGCGGGCCAGAACATCCAGCTCGCGGTCGAAGCCGTGGTCCCGGTGAACCGGCGCACGGGCGGATCGGTCGGCTGGATCGCGCAGCTGCACTTCTTCCTCGACGACCTGTTCCCGCAGTCGCTCGGTCGGCCGATCTTCAAATGAAGCGCAGCTTCGCGGCAGTGCTGGTCGCGTGCGTGATGCCGGCTGCAACGCCGGCGTTCGCGCACGCGTTCCTCGACCATGCCGATCCGGCGGTCGGCAGCACGGTGAGTGCGCCGCCGACGCAGATCCGCTTGTGGTTCTCGGAGCGGCTCGAGCCGGCGTTCAGCTCCGCCGAGCTCGACGATGCGTCGGGCAAGCGCATCGGCGACGCCAGGGCGGAGGTCGACGGCAGCGATGCGACGCTGCTGCGCATCGCCGCGCCGTCGCTCGCGCCCGGCAGGTACCGCGTGAAATGGCGCGTGCTCTCGGTGGACACGCACGTGACGCAAGGCGACTTCACGTTCACCGTCGCGCCATGACGGAGATGCCGCAGTTGAACCCTTGGCTGATCGTCGCGCGCGCGGTGCAGATCGGCGCGTGCGTGCTGCTCTTCGGGCAGCTCGCGTTCACGCTGTTCATCGAAGCTGACGGTCGCCCTGGACGCGGCGTGCGGCGGACGCTCGCGGCCGCGATCGTCGCGATCCTGCTCTCGGGCGCGGCGTGGCTCGTGCTGGTCGCTGCATCGGTGAGCGGCGAGACGATGCAGGCGCTGGACGCGCACACGCTCGGGCTCGTGATCGGCGCCACCACGTTCGGTCACGTGTGGAGCGTGCGCGCGGGATTGCTGCTGGTGGCCGCCGTCGCGCTGTGGCTGCGCGCACGCGGCATTGCATTCGCCGCCGCGGCCGCGTGCCTCGCGTCGCTCGCCTGGGCCGGTCACGCGGCGGCCGGCGTCGGCACGCAGCGCTGGATCGAGCTCGCGTCCGACATGGTCCACCTCATCGCGGCCGGCACGTGGCTCGGCGCGTTGCCGGCGCTCGCATGGACCCTGGCGCACGAGGCGGAAGCGGATCGGCTGTATCGCATCGTGCGTCGCTTTTCGGTCTGCGGCGTCGCGAGCGTCGTTGCGCTCGTTGCAACCGGCGTGGTCAACGCCTGGTATCGCGTCGGCAGCGTGCGCGGGCTCGTCGACAGCGACTACGGACGCCTGCTGATCGTCAAGCTCGTGCTGGTCGCGGCGATGGTCGCGCTGGCCGCGCGCAATCGCCATCGATGGACGCCGGAGCTCCGCGGGCGCCAACCGCGGGCCGCTCAGGCGCTTCGGCGCAACACCATCGCGGAGATCGCTCTGGGAGCGGCCGTCGTCGGGATCGTCGGTGCGCTGGGCGTCACCATGCCGGCCGCGCACGCGGGCATGGAGCACGCGATGCCGGCAATGCACATGGGGCGTTGACGCGTCGCAGGACGCTCACGTCGTCGTCGCACGCATCTCCTCCGGCGGCCGCACGCGGCGAAACAGCGCGAGCAGCGTGAGGTCGTAGGCGATCTTCAATCCGCCGCACAGCACCAGCGGCCAGCCGAACGTCGAAAGACCGAGCAGATAACCGGTGATCAACGGGCTGCCGGCCGCCGCGAGGCTGCGCGGTACGGCGGTCGCGCTCGCGGCCGCCGGTCGCTCCGCCGGCGTGACGATCGCCATGACGTAGGAGCTGCGCGTCGGCACATCCATTTGGGACAGCGCGCTGCGCACGAGCAGCAGCGCGATGGCGACTCGCAGGTCGCTTGCGAACGCGACCGCGATGAGCGCCACGCTCGACGGGACGTGGGTGAACACCATCGTGTTCACCAACCCGAAGCGCCGCGCAAGCGGCGCTGCCGCGAGGTACGACGCGCCGGCGAGGACGCTGGTGGCGAAGAACAGCGTGCCGAGCTGCGCGGCATCGAGCGAAAAGCGCTGCACGAGCCAGACGCTCAGCATCGATTGCACGATCAGGCCGCCGGCGAACGCGTCGACGCTGAAGAGCGCGGCAAGCGTCAGCACGACGCGCCGCGATTCGCGCAGCGGCGCGGCCGCCGCCGTGTCGACCACCCGGTCGCCGGCCGCAGGCAAGCGCCGGTACAACAGCCACGTCGCGAAACCGAGCGCGGCATAGACCAGGAACATCGCCCGCAGCGCAACGACCTCCGGCACGCCCAAGGCGTTCGACATCAACTGCGGAACGCCGGCGAGCAACGCGCCGAGCGCTCCGAAGACGGCGCCTGCGAGACTGTATCGGGCGAACGCCGACGTGCGCTTGTTCGCGTCGACCGCGCCAGTGAGCACCGCATGCTCGAGCGGAAGGAACACGCTCACGTCGCCGCTCGACGGATTGAGGGTTCCCAGGAACGCGACGACGATCAGCGGCCAGAAGTCGCGGACCCCGGCGAATGCCACGCCGGTCGCCAGCATCAGCAGCGATGCGCCGAGCAGCGTGCGCCGGTAGCCGATGCGTGTCGCGTAGACTCCAGCGGTCACCGACAACGCGGCCGAGCCGAGCAGCGTCGCCGTCGACAGCACGCCGACCTGCAGCGGCGTGCATCCGATCGCGAGCAGGTACAGCGGCAGCGTGACGCTGACGAACCCGTCACCCAGCGCGCGCACGCCGCGCGCGGCGAGGACCAGCGAGGCGGTGGAGTCCATGCAATCTCCCGTTCGAAGCGATGCTTCGGCGTCAGGAGCAGAGCTTGGACGGTCGAGCGTCTTGGGTAGCGGGGAGCCTGCCCTCGTCCCCGCGTTTGAATGCTAGCGCGACATCGCCGTCGCGGCAAACCTCTGACCCCGAGGCTCAGCCGCGCGCGGCGAGCATGGCGAACACGGGCACGTCGAGCGCGCGCTCGACCAGCCAGACGGCCGCGATGGCCGCGATGGCAGCCGAGCCGCCTGCGAGCAGACCGCGCCGGTAGACCACGGTCGCGCGCAGCCGAAACGCGATCGGCAGGAACACCGCCACGATGGCGAGCTGCCCGAGCTCGACGCCGACGTTGAACCCCGCCAGCGACACGGCGAGAGAGCCGGTCGGCAGGCCGAGGTCCTGCAATGCGCCGGCGAAGCCGAAGCCGTGCAGCAGCCCGAAGCCGAACGCCGCGAGCCAGCGGCCGTGCGCGACCACCGGCACGACGTTGTTCAGCGCGGCCAGCACGACCGAGAGCGCGATGGCCGATTCGACGAAGCGCGAGGGCAGGGCGACGACGCCGAGGGCGGCGAGCGTGAGGGTGATCGAATGCGCGAGCGTGAACGCGGTGACGACCTTCGCCACGTCGACGAATGCCGCGCGGAACGACGTCGCCGCCTGCCAGCGTCCGTCGCGGCGCACGAGCACCGCGGGAAGCAGGAGCGACAACAGGAACAGGATGTGGTCGTATCCGAGCCAGATGTGCCAGATGCCTTCGTGCGTGTACGCGAGGAACTGCCGCAGCCACCCGCCGGTGTCGCCGCCGATGAACTGCTCCGGCGCGTCGGCGGTCAGCACGACGCTGCGGCTCGCGCCGTGCTCCACGTAATTCAGCAGGCCGCGATGCTGGCGGTCCGTTTCGCGGAACAGCGTGTAGCCGACGCGCAGCGTCGGGCTCGCCTGCGCGCATCGCGCCGTGAACATCAGCACCACGTAGCCGCCGTCGGTGTGCGCGTCGACGCGGTGGTCCAGCACGGAGACGTTGCAGTCGTCTCCGCCCGAGCGCAGGCGCAGTCGGGGCAGCGCGTAGGCGTCGATCGCGTCCAGGCGCGATCGCAGCTCGCCCCACGTGACGTCGCCGTCGCCGTTCGTGTCGAGCTCGACGACATTGTCGAGGTCGCGCAACGCGATGTCCCACTGGCCCCGGACCACGAGGCCGTCGCGCGCGAGCGTGAGATAGGCGTCGCTCGCCTTGTGCCCCCATGCCGGCGGCGCAAGCAGCGCGACGACCAGCGCGAGAATGCAGCGCATCATGGACGTGCCTCGAGGAGCGCGCGCACGGCGACGTCGTCGAGCCTGTTCGAGGTCGCCCATTCGCGTGCCGCGTCGAAGGTGGCGCGATCTCCGGCGGCGCGCGCGGCCTCCACCAGCAGGCGCAGGTCCGCGGGCTCGCGCTGCACCGACCAGTTCTGCCGGGCGAGCTCCAGCGCGCCGTTCGCGTCGTGCAGCAGCGCGAGCCGGAAGCGCGCCTCCTCGCGGCGGTGCAGGCTGTCGCCGCGAAGATGCGCGGCGTCGAAGCGCGCCGCCAGCTCGTCGCGGTGCGCAGCCAGCTCGGCGTGGCGCTCCGGAATCGACGCCTCGGCCAGCGCCACGCGCAGCAGCAGCGCATCGTTGTACGCGTCGTCGGCCACCAGGGCCAGCGCGTCGCGCGGACGCGCCTGATCGAGCAGGAAATCCGCGTACGCTGCCTTGAGATACGGATCGCGTGCGTCGAGCGCGCGCGCGGCGCGGAACTGCGCTTCCGCGGCCGCGGCATCGCCGCGCCGGGCGGCGATCTCCGCGGCGAGCGTCAGCGCCCATTCGCGCACGACCGGTTGCTCGCGCGGATCGACAAGCGCTTCCCGCAAGGCCAAGTAGGCTGCGTTGGCGGAGCCCGACGAGCTGGCCGGCGCAGCGCTGCACGCGGCGAACACGAGCGGCGTGGTCCGCCGCGCGAGCTGCGCGCAATCGCGCAGCGCATCGGCGTAGCGGCCGCGCACCGTCAGCACCGTGGCGCGCGTGAGCAGCGCCTGGCCGTTGCCCGGATGCGCGGCCAGGAGCGCGTCGAGGTCTGCGAGCGCGCCGTCGAAATCGTGCAGGCTTTGCCGGACCGTGGCCCGCAGCACGCGCACGACGTCGGGCGGCGACGCTGCGTTCCACCACGGCGCCAGCGCCGCCTGCGCCTGGCCGAGGAAGCGCGGGTCGCCGCGCTCGCGCGATGCCTCGACGGCGCGGCGCGCGAAGCGCACCGCGGCGTCGAGATCGTCGGGCTTCGCCACGAGCGCGGCGCGCAGCGCCTTGAGCTCGCGCAGCGCCGCGTCGCTCTTCTCCGGCAGGCGCTCGAGCACCGTTGCATCGTCGGCCGGCACGTACGGCGTTGCCGCGGCAGCCATCGCGCAGCAGAGAACGCAGACGAGGAGCAAGGCACGCATGACGGGCATCGTGGTGGTTGCGCGCTCGGCGCTAGCGCCCCGCCGCCTTCACCGCGTTGTCGTCGTTCGGCGATCCCTTCAACGGCGCCCGCAGGTACGGGAACTCGTTGGCGAAGAACGCCGAGCCGATGAACGCGCCATCGGTGTACTTCAGCGTGCCGGCGGGTGCATCGGCCGGCGTGCAGCCGACCGCCGTGTTGACGTTGGGCACGGTGCACAGCACCCCCATCGCCGCACGCAGCTCGATGTCGACCACGTCGTCGCCGGGACGGCGGCCGTTCGGAAATCCCGCATTGTCGCCACCCAGCACGCCGAAGCGGTTCTGGTCCGGGCCGGCCGTGGGCGCGATCGCGGTGTTGAGACGCAGCATCTCGGAGGGCGTGACGCTCGCCGGCTTGTTCAGGCCCTGCACGCCGGTGAGGAACGCCGCGACGAGATCGGTGCGGGGGAAGTTCGTGGGCGCCTTCACCCCCGCGCTGCCGAACAGCGCCTCGAGCAGCGCCGGCAACGTCGGATTGGTCACGTAGTCGGCGAATTGCGCGTCGTCCTTGGGCTCGCTCGCGTTGAATCGGTTCTTGTCCTTGAGGCCGATCACCACTTCGTTGACGAGGGGCGCGCCGAGACGCGACACCTGCACGTACGAGCCGCTCGGCGTCGTGGGATCGAGCCCCGAAGGCGGCGCCGACGCCAGCACGCGCGACATCGGCACGCTGGCCGTGGTCCATCCGCCGATCACGTCGCCCTTGCTTTCGGTGAGGCAGGGGATCGGGACTTCGAGGATGATCGACGTGACGTTCGCGTCGGCGAGCGAGTCGTGCGTGGCCGTCTCGGCCGCCGGATTCAGCTCGACCGCCGGATACTTGATGTTCACGAGGTCGAACGTCTCGCCGAGGTTGACCACGAACGGGTCCTTGCGCTGGCCGACGAAGACGCGGCCCACGGCGTCGCAGCCCGGGATCGCGACGTCCCAGACGTGCTTGTTCGCGTACGCGATGTAGTTCGAGATCGTCTTGTCGCCGATGTAGTCGACGGGCTTGTCGAACGTCGTCGTGCCGGTCGTGGTGTTGACGACCGACTGCTTGACGCCCGTGCGTCGATTGCCGCGGATGACGTCGATCGTGTAGGTCTCGTGCACGTTGAGCGCCGGCGAGTTCGGCGCGCTCACGTCGGCCGAGCCGTTCTGCGTGAGCGGGATCGACACCATCTTGCCGCCCACGGGGATCTGGTTGTCGGCGAGCGTGTTCTGGAAGCGGAACGAGAACGTGATGTTCTCCTGCGCGCCGCCGTCGTTGGTGACGTGGATCTCGTACAGCGCGGTCGGGTCGAGCTTGAAGTAGTTCGGGCCGCCGTACGGATCCTGCAGCGGCAGGTAGTCGGCGACGAGGGTGACGTAGCCGGAGCGGCCGGCCTCGTAGCTGCGGAACATGTAGAAGTCGGTCGCGTCAACCTGCGGCTGAGTGGCGATGAACGGCGCCTCGCGATGCGACGACGCGTGCACCGGCGGTGCCGCCGCCGCGGCGAGCGCGGCTGCGATGAGCGCGGGCCCGAGGGCGCGCGAAAACGGCGGGCGAGTGAGGGCTAGGGCAGGCATCGGAATCTCCCTTCGGTGGGCTCGAGGTCGAGCGTTCGCGGATATACGGATGGACGCGCGCGGTGGATGCGGCCCCTCACCCGCCCTGTCGGGCACCCTCTCCCCCCGCAGGGGGAGAGGGCAGCGTGAGGGGGGCGGCCTTGGCCCTAAGTCCCCCTTAAGCCCCGCTCGCTAGAATCGCCGGATGCGCATCCTGCTGGTCGAAGACGACCCGATGATCGGCAAGACCCTGCGGCAGGCGCTGCAGCAGGACGGCTATGCCGTCGACTGGGCCGCCGACGGCGAGGCCGCCCGCATGGCGCTCGCCACCAGCGGCGAAGCCTATGCCCTCGTGCTGCTCGACCTCGGGCTTCCGCGCAAGAGCGGGCTCGACCTCCTGAAGGAGATCCGCCGCGCGGGCAACCGCGTGCGCGTGCTGGTCGTGACCGCGCGCGACGCGGTGGCCGATCGCGTCGCGGGACTCGACGCGGGCGCCGACGACTATCTCACCAAGCCCTTCAGCCTCGACGAGCTCGGCGCGCGCATGCGCGCGCTCCTCCGGCGCGACATCGGCCGCGAGGGCAACGTGCTGCGTCATCGCGACATCGCGCTCGACACGATGACGCACACCGCGATGCAGAGCGGACAGCCGGTCGAGCTCTCGGCGCGCGAATTCGCACTGCTCGCGGCGCTGCTCGAGCGCCCGGGCGCCGCGCTGTCGAAGGCGCAGCTCGAGGAGCGCCTCTATCCGTGGGGCGACGAGGTGGAGAGCAATGCGATCGAGGTTCACGTCCACAATCTTCGCAAGAAGCTCGGCGCGGACGCGATCCGCACGCTGCGCGGGGTCGGCTACGCGCTCGCCTAGGATGGAACATCCCCCTCGCTCGCTTCGCTCGCACCCCCCCGAGGAGGCTCGTCAGTCGCAACGGGCCGCCGCACGGCCGCCCGAAGGCGGCTCGTGCTTTTGTCAACAGCCGGCGGCCCTTCGCGACTGACGTGCGCTCGATCCGTCGCACCCTGCTGGTGTGGCTGCTCGTCGGCCTGATCGCGATCGGCGTGCTCGCGAGCGGCGCCACGTACGTCGCGGCGCGGCGCGAAGCCGGCGACCTCCTCGACCTGCAGCTCAAGCAGCTCGCCTATTCCACCCGCATCGACGACCTGATTCGCGGGCGCCAGCCCGATTTCGCGCAGCGCGAGGCGCCGCCGAGCAACGGCGTGACCGACCTCGTCACGCAGATATGGGACCGCGACGGCGTGCTGGTGTACTGGTCGCAACCGGGCAGCGGGCTGCCCATTCCCGACAGCGAGGGCTATTCGACCGTCCGTCACGACGGGCGCGACTGGCGCGTCTACACGATGGTGCAAGGCAGCCACGCGCTGCAGATCGCGCAGTCGCAGGACCAGCGCGACGCCATCGCCACGCAGACCGCGATTCGCACGCTCGTCCCGTTCGTCGCGTTCCTGCCGCTGTTCGCGCTGTTGATCTGGATCGGCGTGGGGCGCGGCCTCGCGCCGCTGCGCACGATGTCGCAGGCGGTGGCGAAACGCCGGCCCGATGCGATGGCGCCGATCGACGAGCGCAGCCTGCCCGACGAGCTCCAGCCGCTGGCGCACAGCCTGAACGAGCTCCTCGCGCGCCTCGACGCGGCGCTGGGAGCACAGCGCCGATTCACCGCCGACGCGGCGCACGAGCTTCGCACGCCGCTCGCGGCCTTGAAGCTGCAGCTCGACATGGCGCGCCGCGCGGTGGACGCGAAGGACCGCGAGGCCGCCTATGCGGACCTCGACGCCGGCATGCGGCGCGCCGCGCATCTCGTCGACCAGCTGCTGACGCTCGCGCGCATCGAGCCCGAGGCGATGGCGCAAGGCACGGTCGACTGCGAGCTGACGGAGCTCGCGAAGGAAGCCATCGTCGCGCGCCATGCACTGGCCGCCGACAAGGGCGTCGATCTCGGGCTTGCGCGCTCGGCGCCGGCGCACGTGCACGGCGACCCTGCAAGCCTTGCCATCCTCATGTCGAACCTGATCGACAACGCCCTGCGCTACACGCCGCGGGGGGGCCGCGTGGACGTCGCGGTCGACGCGGACGACGAGGCGGCGACCTTCAGCGTCTCGGACACCGGCCCGGGCATCGCGCCCGAGGACCGGGAGCGCGTGTTCGACCGCTTCTATCGTGGCGAGGCGGCGCCGGAAGCCGGGAGCGGGCTCGGGTTGTCGATCGTCAAGCGCATCGCCGATGCGCACCATGCAGCGATCGCGCTCGGGGCGCCGGCGACGGGGACGGGGTTGGTGGCGAGCGTGAGATTTCCCCTCACCCTGCCCTCCCCCCGCGAGCGGGCAGAGGGTGCCCGGCAGGGCCGGTGACGGGCCCGCGCCACTTAAGGCTCCTTTAAGCGCCCCCACTTATATTGGCAACTCGGTGGCCCCGGACCGCGGGCCGATACCTCAGGAGATCATGCAATGCAATTGAAGAAGATCACCATGGCTCTCGCGGCCATCGGCTTCGGTGCCGCACTCGCGACGGGCTACCAGCATCTGGATGCGCCAGCCGTATCGACGGCCAGTGCCGCCGTCACGGCACCCGCCTTCACCGCCCCGCCGGTCGCGCCGACTGCGGCCGCACGGCTTCCGGATTTCACGGCGCTGGTCAACAAGGCCGGGCCCGCCGTGGTCAACATCAGCACCGTCGGCAAGGCCAAGCAGATGGCGCTCGATCCCGACGAGATCGATCCCGACAATCCGTTCGGCGACTTCCTGCGCCGCTTCGGGCCTCAGTTGCAGCCGCGCTCCGTGCCCTCGCGGGGCGTCGGCTCCGGCTTCATCGTCAGCCCCGACGGCTACATCGTCACCAACGCGCACGTGGTCGACGACGCGACCGAGGTGACGGTCAAGCTCACCGACCGGCGCGAGTTCACGGCCAAGGTGATCGGCGCCGACAAGCGCACCGACATCGCTCTCATCAAGATCGACGCCAAGAACCTGCCGGCGCTCGATCTCTCGTCGCCGCCGCCGGTCGAGAAGGGTGAGTGGGTGATCGCGATCGGCTCGCCGTTCGGCTTCGAGAACAGCGTGTCGGCGGGCATCGTCAGCGGCCTGCATCGCGCGCTCCCCGGCGGCCAGATGACGCCGTTCATCCAGACCGACGTCGCGGTGAATCCGGGCAACTCCGGCGGTCCGCTGCTCAATACGGCGGGACAGGTCGTCGGCGTGAATTCGCAGATCTACAGCCGCTCCGGCGGGTTCATGGGACTCTCGTTTGCGATTCCGGCGGACGTCGCGGCGAAAGTCGCCGACCAGCTTCGCGTGAACGGCAAGGTCGCGCACGGCCGCATCGGCGTCGGCATCCAGCCGCTCGACCAGGCGCTCGCGCAGAGCTTCGGCCTGCCGAATTCCAACGGCGCGCTCGTCGGCACGGTGGAGAAGGACAGCCCCGCATCGCGCGCGGGCTTCAAGAGCGGCGACATCATCCGCAAGATCGACGGCGTCGCCGTGAACGACAGCACCGACGTGACGAGCAAGATCGGCAACATGGCGCCGGGCACCAAGGCCGACGTCGAGGTGTGGCGCGACGGCAAGCCGGTCACGCTGGCGGTGACCGTCGGCAGCTTCGACGACGAGAAGGTCGCGAGCACCACCGACAAGTCGGTCGGTCACGCGAAGCTCGGCCTCGCCGCCCGGGCCTTGACGCCCGACGAGAAGCAGCAGGTCGGGCACGATGGACTGGTCGTCGAGCAGGCGACCGGACCCGCCGCGCTCGCGGGCATCCAGCCCGGGGACCTGATTGTGGGCGTCGGCACGACGAAGGTGAAGACCGTCGACGAGCTGCGCAAGCTCGTCGAGAAGTCGGGCAAGACCGTTGCGCTGCTCGTCGAACGCGATGGACGCCAGATCTACGTTCCGGTTCACGTTGGCTGATTCGATTCGGCGGTAGGGAGAGAGCGGCCGCGGGGTCCAACCCGCGGCCGTTTCTTGTTTTGCGCACCGCCTCGGGATGAGGTGGCGCGCCGCCGATGTTAGGTCTATCGTGGCGTTGCAGCGCATTCGAGCCGTGGAGACAGCCATGAAGCGTCCGATCGTCGTTACCTTGCTCTTGGTCGCAGCTTTGGCTGTGGCGAGCGGCGCCGCGCAGGGTCGAGGCGGCGGTGGCGGCGGCGGGGGCGGAGGTGGCTGGCATGGCGGCGGCGGTGGCTGGCACGGCGGCGGCGGCGGCAGCTGGCATGGCGGCGGTGGCGGCAGCTGGCACGGCGGCAGCTGGCACGGCGGCGGCTGGCACGGCGACCACTGGCACGGCGGCGGCTGGTGGGCGGGCGTGTACCTCTCGCCCTGGTGGGGCTGGTGGCCGTACTGGTACGGCTATCCGTACGCCTACTACCCCTACTATTCCTACCCCGCCTACGCGTATCCGGCGTACACGTATTCGGAGCCCTCGACGTACGTCGAGCAGCAACCGGCCGCCCCTGCGACGACGTACTGGTACTACTGCACCGACCCCTCGGGTTATTACCCGTACGTGGCGCGGTGCAACAAGGCGTGGATGCGCGTGCTGCCGCAGAGCCCGCAGGGTTCCTCGACCGCGCCGCCACCGTCATCCGGCGGTAGCGCGCCGACGCAATGAGCGCGTGGTCGAAGCTCGCGGCAGGTGCGATCCCGCTCGTCGTGGCGGGCTGCGCCGTCATGCCTGCGGGTCCGTCGATCGTGTCCCTGCCGGGATCGACCAAGGGCTTCGACCAGTTCCGCGCGGACGACGACGCCTGCCGCGGCTACGCGCAGTCGTACGTCGCCGGTCCCAGCCAGGCGGCCTCCAACACGGCGGCCGCGAATACGGCGGCCGGCACCGCAGTCGGCGCGGCGATCGGCGCGCTCATCGGATCGGCGTCGGCGAGCGCAGGACCGGGGGCCGCCATCGGCGCCGCGACGGGATTGCTCTTCGGCAGCGCGTACGGCGCGAACACGCTCGGATACGCGTCGTACGACCTGCAGCGGCAATACGACGGCGCCTACATGCAGTGCATGTACGCGCACGGCAACAAGGTGCCGGTCCGGATGGCGCCGCGGTATTACTCCTATCCGGCGCCGAGCGCGCCGACGGGCGGCTACGCGCCGCCCGAGACGAACCCTTCGAGCATTCCGCCGCCGGACGCGCCGCCGCCGGTCTGACCCTTACGGCATCTTGCAGCCGGGGATCGACTCCACGTGGTCGACGACCGGCTCCCAGTCCTTGCCCACGCTCGACGCGAATTGCGCGTTGAGGTAGTAGCGCTTGCAGGGCTCGACGGTGAGCTTGACGTTCTGATCGCTGCCGGAGCTGCCCTTGCGCGTCGGCGACTGCAACCGGATGACGTGGTCCCCCGGCCGGATCTTGGTGACCTTCTTCAGCGTGTCCTCACCGTCGATGTCCTTGACGATGCCCTGCATGCGGTTGAGCTTCGTCCGCGTGTACTGCGCGCCGGTGATCTCGCTCCAGGTCGGGCCGACCTTCTCGGCGGCCAGCGCGCCGGTGGACACCAGCGCGACACCTGCGATCGCGAAATATCGGGCAGCCATCGTTCACTCCTTGTCGTGTCGACGTCACTCGGTATGCTACGCGCGATTGCCGCCCCGGGCGGCCCCCGCGAAGGCCTCGATGGACACGCACATCCGACGTTGGCGCGCGCTTGCCGTCGCATCGCTCGCGCTCCTGCTGAGCGGCATCTCGCTCGCCCAGGCGCCGGCGCCCGTGCACGTCGCTGCATCCGCCGCGAAGGCGCCGCCCCGGCCGGGCGCCGAGCTCGTCGTGTTCAATCGGCCGATCGTGCGCCTGCAGTCGACGTTCCTCGGCGTGCCCGCCGACGAGCGCGCCCAGATCGCGCATGATCGCATCGTGATGCTGCTCGGGCGTGGAGGCCCCGGGCAGGTCACCACCGAGGAGGCACCCCAGGGCACGGTGTTCAAGATCGACGGCGCGCTCGCGTTCGTCCTGGCGAAGGAAGACGTCGATCCGCTCGCCGCGGACGCGATGGAGTCCGTCGTGCCGCAGGCCGTTCACGCGCTCGAGCAGGCGATCGCCGAGACCCGCGAGGCGCGCAGCACGCGCTTCATGCTGACGGCGCTGCTATGGGCGGCCGGCGCGACGCTCGTGTACGCGCTGGTGTTCTGGACGCTCCTGCGGCTCGGCAGCTTCGTGATGCGCCGCACGCTGCGGTTCGCCCGCGAGAAGACCGGGCGGCTGCGCGTCGGCGGCGCCGAGCTGCTGCAGCGCGAACGCATGCTGTCGCTCGTGCGTGGCCTCGTGCGCATCGCGGGCTGGGTGCTGCTGATCGTTCTGACGTACGAGTGGCTCGGCTTCGTGCTCGGTCTCTTCCCGTACACGCGCCCCTGGAGCGAGCAGCTCAACGCCTTCACCGGCGAAACCGCGCTCGGGTTCCTGGCGGCGGCCGCGCACGCCGCGCCCGACCTCGTCATCGTCGCGCTGATCCTCGTGGTCGCACGATGGATCGTCGCAACGCTGGGTCATTTCTTCGACGGCGTGCGCAGCAAGCGCATCCACGTCGACTGGGTCGACGCGGATTCGGCCCAGCCGACGCGACGCATCGTGTCGGTCGCCGTGTGGCTGTTCGCGCTGGTCATGGCGTATCCCTACATCCCCGGATCGGGCTCCGACGCGTTCAAGGGCCTGTCGGTCCTGATCGGCCTCATGGTGTCGCTCGGCGGCGCGAGCGTCGTCGGACAGGCCGCGAGCGGGCTCATTCTCATGTACTCGCGCACGTTGCGCCAGGGCGAGTACGTGCGCATCGGCGATCAGGAAGGCACCGTCGTCGAATTGCGCACGTACGTCACGCGCATTCGCACGGGGCTCGGCGAGGAAGTGACGCTGCCGAACGCGCTCGTGCTGTCGAGCGTCGTCAAGAATTATTCGCGCACGGTCGTGGGCCAGGGCTACATCGCCGACACTACGGTGACCATCGGCTACGACGTGCCGTGGCGGCAGGTGCATGCGCTGCTCGTCGAAGCGGCATCCCGCGTGAGCGGAATACTCGCCGAGCCCAGGCCGTGCGTGTACCAGACCGCGCTGTCCGATTTCTACGTCGAGTACCGGCTCGTGTGCCAGGCGACGGCGAGCGACCCGCGCTCGCGCGCCGAGATCCTCAGCACGCTGCACGAGGCGATCCAGGACCTCTTCAACGAGCACGGCGTGCAGATCATGTCGCCGCATTACCTCGGCGATCCTTCCGAGCCGAAGATCGTTCCGGAAGACCGGTGGTATGCGCCGCCGGCCACCCGCGACTAGCGCGTCTGCGCGAGCAGACTGGCCACTGCGCGCCCGCAACGCACGCGGTACGCCTCGCCGAAGAGGTTGAGGTGATTGAGCAGATGGTAGAGGTTGTAGAGCTCGCGGCGCAGGGCGTAGTCGTGGTCCAGCGGATACGCGTCGCGGTACGCGGCGTAGAAGCTCTCCGGTAAGCGTCCGAACAGCTCCGTCATCGCCACGTCGCTCTCGCGATCACCGATGTAGACGGCGGGATCGAAGATCACCGGCGTGCCGTCGGGCAACGCACCCGCGTTGCCGCCCCAGAGGTCGCCGTGCAGCAGCGACGCCGCCGGGTCGTGGCCGGCGAGCAACGCGTCGACGCGATCGAGCAGCCTGTCGCCGTCGCGTTGCAGCGCGCCGCCGTGGCCGTTCGCCGCAGCGAGCTCGAACTGCGGGCGCAGGCGGCGCTCGCGAAAGAATTCGGCCCATTCTGTACACCAGGCGTTGCGCTGCGGCGTCGGGCCGATGAAATTGTCGCGATGCCAGCCGAAGCGTTCGCCCGCCGCCGCGTGATGCAACGCCGCGAGTGCGCTGCCGAGCGCTGCGCCCGAGCGCGCGTCGAGCGGCCGCAGGTCCACCCACTCCAGGGTGAGCCCGCGTTCGCCCTGAGCGAGGGTTTCGGGCACGCGCACGGTGCCCGTGGGGCGCAACGCGGCGAGGCCGTCGGCCTCGGCGTCGAGACGCGTGCGCGGGGTTGCGGTCTTGACGAACGTGCGCCGCGTTTCGCTCACTTGCGCAATGCGTCGATCCCGCGCGCGATGCCGTCGAGCGTGAGCGGGTACATGCGCGGGCCGAGCGCCTGCAGGATCATTTGCGTGGAGCGCGTGTACTCCCAGCCGCGCGCGGCTTCCGGGTTCCACCAGATGACGCTGCGGAAGTGCTGGAAGATGCGCGTGAGCCAGACGATGCCCGGCTCGTCGTTCACGTATTCCACGCTTCCGCCGGCGTGCGTGAGCTCGTAGGGGCTCATCGCGGCGTCGCCCACGACGATCGCCTTCCAGTCGGGACCGTAGGTGCGGATCAGCTCGAGCGTGCTCGTGCGCTCGTTGCGCCGCCGCCGGTTGTCCTTCCACACGTGATCGTAGATGCAGTTGTGGAAGTAGAACGTCTCGAGGTGCCGGAACTCCGCGCGCGCCGCGGAGAAGAGCTCCTCGCACAGCGTGACGTGCGGATCCATGGAGCCGCCGATGTCGAGGAACAGCAGGACCTTCACGCGATTGCGCCGCTCGGGCTGCATGCGCAGGTCGAGATAGCCCGCATTGCGCGCCGTGCCGTCGATGGTGCCGTCGAGGTCGAGCTCGTCGGGCACGCCCTCGCGCGCGAAGCGACGCAGGCGGCGCAGCGCGACCTTGATGTTGCGCGTGTTGAGCTCGACGTCGCCGTCGAGATTGCGGAAGCTGCGCTCGTCCCACACCTTCACGGCGGTGCGCGCACCGGAGCCCTCCGGGCCGACGCGAATGCCTTCGGGGTTGTATCCGTACGCGCCGAACGGGCTCGTGCCGCCGGTGCCGATCCATCGGCGCCCGCCCGCATGTCGTTCGCGCTGCTCGGCGAGGCGCCTGCGGAACGTCTCCATCAGCGTGTCGAGGCCGCCCATCGCCTCGATCTGCCGCCGTTCCTCGTCGGTGAAATGGCGCAGGAACTCGGCGCGCAGCCATTCCTCGGGTATTTCCGCGCGAATGTCGAAGATCCCCTCGACACCCTTGAAGTAGCTGCCGAACGCGAGGTCGAAGCGGTCGAAGTGCTCCTCGTTCTTGATCAGCGTCGTGCGTGCGAGCAGGTAGAAGTCGTCCATCGACAGCGACACCACGCGCCGCTCCAGCGCTTCGAGCAGCGTCAGGAACTCGCGTGTCGAGACCGGCAGGCGGAACGACTTGAGGTGCAGGAAAAAGCCGGTGAGCATGGCGCGGTCAGCGCGGCTTCTCCAGCAGGAACTCCAAGTGCCGCTTCACGGCAGCCCATTCGCCGTCGACGATGCTGAATACCACGGTGTCGCGCCGGCTGCCGTCGGGCATCAGCTGGTGGTTTCGAAGCACGCCATCCTGCTTCGCGCCGAGGCGCGCGATCGCCGCGCGAGACGCATGGTTGAACCAGTGCGTGCGGAACTCGACCGCGATGCATTGCAGCGTCTCGAAGGCGTGCGTCAGGAGAAGGAGCTTGCACTCGGTATTGATCGCGGTGCGCTGCGCTCGCCTGGCGTACCACGTGGACCCGATCTCGAGCCGCCGGTTGGCGGCATCGACGTTGAAATAGCGCGTGCTGCCCACGATGTCGCCGGTCGTGTTGTCCCGTACGACGAACGGCATCGCCCCCTGCTGCTCGCGCATGTCGAGCGCGATGTCGAGCCACCGGGACGTCCCTTCGGGCGACGGCACCGAGGTATACCAGAGCCGCCACAGCTCCCCGTCGGCTGCGGCGGCCTTCACGGCGGCTTCGTGCGCGCGGGCGAGCGGCTCGAGCGTCGCGTGGCGGCCGCGCAGGACGACGGGCTCGATGCGAAAAACGGGGTCGGAGTCGTTTTTGGGCTGGCTCATCGGTCCCGTTCATCGGCGCGCCATGAACACGACACGCTCGAACAGGTGCACGTCCTGCTCGTTCTTCAGGAGCGCGCCGTGAAGCGGCGGGACGACGACCTTCTTGTCCTTGCTGCGCAGCACCTCGGGCGGTATGTCCTCGGCGAGCAACAGCTTCAGCCAGTCGAGGAGCTCCGAGGTCGAAGGCTTCTTCTTGAGCCCGGGCACCTCGCGCAACTCGAAGAACACCTCGAGCGCCTCGGCGAGGAGCGCTCTCTTCAGGCCGGGAAAGTGCACGTCGACGATGGCGGTCATCGTCTCGCGGTCCGGGAAGCGGATGTAGTGGAAGAAGCAGCGGCGCAGGAACGCGTCGGGCAGCTCCTTCTCGTTGTTCGACGTGATGACCACGAGCGGCCGACGCTTCGCCACGATGGTCTCGTGCGTCTCGTAGACGTAGAACTCCATGCGATCGAGCTCGCGCAGCAGATCGTTCGGAAACTCGATGTCGGCCTTGTCGATCTCGTCGATCAGCACGACCGCCGGCGTCTCCGACTCGAACGCCTCCCACAGCACGCCGCGCTTGATGTAGTGCGCGATGTCGGCGACGTGCTCGTCGCCGAGCTGCGAATCCCTCAAACGGGAGACCGCATCGTATTCGTACAGCCCCTGCTGCGCCTTGGTCGTCGACTTGATGTGCCACTGCAAGAGGGGCCGCCCGAGGGCGCGCGCCACCTCTTCGGCCAGCATCGTCT
>DASXAF010000011.1:0-28853 GCA_036406955.1 Casimicrobiaceae bacterium
GCCGTCGCCGCCCGCCGATCGCTGGTCGCCCGGCGAGTTCTGCTATCACGCGCCGTTCACCGCCGATCGTCAACGGCTGATCGTGCCCGATCACGACGGCGGCGACGTCGACTGGTACTCGGTCGACGGCGCGAGCGGCACCGCGCAAGTGCGGACGCCGAAGCCCGCGACGACGCGAACGATGGCCGTGCTTCCAAGCCGCCTGACGTATCCGGGTGCGCCGAATCCGCGCTGGTGGCAGATCGAGGACGACGACGTCGACATCGGCGGCTTCGCGCCGGATCGCTCGCATCTCGGCTCGATGCTGTTGCTCGACGTCGTGCTCGCGCACTCGGACGACTGGTTCTGGATGCCCGTACCGCCGCCGGTGACCGAGCAGGGAACGGCGGCGGCTTCGGCGGGACAGGTGATCCGCCTCGACAACGTCGTCGTAACCGACAGCTTCGGACAGGAATGGCCGCTTGCAGCGCCGCCCGACGCGGGTGCGTCCGCATGGTCGATGTACCGCACGCGCGGCCTGGATCGCAGCGCGCTCGTCGTCTGGCCGGTCGTCGTCGCGGCGCAAGCGGGACCGCTGCTCGACGAGATCCATCTCGGCGTCGACGAGGACGCGAACCTCGCGTGGGGCATCGAGGTGCGCGCCGACGGCATCGCCCTCCTGGACAACACGGATGCCGCGCAGGCCGTGCGCGAAACGGAGCGCACGGGCACGCGGCAGTTCCGCTATCTCCCGTCGACGACGCTGCCGATGCACTGGCATCCGTACCGGCGCAACGACGGCGGCGGCTTGTTCGGTGCATGGGAGCAGGGCATCGTCGCCGAGTTGAGCGGCGAACACCCGCGGCCGCGGCCTGGACCGCGCTCGCGCCTCATCGGCGGACCCTCGGGTGCCGGCGCAGGCCGCGGTCACGTCGTCGCGTCGCGCGCGATCCCGAGCAGCGGCGTGAGGCTGCAGCGGCGCGCGATGCTCGCGCGCGACACGACCGGCAGGCCGGTGCTGTGGGTCGAGCGCAGCGCGCGTCCGCTCACCGCTCCACCGACGTCGCATCTTCGCTTCGACGTGCTCGCCGAAGATGCGCAGGACGACGGCGATGGCTGACGCGCACGTCGACCTCGAGATCGTCGAGGACCTCGCGCTCGACTACGCCGAGGGTGCGGAAGCGGGCCTGCAGGGCGAGTTGCGCGACGCATGGGATGCGGTGCTCGCGGTGTTCCCGGGCCTCACGCTGTCGCCGCTCTTCTCGACGATCGACCTCGACGTGCTCGCCGACATGGTCGACATCGTTCGCATGTCCGGCGACGAGCCGCCCAATCCTTTCACGTCGTTCTCGGTCGCGTGCGACGACGCGGTCGCGGCGGCCGTTCGCGATGCGTTGGCGGCGCTGCCGTTCGTCGTGCTCGCCGACGTACGTCCGGCGCCGGTGAACGCGAGCGTGATCGGCTGGGGCACGAACGGCGAGATGGCGGGGACGTTCCAGGTGCTGCGCTCGCCGGGCGGCGTGGACGCGATCCACGCGTGGCAGATCGAAGGTGGCACCGGCGCGGGCGTGCCGTTCGCCGACATCGAGAACGGGTGGGAGCTGAACCACGACGACCTCGTGATCGCATCGATCCAGCGCGCGTCGACGTTCGGCGCGGACCACGATCCGACGCACGGCACCGCGGTGCTTGGCATCGTCGCCGCCAGCGACAACGGCGTCGGCATCGTCGGCATCGCGCCCGACGCGCGCGGCTTCCTCGTGACGACCGAGCGCGCGGGCGGCAACGTCAATCCCGCCGCAGCGATCGCAGCCGCTGCCGCGGCGGTGGGGCCCGGCGGCGTCGTGTTGATCGAGCAGGCGCTGCCGTTCTTCGCCGGGTCGAACGACCCCGACATCCTCTGGGAATTCGATCGCCAGACGCAGAAGGCGATTCGCCTCGCGACCTTCTTCGGCATCACGGTCGTGGAGCCCGCGGGCAACGGCGGCGTCGACCTCGACGCGTTCACGTTCTTCGCCCACGTGCAACCCGCGAACCCCGCGTTCGTCGATTCGCGCGCCATCGTCGTGGGCGCCGGCGCGCCGAGCGGCGAGGTCGCGAATCCCGTGTGGCGGCGCACGTTCTCGACGTTCGGCTCGCGCGTCGACTGCTTCGCTGCCGGTGTCGCCGTTCGTGCGCCGTCGGGCGCGCCGAGCGGCTATGAGGACTTCAGCGGGACGTCTGCCGCATCTGCGATCGTCGCGGGCGTGTGCTGCGCGATCCAGGGCATGATGATCGCGAAGACGACGCAGGTGCTGTTGCCGACCGACATCCGCCGCCTGCTGCGCGACGCGACGCTCGGCGCTTCGACGGGCAGTGGCTTGCCGGGCGGCATCGGCTCGATGCCCGACCTGCGCCGCATCGCGCGGCGCCTGAGTTGCGCGCGCGCGCTGCCGCCGACGCTGCTGTCGCAGGGACCGGACGCGATGACGCTCGTTCATCTCGACGACGACGACACGCTGGTGCGACGCGAATGGCGCTCGGCCTCGCTGTGGGGCGACCGCATTCCGCTCGATGCGCCCGACGCGACGCTTGCCCTCAGTCCCCAGCAGCCGGCCGCGATCGGGTCGCCCGAGACGGTCGAGCCGCGCACCGTCGTCGACGTCGTCGCGCTCGGCCCCGAGGGCGAGGTGCACCACGTGTTCTGGGATACGCTCGGTCAGCTCGGCCGGCTGTCGCCGGTGCGCGCGCCACACGACACGCTCGCGCCGGCGCACGACATTGCCATCGTGCGGCCGCTCGTCGACACGCTGGTCGTCGTGGGCATCGACCCAGTCGGCCGTCTCGTTTCGCTGCAGGGCGATGCGAGCCTGCATCTCGCCACCGGCCTCGGCAGTCCCGTATTGATCGACGGCCTCGCGCGCTTTGCGCGCTGCGCCGGGCCCGCGCTCGTGACGCACGGCGACGGGACGATGGATGTGATCGCAATCGACGACGGCGGCAACATGCGCGCCGCGCGCGGCACGTCGCTCGCGACGATCGGCACCGGCTGGACCCCGCCGGTGACGGTCACGCCGAACGTCGTGCTCGATCCCGCCGTGCGCCCGGCGCTCGTGGCCACGCCGTTCGGCCTCGTCGCGATCGCAGCGGACGCGAACGGCGTGCTGCAGTTCACCGAGCTCAGCCTTGTGCCGCCGTCGCTGCAGCCGTTCGCCGCGGTCGACGCGAACGTCGCGCTCGCCGGTCGCGGCCCGGTGGCGCTCGTCGCGACCTCGACGCAACTCGCCGCGATCGTCATCGGCGCCGATCTTCGCCTCCACGGGGCGTTCCGATCGATCGCAGCGGGCGCGTCCTGGTCGACGCTGGACGTGGTCGATGCGAATGCAGCCGTGCACCGGCTCGGGGGCGTGAGCGCAACCGTGGTCGACGATACGGTTGCCATCGCGGCCGTGCTCGACGACGGCCGGCCGTGCTGGTCGCGATTCCTCGCCGGCAGCGGCTGGCGCCCGCTCGCAGCCGCGTAGAAGCCCCGGATCAGGGGTAGATGATGGCCTTGATGATGCCGTCGCGCCGCGCCGCCTGCATCTCGAAGGCCGAAGCGGCTTCCTCCAATTTGAAATGGTGGGATGCGAGCGGCGCGAGTTTCACGCGGCCGCTCGCCGCGAGCGCGATTGCGCGTGGGTAGACCTCGGGCATCCGGCGCGAGAACTTGATCGTGAGTCCCCTGCGACGCGCTTCGGCGGCGCTCAGCGTGTACTGGTTGTGCTCGGGGATGCCGACCATCACGATGCGGCCGCCGATGCGGCTTGCGTGCGCCGCGTGCTCGAGGCCGAGCGGCGAATCGGTCGCTTCGATGATGAGATCGGCGCCACGACCCTCGGTGGCCGGCGCAATGCCCTCGTACGACCCGAACACGTCGTTCGCGCCGAGATCCCGCGCCAGCGCGGCACGATAGCCGACCGGATCGACCGCGAGAATGCGACCTGCGCCTGCGAGCCGCGCAACCTGCACGAGCAGCAGGCCGACCGGTCCGCAGCCGAGCACCGCGACCGTTTCGCCGAGCCGCACCTTCGCGAGATCGATCGCGTGGATCGCGACGCCGAGCGTCTCGAGCAGCACCGCGCCTGCGGGGCCGATCTGCGGCGGCACCGGGTGCAGCGCGGAAGGCGGCACGGCGACGTACTCGGCCATCGCGCCGTCGTTGGGCGCGTAGCCGAGGAACCTCACGTTCGGGCAGAGGTTCGTGTGGCCGCGATGGCACCATTCGCACGCGCCGCACGGCCACGCCGGATCGACGGCGACCAGCGTGCCCTCCGCAAGGCCCGTGCGGGCGGCCGCGTCGGGCGTGATCAACGCGGCGAGCTCATGCCCGAGCACGAGCGGGCGCACGCGCGCGCGCCCCGTCGTGCTGCCCTCGAGATACGAGTGGATGTCGCTTCCGCAGACGCCGACTGCCTTGACGCGCACGAGCAGCTCGTGCTCTCCCGCCGCGGGCAGCGGCACGTCCGCGAGGCGGATGTTCCGGATGTCCTGCAATACCGCGGCGCGCACCGTGCTCGTTCCCCGACGCGGCCTTTTGCATCCAGCCGCAACGGATGCAGAATACACATGGTAATCGCAAGAAACAAATGTAAGCGGAAATCGACAGGCTCGAGGAGCCGTTCGCCGCGGTCGACGCCTTCACGCACCTAGCGCCAGCAGGACCTTCTCGCCCTGCTCGAGCGCTACCGGCCCTCGGTCATGTTCGTCACGCACGACGTCCCCGAGGCCATCGCGCTCGGCGACATGATCGTGGTGATGAGCGAGCGGCCGGCTTCGGTTCGGCGCATCATTCCCGTGCACCGCGAAGACCGCAATCGCGCGAGCGTCGCGTTCGCGCACAAGCTCGCCGCGACGCTGGAGTGCCTCGGCGTGAAGAGCGACAGCGCAGGCGAGTGGCGCTCGCCATGGCATCACTCCGTCGGCTGGCCCAGTCCCTCGAAGATCGACTGGAGCTGCGGGCTCATCGCGACACGCAGCGTCGTGCCCGAAGGCAGCTTGCGCAGGAACCATTGCTCGTAGATTCGCGCGAGCTCGCGGCTCTCGGCGAGCTGCTCGAAGGTGCGCTGCACGAGCGCCTCGAGCTGAGGATCGTCGCGCCGGTACATGATGCCGTACGGATCGTAGGAGATGAAATCGCCGACGACCGCCAGCTCGGCGCCGGTCTTCGCCTCGGCCGCCGAGGCGTAGAGCACCACGTCGTCACCGGCCCATGCGTCGGCCTTGCGCGTTTGCAGCGCCTGGAGCGCCTGGTCGTTGTCGCGCACCGGCACGACCTTGATGCCCAGCCGCTCCCTGTGCTCGATCGCGCGGATCGCCGCCTCGTTGGTGGTGCCCTCGACGGCCACGACGGTCGCGTTGCGAAGATCGCGGTAGGAACGGATCTTCACCGGGCGGCGCACCAGCAGCTTGGTGCCGCTCACGAAGATGATCGGCGAGAACGCGACCGACTTGCGCCGCTCCGCGTTGTTGGTCGTCTGGCCGCACTCGAGGTCGACCGTCCCGCCGGTCACCATCGCGATGCGGTTCTGCGGATTCACGGAGACGTAGTTCACCTGCAGCGCATCGACGCCGAGGTCGTCCTTCATCTGCTCCACGATGGCGAGACAAAGATCGATCGAATAGCCGATGGGCTTGCGCCCGGGCCCGACGTACGAGAACGGCACCGAGGCATCGCGAAAGCCGATCGTCACGGTGCCCGACGCCTTCACCTTGCGTAGCGTCCCGGCCAGCTTCTCGACGCCGGCGGCGTCCTGCGCGAACGCCACGCCGCAGCACACCGCCAGCGCAAGCGCGGCCGCAGCGAGCGCCGCCTGCTGCATCATGCGCCTTGCCATGCTCGGTGCTCCTTGCGTCATCACGCCGGCGCGGGCAGGCCCTCGTCGGCGTCGACCTCGGCCTGCGCCTGCGCCTCGGGCTTGAGCTCGCCCTCCCATTTGGCGACCACTGCGGTTGCGAGGCTGTTGCCGACCACGTTCGTCGCGGAGCGGCCCATGTCGAGGAATTGGTCGATGCCCATGATCAGCAGCAGGCCCGCTTCGGGAATGTTGAACGTCGCCAGCGTGGCCGCGATCACGACCAGCGACGCGCGCGGCACGCCCGCCATGCCCTTGCTCGTGACCATCAGCAGCAGCAGCATGGTGAGCTGCTGGCCGATCGTGAGGCCGATGTCGTACGCCTGCGCGATGAACATCGTGGCGAACGTGCAGTACATCATCGAGCCGTCGAGATTGAACGAGTAGCCGAGCGGCAGCACGAAGCTCGTGATCTTCTTGCTCGCGCCGAAGCGCTCGAGCTGCTCGAGCGTGTTGGGATAGGCAGCCTCGCTGCTCGCCGTGCTGAACGCGAGGAGGATCGGCTCGCGGATCAGCGCGACCAGTCGCAGGACCCGTGGCCCGAGGAAGAGGAAGCCCGCGACGGTGAGCACGCCCCAGAGCAGCAGGATGCCGAGGTAGAACTCGCCCATGAACCTGCCGTACGTCCACAGGATGCCGAGGCCCTGCGTGGTCACGACCGAGGCCATCGCGGCGAACACGGCGATCGGCGCGAGGGCCATCACGTACGCCGTGATCTTCAGCATCACGTGCGACACCTGCTCGACCCAGTCGATCACGGCGCGGGCCTTCTCGCCGAACGAAGCCGCGGCGCCGCCGAAGAAGGCCGAGAAGACGACGATCTGCAGGATCTCGTTGTTGGCCATCGCCTCGAACACGCTGCGCGGCACGAGGTGCGTGACGAATTCCTTCAGCGACAGCGAGGACGTCTTCAGGGTCGACGAGGCGCCCGCGTCGGGCAGCGGCAGGTCGAGCGCGTCACCCGGCCGCAGCACGTTGACCAGGACCAGGCCGAGCAGGAGCGACATCAGCGAGGCGCAGATGAACCATGCCATCGTCTTCGCGCCGATGCGGCCGATGGCCTTGGTGTCGCCCATGTGCGCGATGCCCACCACGAGCGTCGAGAACACGAGCGGCGCGATGATCATCTTGATCAGCCGCAGGAAGATGTCGGTGAGGAGCGAGATGTAGCCCGCCACGGTCTTCGCCGACTCGGGCGTCGGCAGCAGCGCGTGGCACATCCACCCCACTCCGATCCCGGCCAGCATCGCGAGGAAGATCCACGTGGTCAACTTCATTCTCATCGATGCACTCCTGGTCGGGATCGGATGCCGGGCACCGTGAACAACGGGCGGCGCCGGCCGCCGCCCACACTAGTCGAATGCGCCCGACAAATCAAACGCCGCGCGCTCGACAAGCGAGGCGGCCGGAAGCTACTCGCGCGGCGCCGAAGCTCGATTGGGCGGCTCCGCGCGGCGCGCATAGAGACGCCGCTCGATCAGCCGGCCGAACGAGAAGAGGTTGCCGAGCGGACCGGCCACCGACGAGATGGCGTTGACGGTGCGCAAGGCCTCGAGCGCGAAATGCTGCATGACGACGCGCTGGCTCGTCTCGGTGCCCTCCGTGATGCGCGACAGCGCGTGCAGCACGTAGAGCCCCAGCATCGCGGAGATGACGAACAGGAACTGCCAGCGCGAGAACTCGAGCAGCGCGACCTCGCCGCTGTGCGCGACGGTCTCCCAGTGCACGATCACGGAGAGCTGCGCCGACTGGAACCATTGCGCGAGCGCGCCGCCGATGATGGCCGTGACGCCACCCATCACGGAGGCCATGAGGCCGATCGCCGCGAGATAGGCCGTGCCCTGCCCCTGGGGCGCGAGCTTCAGCCCGAGATTGCCGGTGGCGAGACCGATGCCGCCGCCGGCCGCGCCCATCGCGAGATGGATCGCATACAGCACCGGCAGCGTGTACCAGTGTCCGCCGAAGTTCGCGACCACCGCGAGCCACAGGATGCACAGGAAGTGCAGCGGCAAGGCGACGTCCAGGATCGCCTTGTTCGAGAAGCGGTCGGACAGCCGGCCCCACAGGTACAGCGTGAGCGCGTTGGCGACCTGGCTCGTGACCCACAGCGTGGTGACCGTGCTGAGCGCGTAGCCCATCTGCTGCAGCAGGTATACCGCGAGGAAGGGCGCCCCCATGTTCGACGCCACGTTCCACGAGGCGATGTAGACGAGCACGCTGCGAAAGCCGCGGTCACGGAACGGCGCGGCGATCTTCGACACGATGCTCCCGGCCGGCCCGGCGTCGGTCATCGCCGGCTCGGGGACGCGTGACAGGAACCACGAGCTCACGAAGCCGGCGAGCGCCGCCGCGCCGAAGGTGACCGAGTACGCCTGGATGTGCTCGCTCGTCGGCCAGTGATCGACCGTATGGCCGGCGGCGAGCGTGCCGACGCACGACACGGCGGTCGCCCAGAACAGCCGCTTCGCGAAGAACGCGCCGAGGCCTTCGCGCGGCAGCAATTGATGCAGCCACGAGTTGAGCGCGCACGCGGTCACCGCACCGAGAACCGTCACGCCGAACTGCGCGACCACCAGGTACGTGAGGCGCGCGCTGCCGATCGGCAGGAACGGAATGATGGCGAGCGAAAGGATCAGCACGCGCGCGAGCGTCACCGCGGTGACGACGATGCGCTTGCGCTTGCGCACATGCTCGACGAGCGCGATGGCCGGGACCTGCGCCGCCTGCGAGATCAGCGGAATGGCGGCGAGGAGGCCGATCACGAAAGGGCTCGCGCCGAGGGCGAGCGCGAAGCCGACGAGCATGACCCCGCCGTACAGCGCGCCGGCGAGGCTCGCCCACGCGGCGTCCTGCACGAGCGCGCGCTGGCCGCACGCGAGCGCTTCCGGTGTCATGGTGGTATCAGGGCCGAGCGGCATGCCGCATCGTTACGCTACGAGCGCAGCATATCCGCGACATGCGTGCCGATCGCGAGCGACGACGTCAGTCCCGGTGATTCGATGCCGAAGAGGTTGACCACGCCGGCCACGCCGTGTTCGCGCGGGCCCTCGATCATGAAATCCGCCGCGGGATCGCGCGGACCGGAGATCTTCGGCCGGATACCCGTGTACCCGGGTTGAAGCGCGCCGTCGTGAAGCGCCGGGAAATAGCGCCGCACCGACGCGTAGAACTGCGCCGCACGCGATTCGTCGAAGCCGTAGTCCAGCGTGTCGACCCATTCGATGTCCGGGCCGAAGCGCGCCTGGCCCGCGAGGTCGAGCGTCACGTGCACGCCGAGGAACGTGCGGCTCGCGACGGGGTAGATCAGCCGCGAGAACGGCGATCGTCCCGCGAGCGTGAAGTAGTGCGCCTTGGCGAAGTAGCGCGGCGGAACGCGCGCGGTCGGGAACCCCGCGATGGAGCGCGCCACGTCGGGCGCACGCAATCCCGCCGCGTTGACGAGCGTGCGGGCGTCGAGCGAGACGCGCTCGCTGCCGCCCACGTGCACGAGCGCGCCGCCGTCGCGGATCTCCCCCGCTTCCACCGGCGCGCGGAAGGCGAGCGTCGCGCCGTCGCGCTCCGCATCGCCCTGCAGCGCGAGCATCAACGCATGGCTGTCGACGATCCCCGTCGACGGGGACAGGAACCCCCCGACGCATTGCACCGCCGGCTCGAGCTCGCCGATCTGCTCGCGCGTGAGCCACGCCAGTCCGGGCACGCCGTTCGCGTGCGCCTGCGTCATGGTCGCCTGCACCGCCGCCAGCTCCGTGGCGTCGGTCGCGACGACGATCTTGCCGATGCGACGATGCGCGATGCCGCGCGAAGCGCAGTACGCATAGAGCCGATCGCGGCCCTCGACGCAGAGCCGCGCCTTGAGCGAGCCGCTCGGATAATAAAGGCCGGCGTGGATCACTTCGGAGTTGCGGGAGCTCGTGTGCATGCCGATGGCGTCCTCGGCCTCAAGGACGATCACCTCGCGTCCCGCGGCCGCGAGCTCGCGCGCGATCGCGAGCCCGATGACGCCCGCGCCCACCACCACGCAATCGACGCGCTCGGTCATTGCGTCGCGCGCGCCTCCCACGCGAGCGCATGCAGCGTGGCCGCAGTCGCGCGATCGATCTTCAACGCATCCGAAACCGACCAGTCTCTCGGCTGCCGGTCGAGCAGCGCCACGAGGAAGACGCACGCGGCCAGGTACGACCCCGTCGCGGTCGGATGGCTGCCGTCGTCCGCGTAGAGCGGCAGCTCGGGATGCCGCGCGAGCGCCTCGTGCCAGACGATGCCGACCGGCACCACGCGCGCCTGGGTCTGCGCGGCGATGTCCTGCGCGGCCTTCGTGAGCTGCGCCTGCGCCCCGGGCACGTGCCGCCGCGACCAGGTGAGGTACAGCACCATGCGCGCGCCATGCTGCGCGATCAGCGGGTCGAACAGCCTGACGTTCTCGTGATAGCGCACGGCGTTCTTGATCGGAAGCGTCGACTGCTCCTGCAGCACGACGAAATCGTAGGGTTCCTGCGCGAGCGCTGCTTGCGCGACACCGCCATTCCAGTGCCGGCGCAGGCTCGCGCCGCCCGCCATGATCATTTTGTACTCGACGTCGACCGCGGGTTCCGCGGCCGCAGCGAGCTGCCGGACGAGGCGCGGCAACTGATTGCGCTGGGTGAAGCTGTTGCCGATGAAAAGGATGCGGAGGGCCATCAGACCGACAGCTTGCGATACGCGCTCCAGTGCCTCAGCGCTTCCTGCTGCAGGCCGTGCGCGTCGCACAACCGCGCGAGGTTGTAGTGCGCGTCGGCGAAATTCGGCTCGGCCGCGAGCGCCTTGCGATAGCTGTCCGCCGCCGCGCGATCCTGGCCGAGGTCCTCCTGCAGCACGCCGAGGTTGTAGAGCAGCGTGCCGTCCGCGCCGCAATGCGCGAGCCCGTCGCGGTAGACGACCTCGGCTTCCTGCACGCGGCCGCGCTCGTGCAGGAGCCGTCCCAGATTGACGTAGGCGTCGCAGTGCCGCGGATCCGCGGTCACCGCGGCACGATAGGCGGCACAAGCCTCGTCCGGCTTCGTGGCTTCGAGCCGCAGCGCCTGCGAGAACCAGTCGACGCTGGGGCCCGCCGCGCGCGACCGCTCGAGGAACGCGAGTCGTCCGCCGGGCGACGCGACGCCGAGCTGCAGCACGTATTGCCCCGTGTCCGGCTGCCACTGGGCATCGCCCGTGGTCACGACGACGGTGTCGCCGACGGCTTCGATGCGCAGGCCGGCGAGCGGAATCTCGTCGGGAAGCTGGCTGCGCAGGCGGCGCAGCGAGCGCCGGATGCGCGCCGGCGGAATGCTCGCCTCGGTGAGCGCCTGTGCCGCGCGCAGCACCACGAGGTCCTGGAACGAGAAGCGGTATTCCCGGCGCGGCCCGCGCGCCGGCGACACGAAGCCGGCGTCGATGAGACCGTAGACGATCGAACGCGAAAGACCGAGCAGCCTGCCGACGTCGCGCAGCGAATACCCTTGCGTCACGACGTCGCCATCACCCCTTCGCGGCTTTGCGTCGCGTTTGCGCCTGCGCCGGCGTCGCCTTGCGCGGCGGCCTGCGCTCGGCCGCCTCGGACTGCGCAGGCGCGGGCTCCGCCGCCTTCGCGGGGCCGCGCTTCGCGACCGTCTTCTCGAGCGACGCGCGAAGCGCCTGCATGAGGTCGATGACCTGCGCGCCCGTTTCGGGGACGGTCGGTGAAATGGCGATCTCCTGCCCCTCGACCTTCTTCTGGATCGCGGCTTCGATGCGCTCGCGCACGTCGTCCGTGTACTGCGCGGCGTCGAAGCCCTTCGACGAGATCTGGCCGATGAGCTGCTTCGCGAGCGCGAGCTCGCTGTCCTTCACGGGAGCGGCCTCGATGCCGACGTCGCCAATGGAGCGCACTTCCGGCGCATACAGGAGCTGCTGCATCACGATGCCGCCCGGAACGGCGCGCAGTTGCACGATGTACTGCTTGCCGCGCGCCGCGTAGCGCCCCACGGCGGTCTGGCCGGTCTGGCGCATGCTCTCGGCAAGCAGGGCGTACGGCTTGGCCCCGCCCTTGTCGGGCCCGAGGAAATACGCCTTGTCATAGTAGACCGGGTCGATGCTGTCCGCGGGGACGAACTCGGCGATCTCGATCGTCTGCGTGCCCTTTTCCTCGAGCTCCTTCAGCTCCTCCGGCGTGAACTTGACGTACTGGTCCTTGGCGAACTCGTAGCCCTTGACCATGTCCGTGCGCTCGACGACCACGTTCTCGCGCGCGCAGAGATACTGCTGCTTGAGCCGCGAGCCGCATGCGGCGTGCAGCAGGTTGAACGAGATCGCCGACTGTGGCTGCGTGGCCGCGTACAGCTTGACCGGAATGGAGACCATGCCGAAGCTGACGGTGACCGAGGACAATGCGCGCGCCGCCATGTTGCGCTCCTGTGTGGGCGCCCGAAGCCGCCCGGGGGAACGCATCGTGCCAAAATGCTTGCCATTGATCAAGTACTTACGGTGAGAGTGCCTTGGCACAGGGCTTGACGGCCGGCACGAGCGGCTACTCCTTCAAGGAGTGGTGCGGGCCCTTTTACCCCGAGAAGATGCCCGGCAGCGACATGCTGCGCTACTACGCCGATCGCCTGCCCACGGTCGAGATCAACAACACCTTCTATCGCATGCCGGCCGAGTCCGTGCTCGCGCAATGGGCCGGGCAGGTGCCCGCGCATTTCCGTTTCACGCTCAAGGCGCCGCGGCGCATCACGCACGAGAAGCGGCTGCGCGAGGCCGGGCAGCACGTCGCGGAATTCATGCGCCGCGCCGCTGCGCTCGGCGACAAGCTCGGCGTGGTCCTGTTCCAGCTTCCCCCTTTCCTCAAGAAGGACCTGCCGCGCCTCGTCGATTTCCTCGCGTCGCTGCCCCCGGGCAGGCGCACCGCGTTCGAGTTTCGCCACCATTCGTGGCAGGACGACGAGGTGTACCAGGCGCTGCGCGAGCGCGGCGCGATGCTGTGCGTCACCGACACCGACGAAGGCGACACGCCGTTCGTCTCGACGTCCGATGCCGGCTACGTTCGACTGCGGCGCACGCACTACGACGACGCCGACCTCGCCGCGTGGGCGGCGCGCATCGGCGGGCACGCATTGCCGCACACGTACGTGTACTTCATGCACGAGGACGAGGCGCTCGGGACGAAGTTCGCGGCGAGGTTGAACGAGATCTGGGCGGCAGGGTAGCCCTCACGCTGGCCCTCTCCCGCGCGCGGGAGAGGGAATCAAGCGGCGGAGGCGCTCGGCGGCGGCGAGCAGCGTCTCCTCCTTCTTGGCGAAGCAGAAGCGGATCACCTTGTGGTCGGTGCGGTCGTGATAGAACGCGGAGAGGGGAATGACCGCGACGCCGTAGTCGCGCACCAGCGTCTCGGCGAACCGGTCGGCGGGCGCGTCGCTGACATTCGCGTAGGTGGCGAGCTGGAAGTAGCTGCCCGCGCAGGGTAGAAGATCGAGCGGCACGTCGGCGACGGCGCGGCGCAGGAGATCGCGCTTCGCGGTGAAGAATGCAGGCAGCGACTCGTAGCGCCGCGGGTCCTCGAGGAAGCCCGCCAGCGCGTGCTGCATCGGGCTGCTGACGGTGAACACCATGAACTGATGCACGCGACGGATCTCGGCCGTGATGGCGCGCGGCGCGAGCGCATAGCCGACCTTCCAGCCGGTGGCATGGAACGTCTTGCCGAACGATCCGATGACGACGCTCCGCGCCGCGAGCGCGGGATGGCGCGCCACCGACTCGTGGCGCCGGCCGTCGTAGACCATGTGCTCGTACACCTCGTCGCTGACGATCACGATGGGCGTGCCGTCGGTCAGCGCGGCGAGCTCGTCGAGGTCCTCGGCCGTCAGCACGCTCGTGCCGGGGTTGTTGGGCGTGTTGACCAGGATCAGGCGCGTGCGCGGCGTGATGGCCTTGCGCACCGACGACCAGTCGACGCGGAACCCGGGAAACGTCAGCGGCAGCGGCACCGGCGTCGCGCCCGCGAGTCGCACCGAGGGAATGTAGCTGTCGTACGCGGGCTCGAACACGATCACCTCGTCGCCCGGATGCGCGAGCGCCTGCAACGCCGTGAAGATGGCCTGCGTCGCTCCGGACGTGACGGTGATCTCGTCGACGGGATCGTAGCCGCGCCCGTACAACCGCTGCACCTTGCCCGCGATGGCCTCCCGCAGCGCCATCACGCCCGGCATCAGGGGATACTGGTTGTGGCCGGCGCGCATCGCGGCGGCGACGCGCTCGACGAGATCCGGATCGATCGGGTAGTCCGGAAAGCCCTGGCCGAGATTCACCGCGCCATGTTGCTGCGCGAGCGCCGACATGACCGTGAAGATGGTCGTGCCCGCGGCGGGCAGCTTGGAACGGGGCGTGACTGCGGCAGCGAGGTCCATCGCGCGAGGTGCGGCAGGGCCGATCGGGCCATAGCGTAATCTATGCGGCCTTTTGCGCCGGGCGTCCCTTGGAATTCATCGCTACCGTCTGGTCGTTCCTCACGCACCTCGACACCGAGCTCGGCGCGCTCATGCAGCAGTACGGCGTGTGGGTCTACGCCATCCTGTTCGCGATCGTGTTCTGCGAGACGGGGCTCGTGGTGGCGCCGTTCCTGCCGGGCGATTCGCT
This sequence comes from Casimicrobiaceae bacterium, assembly GCA_036406955.1. Classification (GTDB taxonomy): domain Bacteria; phylum Pseudomonadota; class Gammaproteobacteria; order Burkholderiales; family Casimicrobiaceae; genus VBCG01. Next base: position 14,475 of record DASXAF010000011.1, read on the forward strand.
GCTGTTCGTCTCGGGCGCGCTGTGGGCGTCGAACGACCTTCCCGTCGAGCTCCTCATGCTCACGCTGATCGCCGCGGCGCTGTGCGGCGACAACTGCAACTACTGGATCGGCCGGGCGCTGAGCGCGCACGCGCACCGCATCGAGCATTCGCGCATATACAACCGCAAGGCCTTCGACCGCACCGAAGCGTTCTACGCCCGGCACGGCGGTAAGACCATCATCATGGCGCGCTTCGTGCCGCTGGTGCGCACGTTCGCGCCGTTCGTCGCCGGCGTGGGCCGCATGCGCTATCCGCGCTTCCTCGCCTTCAGCGTCGTCGGAGCCGTGCTGTGGGTGGGACTGCTCGTGCCCGCCGGCTACTGGTTCGGCAACATCGCGCTCGTGCGCGATCATTTCGAGATCGTGGTCCTGGTGATCGTCGCATTCTCGCTGCTGCCGATCGCCTTCGAATTTCTGCGACACCGGCTCGCGACGAAGCCTCAGAATCGGGTGTGAATGCCGATCGCGATGCCCTGCGGCATGATCGAAAGAAACAGCGGCGAGTCGCGCTTCGCGGCCCAGTAGCCGAAGCCCGTGCCGAGCGCCCAGCCGGCGAGCACGTCGGTTTGCCAGTGCGCCTGGCTCTTGACGCGCGCGATCGCGTCGTACGCGGGCAGCACCTCGAGCGCCCATACCCACGGATGGTCGGCGGCGTAGTCGACGATGATCGGCGTGACGAAGCTCGCCTGCAGCGTCACCTCGCCACTCGGGAAGCTCTTGCAGCAGCTACCGTTCCACCAGTCGTTGGGATCGGGCGTGTCCGCCGGTCGCCGGCGTCCGAACGCGCGCTTGGCAACCTCCGCCGTGACGCCGCTCAGCACGCTGGCGTCGATCGATTCCCAGAACGTGCGCCCGAGCTTGTCCTCGCCGCCGTACCACAATGCACCACCGAGCTGCGTCGCAATGGCGCCGTAATACACGAAGTTCTGCACGCCTCGCGACCAGATGCCGTTCTCGTCCTTGGCCACGCGGTGATCGAAATCGCCGAAGCAGCAGCTCGACCACAGCGTCATCACTGCGAGAACGATGCGTCGGATCATCGCGTCTTCCAATCCTGCGCGGACATTGTGCACCCGTACTCGGCACGCGGCAACGCTCGCGTCTGACGGTTGCCTGACGGCGCGCTTGCTCGAAGCTTTCATTCGCGGTTCGTATCATGTGGCAATGCGCATGGATGCATGTTTTCGTGCGCGCGTGCGTTGTGAACCGCAGGTGACCGGCATACAGTGATCGCGCCCGCATCGAGCGCATGACGCGCGTCGATGCCGTCCACCGGGAGACGAGCCATGATCATCCATCGTGTCGCAACCGTCGCGGTCGCGACGGCCGTGGTGCTACTCGCTGCCTGCAACGACAACAATGGCGCAAGCGGTCCGCGCGTGATCGGCAAGATCGCGATACCGAACATCGGGTCCACCAGCAACTTCTCGTTCGACATCGGGACCGTGGACAGCGCGAAGGGGCTGTACTACTTCACCGACCGCAACAACAAGTCCGTGGACGTGATCGATACGCGCACCAACTCGCTCGTGCGGCAGGTGGGCGGATTCGCCGGCTGCAACACCGGACCCTCGTGTGCAGGCGCGAACAACGACAAGTCGGGGCCGAACGGCGTCGACGTGATTCCCGGCACGCCGTTCCTGTTCGTCGGCGACGTCAACGCGGTGAAGGTCGTCGACACCAATTCGTGGACGATCGTGAACACGATCCCGATCGGCGGCAGCTCGGGCCTGCGCGCGGACGAGGGCTGCTACGACGCGGATCACAACATCTACATGATCTCGAGCCCGGGGGAGACACCTCCGTTCGCGACGTTCATCGACGTGACCACGCAGAAGGTCATCGCCACCATGCTGTTCACCGATCCGGGCACCGGTGCGAGCGGTCCTGCCTCGGCCGGGCTGGAAGCGTGCCAATACGACCACGCGACGGCAAGCTTCTACGTCAACAACGACGGCACCACTGCCAATCCGCACGGCGAGCTCGACGTGATTCCCGCGTCCGCGATTCTCGTCGGCTCCCCGGCCGCTCCGGTCGTGCTCACCTTGCCCGCCGAAGCACCGGGCAACGGCTTCCACTACTACGCGGAAGGAAATTGCGATCCCACGGGTCTTGCGCTCGGGCCGGGGACCGACATCGCCGTTTCGTGCCGCGAAGGCACGCCCAGTGCGCCGTTGCTGGTCCTGTTCATGAACAAGACCACGGGCGCGATCGTCGCGTCCGCCAACGTCGGCGGCGGCGATCAGCTGGTCTACGACGCGGCGAGCAATCGCTACTACTACGCGGCCAGCCGCTGGACCCAGAGCGGCCTGTCCTCGGGGTCGGCATGCGGCGTCGCGCTGCCCTGCCTTCCGACGCTGTTCATCATCGATGCGGCCACGCATCAGCAGGTCGCGTCCCTCAGGACGGGCAACAACGCGCACTCCGTCGCGGTCGATCCGGTGCAGCACAAGATCTTCCTGCCCTACTCGTCGGCCGCTGCGCCCGGCGGCAGCATCGGTCTCGACGCGAATCCGGAGGGTGGCGTGCTCGTGTTCGCGTCGGAATAGCGGCCCGAGAGACGGCGTGCCGGCTTGGTAGACTCGCCGGCATGCCGCAGGCGCGCCTGTGATCGATGACACCGCGGGAAGCCGATTACGTCATCGTCGGCACAGGCACCGCGGGCTGCGTGCTCGCCAACCGATTGTCGGCCGACGCCTCGTGCAGCGTCATCGCGCTCGAGGCGGGTCCAAGCGACGTCAATCCGTGGATCGCCGTGCCGGCCGGTGTCGCGCGGCTGTTCGTGCATCCGCGCCTGACGTGGCAATACCAGACGGCGCCCGAGCCGCAGCTCGACGGACGCACGCTCTACTGGCCGCGCGGCAAGGTGCTGGGTGGCACCTCGAGCATCAACGGCATGACCTACGTGCGCGGGCAGGCCGCGGATTACGACACCTGGGGCGACATCGCCGGCAGCGACTGGTCGTACGACGCCGTGCTGCCCTACTTCCGCCGGCTCGAGACGCATCCGCTCGGTCCCAGCCCGTGGCACGGCGCGGACGGCCCGGTGCGCATCGGCAACGTGGAATACCGGCATGCGCTGTCCGAAGCGTTCCACGCCGCCATGACCGCGTGCGGCATACCGGCCAACGCCGACTACAACGGCGCGGTGCAGGAAGGCGTGTCGTTCAACCAGGTGATGATGGTCGCGGGGCGACGCGTGTCCGCCGCGTCGGCATACCTCGCGCCGGTGCGCACTCGCGCGAACCTCAGCGTGCTCACGCGCACGCTTGCCCGGCGCATCGTGTTCGAGGGAAGCCGCGCGGTCGGCGTGGAGATCGAGCGACGCGGCCGGCGGGAATCGTGCGCGCGCGGCGCGAGGTGATCCTCTGCGCCGGCACGATCGCGTCACCGCAGCTGTTGCTGCTCTCGGGCGTCGGTCCGGCGCGCGCGTTGCAGTCGCTCGGCATCCCGGTGATCGCCGACGGCGCCAATGTCGGGCGCAACCTGCAGGAGCACGTGCGCGCCAGCGTCGTCGTACGCGCGCGCGTGCCGACGTTCAATCAGGAAGGTCGCGGCCGCGCGCTCGTGCGCCACGTCCTGCGCTATGGACTGCAGCGCCGCGGCCTCCTGACCGCGACGGCAAGCCAGGTGAACGCGTTCGTGCGCTCGGCGCCCGATTGCACGCGTCCCGACATCACCGTCGTGTTCCGGCCGGCGAGCGGCGATTACGTCGGCGCGCGTTTCGTCGCGCATCGCTTCCCCGGCGCGATGGCCATGATCGGCGTCATGCGACCGCGAAGCCGCGGCTCGTTGACGCTCGCGTCATCGGAGCCGGCAAGGCCGCCGGTGATACGCAGCGGACATCTGCTGGATGCCGAGGACGGCGAGTTGCTCCTGCGCGGTGTGCGCTTCGCACGTCGCGTGTTCGCAACTTCGCCGCTGCGCGATCTGGTCGACGCCGAGGTGCAACCCGGCCCGGCGATCGTCGACGACGATGCCTTGCGCGCGTACGCTCGCGCGACGGCCGACTCGCTGTTGCACGCCGTGGGGACCTGCGCAATGGGCCGCGACGCGAGCGCCGTCGTGACGCCGACGCTCGAAGTGCGCGGCGTGAGCGGCCTGCGCGTCGTGGACGCGTCCATCATGCCGACGGTGCCCTCGGGCAATACGTGCGCAGCCGTGATGATGGTGGCCGAGCGGGCCGCCGATTTCATCCTTGGGGTCGACAAATCGCGGGACAGGTAAGATATGGCCGCAAGCGCGCCCGTGGCGTAACTGGTAGCCGCGAAGCACTTAAAATGCTCTGCCGAAAGGCGTGTGGGTTCGAGTCCCACCGGGCGCACCAGCTCCGCTCGGATTTGCCGTCTCACGGTGCTGCAACGCGGTCGGCTTTTTTCGCCGCAAAGCCTTGTTCCTGCCCGGTACGTTGGCGTAAAGGCGTGGCAGTTGGGGCAAATCAAGCGAAGATTGGAAAGCTCGCTGTTCCAGCGATCGCCGTCGATGTGATCGAGTTCGAGCGGGAATCGTCCAACGTCGTGGGCGCCCGGAGCGGTGACATTCTTCCACCGTTTCATTTTAGGAATACGACGCGATAGCAAATCCCCCGGATGGCCGATTGCATCTTGTTGCGGTCCGGTCAACTTGCGCCGCGAACACCAACCCGTTTCACGAATCGCGCGTCGAGATGTCCATCGGAAGCGCGACGAAGACGGTCGAATCGCGCACGGTGACCTCGTACACCGTCGTACGGAGCGTCGACATGCCGTTGACGAAACCGGTGACGACATCGTAGGTCCAACCGCAACGGCTGCACGCCACCGAGCTTCGCGTGAGCTTGCCGCTCGCGAGGGACGATCCGCAGCGCATGCACGCCTCGTCGATGCCGTGCATCCGCTCGGCGACCTGGAAGATCGCGACGGCGCTGTGCGGCACTGCGACGACGGTGGGCCGACGCGCCACGAGGTCGCGCAGCTTGCCGACTTCGATCATGATCATGTCGTGCACGACGTCGATCCTCCGCGGGCACCGGCGGGCCGGTCCTCGCAGATCACGACAAAGGCGTGCGCAGTGCCAGGGCCGGCGTGTCGAGGAAAGGTAAGATGCGGGGCTCGCGGTCGTTCGACGTGCGGATTTCCCCCATGCGGAGCAATCTCACCCGGCTCTCCGAAACCGGCGAGCCGAGCCGCCAGCGGGTCGGCGCATTCTCCCGACTCCCCGCCCTTCTTCGCCACATGGGGGTCGACCCCGCGGCGCTCCTGCGGGCCGTCGGGCTCGCGCCCGACGCCCTCGACGTCCCGGAAGGCCGGATTCCCTATCCCGCCATGCACCGGCTCCTCGGTGAGGCCGCCACCGCGACCGGCTGCGCCCATATGGGCCTGCTGGTCGGCCAGATGTGGCACCTGCGCGACATAGGCCTCGTCGGCGAGGTGGCGGCGAATGCGCCCACCGTACGCGACGCGATCCGGCTGCATGTCGTGCACCAGCATCTGAACAGCGGCGGCGGCATGTCGTTCATGCTCGAGCGCGGCGGCCTGGTCGAATGGGGCCACGCCGTCTACCATCCGAACGTCACGCACAGCGGCCACGTGTACGACGCCGCCATCGCGACCGGCTTCAACTTCCTGCGCGAGCTGTGCGGTCCCCGCTGGTTCCCGACCGAGGTGCTGCTGTCGCACGCGCGTCCGCGGGACGTCGCGCCGTATCGCAGCTTCTTCAAGGTCACGCCGCGCTTCGACACAGAGTATTCGGCGCTGCGCTTTACGGACCTGTGGGCGCGCCGGCCGGTCGAAGGCCGCGATGCCGCGCGCTACCGCATCGCGCTGGCGCGCATCGAGCAGCAGGGTCGCGGCGAGCTGATCCAGCAGGTCTACCGCGCCGTGCGCGTGCTGCTCCTGCATGGCCACGATTCCGGCAACGACATCGCGCAGACGCTTTCGATGCATCGGCGCACGCTCAACCGGCGCCTGAAGGCGCTGGGCATCACGTACCAGGCGGTGCTCGACGACGTGCGCCTCGAGGTGAGCCGGCAGCTGCTCGCGCATTCCAACATTCCGCTCGACGACGTCGCCGCGGCGCTGGGCTACAACGGCATCAGCCCGTTCATGCGCGCATTCAATCGATGGACCGGCACGTCGCCCGCGCGATGGCGCCGGGATGCGATGCGTGCAAGCTAGCGTAGCCACCGCGTCGACCGGCCGCCGCCCATGGCCGGTCTTCGCCATCCTGTTCACGCTCATGGTGGTCGATTACGTCGACCGCCAGGTCGTCGTGTCGATGTTTCCGTTCCTCAAGGCCGAGTGGTCGCTGTCCGACGGCCAGCTCGGCGCACTCGCGTCCGCCGTCGCGATCACGGTTGCCCTCGGGACGCTTCCGCTGTCGCTCCTCGCGGACCGGTGGAGCGCGGTCAAGAGCCTCTTCCTGATGGCGCTCGTCTGGAGCTGCGCGACGGTCGCGTGCGCGTTCGCGGCAACCTACGAGCATCTGCTCGCGGCGCGCGCCCTCGTCGGCCTCGGGGAGGCCGCGTACGGGTCGGTCGGCGCGGCGCTGCTGGCCGGCATTTTCCCGACGCGGCTGCGCAGCACGGTGATGGGCGCATTCCTCGCGGCGGCGCTGGTCGGCTCCGTCGCGGGCCTCGTGCTCGGCGGTGTCGTGGCGCAGGCGTGGGGCTGGCGGGCCGGATTCGGCATCGCGGGCGCGCCCGGGCTGCTCCTCGCGCTGCTGTTCCTGCTGGTTGCGCACGAGCCGCGCACCGAGGCGCTTCCAGTTGCACCGGGCGCCCGCACGCGCCTGCGCGGCGCGGCCCGTGCCATCGCCGGGCAGCTCGCGACGCGCACCGTCATCGTGACCTGCGTCGGCGCGGGATTGCAGCTCGTAGCGCTGTCGGCCTTGTATGCGTGGCTGCCGAGCTACTTCAACCGCTATTACGGTGTTTCCCCGGCCGATGCCGGCGTCAGGGCGTCGCTGATCGTGCTGACCGGTGCTCCGGGCGCGATCGTGGCGAGCCTCGCCGCGGATCGCCTGCGCGAGCGCTTCGCACGCGCGCGCCTGTACGTACCGGCGACGGCGGCACTGTTCACCGCCATTTTCATGTCCGCGGCGTTCGGGCTGCTGCCGCCCGGACCGATGCAATTCGCGCTCATCGTCGCGGGCGGCTTCACCCTCACCGGCACGATCGGTCCCGTCCCGGCAGCGGTGGTCGACGTGGTGCATCCGTCGATCAGGGCCACGGCGGCGGCGATGCTCGCGTTGATCCAGAACTTGTTCGGGCTGGCCGGCGGCCCGTTGCTGGGCGGCATGCTGTCCGACCGCTACGGGCTCGGGATCGCGATGGCGGTCGTGCCCCTCTTCTGCCTGCTCGCCGCGGTCGTATTGGCGCTCGCCGCGCGCAGCTATCCGAGCATCGCCGCGAACATGTTCTGCACGCGCACGCCGATCGGGACGCAGCCGCCGAGCAGCGCGGCCAGCGCCCCGTAAGCGCACGCGCGCGCGAGGCGCGCGAGGCGCCGCGTCATCGGCGCGCGCCGGGCATGGCGTTCTGAGCCATGCGCGCGAAGTCGCCCATCACGCGCTGCATGCTCTCGAACGCCGAGCCGCCGGACGACACCACGCCCTGCATCGCGGACACGACCTTCTGGAACTGGCTGAGGTCGGGCAGCAGCGCCATCGCCGCCCTGGCTTCCTTCACGCCCGGCACGTCACGCGTCTGATCCTCGATCAGCGCGAACAGGCGCTTCTGGATCTCCACGATCAGGTCGAACATCTCGCCCCAGTAGTGCATCGACTTCTCGAGCGCCTCCTGCGCGGCGCCCTGGCCGAGCGCCATCAGCGACTGCGCATCGGTCGCCTCGCCGGCCGCACGCACGTGCTTCTTCTGGAAGGCACGCGCGGCTTCCTCGCCCTCGAACTGCTTGCGGCGCAGCCTCTCGGTCCCCTCGATCGCGGCGTTGATGACGTCGAGCGCCATGCGGGCGTTCGTCTTGTAGAGCTCGATGGCCTGCTCGGGCGTGAGCATCTTCGGCATGCGCGGCATCGCCGGCGCCTCGGCGCGCGCCCGCGGCGCTTCGCGTGCAGGCTCGGATGCGCTCGGACGCGCGGCCTTGCGCGGCGCGCGCCGCTTGGTCGTTTTCGTCGCCATGGTTTCGCCTCCTGCGCGGTTGGGAGACACGATAAGACGCCCGGCCGGTCCGCAAGTCAAGGCGCCGATGCTACGATCGGATCGATGGATGCCATCCGTGGCCGCTTCGGGCGTCCCCTGCGCCTCGCCATGATCGGCGGGGGGCCGGGCGCGTGGATCGGGTACATGCACCGCACCGCCGCGGAGCTCGACGGCGCGTTTCGCGTCGTCGGCGGCGTGTTCTCGAGCGACGCCGCACGATCGCGCAGCGCGGGCATCGAGCTCGGATTCCCGGCCGATCGCTGTTACGGCGACGCGAAGGAGCTGATCGCAGCGGAGCGAGCGCGCAGCGACGGCGCCGACGCGGTCGCCATCGTGACGTCGAACGACACGCACTATCCGTACGCCGCCGCGGCGCTCGACGCCGGCCTCGATGTCATGTGCGACAAGCCGGTGACGGAGACGCTCGCGCAGGCGCGCGATCTCGCCGAACGCACGCAGCGCAGCGGGCGGCTCTTCGCCATCGCGCACGGCTACTCGGCGTACCCCATGATCCGCCACGCGCGCGAGCTGGTCGGCAACGGCGCGATCGGCGCGGTCCGCCTGGTGCAGGTCGAGTACATACAGAGCGGGCTCGCCACGCGGCTCGAGGACGCCGCGCCCACCACGCGCCTGCGCTGGCTGCTCGATCCGGAGCGCAGCGGATTGTCGCTGGTGATGAGCGCGATCGGATGCCACGCGCAGCATCTCGCGTGCTTCGTCACGCGCCAGCGCGTCGAGCGCGTGTGCGCCGACGTGCGCGCGCTGATGCCCGGACGCAAGGTGCACGACTACGCCTCGGCGTTGCTCGAGATGCACGGCGGCGCGCGCGGCACGTTCACCGCCACGCAGGCCGCCGCGGGGGCGGAGAACGACATACGCCTGCGCGTGTACGGCGAGCGAGGGATGCTCGAGTGGTGGCATCGCGACTGCAATTACCTGAGGCTCGCATTGCAGGGTGAGCCCGCGCGCGTGATCGGCCGCGGCGACCCGGGCGTGTCACCCGCCGAGCCGGGCACCGCGCGTGCCCCGCGCGGCCATCCCGAGGGCCTGCGCGAAGCCTTCGCCACGCTCTACGACGAGTTCGCCGACGATCGCATGCTGCGCTCGCTCGGCGAGACGCCATCCGCGCCGCTCTATCCGACCATTGCCGACGGCGTGCACACGATGGCGTTCATCGAGGCATGCGTGGCGTCGACACGGGACGGCCATTGGGTCGACGTAGTGCCGACAACCGCCAGTCACGTTTTGTTGTCAACAACTTGACGGCTTTGCTGTAACGCACGCCGAGCGTGCGTTTGCGCGCAACACGCCCTCGCGCAGCCCTCCGGTCGCGCGAAAAATTCCTTTCCTATTCGCAAAATCGCGCTAATCTGTAGCGGACGTAGCGCGCGTTTCACGCTGTTTTGCACGCTTTGAGCAACGCCGCGGACGTTTGATCGCGGTCGAGTCGCGCGTTATTGTTTACTACAATAAGCCGGAAACCCTCGCTGCCATGACCGCACTGTCGTCGCACGTCCTCAAGCCGTTCTATCGCCTGCGCTTCGCCGCGACGGGCATGTCGATGCTCTCGGCGGTGTTGCTGCCGTGGCTGGTCTACACCGCCACGCATCGCATCGCCGCGGCCGGCTTCGTGATGCTGGTCGAGGCTTCGGTCCGCCTGCTGATGTCGCTGTACGGCGGGCAGCTCGCGCACGCGATCGGCGGGCGGCGCAGCTTCGCGTATTCGCAGGCGGCCTGCGCGATCGGCTTCGCGCTGTTCGCGGCAGTGCTGCTCGTCTACCCCGTCAGCGTGCCGCTTGCGCTCGCGCTGGTCGTCGCGGCGCTGATGTTCATGCAGTCCGGCGTGACGCTCGGCAACGTGGTGACCGAGGCGTGCACCGTCGCGTTCGTGCAGTCCGGTGCGAACGACGTGCCGGCGCGCGTGCGCAGCGTCGATCTCGTCGCGACCGCCTGTGCGCTGCCGCTCGGCGGCTGGCTGGTGTTCGCGTTCAACGCGCCGCTTGCGCTGATCGGCCTCGGCGCCGTGCTGGCGCTCGGCGCGGCCGTCGCGACCGCGCGCCTCGGCGCAGTGTTCGATCGCGCGGACGCGACGGTGCCGGCGCGCTTCTCCCTGATCGACCGGCAGGTGTGGCGCTGGCTCGCGGGCTCGCGCGCGGCGCAACTGCAGACGGCATTCCTGCTCGTGGTGAGCGTCCCGGTGACGATGCTGTTCGGCGCCCTGCCCTTCCTGCTCGCGAGCAAGCTGCCCGCAGGGCTGCCCGAGTGGCTCAAGCCCACCGACGTGCTGTTCCTCACGCACTACAAGGCGCTCGAGGCCGGCACCGCCGCCGCCGTCGTGCTGCTGTGGACCCGCTACGCGACCGCGCCGGCACGCACCGGCACCGCGGCGACGTTCGCGCTGTCGGGCTATCTCGCGGCGCTCCTCGCATTGACGCACAGCGCGTCGGCGCTCGCGGTCGCATTCGCTGCGCTGGCGCTGGCCGCGTCCTTCTCGCCGCTCCTCGTGTGGGTGCGCCAGCAACGCGCGGCATTGGTCCCGCCCGGCAATCGCCAGCGCGTGAGCGGCGTGCTCGTCGCGCTCGATTCGCTCGCCTACGTCGCTGGCGCGCTGGTGGTGCAGGCCACCGGATTCGCGAGCGGAACGCTCGGCGTGCTGGCGATCGTCGCGACGCTCCTGTTCGTCGCGCTGATCTACGGCGCGCGCGTCCGCGTGCCGGCGCAGATGCGTGCGCACGTCGCGCTGCCGCCGCTCGCGGAGAAGCTCGCGGTGTATCGGCGCTATCTCGCCGATCAGCGCGCGTTCATCGAGACGCGCCTCGCGAATGCCGTGCCGCGCCTCGGCCTGGTGAAGCGCGCGACGCCGCCCCCCACGTTCCTCACGCCGCTCGCGGTGTCACCCGTTGCGACGGTGAAGCCGATCGGCTGCGGCTTGACGCCGCTCGTGCTGCCGCGCGCGCTGTACGACGCGGGACTGCGCACCGCGCGCGTCGCCGCGCATTCCGAGGAGATCGCAGCCACGCACCGGCCGCTCGACGCGGTGCGCGCGGACGCCGCCGCGCAGGGCTGGAGCGCGCCGGTGCTCGCCGAGCTGTTGCCCGATTCGACCGACGAGCTCGAGAGCCGCCTCGCCGCGAGCTTCCATCGCTTGCGCGTGGACCTGCTGCTGCGCGCCGATCCGGCGATGCCGCCCGGTGCGCACGTCGATCCCCTCGCCGCGCGCTTCGCGCCGCTCGAGGTGAACAACGGCGGCTCGCAGGGCCACTGGATCTGCTCGTCGATCAACGACGTGCTGCTCGCCGCCCTGGACCTCGAGGGCAAGCCCGTGTTCGACAAGCCGCACGCGCTGATCGTCGACGTGTACGAGGCGTTCAACGAATGGCTTCGATCGCGGGTGGGCCGGCGGCGATTCCGTGCGTTGTTCCCCAAGGGCGCCGCGCCGCTCGCGTTCGTCACCGGGCCGTACTCGGGGCGCCTGGTGAACGACGTCGAAGGGCCGCGCATCGCCGACTTCATCGCGCGGCGTTACGGCGTCGAGGCGCGCTATTTCATCGGCCTCGACGATCTCGAGCTGGCCGACTCGCTGCGCGTCGGCGATCGCACGATGCGTTGCGTGCGCTCGCGCGGCGGCGCGGCCGGCGAACGGTTCGTGGTGTGGAGTGACCTCTACGTCACCGACTGCATGGAGTACTTCGAGAGCACGCTCGCGGGCGGCGATGCGGCGACGCGCGCGCTCGCGAAAGCCGTGCTGCGCGGCCACGTGCTCGGCATCAGCGCCTGGCCTGGGCGCGAGCTGCTCGAGAACGACAAGGCGCACCTCGTCGAGAAGGCGCACGCCGCCGCGCGCTCGGCCGCGATGGGCCTCACGCCGCGCGACGCCGCGCTGCTGCAGGACGCCGCACCGGACGCCTTCGCGCTCACCGCCGCACAGGCCGATGCCGTGATCGAGGCGCGCGAGGCGTGGGTGCTCAAGGGCCGCTTCGGGTGCGGCGGCAGCTCGGTGATCGTCGGTGCGCACCCGTCGTGGCCGACGCAGCGCCTGCCCGCCGTCGAAACGGACGCGAACGGGCGCGCGCGCATGGCACGCCACGCGATCGCCAACATCGCCGCGGCGGCGGGCGTGACGCTCGCGCTCGACGACGAGGGCCGCGTCACGACCGCATCGTGGGCCGAGCTCTGGCCGCATCTCGTGCGCTTCGCCGCGCGCTCGCCGGGCCATTACATCGCGCAGTCGTGCGTCGAGCCCGAGCCGTTCCACGCGATCATCTACGACGGACGCCGGATCGACGAGTTCTCCGCCACCACCGATTTCGCGGCCGCCTACACGCTCGGCTGGCGCAACGGCAAGCCGCGCGTCGAGCCGAGCGGCGCGCTGTGCCGCTGCGTGCCGCGCGGGCATCCGCACACCAACATCACGACGCGCGGCGCGTTGCTGCCGGTCATGTCGGAAGACGAGTTCGATCGCCTGTATCTCGCGCTCGAGCTCGACAAGCACGTGGTGCCGGTGCTGCGCCCGGTGAGCGTGCCCGAAGGCGAGGTCGCGCCCGCCTGAGTCATTCGAGCCGGCCGAATCGCCCTTTTGCGGCGAGGCCGGCCAGCAGCGCGGTCAGCAGCGCGATCGCCGCGAGGAACAGCCAGAACCACGCGAAGCCGTGCGCATCCGCGCGCGCGGCTTCGTCGCCGATCGCGTCGAGCGTCCACAGGCCGTGCACGCCCACGGCGAAGCAGATCGAGCCGAGCACGAGCGCGGCCCACATCGTCATCTGCATGCCGAGTCTCATGGCGCTTGCGGGGTGGTGTCCGGTCGGTCCGGGGAGGTGCCTGCAGCCGCGTGCAACGATGACCGCACGCCACGGTCTGATTTCATTATGGCGCAGGATGTTCCACGCAGGGATATCACGGTGATCGGCGCGTCCGCGGGCGGCGTGGAGGCGTTGCAGGCCATCGTTGCGGCGCTGCCACACGACTATCCCGGCGCCATCTTCGTCGTGCTGCACGTTCCGTCCGATGCGCCGAGCCTGCTGGCGAGCATCCTCGATCGTCTGGGCGGCCTGCGCGCGCAAAGAGCCGTCGAAGGCCCGTTCCGCAAGGGCCACATCTACGTCGCGCCGCCCGACCAGCACCTGGTGCTCGAGCGAGGGCGCATGCGCGTCGCCCATGGACCGCGCGAGAACCGCCATCGCCCCGCCATCGACGTGCTGTTCCGCTCGGCCGCGATGGCCTACGGACCTCGGGTGACCGGCGTGGTGCTCACCGGCACGCTCGACGACGGATCGGCGGGCCTGTGGTCCGTGAAGAATCGCGGCGGCGTCGCAGTCGTGCAGGACCCGCGCGACGCGATGTTCCCCGACATGCCGCGCAACGCGATGGACGCCGTGACCGTCGATTATTGCCTGCCGCTGCGCGAGATCGCGCCTGCGCTCGTGCGCATCGCGAACGAGCCCCTGCTTTCGGTTGCGACGCAACCCGACGTCAAGATGGAGCTGGAGGTCAACATGGCCTCGCAAACCACCGCCACCATGGACCAGCTCGACCGCCTCGGCGCGCGGTCGGAGCTCACCTGCCCCGAATGCGGGGGCGCCCTCTGGGAAATGCAGCAGCCGCCGCCGCGGTTCCGCTGCCACGTCGGTCATGCGTACTCACTGCGCACGCTGATTGCCGCGCAGGGCGACCGCGTCGAAAGCGCGCTGTGGGCGGGCCTGCGCGGCATCGAGGAAAGCGAAGCGCTGGCGCAGCGGCTGCGCGACAGCGCACGCGAGCGCGGGCACGAGCATTCGGTGCGCCTCTACGAGGAGCGCTTGGTCGAGCACAAGCGCAACGCGGAAACACTGCGCGAGATACTGCGCGTGCTGCCGGGCGAAGCGGTCTCGGACGAGCCGCCGTCGGCGCAAGGCACGGGTTGACCGGACACGTCAGCCGTATATAATGTGGGTACCGCATATCCATACGGTACCCAGTGATCCCCGAACCGGCACGGCTGACCGCGCGCCAGCGCCAGATCCTCGACTGGATCCGCAGCTACATCGAGGCGCACGGCATGCCGCCCACCCGCGCGGAGATCGCCGCGGGGCTGGGCTTTTCCACGGCGAGCTCCGCCGAGGACCATCTGCAGGCGCTGGCGCGCAAGGGTGCGGTGGAATTGATCCCCGGTGCGTCGCGCGGCCTGCGGATGAAGGAGCTGCCCGGCGAGCCGCGTCAGGGGACG
>DASXAF010000012.1:0-6864 GCA_036406955.1 Casimicrobiaceae bacterium
GCCTTGATGCCGCCGGCGGTGAGCCCGACGACGATCTCCTTCTGGATGACGATGGTGAGCAACAGGACCGGCAACGTCACGACGATGGCCGCCGCCGCGAGCGGGCCCCACGAGAGCTGCTCGAACGTGAGCACATTGTAGACGGCCGCGGGAAGCGTGCGCGTGGCGCGTCCTGCCAGAACCGCCCCGAACACGAAGTTGTTCCAGGAGAAGATGAACGCAAGGATCGTCCCGACGACGATGCCCGGGCGCGCCAGAGGCAGCGCGACATAGCGGAACGTCGCCCAGACGCTGCCGCCGTCGATCAGCGCGGCCTCCTCGAGCTCGCGCGGCAGCGTCTCGAAGTAGCCGGCCATGATGTACACGACGATCGGCACCGTGATCACCAGGTGCGTGATCACGAGCGCCGTCAGGGTATTGTTGAGCCCGAGGTACTGGAACACCGTGAACAGCGGGATGAGGAAGGACAGCGCCGGCGTCATGCGCGCGATGAGGATCAGCACCGTCGTGCGATGCGCCTGCAGCCGCGCGATGCCGTAGCCGGCCGGAATGCCGACCGCCAGCGCGATCAGGGTCGCGAACCCCGACACGATCACGCTGTTCAGGAAATACAGCCCCATCGAATTCTGCGCGAACACCTGCGTGTAGTTCGCCAGCGTCGGGGCGCTCGGGATGAAGATCGGCGGATAGGTCGAGTTCTCGAGCTCGTTCTTGAGCGACAGCGACAGCATCCAGAGGAACACGAGGATCGCCGGCGAGACGATCACCGCGACCGCGAAGCCGAATGCGACCTTGCGCAGGGCCCGCTTCGCGCGCGCGCGTCCCGACGCGCGACGCCGCGCCGGTGGCTGCGAGCGCGCGACATGCGTCGATGCGACGGTGGCCATCACGCCCACTTGGTGCGCTGGCGCACGTGCAGGAGCAGCAGCGCGAGCGCCAGGATGATGACGAAGAACACCACGACGACGGCCGATGCGTTGCCGACGTTGTAGAACGCGAACGCCTGCAGGTAGAGGTACAGGTTGATCGTCTCGGACGCGGTGCCCGGGCCGCCCTGGCTGATGACGTAGATCGTGTCGAACGCCTTCACCGCGTCGATCGTGCGGATGACCGCGGCGAGCACCAGGAACGGCGCGATGAGCGGCAGCGTGACGTGGCGGAAGAGCTGCCATTCCGTCGCGCCGTCGAGTCGCGCGGATTCGTAGGGCTCCGTCGGCAGCGCCGCGAGGCCGCCCAGGACGATCAGCATGACGAGCGGCGTCCAGTGCCACACCTCGACCATCACGAGGCTCGGAATGACCAGCGTCGGCGAGTACACCCACAGCGAAGGCGGCAGGCCGACGAGGCTCAGCAGGTAGTTGAGCACGCCCTGCTGCGGATGGAACATCATCGTCCACACCAGCGCGACCGCCACCGGCGTGGCCATCATCGGCATGGTGAAGATCGCACGCAGGAACCCCCGCGCGCGGAACTCGCGATGGAAGATCAGCGCGGCGAGGGTGCCGATCACGAGCGGCACGACCACCGCCAGCACGGTGAAGTAGAACGTGTGGACGATCGCTTCGAGGAAGCGCTGATTGGTGAGCAGGTCGGCGTAATTGCCGAGCCCGACGAAGTGCGCGATCGAGCCGATCTTCCAGTCGAACGCGCTCATGTACACCGTGAACAGCCACGGGAACACGATCACCGCCGCGACGACGACGAGCGCGGGGAGCGTGAACAGCCGCAGGCTGCGGCGTCGGCGGTCGAAGAACACCGCGCGCGGGGTGGCGGTGGTGGCGATGGAGGCCATGCTGAGCTTTGAGGCCCCTCACCCCAACCCTCTCCCCACGAGTGGGGAGAGGGAGGTCAATGTCGGAATCCCTCGCCCCGCGAAGCGGGGAGAGGGACTAGGGTGAGGGGCGCCTTCAACGAACCTAACCCTTCTCGCTCTTGTCCAGCACCGGCTGGAACTCCGCGGTGGCCTTCTTCAATTCCGTCGCCGGATCCGCGCCGTTGATCATGTTGGTGAGCGCGATGCCGAACACGTCTCTAAACTCCGTCACGGGCGCGATCACCGGCAGTCCCGGCTGCGCAATGGCGGCGGACTTGAGCATGCATTCCACCCATTCCTTCGGCGCCTTGAAGTCGCTCGACTTCTGCGCGGCCGCGTAGGCGGAGTTGCGCACCGGCGCGCCCGCCGCGGCCTGCAGCATGCGCGTCTGGTTCGCCTTGTTCGACGCCCATTGCAGGTAGTACCACGACGGCTCCTTCTTCTTGCTGTACGTGGAGATGCCTTCGCCGTCGCCGAACAGCGCCGACGCCTGGGCCTTGGGTCCGGGCGGCATCACGCCGTAGCCGACCTTGCCCACGATGCGCGATTTCGTCGGGTCCTCGAGCGGCTGCGCGAAGCCGACGCCGTCGAGCCACATCGCCGCCTTGCCCTGGAGGAACAGGCTCTGCGATTCGTTCCAGTTGAAGCCCGCGACACCCTGCGGACCGTATTTCGCGAGCAGCGTCTGGTACATCTTCGCCGCTTCGACCGCTTCCGGCGAGTCGGTCACGAGCTTGCCCTTGGCGTCCATGAACGTTCCGCCATACCCGAGCAGGAAGCTCGACCACACCGGCACGTTCGCATTCTTGAGGCCGCGCGCGACGAATCCGGCGACGCCCTTGACCGGATCGTTGAGCTTCGCCGCGGCTTCGACGATCTCCGGGAAATTGCGCGGATACGACACGCCCTTCGCCGCGAACAGCTCCTTGTTCCAGTAGATGATCCACGGGTCGAGGTTCATCGGCAGGCTCATCACGCGGCCGTCGGGCTCCATCGCGTAGTTGAGGCCGCCCTTCGCGAAATCGGCGAAGTCGAGGTCGGGATTGGCCATCGACTTGATGTACGGCCGCAGGTCGGTGAGCCAGTTGTTCTTCGCGAACTGGCGCTTCTGCACGTGGTAGGAAAGCGCGATGACGTCGAAGCTCGGGTTGCCCGAGTTGAACTCGATCACCGCCTTCTGCCGCTGCTGCTGCTCCGGAACCATTTCCGAGCCGACCTCGATGCCAGTGAGCTCCTCGAATTCCTTGTGGTACTTGGAGAGCAGGTCGCCGCGCGGGCTCTTGACGAGCAGCACCTCGATCTTCTGGCCCTTGAATTTCTTCCAGTCGAACGCGCCTTGTGCGTGAGCGGACCGGATAGCGGCGCCGGGAAGGGCGCCGAGCGCGGCGGCGCCCGCGCCGGCCTGCAGCAGCCGGCGGCGCAACGCATCGAGAGCTTCGTGCGGGGTGCGGTCGTTCATGGCTTCTCCTCGTTCGTCCGGATGCGCGCAAGTCTCGCGCTGCGTGGTCGGGCTGGCGTCGATGGTGAACCGGCGGCGCCGGTTGGTCAACGAAGCCTCTACTGTTGTCCCGCGGAGAGGTTGCGCACGGCGAAGCCCGCGGATTCGAGCGCTTCGACGAGATCGTCGCGCGCGCCCTGCGTGAGCGCGGTCCACGGTGCGCGCACTGCGCACCAGCCTGCGTCGTCGACCTGCGCCGCCTTGATCGCCTTGAATGCCGGCAGGAACGCAAAGCGGAACAGCACGTCGATGAAGCGCTCGATGCGCGCCTGGTCCGCGGCCGTGACGTCTCGCGCGAGCAGGGCGCGCACGATGCCCGGGTATACGTTCGCCACGCCGCAAATCGTGCCCGCACCGCCGCGGCGCATGAGCTGCGGCAGATGCGGCTCGTGGCCGACGAGAATGTCGAGCTGGGGCGTGCGCTCGAGCAGCGTCGCGGTGTTGTTCCAGTCGCCGGCGCTGTCCTTCACGCCCGACACGATGCCGGGAAACGCCTCGGCGAGCCGCGCGACGACCGCGGGCTTCACCGGCACGCCGCTGAGCTGGGGAATGTGATAGAGGTACAGCCGCAAGCGCGAATCGCCGACGGCCTCGATGAGATCGGCGAAGAACGCGTACACCGCCTCGTCGGACACGTCCTTGAAAAAGAACGGCGGCATGACCAGGCAGCGGTAGACGCCGTTGCCGAGCGCGTGGCGCGTGAGCTCCACCGCGTCCGTGAACGCCGCGCTCCCGGTTGCTGCCACGATGCGGCTCGCGCCGATGCTCGACGACAGCAGGCCCTCGAGGCCCGCGCGGCGCTCGGCGACCGAGAAGGAGGGACCCTCGCCGGTCGTTCCGAACGGCGCGACACCGTCGACGCCCTGCCCGAGCAACAGCCGCACGTGCGCGGCGAGGCGCGCGTTGTCCACGCGTCCGTCGCGGTCCAATGGCGTGAGCGTGGCGCACCACAGCCCGCGTACGCGTCCCGGCTCGATCATGGCTTTGTCATCCTGGGCGAAGCGCAGGGCCTGCCGTGCCCTGCATTCCCAGCGCACGGTTGCGCGCGTGGGCGAGATGCGCATCGAGCGCCGCCACGGCAAGCCGTGGCTCGCGCGTACGGAGCGCCGCGATCAGTGCCAGGTGCTCCTCCATCGCCGGCGCCAGCACGTCGGCGTCGAGGATCACGCGATCGAGCCGGATCAGGCGGATGCGCAGGCTGTTGACGCGATAGAGCGCGGAAATGATCTCGTTGCCGAGCGCGTCGACCATCGCGTCGTGGAGGCCCCAATCCACGGCCTGTGCATCGCTCAGGAGCTGCGCCGTGATGCCGCCGTGCGCGCGACGCAGCACGTCGCGATGCCTGCGCTCGAGCGCGTCGAGCTGCGCATCGGTCGCGGTCAGCGCGAACTGCGCCGCGGCCTCCTTCTCGAGAACGGCGCGCAACTGGAACGCGTTGCGGATCATTTTGACGTCGACGTTGGCGATCTGCAGGCCGCGCTGCGGAACCGTGCGCAGCAACCCCTCGGCCTCGAGGCGCGGGATCACTTCGCGAATGGCGCCCAGGGGCAGGCCGGTCAGCGCGGCCAGCTCGCGTTGCGAGACGAACTGGCCGGGGCGCAGCCGGGACGCGACGAGCTGCTGCTCGAAACGGTCGTAGGCGAGCCATCGCAGGCGGCGCGGCGCGCGCGTTGGCTGAGCGCGTCGGCGCGGCGCGGGCTCACGCATGACGATTGCCGCGCGGCGCTTGCACGATGCGATGCGAAGTCGCTACCATGGCGGCAGTCTACCGGCTAACATGTCAGTCTGCAACCACGCGGCAGGCTTCGAGGGCCGTGGGTGCGCAACTGCTGCTTCGCACGCGATGCCGCTCGATCCTGCATTGCGCGACCGTCTCGCCGAGCCGCCGCTCGCGCTGGGGGGCGCGCCGCTCGGCAACCTGTTTCGTGCGCTATCCGAGGTCGATGCGCACGCGGTGGTGCAGCGCGCGTGGGACCTCGGCGTACGCTGCTTCGACACCGCGCCTCATTACGGTCAGGGCCTCTCGGAGCGGCGCATGGGCACCGTGCTGCGCACGCTGCCGCGCGAGGCGTTCCTGCTGTCCACCAAGGTCGGGCGGATCCTCACGCCCGACGCTGCCGCACCGCGCGATCGACACGGCTACGTCGACACGCTGCCGTACGTGCAGCGCTACGATTACACCGCGGACGGCGTCCGCCGCTCGCTCGACGACAGCCTGGAGCGCCTCGGCCTTGCGCGTGTCGACCTCGTCTACGTGCACGACATCGATCCGACGACCCACGGTGTCGGGCACGCCGCGCGCTTTCGCGACATGCTCGACGGCGCGCTGCCCGCGCTCGCGTCGCTCGAGCGCGAGGGCGCAATCGGTGGCTACGGCCTTGGCGTGAACGAGGTCGGCATCTGCCTCGATACGCTGGCGCGTGCCGATCTCGGCGTGATCCTGCTCGCCGGCCGCTACACGCTGGCGGACCAGGAAGCGCTCGCCGCATTGCTGCCCGAATGCGAGCGTCGCGGCGTCGCCGTCGTCCTCGGCGGCCCGTTCAACTCCGGCATCCTGGCGAGCGGCGCGCATCCGGCCGACGGCTCGACGCCGTACTTCAACTACGCGCCCGCGGCGCCCGCGATCATCGACCGCGTCGCCGCGATCGAGCGGGTGTGCGACGCGTTCGGCGTGCCGCTCAAAGCCGCGGCATTGCAGTTTCCGCGCGCGCATCCGGCGATCACATGCGTGCTGGCAGGTGCGCGCTCGACATCGGAGATCGAGGAGAACGTGCGCCTCGCGCGCCATCCCATCCCCGCCGCCTTCTGGCGCGCCTTGCGCGACGAACGCCTGATCGACGCGGCGTCGCCGTTGCCTGCTTCGTGATGCGCATCGACGCTCATCATCACATCTGGTCGCTCGCGCGTGGCGACTACGACTGGCTCACGCCGCGGCTCGCGACCATCTACCGTGATTTCGATCTGGACGACTATGCGCGCGTTGCGCCGCCGGACTGCGTGAGCGTGCTCGTCCAGGCGGCGCCGACGCTCGCGGAGACGCGCTTCCTGCTCGACGTCGGGCGACGCAGCGCGGGACGTGTCCGCGCCGTGGTCGGCTGGGTCGACCTCGACGCCGACGAAGCCGTCGACACGCTCGCCGAGCTCGCCGCCGATCCACTGCTGAAATCCATCCGCCCGATGCTGCAGGACATTGCCGACCCGGCGTGGATCCTTCGCCCGCGCGTCGCGCGCGCGCTCGAGACCCTGCCCGCCCTGGGCCTGCGCTTCGACGCGCTCGCCAAGCCGGCGCAATTGCCGGCGCTCCTGCGCATGCTCGATCGCCATCCCGACCTGCGCGTGGTGATCGATCATGGCGCGAAGCCGAACGTTGCCGAAGGGCAATGGGAGCCGTGGGGCGGCCTCGTGCGTGGGGCGGCTGCGCACCACAACGTCTTCTGCAAGCTGTCCGGCCTCGTCACCGAAGCGGCGCCGGGCTGGACGCTCGATGCGCTGCGTCCCTACGTGGAGCATCTGTTCGAGTGCTTCGGCGCAGGCCGCATGATGTGGGGCAGCG
>DASXAF010000013.1:0-52182 GCA_036406955.1 Casimicrobiaceae bacterium
CGAACGGCGTTCGTCTTTGAGTCTTTATGCAAGTGGTATATAAAGACTACAACGTATCACATTGATAAACCTAGATTTGCTGTGAGAAATCAGTATTGCATATTCACGCTTATGCACACCTTAATGACGTTCGAATAGCACAGCGCCGGCACCTCTAGAAACGCGCCTGCCGTCAGGCTCGGCATATCCGCCGAACTGTCGGATACAGCGCCCGGAACCTCAATTCTTATGACATGCGCATGGTAGGAACTCGGCGATTCGCCGGACCCCGCGCCGGCAAAAAAACGCGGCCCGCAGGCCGCGCTCTCCGGTCGAATCCGAGCCTCTCAGCTCTGTGGCTCCGCCTGCATGTGCTTCTGGCGCATGGCTTCGGCGCGCGCCAGGCGCTTTTGCAGCGTCGACTTGACGACGGCCTTCTGGTCCGGCGTGAACGTCGCGTACACGGCGAGCCACGCGTCGCGCGCCTGGTGGCGCAGCGCGACGTTCTGCGCCTGCACCTGGTCGCCGACCGCGGCAACGGCCGCGAGATCGGGCTCCGCCTTGGCGAGCTCGGCGGCGAGCGCATCGTGCACGCGCTGCATGTTCGCGCGCATGTTCTGATGCGCCGCCTTCGATGCCGCGACCGCGTTGTCCCACATCTGCTGCTGCGACGTGTTGAGATTGAGCTGGCCCTTCAGCGCCGCGATCGCCATCGCGACGTCGTCGCCTCCGCCGTGCGGGCCGCGGTGCCCGTGGCCGGGCTCCGCGAGCGCGGCACCCGAGATTGCCAGGAGCGCAGCTGCGCCGATGGCGGCAAGACGTGCTGACAGATGCTTCTTCATGGTTCGCTACCTCTCTCTTCGAACGGGATGGATCGAACGCCCGGTGCAGCGTTCGCGCCGGACTCGATGGCTTGGTCCGTCATTGTCCGGCGCGCGTTCATGCCCTCGCTCGCGCCATTGCAACGGGACGTTGCGTCCACTCGCCGACGTTACAATCGTTTACAAGGCGCCCTTGCATGCAGCCGAGGCGGCGCGCCATATCGAACCATTGACGCCGACCGCGATCCGAAGCGCATGTACAGCAAGACGAGCTCTCCGCGAATCCTCGTCGTCGACGACGACGTGCGGCTGCGCGACCTCCTCACGCGCTACCTGACGGAACAGGGCTTCCAGGTCGTGGCGCTTCCCGATGCGACGAATCTCGACAAGCGCCTGCAGCGCGATCCGCCGCACCTGCTCGTGCTCGACCTCATGCTGCCCGGCGAGGACGGGTTGTCGATCTGCCGGCGCTTGCGCGCGGCCGGCGATGCGACGCCGATCATCATGCTCACGGCCAAGGGCGAGGACGTCGACCGGATCCTCGGGCTCGAGATGGGCGCCGACGACTATCTGCCGAAGCCCTTCAACCCGCGCGAGCTCGTCGCGCGCATCCACGCGGTGCTGCGGCGTCACGGCGAGCATGCGGCACCAGGCGCGCCGACCAGCGGCGGTCGCGTCCCCTTCGGCGATCACGTGCTCGACATGTCGGCGCGCACGCTCGAGCGCAACGGCGACGTCGTATCGCTCACCACCGGCGAGTTCTCGCTGATCAAGGTGTTCGTGCAGCATCCGCGCCAACCGCTCGCGCGCGAGAAGCTCATGCTGCTCGCCCGGGGGCGCGATCACGAAGTGTTCGATCGCGCGATCGACGTGCAGGTGTCGCGCCTGCGCAAGCTGGTCGAGGCCGATCCGGCGAATCCCCGCTACATCCAGACGGTGTGGGGCTTTGGTTACGTCTACGTGCCGCCCCCGGATGCCGAGCCGGCGGGCGGCGCCGCGCCAAGCAGCAAACCGTGACCATCTGGCCGCGCTCGCTCTTCGGGCGCCTGGTCCTCCTTCTCATCACCGTGGTCGCGCTCGCCGCGCTCACCACGATCCTCCTGTTTAGGCACGATCGCGCCGCGCTCATCGCGCGCCAGTTCGGCGACACCAAGATCGTCGAACTCAGGGCGCTGCGCAGCGCGCTCGAGAACCTCGATCCGGGCTCGCGCAGGGAAACGCTCGGGCGCCTCGCGCGCGTGTATGGCGTGCGAATCGTCCCGGAGAGCGATCGACCCGTGATCGGACAGGCGGTGCTCGGCCAGACGTTGACCGACCTCCAGACGCGGCTGCGCGAGACGCTGGGCGAAGGCACCGAGGTGCGCATCGCGCCGCGGCTGCAGCAGCTCTTCGTTCACCTGAACGCCGGAAGCGAGGGATACTGGATCGGCTTTCCCCTGCCGCGCCGCGATTCCGAGGAGCTGCCGACGCGCGCGCTCGCGTGGGCCATCGCGGTGATCGTGCTGCTCCTCGTCGCCGCGTTCGCGTTCGCGCGCTATCTCTCGCGGCCGCTGCGCCAGCTGAACGGCGCAGTCCAGCAGGTCGGGCGCGGCGAGACGCCGCCGCCGCTTCCGGAATCGGGACCTTCCGAGATCGCGGCCGTCAATCGCGGCTTCAACACGATGCTCGCGAACCTGCGCCAGATCGAGCGCGACCGCGCAGTGCTCCTGGCGGGCGTATCGCACGACCTGCGCACGCCGCTCGCGCGCCTGAGGCTCGGCGTGGAGATGAGCGCGCGCGACGAAGCCCTGCGCAACGGCATGGTCGACGACATCGACGAGATGGATCGCATCATCGGGCAGTTCCTCGATTTCGCGCGCGACGATGCGTCCGCCGCGCCGGAGGTGAACGATCTGAACGGCGTGGTCGGCGGCGCCGTGGACCGTTATGCGCGCATGGGGAAGGACGTGCGGTTCCATCCCGGGCCGTTGCCGCGCATGGCGCTGCGCGCCACGGCGATGTCGCGGCTTTGCAGCAACCTCATCGACAATGCCCTCGCGTACGGCGCGCCGCCCGTCGACGTCACGACGACACAGCGCGACGGTCGCGTCGTGCTGGACGTCGCCGACCGCGGCCCCGGCGTGCCGACCGAGGAAGTCGAGCGGCTGAAGCTGCCGTTCACGCGCGCGTCGGCGGCGCGCACGCGCAGCGACGGCGCCGCGGGCGCGGGACTCGGCCTCGCCATCGTCGATCGCATCGCGCGGCTGCATGGCGGCAGCTTCGACCTGCTGCCCCGCGACGGGGGCGGAACGCTGGCGCGCGTTACGTTGCCGATGCCGGGTTAGCGACGAGCAGTGCGACGGCCATCGCCGCGATGCCCTCGCCTCGCCCGGTGAAGCCGAGCCGTTCCGTCGTGGTCGCCTTGACCGACACATGCGCGCGGTCGCACTGCAGGTCGGCGGCGATGTTGGTGCGCATCGCTTCCACGTACGGCGCGACACGCGGCGCCTGCGCGACGATCGTGGCATCGACGTTGCCGACGCCATAGCCCGCGCTCGCGACCTGCGCCATCACCGCGCGCAGCAGCACGCGGCTGTCGGCGTTGCGCCAGCGAGCGTCGCTGTCGGGAAAATGCATGCCGATGTCGCCGAGCGCGAGCGCACCGAGCAGCGCGTCCGCGACGGCGTGCAGCACGACGTCGGCGTCGGAGTACCCTTCGAGGCCGCGGTCGAACGGAATCGTTACGCCGCCCAGGACGAGCCGCCGCCCCGCGACCAGCGCATGCACGTCGAAGCCCTGACCGATGCGGATGCTCACGCTCAGAGCAGGAGCGCAAGGCGCTCTTCGTGCAGCGGGCGGAAGCCGAGACGCTCGTAGAAGCGCCACGCGTCGGCGTTGTCGCGATGGCACGCGGTGTCGATGCGCGACACGCCGTGGGCCCGCAGGTGCGTCGCGAGCGCGCGCAAGAGCGCCGATCCGACGCCGCGTTGCTGCCAGTCGCGACGGATCGTCACGTCGTCGAGCTTGGCCACGCGCGCCCCGCGCGACGTCGATATGGCGTAGCAGGCGACGCAGCCTCCCACCGCCGTGCCGTCCGTCGCGTGCGCGAGCCACACGAAGCCGATTTCAGGATGCGCGAGAAACAAGTCCAGTGCGCGCGCGAGCGCGGGCAGGCCGCCGTCGCCGTATTGCGCGGCCGCCGCGCGATAGTGCGGGTCCTCGGCGAGGAATGCGCCGAGCAGCGCATACGCGTCGCTGCGCGAGCGCGCGTCCATGGGCGCGAAGCGAAGCGCCGGGTCAGCCATGCGGCGCTGCCCGCAAGCGCTCGAGCGCCGCTCGCACGCGCTCGGGAATGGCGACCGGCCGGCGGCCCGTGCGATCGACCCACACGTGTACGAAGCGCCCGGCAGCCGCGGCTTCGTCGTCGCCGGCCCCGAACAGCGCGATGGCGTACTCCACCGAAGAGCGGCCGAGGCGCTCGACGCGCATGCCGGCATCGATCGGCTCGGGAAAGGCCAGTCCCCGGAAGAAGCGGCAGCCGGTCTCGACGACGACGCCGATCGCGGGACTGCGCTCGATGTCGAGGCCGCCGTCGCGCACGAGATGCTCGTTCACCACCGTGTCGAAATACGCGTAGTACACGACGTTGTTGACGTGCCCGTACGCGTCGTTGTCCATCCAGCGCGTGGCAATGCGCTGGAAATGCGCGAACTCGCCACGCCGCGGCGGTAGCGGCCGTTGGTTCACGGCGCGCGCACGCCGCCGACCATGCGCTCGTCGAGCAGCTCGATCCAGTGACGCACCGGGCGCCGCGTCCCCGCGGCGAGATGCGTGAGGCAGCCGATGTTCGCCGTCGCGATCACCTTGGGATGGCCCGCTTCGAGCGCGGCGAGCTTGTCGTCGCGCAGGCGATTCGCGAGCTCCGGCTGGAGGATCGAATAGGTGCCTGCCGAGCCGCAGCACAGGTGCGCATCGGCCACGGGTGTCAGCGTGTACCCGAGCGCCTGCAGGATGTCCTCGACCATGCCGCGGATCTTCAATCCGTGCTGCAACGTGCACGGCGAGTGGAACGCCACCTCCACCGCGCCCAGGTCCATGGCGATCATCGGCGCGACGCGCTTCCATTCGGCGGCGACGATCTCGATCGGGTCGCGCGCGAGCTCGGATACGCGGCGCGCCTTCTCCGCGTACTGCGCATCGTGCGCGAGCAGATGGCCGTAGTCGCGCACCTGCACGCCGCATCCGCTCGCCGTCACGACGACGGCTTCGCAGTCGCGTTCGAGGCGCGGCCACCACGCGTCGATGTTGCGTCGCGCGAAGTCGAGCGCCGCGTCCTGCTCGCCCAGATGGTGCGACAGTGCGCCGCAGCAGTGGGCGTCGGTGACGCGGAGCGCCGTGATGCCGATGCGGTCCAGCACGCGCGCAGTCGCGGTGTCGATGCCCGGTGCGAGCGACGGCTGCACGCAGCCCTCGGCGATGATCATGCGGCGCGCATGCCGCGCCACCGGCCACTCGCCCGCGGCGCGCCCCTGCGGAATGCGTCGCGCCACGGACGACGGCAGCAATCCGCGCGCAAGGCGCCCCGCCGTCAGCGCGGCGCTGAAGAGCGGGCGCGCCAGCAGTCCGCGGCGCAATGCGCTGCGGCGCGCCTGCTCGATCGGCGGGCGCGGCACGCGGGCATCGACGGCCTGGCGGCCGATGTCGAGCAGGTGACCGTAGCGGACACCGGATGGGCACGTCGTCTCGCAGCTGCGGCACGTGAGGCAGCGGTCGAGGTGGAGCTGCGTCTTCGCAGTCGGCGTAGCGCCTTCGAGCACCTGCTTGATGAGATAGATGCGGCCGCGCGGCCCGTCGAGCTCGTCGCCCAGGAGCTGATACGTCGGGCACGTCGCAGTGCAGAAGCCGCAGTGCACGCACGCGCGCAGGATCGCGTCGGCTTCGCGCCCCTCGGGCGTGTCGCGGATGAAGGGCGCGAGATTCGTCTCCATCAGACCTCGGGAAAGAGCCGTCCGCGATTGAGGATGCCGTGCGGATCGAAAACGTGCTTCAGACGCTGATGCAGTGCCAGCAGCGGCGGCGCGAGCGGCTGGAAGACGTTGCCGTCGGCGACACCGCGAAAGCACGTCGCATGGCCGCCGTGATCGCGTGCATACGCGCGCAGCGACTCGGGGCCGATACCCTCGCCCGCGATCAGCCAGCGCAGCGCGCCGCCCCATTCGATGAGCTGCTCGCCGTTGAGGTCGCGAAACGGCGCGGTCGATTTGATCGACAGCCGCCACAGCGACGCGCCCTGCGGGACCATCGAGAAAAAGCGATGCGCATGGTCGCGCACCGGGCCCCAGATCGTCGCGTCCGCATCCTGCACGTCGTCGCCGCCGATGGTTGCGCGCGCCGCGGCGACCGCAGCGCCTGCGCCGGACAGGCGGACCCAGAAGCGCCCGCCGCAATAACACGTGGCCGACACAGGCAGCGGCTTGGCGCCCCACTCGTTCGCGAGGCGGATCGACTCGTCCGCGGAGCACTCGCGCACGCAGGTCGCCTCGACCTGCGGGCGCGGCAGGCATTTGAGCGACACCTCGGTGATGACGCCGAGCGTGCCGAGCGCGCCGGCCATCAGGCGCGACACGTCGAAGCCGGCGACGTTCTTCATCACGCGCCCGCCGAAGCGCAGCGCGGTGCCAGTGCCGTCGACGAGGCGCACGCCGAGCAGGAAATCGCGTACGGCGCCGGCGTAAGGTCGCCGCGGCCCCGACAATCCTGCCGCAACGGCGCCGCCCAGCGTCGTGCCCTCGCCGAAGCGCGGCGGCTCGAACCCGAGCATCTGGTTCGCGTCGCGCAGCGTGGATTCGAGCTCGGCGAGCGGCGTGCCCGCGCGCGCGGTCACCACCAGCTCGGTCGGCGCATAGTCGACGATGCCGCGGAGCGCCCGCGTGTCGACCACTTCGCCGTCGACACGACGCCCGTAGAAGTCCTTGGTGCCGCCACCACGGATGCGCAGGGGCCGTTGCGCGGCCGCGGCATCGCGGATGCGCGCTGCGAGCTCCGACAGGGCGGTCTCGGTCGTTGTCGCTTCAGGCAGCACGCGTAGCGAGCTTGTCCCTGTAGATGACGCGCGGCTCGTCGGCCTCGATGACGGTCTTCTCGGCGACAGCGGCGTCCTGCCACTCGCGCACCCACGGATGCGAAAGCATCGCGCGCATGTAGTCGCCCGCCGCACCGGGCGGCTCCACGAGATACGTCTGGAAGCGGAACACGACCGGCGCGTAGAAGCAATCGGCAATCGAGAACGACCCGAAGAGGAACTCGCCGGCGCCGCCGAACCGCGTGCGCGCCTCGGTCCACAGCTGGGTGATGCGGTCGATGTCCCCCTGCAGCGCGGCGGACCACGGCCGCACGTCCACGCGCTCGCGTATGCACATCGACATCTCGCTTCGCAGCGCGCCGAACCCCGAATGCATCTCGGCCGTGACCGAACGCGCCAACGCGCGCGCGCTCGCCTCCGCGGGCCACATGCCTGCGTGACGCTCCGCGAGATACTCGGCGATCGCCAGCGAATCCCACACGACCGTGTCGCCGTCGTGCAGGGACGGCACGAGGCCCGACGGCGAGAAGCTGCGGTTCGCCGGGTTCGGGCCCCGCCCGACGAGCTGCACGCCGACCTCACGAAACGGCGCGCCGGAGAGCTTCGCGACGAGCCAGCCGCGTGCGGACCAGGAGGAGTAGTTCTTGTTGCCGATGTAGAGGGTGTACATGGGTTCAGGGATCAGGGATCAGGGATCAGAGGTCAGGGATCAGGCATGAGAGTCGGTGTCGGTGAGCGGTGGTTGCCGTTGTCCGATCCCTGATCCCTGATCCCTGATCCCTGATTCCTGATCCCTGACAACGGCACCGTCTTCCCCGGATTGAAGATATTGTCCGGGTCCAGCGCCCGCTTGATCGTGCGCATCAGCGCGACCGCGTCGCCGTGCTCCGCCTGCAGCGCGTCGAGCTTGTGGATGCCGATGCCGTGCTCGCCCGTGCAGGTGCCACCCATCGCGATCGCGCGCAGGCTCGCGCGCCGGGCGAGCGCCTCGGCGCGCGCGCGCTCGTCGGCGTCGTTGGGGTCGAACAGGATCACCAGGTGGAAGTTGCCGTCGCCGACGTGCCCCACGATCGGCGCGACGAGACCGCTCCGCTCGATGTCCGCCCGCGTCTCGAGCACGCAGTCGGTGAGGCGCGAGATCGGCACGCAGGCGTCGGTCGCGAATCCCTGCTTTCCGGGTGCGAGCGCCATCGCCGCATAGTAGGCGTTGTGGCGTGCCTTCCACAGACGCGACCGCGCCTCGGCTTCGCGCGCCCATTCGAAGGCGCTTCCGCCATGCTCGCGGGCGAGCTGCTCCACCGTCTGCGCCTGCTCCTTCACGCCGGCCTCGGTGCCGTGGAACTCGAAGAACAGCGTCGGCTTCGCCTCGTAGCCTGTGAGCTTCGAGTACTTGATGCACGCCTCCATCTGAACGTCGTCGAGGAGCTCGACGCGCGCGACCGGAACGCCCATCTGCATGACCATGATCACCGTGTTCACGGCCGAGGCGAGGTCGGGGAACTGGCACACCGCTGCGGACATGGCCTCGGGCACGCCGTAGAGCCGAAGCTGGATCTCCGTGATGATTCCGAGCGTGCCCTCGGACCCCACGTACAGCCGCGTGAGGTCGTAGCCCGCCGCCGACTTCCGTGCGCGTCCCCCCGTGCGCACGATGTTTCCCTCGGCGGTGACGACCGTCAGCCCCAGCACGTTCTCGCGCATGGTGCCGTAGCGCACCGCGTTGGTGCCCGATGCGCGCGTGGAAGCCATGCCGCCGATCGTCGCATTCGCGCCGGGATCGATGGGGAAGAACAATCCCGTTCCGCGCAGCTCGGCGTTGAGCTGCTCGCGCGTCACACCGGCCTGCACGCGACCGTCGAGGTCCTCGGCGTTGACCTCCAGCACGCGATCCATGCGCGACAGGTCCACGCAGACCCCACCGTAAAGCGCGGCGACATGCCCTTCCAGCGACGTGCCGACGCCGAAGGCGATGACGGGCACGCGCGCCGCGCTGCACAGGCGCACGATGGACGCGACTTCCTCGTTGGTCTGCGGAAACACCACGACATCCGGCGGCGCGCTGTCGGCGAGGCCTTCGCCATGCCCGTGCTGCTCGCGCACGGCGCGATTGACCACGGCGCGGTCCCCGTAGGTGCCGGTCAGGCGATCCACGACAGCGGCCACATCGGACGGCGCGGGCCGCTGCGCAACGACTACGGACGCGTTCATGGGCATTCCTTCAGAATCGGGGCAGCTCGGGATGCGGCACCTCGCCGGCATGCACGTGCATGCGCCCGAGCTCGGCGCAGCGCGCAAGCGTCGGCACGGCCTTGCCCGGGTTCAGCAACCCGTGCTCGTCGAAGGCGCGCTTGATGGCGAGAAAGCGTGCGAGCTCGTCGCTGTCGAACTGCGCGCACATGCCTGAAAGCTTCTCGACACCTACGCCGTGCTCGCCGGTGATGGTGCCGCCGGACTCGATGCACAGCTCCAGGATGCGGTCGCCGAAGGCGATGGTGCGCTCCTTGTCGCCGGGCTTGTTGGCGTCGAAGAGGATCAGCGGATGGAGATTGCCGTCGCCCGAGTGAAAGACGTTGGCGCACGGCAAGGCGAACTCGCGCGACCAGATCTCGATCTGCGCCAGCACGTTCGCCAGCGCCGCGCGCGGAATGGTGCCGTCGATGCAGTAGTAGTCGGGCGAGATGCGGCCCACGGCAGGGAACGCCGCCTTGCGCCCGGACCAGAACAGAAGGCGCTGCGCCTCGTCGCGCGACACGCGGATGTCGGTGGCGCCGCTCTCGGTCAGCACCTCCTTGATCCGCGCCATTTCCGCGGCCACTTCCGGCACCGCGCCGTCCGATTCGACCAGCAGCACGGCGGCGGCGTCGAGCGGATAGCCCGCGTGCACGAACTGCTCCACCGCGCGTGTCGCCGGCCGGTCCATCATCTCCAGGCCCGCGGGCACGATGCCGGCGCCGATCACCGCCGCCACGGCGGCGCCCGCCTTCTCGAGATCGTCGAACGCCGCGAGCGCCACCTGCGCCGCCTGGGGCCTCGGCATGAGCTTCACCGTGATCTCGGTCATGACGGCGAGGAGTCCCTCGCTGCCGTGGACGAGCGCGAGAAGATCGTAGCCTGGCGCGTCCAGTGCCTCGCAGCCGAGCTCGATCACCTCGCCCTCGATCGTCACGGCGCGCACGCGGCGCACGTTGTGCACGGTGAGGCCGTACTTGAGGCAGTGCACGCCGCCCGCGTTCTCCGCGACGTTGCCGCCGATGGTGCAGGCGATCTGCGAGGAAGGATCCGGTGCGTAGTACAGGCCGTAGGGCGCAGCCGCTTCGGAGATCGCGAGGTTGCGCACCCCCGGCTGGACCGTCGCGGTCCGCGCCACCGCATCGACGGCGAGCACGCGACGGAACTTCGCGAGCGACAGCACGAGCCCGTCGGCGGCGGGCAGCGCGCCGCCCGAAAGGCTGGTCCCCGCACCGCGCGCGACCACCGGAATGCGTGCCGCGTGGCAATAGCGCAGGATCTCGACGACCTGCCCTTCGGTCTGCGGCAGCACCACGGCGCCGGGCAGCTCGCGATAGAGCGTCAGCCCGTCGCACTCGTAGGGGCGTGTGTCCTCCGCGGCAGTGAGCAGGCTGCCGGGCGGCACGAGCGCCGCAAGCCGGGCGTGATGAACGGTGTCGAGCATGGCCGTGCGCGAAGCAATCGGACCATTATTTCACAGGGGGCGGGCATCGGCCGCCGAGCTAGAATCGCGTCCCGCTGCAAGCGTCACGCTGCTTTCCAGGAGATCCCATGCGCCCCTTCCGGCTCGTTGCCCGCGTGGCCGCCATCGCCCTCGCCGGCTGGCTCGCCGCAACCGCCCACGCGCAGACCGCGCTCAAGATGAACATCTCGCTCGCGCAGAACTCGTCGTACGGCGTGGCCGTGGATGCCTTCGCGCGCGAGGTGGAGAAGCGCACGCAAGGCCGCTACACGATCCAGAACTTCTATTCGGCTGCGCTCGGCGCGGAGCGCGAGTCCGTCGAAGGCGTGCAGCTCGGCACGCTCGATCTCACGCTGACGTCGACGGGCCCGTTGCCCAACTTCGTTCCCGAAGTCGCGATCCTCGACATACCGTTCCTGTTCCGCGACTACGCGCACGCGCGCGCGGTGCTCGACGGCCCCATCGGGCAGGAGCTCCTGCAGAAGTTTCCGCCGAAGGGCATGGTGGCGCTCGCGTGGGCCGAGAACGGCTTTCGTCACATGACCAACAGCAAGCACGCAGTCAGCACGCCGGACGACCTCCGCGGCCTGAAGATGCGCACCATGGAGAACCCGATCCACATCCAGGCGTATCGCCAGTTCGGCATCCTGCCCACGCCCATGGCGTTCACCGAGGTCTTCACGGCCCTGCAGCAGGGCACGGTCGACGGCCAGGAGAACCCGCTCTCCGTGATCACGTCGGCGAAGCTCGACCAGGTCCAGAAGTACCTGAGCCTGACCGGTCACGTGTACTCGCCCGCGGTCATTCTCATGAACAAGGCGCGCTGGGATGCGCTGTCGGCCGCCGACAAGCAGGCGTTCTCGGACGCCGCCCGCGAGGCCGTCAAGGCGAACCGCGCGCGCATCGACGACGACGAGCGCAAGGCCGTCGCCGACCTTCGCGCCAGGGGCATGGTCGTGAACGACCATGTGGACAAGGCGAAATTCCAGGCGCAGCTCGCGCCGGTCTACGCCGACTTCGCCAAGCGCTTCGGGCAGGAGAACATCGACCGGATCCGCAACTACCGCTGATCCTTCGCCATCGATCCCGGCTCGCGTCTCGGGCGGCGGGAAGCGGCGGACCGACGGCCGTCGGCCTGCACCGCGGTAACGGTGGAACGGCGTAAAATCGTCATTGTCCGAGTGGCTCGGGCGCGCGCGAGTTGAACAGCGGCACTGTCGAGCGGATTTACATTCGCGGCGCAACCGTTGAACCGTGGTGCTTCCGCCCGCCCTAAATGCCTGAAAGTCGGACCGTAATGGAGCGATGCCGCGAGCGGTCCGTTTATTGCTTGAAGGTTGTGCCTCCGGACACGTTGAAATGAGCAGCGAAGAAAACGTACGCACGCCGCCGGACGCCCACACCGGGTCGGGCTCGTTGGCGGCTCCCAACCGCGCACGCCGGCGACTGATCGTCGGCGCGGTCAGCGTATTGCCGACCGCCTATACACTGTCGAGCGGCGCCGCCACGGCGGTCGCGAGCAACCTGCGTTGCCTTGCCGCCCACGAGAACGCCAATCCGCCGCGCTTCGTGCCAGGCGACGATCGCTGGCTGCGCGAGCCGGTGGCGATGGGCCAGTTCGAGCAGCGCGCCACCTACTGCGTGTCCACGCCGCAGGCGGGCTGCATGGACGGCTTCAATCCCGGCCAGGCCGGCACCGGCAGCCAGTGGATCGTCGACGGCGTGGACGGCAACAGCGTCACCGCCGGGCCGGGCGCACCGATCCAGGTCAACGGCGCGCGCTCGTACGGTCTCGTGTACGTGAGCGACGACGGCACCGTCACGTCGATGGACCCCGGCTACGGCGGCGATCTCTATCCGACGACCAAGACGTGCTGGGCGTCGGTGCACGGCTCGCAGGACTTCAAGCTCGGATGACGGCGCCGTGCGCGGCCCGAAAAGCGCGGAGCCTTCCGCGCTTTTTTGTTTGGGCGCGCGCCGTTTCGGTCCCGGCGCGCTCGTGACCGCCACGGACGCCTGGCGCTGGCGCATCGCGCCGGGTCAGCGGCTGGTGGTCGAGGACATGGACGACGGCGTGCTGCTGTACGATGCGCTGGTGGGCCGCACGCATCTCCTGAACGCGACCGCGGCCGAGATGTTGAGCGTCATCGAGCAAACGCCGGGGCTCACCGCGGACGAGATTCGAACGCGCGTTGCTGCGCGCCTCGACATTCCCCTGGAATCGCTGCCACTGCCGGCGGTCGACGAGTTGCTGGACTGGCTCGCGCGCCTTTGCATCGTCATCGGGCAAGCCTCATGAATCTTGGCGCACTGGCGCCGCAGGCGGTCCACGAGCACCTCGCGTCCGGAGGGCTCGCGCTGCGCATTCCGCCGATCACCGTGCGCGTGCGCTCCCCGCTGCGTACGTTCGCCGCGCAGCTCCACGCCACGTACGGCGCCTACGACCTCGGCGACGCCGCCGACTTCGCCGACATCAGCGTGCGGCTGCTCCCGTCGCGCAGCAGGCGGCTGCGGCCGCTGGTGAATTTCATCGTCGACGGCATCTCGCCCTTCGACCCGTTCCCGCGCGATCACGCGCTGCCGTTGCTCGAATGGGGCGTGAACTGGGTGTTCGCGCAGCGCATGCACCAGTACCTGCTGTTGCACGCGGCGGTGGTGGAGCGCGACGGCACGGCGATCCTGCTCCCCGCCTGGCCCGGCTCCGGCAAGAGCACGCTCGCCGCGTCGCTCGCCTGCCGCGGCTGGCGTTACCTCTCCGACGAGTTCGGGCTGGTCGTGCCTTCGACGCTCACGGTGCTGCCGTTTCCGCGTCCCGCCGCGCTCAAGAACGAGTCCATCGACGTGATGCGCCGCTATGCGCCGGATGCGTTCATCGGTCCGACGTTTCCAAGGACGCGCAAAGGATCGGTCGCGCATCTGCGCGTGCCCGAGGCGAGCGTGCGCCGGGCGCGCGAGAGCGCGACCGTCGGCGCCGTCGTGTTCCCCGACTTCCAGGCGGGCGCCGCAGTCTCCGTGCGACCGCTGTCGCAATCGACCGCCTTCCTGAAGCTCGCGCACAACGCGTTCAACTACGAGGTGCTCGGCGAGCGCGCATTCCACACCGTGGCGGGCATCGTGCGCGCCGCGCCGTGCCGCATCGTGCGCTACGGCGACCTCGATGCCGCGCACCAGGCCATTGCGACCATCATCCGCGAGACCGTCGATGTCCCGGCCTGAAGCGAAACAGCTCCCTCGCTCGCGTGGCGAGCAGCCCACCGGCGGCCGCGTCGGCTCGTCGGGGTCCTTGGGAAAGGACGTCGACGCCACGGCGCTCGTGCTGAACGCGGTGCGCGACACCGACGTGCTGCGCGGTCTCGATCCCGCGACGTGGGAGCGCGTGCTGTCGTGTGCGCGGCGCAACGCGGTGCTGGCCTACCTCGCCTATCGCGCCGAATCCGCAGGGCTGCTGCCGGCGCTCCCGGAAAAAGCGCGCCTCGCGCTTGCGTCGGCGCGCATGGGCGGCCGCAGGCTCGCGCAGCTCGCACGCTGGGAGCTCGATCAGGTCGCGCGCACGCTGTCCGCCGCCGGCGTGCCGATGATTGCATTGAAGGGCGTCGCCTACCTGCTGCGCGAGATGCCGCACGCGTCCACGCGCCTCATGACGGACATCGACGTCATGGTGCCGCATGCGTCCATCGACACGGCGGAATCGTCGCTGCGCGCGGCCGGGTGGCGCGACACCAAGCTCGACGCGTACGACCAGAGCTATTACCGGCGCTGGTCGCACGAGGTCCCCCCCATGCGGTTTCCGGGGCGCCTGCTCGGCGTCGACGTTCATCACACGATCATCGCGCCGGTGAGCCGGCTTCGTCCCGATCCCAATGCATTCTGGTCCGACGCGCTGCCGACGCGCATGCCCGGCGTGCGCGTGCTCTCGCCCGTGGACAGCGTGCTGCATGCGGCCGTGCACCTGTTCTTCGATTCGGATTTCGACGGACGCTTCCGCGATGTCGTCGACCTGCACGAGATGGTGGGCGCCTTCGGCGAGGACGCCCAGTTCTGGCCGGCGCTCGTGAGCCGCGCCGCGGAGCTCGGCCTCGGGCGGCCGCTGTTCTACGCGGTGCACATGCTGGACGACATCCTCGGCACGCCGTTGCCCCCCGGCATGCGCGACGAGCTCGCCCGATTCGCGCCGCCGGCGCCGGCGCGCGCGTGGATGATGCGCACGCTGCGCGAGGTCCTCACGCCCATCGATCCGCAGCCGTGGCCGCCGCTGCATCGGGGCAAGCTGTGGCTGCTCTACGTGCGCTCGCATTGGCTGCGCATGCCGCCTCATGTCCTGATCCCGCACCTGCTGCGCAAATCGCTGCGGCGTGGCGGCGTGCCCGCCGCCGAGGCGCCCTGAGCCCCGCTGGCCCGCCGCAGCGCGACTCAGCGCCGAAGCGCGTAGCGCGGGCTGGTCCAATGACCGCCACGTCTCATCGATAGCCGAACAGGCCCGGCAGCCATGACGACAGCCCGGGCACCAGTGAGAGCAGCGCCAGCACCGCGAGCTGCGCCGCGAGGAAGGGCCACAGCTCGCGCGTGAGCCGCCCGAGCGGCACGCGCGCCACGATCGACGTGACGAACAGCAGGCCGCCGACCGGCGGCGTGATCATGCCCATGGTGAGGTTGACGATCACGATCACGCCGAACTGCAGGTCGTTGATCCCGAGCGCGTGCGCGATCGGCGCGAGGATCGGCACGAGCACGACGATGCCCGGCAGCGGCTCGATGAAGATGCCGAACACGAGCAGCAGCAGGTTGACCGCGAACAGGTACGCGAGCGGCGACAGGTGCATGCCGCCGATCCAC
Source organism: Casimicrobiaceae bacterium (assembly GCA_036406955.1). GTDB lineage: Bacteria > Pseudomonadota > Gammaproteobacteria > Burkholderiales > Casimicrobiaceae > VBCG01. The sequence continues at coordinate 15,386 of DASXAF010000013.1, forward strand.
GCCGTGAGCTCCTGCGGCACGCGCGACACGGTGAGCACCCACGCGAACGCCGCCGACATCGCCACGATGATCAGGACCGCGGCGGTCATGAGCGCGGAGCGCGCGAGAATCCCGGGCAGCATGCGCCATTCGAGCGAGCGATAGATCACGCGACCCGCGAAGAGCGCATAGAACACCGCGACGACCGACGCCTCGGTCGGCGTGAAGGCACCCGACGCGATGCCGCCGAGGATCAGCACCGGCAGCACGATCGCCGGCAGCGCGCGCCAGGTGTTGCGCGCGTAGTCGCGCAGCGTGTAGCGCATCGGGCGGCCGCGGTAGTTGCGGCGCACCGAAACGGCGTGATTGATCGCCGCCATCGCGATCGCGATGAGGAAGCCCGGTACGGCACCGGCAATGAGCAACCCGACGAGGTTCACGTCGGGATACGCCAGCGCGTAGATGATCACGCTGATCGACGGCGGAATGATCGGCCCGAGGATCGAGGTCGCCGCGGTCAGCGCGGCGGCGTAGGCCGGATCGTAGCCGTCCTCGCGCATCATGCGGATCATGATCGCGCCCGGCCCGGCGGCGTCGGCGAGCGCGGAGCCCGAGATGCCGGAGAAGAACGTGAGCGTCAGGATGTTCGTGTGCCCGAGCCCGCCGCGAAAGCGGCCGACGAACTGCGACGCGAAGCGCAGCAGCACTTGCGACAGCGCGCCGCCCGTCATCAGCTCCGCGGTCAGGATGAAGAACGGCACCGCCTCGAGCGCGAACACGTCGATGCCCGAGAACACGTACTTCGGAAGCGCGAGCAGCGGCAGGCTGCCGTTCTGCACGATGGCGGCGAGCGTCGCCCCACCCAGCGCGAACGCCACCGGCACGCCGAGCGCGAGCAGCGCGATGCAGGCGATGAACAGCGTGGCGACCATCGGCCGTCAGTCGCGCCGGGCCGCGGGTCGTTGACAAAAGCGGGTGCCGCCTTCGGGCGGCCGTGCGGCGGCCCGTCGCGGGCGACTACGCGCCCTCCGGGGGCAGCGCGCGCAGCGAGCGTGGGGGTCGTTCATCACATCTTCGCCGCGTCGGCGTCGAACTCGCCGTCGCCGAGGAGCTCGCGGCGCCGCACGTACGGCGCCGCCATCAGCAGCAGGTGAACGATCAGCAGCGCGAAGCCGATCGGCACGGCGAGGTACACCGCACCGATGGGAACCTGCAGCACCGGCGTCGTCTGTTGCCAGGTGAGCATCGCGTAGCGCGCGCCGATCCACACCATGAAGACGAAGAAGCCGAGCAGCACCAGCGCCACTGCGCCACGCAGCAACGGCGCGAGCCGCGGCAGGCGCTCGTGCAGCAGCTCGATGCCGATGTGGCCGCCGTAACGCAGCACGAGCCCCGCGCCGATGAACGTGAGCCAGATCATCGCGTAGCGCGACGCCTCCTCCACCCACAGGATCGAGCGGTCGGTGAGGAAGCGCAGCGCGACGTTGGCGAACACCATGAGCGCCATCGCGGCGAGCAGGCCGATGACGGCCAGGCGGTTGGCGCGCAGGAACAGGCGGTCGAAGGCGTCCAAAAGTGTGGCGCCGGCGCGACAGGTCACGACGCGGCCGCGCGATTCTCGCACGTCACGCGCTTCACGCACGCGAGCGCGATCCTATAATCGCCGCGCATGGTGTCGTGCACAGCGCCGCCCGGCGGCTGGAGGAACGGGGTCGGTGCAGGTGACCTACACTGACCCCGTCGTTCCGCGGAACGAACGAAGCGGCAGGACAACGATGGATCCGTCCGAAATCTACGCCAAGACGGAGCTGGGGCTGCAGGAGCTGCGCGAGCGCAAGCTCAACCTGCCGGTCACACTGCGTAGCCTACTCATCCTCATCGACGGCAACCGAACGGTGGGCCAGGTGCTCGAGAAGGCGCGCGCGCTGCGCCTCGACGAGCGCGCGATGACCGCGCTCGAGCGCGGCGGCCTCATCGCCAAGCGATTCTCCGCGCCCTCCGCGGGCGAGGGTGGCGAGCAGGCGAACGCCGCGCGCTCGCACGACGAGATCGAGCGCTACATGCACGCGCAGCGGATGATGAGCGAAGCGATCAACCAGCACCTCGGATTTCGCGGCTACGGGCTGATGATGCGCCTGCAGAAGACCGCCAACGTCCGCGACCTGCACGACCTTCTACCGGACTTCGCGAAGGCGCTCGTCAAGCGCATCGGCATGGGGCCCGCGACGCCCATCGTCGGCGCCATCGAGCGGCTGATCACCGGTCAGTAGCGTCCGCTCGCCGCACCAGGGTCACGAACACCCCCGCTGCGAGGATCGCGCTCACGGCGATGGTGGTCGCCATCGGTCGCGTGGTGCCGTCGAACGTAAGGCCGACGATCAGCGCGCCGGTGGACGCGACGACGAACTGCACGAACTGCAGCAGCGACGACGCCGCGCCGGCGATGCCGGGAAACGGCGTGAGGCCACCCGCCATCGCCTGCGGCATGGTCATCATCAGCGCGAACATGTAGCCGAACATCGGCGCGACGACGGCCAGCGGATGCCGCACGTCGAGCCATGCGAGCGCCGCGAGGGCCAGTGCGCCGAGCAGCATGAGCCACAACGCGCGGCCGATCGTGCGGTCGATGCCCCAGGCGCGCACGACGCGTGCGCCGAATGTCGCGCCGCTCAGGTTGCCGAGCATCACGGCACCGAAGAGGTAGCCGAAGCCGCGCTCGCCCTCGCCCATCACCCGTACGAAGACGAAGGAGCTGCCGGCGAGGAATGCGAACAGGCCGCACGCCGTGAACGCCGCAACCAGCATGTAACCCACGAAGGCGCGCGAGGCGAGCAGGCGCCGATAGTTGGCGACGACCACTGCGGGCGCGAGCGCGCGCAGGTGCGGCGTGCGCAAAGTCTCGGGCAGCGCGGTCGCAACGCAGATCAGCAGCACGAGGCCGTAGAGCGCGACGAAGAGGAAATTCGCCTGCCAGCCGAGCCACACGTGCAGGTGACTGCCGAGGACCGGCGCGACGATGGGCGCGATCCCGAGCACCATGCCCATGAGCGAGAGCGTGTGCGCGGCCTGCGTGCCGGAATAGAGGTCGCGCACCACCGCGCGCGGAACGACGGCGACGGTCGCCACCGCCAGCGCCTGCACGGCGCGCGCGCCGATCAGGACGTGCACGTCGCGTGCGGCGGCACAGGTGACCGAGGCGAGGACGAATGCGAGCAGCCCCCCGAGCAACGCGGGCCTGCGCCCGTAGCGGTCGGACAGCGGGCCGGCGATGAGCTGCGCCGCGCCCCATGCGTACATGTACACCGAGAGCGTGAGCTGAACCTGCTCCGCCGATGCGTCGAGCGCACGCGTCATCGACGGCATGGACGCGAGGTAGATGTCCATCGCGAGCGGCGCGATGGCGATCAGCGCGCCGAGCAGCACGGTCATTGCCGCCTGCCCGGGTTGCAGCATCGGATGCTCAGGCGTTCATTGGTGCTTCGAAGCAGGTCCCTCGTCGCGCGCGCCCCTCGGGATGAATTTCCACGCGAGCGTCGTCTCGTCCACGCGCGGCACGTACGTGATGCCGTTGCGCGTGGCCCAGGTGTCGACCTGGAGGTGGATCGGAATGATGCCCTCGTCGGCCATCAGGATCTCGTTGGCGCGCGCGAGGTAGGCCTCGCGCTTGACGTCGTCGACGGTCTGGAGCGCGTCCTCGGTGAACGCGTCGAGCTTCGGATTCGAATAGCGCCCGCGGTTCGTGCCGCCGAAGCCCTTGTCCTTGTTGTACGTCATGACCAGCGCCTTGAGCGACGACGAAGCCTCGCCGGTGCCCGTGCTCCAGCCGAGCAGCATCGTGCTGAACTTGAGCTGGGTGGCTTGGGGAAAGTACGTCGCCGACGGCATCGCGACCACCTTGGTCGGAATGCCGACGCGCGTCCACATCTGCGCGATCGTCTGCGCGATCTTCGAGTCGTTCGCGTAGCGATCGTTGGGCGTGTGCAGCGTGAGGCCGAAGCCCTGCGGCCAGCCCGCTTCCGCGAGCAGCTTCTTCGCGCCCTCGGGGTCGAACTTGTCGGGCTTCAGGTTCTTGCTCGCCCCGAACAGGAAGTCGGGCACGAGCTGGCCCGCGGGCACCGCCTCGCCTTCCATCACGCGGGCGACGATCGCCTTGCGATCGATCGCGAGCGACAGCGCATGGCGCACGCGCGCGTCCTTGAGCGGATTGCGGTCGAGCGGCTTGCCGTCCTTGTCGGTCACGAACGGCGACGCGTCGCGATCGCTGTCGAGATGGAGGTAGATCAGGCGGTCGACCACCGTGCGATACAGCGAGAAGCGCTTGTCCTGCTTCAGCCGCGTGATGTCTTCGCTCGGCACGGCCTCGATCGCCTGGACGTCGCCGGCGAGCAGCGCGGCCACGCGCGCCGCGTTCTGCGGCAGGAGCCGCATCGTGACCTTCTCCCAGGGCGTCTTGCCGCCCCACCAGCCGTCGAAGCGCGCGAGCTCGATGCGATCGCCCTTGGCATAGCGCACGAGCTTGTACGGCCCCGTGCCGATGGCGGCCTTGCCGCTGTTGAAGTCGTCGGTGCTCGCGCTCTCGAACTTGTGCGAGATCATGAACACCTGCGTCATGTCCGACGGCATCAGAGGATACGGTGTCGCGGTGTGAAAGCGCACCGTATACGGATCGACGACGTCGATCTTCACGATCTGCTTGGTGTACGCGGTGAACGGCGAGGGGCTGTTCGGCACCTTCGGCACGCGGTTGATCGACGCGACCACGTCCTGCGCGGTGAAGTCGTTGCCGTCGTGGAACTTGACGCCGTGGCGCAGCTTGAACTCCCACGTCGTCGGATCCACGGTCTTCCATTCCGTCGCGAGGCCCGGCTCGAGCTGCTCCTTCTCGTTGCGCTGGACCAGCAGCCCGTACACGTGCTGCGCCACGTTGTTGTTCGGCGTGAGGTTGTGGTAGTGCGGGTCGAGCGACGTCACGTCGGTGCCGAGTCCGATCGTGAGGTCGGCGGCCGGCGCGACGCCTGGCAGCGATGTGCCGAGCGCGATGGCGAAGACAGCGAGACACAGTCGCGGCAGGTTCATGCGAAGCCTCGTGGAGTCGAAGGATGCGGCGTGGACGCCGGCATTGTGCCTGAGGCGCGAATGCGCACGCGCGCCCATGTAACAAAGTGCTTCGCGTCCTTGCGGGGGTAAACGCGGGCCCCATGTCCCTCGTTGTGGGAAGTGAGTGCGGCGAGGCGCGCGGAACCGCGGGCCCGCCGCCGGAGTCTCACCATGGTCAAGGAGGTACTCATGCTTCGACGCAAAGCTGTGGTTGCCGCGCTGGGTGCAGCGCTCGCCGGCGGCGGCATGGCGGTCGCGCCCGCGGCGCACGCCGAGCACATCGGATTCAACCTGTCGTTCTCGGGGCCCGGGTATGGCGTGAGCGTGGGCAATGCGCCGGTGTACTACGGCCATCCGCATTACTACCATCATCATCACTACTACCGGCCGTACGTGCCCGCGCCCGTTTACGTCGCCCCGCCCGTCGTCTATCGCGCGCCGGTCGTGGTGACCCCGGCACCGGTGTACTACCCGTCGGGCCGCGTCTACTATCGCTATTGATCTCGCTGCATTCGGGGTCAGGGTCGCGACTCTGACCCCGTCACGCCATCAAGAAGCCGAGCGTCGCGAACTGCTGCAGCGCGTAGCTGACGAACGCCTCGGCGTCCTGGCGCGAGCCCGGCCACGTTGCCGCGGTCGACGCAACGAGCGCCGCACGGTCGCGCGACCCGTCGAGCAACGCGAGCAGCCGCCGCGCGTTGGCGTCGGGCACTCGTACGCGCATGTGCGCGAGCGAGGTCAGCTCCTCCTGCCGCCCGGCTTGCCAGCGCGCGAGCGGGCTCGCGAGCGGGCGCGCGCCGGCAACGTTCACCACCGGCGGCGGCGTGAGATGGAGATTCACCACGCCGCCGACGTACGCGTCGCGGATCAGCGTCTCGAGCGGGCGCGCGTAGGTCCCCTTCGCTTCGGCGAGCACGTTCCGCGCCTCGGCAACCGGCATCGCGGTCGGCACACGGCGCACGAGCGCTTCCAGGAGCGCGCGCACCGGACCGCCGCCTCCGCCCGCCGGATCGAGATCGCGCGCGAGGTCCGCAACCTTGCTCGCCTGTGCCGCGCGCAGCAGCGACGTGTCGGCCGCGACGTGCATCGCGGCGATGCGCGCCGGATCGAGCGCGCCCACGGGCCGAGCATCCGCGCGCCGCAGCATCGACTGGCGGAAGCGGCGCAGGCGCACGAAATCGAGGTACTGCTCGCGATCGGTCGCGTCGAGCGTCGACAGGAACTGTCGCGCGCTCGCCGACACGCCGGCGCCGCTCATCGTGTGCGGGTCCGCTTCGGCAAGGTAAGCGAGCCCGTAGCGAGCGGCGTGCGCGACGAAATCGCGAAAGAACACCGGCTCGTTGGGCTGCGCGAGGTCGTCGTGGAAGAGCTGGCTGTCGCTCCGCTCGGCCATGGCTCGCAGCTCCGCACGCACGGCCTCGTCGCCGGCATGCTGCGACGCGCCGCCGTCGGCGATGAGCCGCGCCATCGCGCGTGCCGCCTGCAGCCGTGCACGCACGTCGTCGATCCGATCGACATGCCGATGCACCATCTCCCACGTGACCTGGCGCACGCGGCAGCCGGGCAGCGTGTTGAAGCTCACGTACATGACGCCGAGCGGCGTGAGCATGCGCTGCCCGAGCTCGAACAACGCATCGCGGACGTGCGCGGGCACCCACGAGTACACGCCATGGGCAACGATGAAATCGAAGGGACCGAGCGCGGGGTCGAGCGCGGCGAGGTCTTCGCACAGCAGCGAGACGTTGGCAAGGCCGAGCGCCTCGACGGTGGCACGGCCGGTCGCGACCGCCGCCGGCGAAAGATCGCATCCCACGAACGATGCCTGCGGCAGGCTGACCGCCATGGGGATGAGGTTCGCCCCGTCGTTGCAGCCGACCTCGAGCACGCGACATGTCTGGGGCGAGGCCGCTGCGTGGCCGAAGAACGTCGCCACCGTGGCAAGGCGGTCGGGATGCGTCGTGGCATGCGGCTGCGCCGCGTACGCGATGGTGTCGTAGCGCGCCGCTAGGTCGGCATTGGAAACCGGCTGCTCCAAGGCATCGGACGCGGCGCGGAGCCGCGCGGAAGAAAGCGGTGCGCGATTCTACCTTCGCGCGCCGGTCGCTACGCCGTGGCGCGCGGCGTGCGCGCGAGCCGGCGCGCACCCTTTGCCAGCGCCTGCAGCTCGGCGAGCGAGAGCACGGCACCGAGATCGCGCTGCGCGCGCTCCCAATAGGGCATGGCGCGCGCGAAGGCGCGCCGTCCTCGCTGCGACAGGCGAACGAACCGCGTGCGACGGTCCTCGCCGGCCTCGATCAGCACCAGCCCGGCGTCGCGCAGATGGTCGACCGTGCGCGACAGCGTCGTCGGATCCGTCATGGTGATGCGCCCGAGCGTACGATGATCGACCGGCTCGGACGCGACGATCGCCCACAGCAGCGCGAGCTGGCTCGCGCGCAGGCCGGCGGGCTTCAGCACCTCGTCGTAGTACGCACCGACGATGCGTCCCAGCATGCGCACGTTGGCGAAAGCGCACTCGCGGCCGCGCCGCACGAACGCCTCGAGCTCGGCGTCGGGCGATTCGGCGGCCCTGCCCTTCGATGCGCGCTGCGAACGCGTCATGGCATTCCCTGAAAATGCATGTACGTGCATCTTTTGGCGCGCACGATAGCGCGTCGTGCTGCGATCCGCAACGGCCGCCGCGTTCAGCCCCGGTAGCGGATTCGGTAGATCGCGCCCGCGCCGTCGTCGGACACCAGCAGCGAGCCGTCGGGTGCGACCAGCACGTCGGCCGGGCGGCCCCACGCCTGCGAGCGCTGCAGCCAGCCCTCGGCGAAGGGCTGGTACGACGCCGCCTTGCCGGACGCGTCGAGCCGCACCACCGTTACGCGATAGCCGATCTTGCGGCTGCGGTTCCACGAACCGTGCTCGGCGATGAAGACCTGGTTGCGATACTCGGCGGGAAACTGGTTGCCGGTATAGAAGCGCATGCCGAGCGACGCCACGTGCGGGCCGAGCTTCGCGGCCGGCGCGGCGAAATCGCTGCACGGATGCTTCCTGCCGAACTCCGGGTCGGAGATCTCACCCGCGTGGCAGTACGGATAACCGAAATGCTCGCCGAGCCGGGTGACGTGGTTGAGCGTGTCGGGCGGTGCGTCGTCACCGAGCCAGTCGCGGCCGTTGCTCGTGAACCAGAGGTCCTTCGTGCGCGGGTCCCAGTCGAAGCCCACGCTGTTGCGCACGCCGCGCGCGACGACTTCGAGGCCCGAGCCGTCCGCATCGATGCGGTTGATGGTGGCGTAGCGATCGGGATTCGGCTCGCAGATGTTGCACGGGGCGCCGACGGGAACATAGAGCTTGCCGTCGGGCCCGAACGCGATGAATTTCCATCCATGCGCGCCATCGCTCGGAAAGCGGTCCGTCAGCACGACCGGCTCGGGCGGATCGTCGAGATGCGCTTCGATGTCGGGCAGTCGAACGATGCGACTGACCGCCGAGACGTACAGCGCCCCGTCGCGAAAAGCGACGCCCACCGGCTGGCGCAGGCCCTTAGCGATGGTCTTCACCACGGGCTGGCCGGCGCCCGGAAACGTAACGGCGTAAACGTTGCCCTGGAACGACCCGACGAACAGCGTGCCCCGTGCGCCCCAGGTCATTTCGCGCGCCGCCGGCACGCGTGCCACCAGCTCGATCGCGAATCCCGGCGGCAGCTTGATGGTGTCGAGCGGCAGCGACGCTTGCGCGCCCGCTCCCGGCGCGAGCAACGCCATCGCGGCGGCGGTCAGCAGGCGGATCAGCACCCCGGGCATGGCATTTGGAGTGTACATGCGCTCCGCGGTTCACCGCGCCCGCGGCCGTGCGCGCGAGGCAGTGCTATGCTCCTGTCTCGACGTTCGCACCGGAAATCACGATGAACGCTCCCGCCGTCCCGCGCGAGGTGGCGCACCGCACGGCCGAAAGCCGCGTCGTCACGCGTCCCGAGGACCTCGTCGGCTACGAGCTGATACGCCGACTCGTCGGGTTTCCGACGGTCAGCCGCGATTCGAACCTGGAGCTGATCGAATGGGTGCGCGCCTACGCCGAGTCGCACGGCGCGACCACCGCGCTCACCTACGACGACGAGCGGCGCAAGGCGAATCTCTGGGTCACTTTCGCCGCGCAGGACGGCAACGCGACCACGGGCGGCATCGTGCTCTCCGGGCACACCGACGTGGTGCCCGTCGACGGCCAGCCCTGGGACAGCGATCCGTTCGACGTCGTCCACAGGGACGGCAAGCTCTACGGGCGCGGCGTCGCCGACATGAAGAGCTTTTCGGCCATCGGCCTCGCGTTCGTCCCGCGCTTCCTCGCCCGCGGCCTTGCGCGGCCGCTGCACTTCGCGCTCTCGTACGACGAGGAAGTGGGTTGCATCGGGGTGCGGCGCCTCATCGCCGACGTCGTCGCGCAGGGCATCCGGCCGATGGGCTGCATCGTGGGCGAGCCCACGGGCATGGAGCTCGTCGTCGCGCACAAGGGCAAGATGAGCTGGCGCTGCCGCGTGCGCGGCCGCGAGGCGCATTCGTCGCTGACGCCGCGCGGCGTGAACGCGGTGCAAATCGCCTGCGAGATCGTCGCCTACATCGCGCGGCGTGCGCGCGAGTTTCGCGACGCCGGCAGCCACGACGCCGCCTATGACGTTCCCTGCACCACCGGGCACGTCGGCATCATCCGCGGCGGCACCGCGCTCAACATCGTGCCGCGCGATTGCAGCTTCGAGTTCGAGCTGCGCCACCTGCCGCTCGACGATCCCGAGGCGTTCTTCGCCGACGTGAAGGCGTTCGCCGAGCGCTTCGTGCCGGAGATGAAGCGCGTCGACCCGGCGACGTACATCGAGTTCGATCACCTGTCGACGCTCCCCGGCTTCGACACGCACGACGACAGCGACATCATCCACCTCGGCAAGGCGTGCAACGGCACGCACTCGTTCGGCAAGGTGAGCTTCGCCAGTGAAGCCTCGCTGTTCCACGATGCCGCCGTGCCGGCGGTGCTCTGCGGGCCCGGCCACATCGAGCAGGCGCACCAGCCCAACGAGTGGATCGGCCTCGACCAGCTCGCGCGCTGCGAAGCGTTCATGGAGCGGCTCGGCGAGCGCATCTGCGCGTCGTAGTCGGTTCGCCCGCCACCCTCGGCCGCGCGTCGCGCTCGCATGAGCTGGGTCCCCGCCATCGAGATCGAGTTTCCCGACATCACGCGCTGGGCGGCGGGCAACACCGGCATTGCGTACGTGTGGCGCTTCGCTGCCACGCAACCCGGTCCGCACGTCACGCTGCAGGCGCTCACCCACGGCAACGAAGTGTGCGGCGCCACTGCGCTCGACGAACTGCTCGCGCGCGAGCTGCGCCCCGTGCGCGGCACGCTGACGCTGATCTTCGCCAACGTCGAGGCGTACGGCGCATTCGATCGCAAGGAGCCGTACGCGTCGCGGTGCGTGGACGAGGACTTCAATCGGCTGTGGAGCGCCGAGGTGCTCGACGGCACGCGGCACACCGCGGAGCTTGCCCGCGCGCGCGAGCTGCGGCCCTGCTACGACGCGACCGACTACCTGCTCGACCTGCACTCGATGACCGATCCGTGCCCGCCGCTCGCGCTCGCCGGCCGGCAGCGCAAGGGCCTCGAGCTCGCGTATGCCGTCGGCGTTCCCGAGCACATCGTGATCGACGCCGGCCACCAGGCCGGCAAGCGCCTGCGCGACTACGCGTTCTTCGACGAGCCCGCCGATCCGCGCGCCGCGCTGCTGGTCGAATGCGGCCAGCACTGGCAGCGCAGCGCACCCGAGGTCGCGCGCCAGGCGGCCGTGCGCTTCCTGCGTCACTTCGGCCTGCTCGGCGCGCGCGACGCGGAGGCATTGATCGATCCGGCGCCGGTGCCGCGCCAGCGCGCGATCGAGGTCACGGACGTGGTGACCATCCGCACCGACGACTTCCGCTTCGAGCTTCCCGTGCACGGGCTGATGAGCGTGCCGAAGGGCGGCACGCTGCTCGCCCGCGATGGCCGGCAGCCGGTGCGCACGCCCTACGACGACTGCGTGCTGATCATGCCTACGCGCAGGCCGCGTGCCGGCGAGACGGCGGTGCGCCTCGGGCGTTACGTGTCCTAGTCGTCCGGCATCGGCGCGTCGTACCAATAGCGCTTGTGCGTTTCGCGCTCGGCCTGCGCAACCACAGGCGCGGCGCCGAGCGTGACGCTGACCGCGCCGTCGCGATCCGTGCGGGCGATCGCGGCGCCGGCGCGCTCGTAGCGCGCCACCACGTCCGCGCGCGGATGGCCGAAGCGATTGCGATAGCCCGCGGTGAACACGGCCACGCGCGCGCCGACGGCGGCGATGAACTCCGCCGTGGACGACGTGCGCGAGCCATGATGCGGCACGACGAGCACGTCGGCGCGCAGCGCCTTCGGCCGCTCGCGCAGCAGCACGCCCTCGCTGCGCGCCTCGATGTCCCCGGTGATCAGCGCCGCGCGACCCGCGGCTTCGATGCGCAGCACGCACGAGCGATCGTTGGTCTTGACGTCGCCGGCGTAGTGCGCCAGAGGCGGATGCACGATCGTGAAGCGCACCTCGTCCCAGATCCACGACCGATCCGGCTCGCAGCGCCACACGGCACCCTGGCGCGCCGCACGCTGCACGATCTCGTGATCGAAAGGCAGCGACGACCACAGCGCGCGCGCCGGCACGACGGCCAGGACCGACATCGCGCCCCCGGAATGATCGAGATCCTGATGGCTCACGATCAGCATATCCAGGGAGCGGATGCCGAGCGCGCGCAACACGGGCACGACGAGACGCGCACCGGCGTCGCCCGTTTCGCCGAAGCGCGGCCCCGTGTCGTAGACGAGCGCGTGCGTCGCGGTCTGCACGACCAGCGCGAGTCCCTGTCCCACGTCGAGCGCCGTGATGCGTGCTTCGCCGGGTGACGGGCGCGCCGGCAGCACGAAAAGCATGGGAAGCAGCCACACCGCGCCGGCGAAGCGGCCGGGCACGCCGCGCGGAGCGAGCATCGTCGCGACACCGAGGAGCGCGAGCACCAGCGCCCACGGCCTTGGCGCGTGCGAGGCCCACGCTGCGGACGGCAACGCGGCAAGCCATTCGAGCGCCCGCATCAGGCAGGCGAGCACGCCGTGGGCGAGCGACCACAAGCCGTCGTACGGCACCACGATGCCCGCGAGCGCAAGCGGCACGATGATCGCCGTGACGACCGGGATCGCGACGGCGTTGGCGATCGCGGACACCAGCGAGACCTGCTGGAACAGTGCCAGCGTGCCCGGCACGAGACCGATCGTGACGACCCACTGCGTGCGCGCCGCCTCGCGCAGGATTCGCGTCGCGCGCGAGCGCCAGCAGGACGCTCCGGTGTCCTCGAGACGGCCGGATCCTGCGAACAGCAGCAATCCCACCGCGCCGAACGACAGCCAGAATCCCGGCGCGAATCCCGCCCAGGGGTCCACGAGCAGCACCGCGACGAGCGACCACAACCATACGCAGCACGCGGTGCCGGGCCGTCCGAGCCACAAGCCGACGGCGGCGACGACGAGCATGACGAGCGTGCGTACCGCCGGCACTTCTGCACCGGCCAGGAGCACGTACGCCGAGGCGAGCAGCGCGCCTGCCGCGACGGCGACGTTGCGCGCCGGAATCCGCGACGTGAGCCGCGTGCAGCGCCGTGCGAGCGCGAGCACGAATGCGCCCGCGAGCGCCGCAAATGCCGTGACGTGCAGGCCTGAAATCGAGATGAGGTGCGACACGCCGGTGCGGTTGAACACCGTCCATTGCGCCTCGGGAATCGCTCGCTGATCGCCGATCGCCAGCGCGACCAGCACACCCGCATACGGTGCATCCGGCAATGCCCCGAGAATGCGCGCTCGCACGCGCTCTCGCAGGCGCTGAATGCGACGATCGAAGCCGCCCGCGAACGCGTCGATGCGTCGGGCGGCTTGCGACCCGGCGACGTAGCCCGTGGCGCGCAGGTCGTGCTCGAGCAGCCATGCCTCGAGGTCGAATCCGGCTGCATTGACGTAGCCATGCGGGCGCTTCAGGCGCACCGACAACTGCCAGCGCTCGCCGGCATGCACGACCGGTACCTGCGGATCCGGCTGTTCCTCGCTCGCCGCGGGCGCATACCATGCAAGCGACAGCCGCGAGGGAACGATTGCGTTGCGGGTGATCGTGCGCTCGACGTCGAACGCGAAGCGCGTGCCGCGATCGCCGACCTGCGGCAGGTCGTCGACGACGCCGACGACGACGAGATCGACGCCTTCCCACTGCGGCGGCAGCGCGTCGGCGAGGCGCATCTGCGCACGCCACGCGGCGTAGCCGAAGCCCGCACCCGCTGCGCACGCGGCAACCATCACGACGGCTGCGCGGGCATTCCATCGAGCTGCCGCAACACCAACGGCGATGCATGCGCCGAGCAGCACGAGCGGGCGAGGCGGCAGCTCGGCGCATAGATTCAACGCCAGCACGCCGAGCGAGAAGGCCGTCAGGGCCGCGAGAACGCGGACCCCATGCCGAAGCCCGGCGTCGTCGCGCATGCGGCCACTGTGGACCGCATGCGGCCATCCTGCGATGCGACTTTCGGCCGAGGGCTACCGCTTCGGGTAGAGGACCAGTTGCGTGCAGCGGAACAGCGCGATGCTCCTGCCGTCGCTCTTGCGCGTGACGACCGCGTCCCAGACCTGCGTCGTGCCGCCCAGATGCACCGGGGTCGCCACGGTCTGGATGATGCCCTCGCGCGCCGTGCCGAGGAAATTCGCCTTGAGCTCGATGGTCGTGAAGCCCTCTGCCCCGTCCGGCAGGTGCGCGCGGCAGCCATAGCCGCACGCGGTATCCGCGAGCGCGATCACGGTCGCGGCATGCAGATAGCCGTTGGGCGCGACCAGGTAAGGCTTCACCTCCAGCTCTGCGGCGACGCGGTTCTCCTCGAGCGCCGTCACGGTGAAGCCGACCAGGCCGGGCAGCCTGTCGACGCCGATCCGCTGCGCGTCGTCGAGCGTCGCCCCGGGACGAAGCGGCATGCCGTTACCCGATCAGCTCGCGAATGTCGCGCGCGAAGCGGTCGACGGTTTCGACCGGCGTGTCCCAGGCGCACATGAAGCGGCAGCCCGTTTCGCCGACGAAGGTGTAGAAGCGCCAGCCGCGCTCGCGCAGGCCGTTCACCGCGCGCGCCGGCAGGTCGATGAAAACGCCGTTGGCCTGGACCGGGGCGAGCAGGCGAGCGCCCGGCAATCCCTCGATCGCGCGCGCGAGGCGTTGCGCCATCGCATTGGCATGCGTTGCGTGCCTCAGCCACACGCCGTCGCGCAGCACGCCGAGCCACGGCGCCGCGAGGTAGCGCATCTTGGACGCGAGCTGACCCGCCTGCTTGCGTCGCCGCGCGAATTCGTCGGCGAGATCGCGATCGAAGAACACGACCGCCTCGCCGAACGGCAGGCCGTTCTTGGTGCCGCCGAAGGACAGCACGTCGATGCCGGCGCGCCAGGTCATGTCCGCGGGCGCACAGCCGAGATGCACCAAGGCGTTCGCGAACCGCGCGCCGTCCATGTGCACCTTCATGCTGCGCGCATGCGCCGTGTCGCAGAGCGTGCGCAGCTCGTCGAGCGAATACACCGTGCCGAGCTCGGTCGCCTGGGTGAGGGACAACGCGCGCGGACGCGACGCGTGCTCGTCGTGCGGCGTCACCGCGCACGCGATCACGGCCTCCGTCGTGATCCTGGCATGCGCCGTGTCGACGGTGAGCAGCTTGGCGCCGCCGCTCATGAACTCGGGCCCGCCGCATTCGTCGACGTTGATGTGCGAATGGGCGTGGCAGACGATCGCGTCGGTGCTGCGGCAGATGGCGGCAAGACTCAACGCGTTCGCCGCGCTGCCGTTGAACACGAAGTAGACGTCGCAGTCGCGCTCGAAGACGTCCTGCACGGCGCGCGTCGCGGCCGCCGTCCAGTCGTCGGCGCCGTAGCCGGGCGTGTGTCCGCCTTGCGCGGCGGCAAGCGCTTCCCACGCTTCGGGACAGATGCCGGCGTTGTTGTCGCTTGCGAATTGCGGCGAGTCGGTTCGCGGCAGGTCGTGGGTCGCGCCGCGCCGCCCCGAGCGAATGAATCCGCCTTCATCGGGGGCAGCGGGCGGAGCGAGCGCAGGGGTCGTCATCCCAGTCGCTGCTCGACGAACCCGCGCACCGATTGCAGCGCGCCCGGCAGCGCCGCGGGGTTGGTCCCGCCCGCCTGCGCCATGTCGGGACGACCGCCGCCCTTGCCGCCGACCTGCTGCGCGACGTGATTGACGAGCTCGCCGGCCTTCACCTTGCCGGTGAGGTCGCTCGTCACGCCGGCGATGAGCGTCACCTTGCCGTCCGACACGCTGCCCAGCACGATGGCCGCGCTCTTCAGCTTGTCCTTGAGCTTGTCCATGGTCTCGCGCAACGCCTTGGCGTCCGCGCCGTCGAGCGACGCCGCGACGACCTTCGCGCCCTTGACGTCGACCGCGCTCGCGACGAGATCGTCGCCGGCGCTGGCCGCGGCCTTCGCCTTGAGGCGCGCAAGCTCCTTCTCGGTCGCGCGCGCGCTTTCCATGAGCTGCGCGATGCGCGCGGAAATCTCGGCGACCGGCGCCTTGAGCTGCTCGGCCGCGGCTTCGAGCTGCGCTTCCTGCCGCTGCACGTATTCGAGCGCACCCTTGCCCGTGACCGCTTCGACCCGGCGGATCCCGGCCGCGACGCCGCCTTCCGACACGATCTTGAAAAACCCGATGTCGCCCGTGCGCGCGACGTGCGTGCCGCCGCAGAGCTCGCGCGAGCTGCCGATGTCGAGCACGCGCACCTCGTCGCCGTACTTCTCGCCGAACAGCATCATCGCGCCGAGCTTCTGCGCCTCGTCGATGGGCATGACGCGCGCGTTGGTCGGATGGTTGTCGAGGATCTCCATGTTCACGATCTGCTCGACGCGCCGGATGTCGTCGTCGGTGAGCGGCGCGTTGTGCGCGAAGTCGAAGCGCGTCTTGTCCGGGTCGACCAGCGAGCCCTTCTGCTGCACGTGCTCGCCGAGCACCTCGCGCAGCGCCTTGTGCATGAGATGCGTCGCCGAATGGTTGCGCATGGTGCGCCCGCGCGCTTCCTGGTCCACCTGCGCAGCGACGACATCGCCGACTCGCAGCTCGCCGGTCTTCACCTCACCGACGTGGCCGTACACGTCGGGCTGGATCTTCTGCGTATCCTCGACGGCGAATAGCGTCAGGCACGCGCCGCCCTTGGTGAGCTCGCCGCGATCGCCCACCTGTCCGCCCGACTCCGCATAGAAAGGCGTGCGGTCGAGGACGACGATCCCGCGCTCGCCGATCGAGAGTGAGTCGACGTGCACGCCCTCGCGATAGAGCGCCATCACGCGCCCTTCCTCGGAAAGCGTCTCGTAGCCGCGGAATCGCGTCTTCGGGCCTTCGTAGGCCAACGTCTCGCCCGCCTTGAACTGCGACGCGGCACGCGCGCGCTCGCGCTGCGCCTCCATCGCGGCGTTGAAGCCGGCCTCGTCGACCGATACGTCGCGCTCGCGGCACACGTCGGCCGTGAGGTCGAGCGGAAAGCCGAACGTGTCGTACAGCGTGAACGCGGTCTGGCCGTCCAGCACTTTCGCCCCACCGGCGAGCGCCTGCTCGAGGATGCGCATGCCGTTCTCGAGCGTCTCTCCGAAGCGCTCCTCTTCGGACTTGAGCACCTGCGCCACGCGCGCCTTGTCGCGCGTGAGCTCGGGATACGCAGCGCCCATCTCGCGGTCGAGGTCCCCGACCAGGCGATGGAAGAACGGCTTCTTCTGACCGAGCTTGTAGCCGTGACGGATCGCCCGCCGGATGATCCGTCGCAGCACGTAGCCGCGTCCCTCGGCGCTCGGAATGACGCCGTCGACGATCAGGAAGGCGCACGCGCGGATATGGTCCGCGATGACCTTGAGCGACGGGCTGTCCAGGTCCTTCGCGCCGGTCTCGCGCGCCGCCGCCTCGATGAGATCGACGAAGAGGTCGATCTCGTAATTCGAGTGCACGTGCTGCAGCACCGCGGCGAGGCGCTCCAGACCCATGCCGGTGTCGACGCAGGGCTTGGGCAGCGGCGTCATGGTGCCCGACGCGTCGCGGTTGAACTGCATGAACACGAGGTTCCAGATCTCGATGTAGCGGTCGCCATCCTCGTCCGGCGAGCCCGGCGGCCCGCCGAAGATGCCCGGGCCGTGGTCGTAGAAGATCTCGGAGCACGGGCCGCACGGTCCCGTGTCGGCCATCTGCCAGAAGTTGTCGCTCGCGTAGCGCGCGCCCTTGTTGTCGCCGATGCGGATGCAGCGATCGACCGGGACGCCGATGTCCTTCGTCCAGATGTCGAACGCCTCGTCGTCCTCGGCGTAGACGGTCGTCCACAGCTTCTCGGGCGGCAGGCCGTAGACCCCGGTGAGCAGCTCCCAGGCGTAGCGGATCGCGTCGCGCTTGAAATAATCCCCGAAGCTGAAGTTGCCGAGCATCTCGAAGAACGTGTGATGGCGCGCGGTATAGCCGACGTTCTCGAGGTCGTTGTGCTTGCCGCCCGCGCGCACGCAGCGCTGCGACGTGGTCGCGCGCTTGTAGGGACGCTGCTCGAGGCCGAGGAACACGTCCTTGAACTGCACCATGCCCGCGTTGGTGAAGAGCAGCGTCGGGTCGTTGCCGGGCACGAGCGGCGAGCTGGGCACGAGCGCGTGGCCCTGCGCGACGAAATACTCGAGGAACTTCCGGCGGATGTCGGCGACGTTCATGGGGCGGGTGGAGAGGCGCTGGGCGCGGCTGCGTGCTTTGTCGCGCGCCAAATCAAAGACTTAAATTGTACTGCCAAGCGTGGTGCAAGACCAGCGCGGCAGTGTGCATGCACCCTCGACCCCTTCCCCCTCTCCCGCACGCGGGAGAGGGGAAATGTCGTGCGCGCCTTCGGCGCGATTACGCGGATTGGCGCGCGGTCTCGCGCTCGACGGCCAGAACGGCGGCGACGAGCCCGAGGTCTTCGGGAAACGTGAGCTTGAGATTCGTGCGGCTGCCCATGACGATGCGCGGGCGCAACCCGAGCGTCTCGACGGCCTGCGCTTCGTCGGTGATGTGCTCGATGTCCGCCTGCGCCAGCGCGGCGCGCAGCACCTCGTAGCGGAACATCTGCGGCGTCTGCGCCTGCCACAGCGCTTCGCGCGACACCGTGCCCGCGCAGCGACCGGCGTGGTCGGCGGATTTGAGCGTGCTGGCGACCGGCACCGCGAGCAGCCCGCCCACCGGATCGTCGGCGAGCGACGTGCGCAGGCGCAGCAGCGCCTCCGCGTCGGTGCAGGGACGCACGGCATCGTGCACGACGATCCAGTCGTCGGGCGCTACGCCGCTGAGCGCGTCGAGCGCGTTTCGCACCGTCGCGGCACGTGTCTCGCCGCCGCAGCGCAACGGCACGATGCGATGCGGCAGGCGCGTGGCGCGATCGAACCAGCGGTCCTCGCTCGACAACGCGACATACGTGGCCTGCAGCGGGAACGCCCCCTGCACGCGCTCGATGGCATGGGCAAGCACGGGCTTGCCGTCGAGCATCGCGTATTGCTTGGGCGCCTCGGCGCCGAAGCGGCGCCCGATGCCGGCTGCAGCGATCAGCGCGTGGAATCTCACGCTCGTCGTCCCTGCAAAAGCGACGGCGCAGCCGTCGTCCCTGCGAAAGCAGAGACCCAGCGACTTTGTCCACGTCGCCGGATTCCCGCTTTCGCGGGAATGACAGGCAAGCAGATCACGCCTTGCGGACCAGGGCGATCTGCTTGCGCATCGGCCGCAGGTGCGGCGCGTGGGGCTCGCCGCCGTACGTGGCGCGCACGTAGTCGGCGACCATTCGCTGGAATTCCTCGGCGATGCTCTCGCCTTTGAGCGTCACGGTCTTCTGCCCGTCGACGTACACCGGCGCGACCGGGACCTCGCCGGTGCCGGGGAGGCTGATCCCGATGTTGGCCATCTTGGATTCGCCGGGCCCGTTGACCACGCAGCCCATCACCGCGACGGTCATGTTCTCCACACCCGGGTAGCGCACGCGCCACGCGGGCATCTGCGCGCGCAGCCACGTCTGGATCTTGTCGGCGAGCTCCTGGAACACGACGCTGGTCGTGCGTCCGCAGCCGGGGCACGCGCTCACCAGCGGCGAGAACGAGCGCAGGCCCATCGTCTGAAGGATCTCCTGCGCGACGACGACCTCGCGCGTGCGGTCGCCGTTGGGCTCGGGCGTGAGCGATACGCGGATCGTGTCGCCGATGCCCTTCTGCAGCAGCACGGCAAGCGCCGCGGTGGACGCGACGATGCCCTTCGATCCCATCCCGGCTTCGGTAAGGCCGAGGTGCAGCGGATAGTCGCAGCTCTGCGCGAGCTCGGTGTAGACGGCGATCAGGTCCTGCACGTTCGACACCTTGCAGGCCAGGATGATGCGGTCGGCGGGAAGGCCGAGCGCCTCGGCGAATTGCGCGCTGCGGATCGCGGAGGTCACCAGCGCCCGGCGCATGACGTGCGAGGCGTCGAGCGGCGTGCGCGAGCGCGCGTTCTCGTCCATCAGGCTCGCGAGCAGGTCCTGGTCGAGGCTGCCCCAGTTGACGCCGATGCGCACGGGCTTGCCGTGCTCGAGCGCCTGCTCGACCATCATCGCGAATTGCGGATCGTGGCGCGTGCCGCGACCCACGTTGCCGGGATTGATGCGGTACTTGGCGAGCGCCTGCGCGCACGCGGGGAAATTGGTGAGCAGCTTGTGGCCGTTGAAGTGGAAATCGCCGATCAGCGGCACGTGGCAGCCCAGCGCATCGAGGCGCTCGCGGATGCGCGGCACGGCGTCGGCCGCCTCGGCGGTGTTCACGGCGATGCGCACCAGCTCCGAGCCCGCGTCGGCGAGCTGCCTCACCTGCGCCACCGTGGCCTCGACGTCCGTGGTGTCGGTGTTGGTCATCGACTGCACGACGATCGGGCCGCTGCTGCCGATCGGCACACCGCCGACCATGACGAGATGGGTGCGGCGTCGGACGATGCTGGGACGATCGAGTGTGCTCATCGAGGCAACCGCCACGTCGAGCGCGACGGCCCGTCGGGGAGTGGGGAGTAGGCAGGGACGGAAGGCGTCAATTTTAGCATGGGGGGGTTCGCAGCCTGCCAGGCGCCGGGGGGCGCGCTCACCGCTCGAGCAGCCCGGCAGCCGCAGTCGCGTCGGTGACCAGGACACGCGCGGGCACCGCCTGCAGCGCCGCGCGCAAAGGCCCGACCTTGCGCGCGCCGCCCGACGCGATCACCACGCTCGGGATGCGCCGCACGTCGTCCAGCGGCACGGCCATGACTCGACGATTGACCGGATGGTCGACGGCGTTGCCGTGCGCGTCGAGGAACGTGCACAGCAGGTCGCCCACCGCCGCGGCCGCCGCCAGGCTGTCGAGGTAGGAGCCCGGCAGAACGGCTTCGCGAAACAGCGTGGCCTGCGGGCTCACGTCGCCCACGCTCACGAGCGCGATGTCGGCCCTGCGCGCGCGCTCGCGCAGCTCGGTCAGGCCGGGCTCGCGCCACAGGGCCTCGCGGGTCGGCTCGTCGGCCACGATCAGAGGGGCCGTGAGCTGATAACACTCGGCATGCAGCGCGTCCGCCATGCGCCGAGCGACCGCAGCGGGATTGACGGCGCGCGAATGCGTCATGCCGCCAAGGAGCGACACCACCGCGATGCCCTCGACCGGCGCCGCGCCCTCCAGCGCCGGCACTGCCATCGTCAGCGTGGCGCCCCACCCTGCCGCGAGCACCAGGCCGTCGCGAAGCTGGCTGCGCAGGTACGTGCCCGCGGCATGGCCCACCAGCGCCGCGACGTCGCGCTCGTCGGCGCACGCGGGGGTGACCATGGCTTCCGCAAGCCCGAATCGCGCCACGAGCGCCCGCTCGAGCGAAACGAGGTCGCCGCCGCGTCCGCCGATCTCGATGCGCACCACGCCCTCGTGTCGCGCGGCGACGAGCAGCCGCACGACCTTCGCACGGCTGATGCGCATCGTGCGCGCGATCTCTTCCTGCGTCAGTCCCTCGATGTAATAGAGCCACGCGGCGCGCACCTGCATGTCGCGCGCGGCGGAGGCGAACCCGGCCTCATTCATCGAGCATCGCGGACGCCGCCGATTCGTCCGTGATCAGCGTGGTCACCTTCAGCACCCCGAGCGCGGCGCGCAGCGCCGCGGCCTTGGCGCGTCCGCCCGA
Source organism: Casimicrobiaceae bacterium (assembly GCA_036406955.1). Lineage (GTDB taxonomy): Bacteria > Pseudomonadota > Gammaproteobacteria > Burkholderiales > Casimicrobiaceae > VBCG01. The sequence continues at coordinate 36,696 of DASXAF010000013.1, forward strand.
AGCGAGCACGACGTCGGCGACGTTCGCGAGGTCCGCCGGGTCGACCGCCATCATGCGGCGGTTCAGCGCATGATCGACCGCACGGCCATCCCCGTCGACGAAGCGGCACAGGACGTCGCCCACTGCGCCCGCCGCGGCGAGCTCCGCCACCGCTTCCTGCGGCAGGACGCCGGCGGCGAAAAGCGTGGCATCGGCCGACACGTCGCCCACGCTCACGAGCGCAAGATCGGCACGGCGCGCACGCTCGCGAAGGTCGCGTAGCGACGGCTCCGCCCACAACGCGGCGCGATTCGCCTCGTCGGCGACGAGCGGTGCGGTGAGCTGGTAGCACTCCGCGTCGAGCATGTCCGCCATGCGACGCGCCACGGCAGGCGGCGTCAGCGGCCGCGAATGGGTCGTGCCGCCGAGCAGCGAGACCACCGACAGGCGCGCCCACCGGCGAGGCTCCAGGCCCTTCAGCGCCATGTGCAGCGTCGCGCCCCAGCCGACGCCGATCGTCATGCCGTCCCGCAGGTGCTCGGTCAGGTAGCGTCCACCGGCGTAACCGACCAGCATCGCCACCCGCGAGGGCGATGCCGCGCTCGGCACGACGACGGCCTCACGCAATCCGAATCGCTGCACCAGCGCCTGCTGCAACGCCACCTGGCTGCTCGCGCTGGCGTCGATGCGAATGCGTACCAGCCCCTGCTCGCGCGCGCTCGCGAGAAGCGCGATCACGCGGGCGCGCGTCACGTTCATCAGCTTGGCGATCTGCGCCTGCGTCAGGTCCTCGACGTAGTAGAGCCAGGCGGCCCGCACGGTCGGGTCGGGCAGCGGTTCACCGATGGCGCGCTGACCTGTAGGCGACATTCGTGGATTCTAGGGCCAGTTTCGGCGGCGGCAGGCGGGCTCGCTTGACCTCGCCGACGTGAGGATATATGTTTGACAACTGGAACAATTGTTCGCCCCTACGGGTCGGAGCGGCGATGGCTCAGCATGTCGGTGGATCCCTCGCGGAAGCGCTCGACGAGCGCCGCCGCCAAGGTCGCCCGGTACGGGTCGGCCTGATCGGCGCCGGCCAGATGGGCACCGACATCCTCGTGCAGGTCGCCGGGATGCCGGGCATCGAGGTGGTTGCCGCGGCCGACGCGATGCCCGACATCGTCCTGACCGCCTGCGAAGTCGCTGGCGAAGGCCCACGACGCCCGGTCGTGGTCGAAGGCGCACAGCGCGTGGGCGAGGTCGTATCGCGGGGAGCGCTCGCCGTCGCGCAGTCGTTTCGCGACGTCTGCACCGCCGACGGCGTCGACGTGATCATCGACGCCACCGGCAATCCCAACGTGGGCGCCGAAGTCGCGCTCACCACGATCGGCGCCCGGAAGCACATGGTCATGATGAACGTCGAGGCCGACGTGACCATCGGCGCGTACCTCTGCGCGCGCGCCGCCGAGGCCGGTGTCGTGTACACGCTCGGCGCCGGCGACGAGCCGACCGCGACGATGGAGCTCGTCAACTTCGTACGCGGCCTCGGCTATCCGGTGGTCGCGGCCGGCAAGGGCAAGAACAACGCATTCCGCATCGACGCCACGCCCGACGCCTACGTCGAGGAAGCCACGCGCCGGAACATGAACCCGCGCATGCTGGTCGAGTTCGTCGACGGCTCCAAGACCATGGTCGAGATGGTCGCGCTCGCCAATGCCACCGGCCTCGCGCCGGACATCCCGGGCATGCACGGGCCCGATGCGCCGCTCGACACGCTCGACGAGGTTTTCTGCCCGCGCGAGGAAGGCGGCATCCTCTTGCGCAAGGGTGTGGTCGATTTCACCGTGGCGCGCGGCGTCGCGCCGGGCGTGTTCGTCGTGGCCGAGATGCGCCATCCGCGGCTGCGGGAGCGCATGAACGACCTCGGGCTCGGCGAGGGACCGTACTTCACGTACTACCGGCCGTATCACCTCACGAGCCTCGAGGTGCCGTTGTCCGCCGCGGCCGCGGTCCTGTTCGGGCAGGCGCACATGCGCCCGCTGCCCACCCCGTCCGCCGAAGTGGGCGCGCGCGCCAAGCGCGATCTCGCGCCCGGCGAGACGCTCGATGCGATCGGCCAGTATTGCTATCGCGGCTTTGCGCTGAGTTACGCCGACGCGTGTGCGCGACGTGCGCTGCCGCTCGGCCTCGCGCAAGGGGCCAGGGTCACGCGGCGCATCGCGAAGGACGACCTCCTCACCTACGACAATTGCGCGCCCGACGAGCGGCTGAAGATCGTCGAAGTGCGTCGCGCGCAGGACGCGCGGATCGCGCACGCGGTGGCGGCGTAGCATGACACCCCTCACCGCGCAGCACGCTCGCCTGCGACCCGAGCTCGCCGCGCTCGACGTGGCGACGCTGCAAACGGCGCTGCGCCGCATGCACCTCATCCGCAAGTTCGAGGAGACGGCCGAAGCGAGCTACATGCGCGGACTGGTGCACGGCACGATGCATCTTTCGATCGGGCAGGAAGCGAGCGCGGTCGGCTCTATTCTCGCGCTCCATCCCGACGACTACATCCTGTCGACGCATCGCGGCCACGGCCACTGCATCGCCAAGGGTGCGGATCCTGCGCGCATGCTCGCCGAGTTCTTCGGCAAGGAAACGGGCTATTGCCGCGGCCGCGGCGGCTCGATGCACATCGCGGACGTCGAAGGCGGCAATCTCGGCGCGAACGGCATCGTCGCCGGCGGCCTGCCGATCGCCGTGGGCGTCGGCATGAGCATCAAGGCGCAGCGCCAGTCGCGAGTGTGCATGGTGTTCTTCGGCGACGGCGCGGCCAACGAAGGCGCGTTCCACGAGTCGCTCAACATGGCGTCGATCTGGAAGCTGCCGATCGTCTTCGTGTGCGAGAACAACAAGTACGGCATGTCGATGGACATCGCCAGGGCGATGGCGGTGGCCAACGTGGCCGATCGTGCAGCCGCCTATGCCATGCCCGGCGTGACCGTCGACGGCAACGACCTGCCGGCGGTCGCGGCGGTGTCGCGGACGGCGGTGGCGCGTGCGCGGGGCGGCGAAGGCCCGACGCTGCTCGAATGCGTCACGTATCGCATTCGCGGCCACTCGAAGAGCGACCGCAACCTCTATCGCACGCGCGACGAGATCGAGGCATGGCGTGCCGCCGATCCCATTGCGCGCCTCGCGCGCGAGCTCCTCGATACCGGGCTCTTCACGCGCGCCGCGCTCGGCGACATCGAAAAGGGGGCCCAGGCCGAGATCGACGCCGCGCTCGCGTTCGCGCAATCGAGTCCCGCGCCCGATCCCGCGCAGCTCGAGCGCGACGTCTATGCCGAATGACGCCGTAGCCGACGCCGACGTCGGCGTGCGCGAGCTCTCCTATGCCGAAGCGATCCGCGAAGCGCTCGCGCAGGCGATGGAAGCCGATCCGCGCGTGTTCCTGTTCGGCGAGGACGTCGGCGTGTACGGCGGCGCGTTCGGCGTGTCGGGCGATCTGGTTCACCGCTTCGGCAAGGAGCGCGTGATCGACACGCCGATCAGCGAGCTCGGCATGGCCGGCGCGGCGGTCGGCGCCGCGTTGACCGGCATGCGGCCGGTGCTGGAGATCCAGTTCTCGGATTTCATCACCCTCGCGATGGAGCAGATCGTCAACCAGGGCGCGAAGATCCGCTTCATGTTCGGCGGCAAGGCGAGCGTGCCCATGGTCGTGCGCCTGCCCGGCGGCTCCGGCACCGGCGCAGCGGCTCAGCACAGCCAGAGCCTCGAGGCATGGTTCGCGCACGTGCCTGGATTGAAGGTGCTGCAACCGTCCACGCCGCACGACGCCAAGGGATTGCTGCTCGCCGCGATCGACGACCCCAATCCCGTGCTGATCTTCGAGCACAAGCTGCTCTACAAGACGCGCGGGCCGGTGCCCGTCGAGCCCTATCGCGAGCCCATCGGGCGCGCGGCGGTGCGCCGCAGCGGACGCGACCTCACCATCGTCGCCACATCGATCATGTCGTTGCGCGCGGCCGCCGCCGCGGAGCGCCTCGCCGCCGAAGGGATCGACGCCGAGGTCGTCGACCTGCGCTGCCTGCGTCCCATCGATACGCAGACGCTCGTTGCGAGCGTGAGCAAGACTCATCGGCTGCTCGTGGTGTACGAAGGCGTGAAGACCATGGGCATCGGTGCGGAGATCAGCGCGCGCATCGCGGAGAGCGAAGCGTTCGACTATCTCGACGCGCCGATCGCGCGCCTCGGGGGCGCCGAGGCGCCGATTCCCTACAACCCCGTCCTCGAGCGCGCCGCGGTGCCGCAGGAAGACGACATCGTCGCGGCGGCGCGGCGGCTCGTACGACACGGGGACGCATGAGGGTGATCGACGTCGTCCTGCCCAAGGTCGACATGGACATGGAATCGGGCGTCATCGCCGCGTGGAAGGTCGCCGAAGGCGCGCACGTGCGGCGGGGCGACATCCTGTTCGACATGGAAACCAGCAAGTCGATCATGGAGGTCGAGGCGCCGGCGAGCGGCGTCATCCGGGGGCTCGCACCCGTGGACGGCGCGTCGCTCGCGGTCGGCACAGTGGTCGCGCGCATCGACACGGGCGAGGAAGCGGCGGACCCGCCACGTGGCGAGGTGACCGGGTCCGCGGCATCGGCGCAAGCGCCGGCGCCGCTAGGTCGCGCCGACGCGAATGCGTCCGCACCACGCGCCGAGGCACCTGCCGCCGCGCCGGCCGACGACGTGCGCGCAACGCCTTACGCGCGAACGCTGGCGCGTGCGCACGGGGTCGACCTCCGCAGCGTCGCGGGCAGCGGCCCGCGGGGACGCGTCGTGGCGCAGGACGTCGCCGCATTCACCGAGGCGCGGCCACCGGCTCCCGATACGTCGGCGAGCGTGGTGCCATTCACCGCCACCCGACGCATCGCCGCGCGCCGACTCGCCGAGAGCGCACGCACGATCCCGCATTTCTACATGACGGCGCACGTCGACATGGCGGCGCTGCGCGCGGAAACCGAACGGGCCGGGCGGGTCCTGGCGCGCACGATTCGCACCAGGCCCACGTCCACCGTCGCGCTCGCGCACATCGTCGCGCGCGTGCTGGCGAAGCATCCGCTGCTGAACGCCAGCGTCGAAGGTGACGCGGCGCGCCTGCACGACGGCGTCCACATCGGCGTGGCGATGGACCGCGACGGCGACCTCGTCGTCCCCGTCCTGCGCGACGCGCATGCAAAGTCGCTGCGCGACCTCACGGTCGACTTCCGCCGCCTGCGCGATGCGGTACGATCACGCTCCATCACCACCGGCGACCTTCGCGGCGCGACGTTCACGCTGTCGAGCCTCGAGATGTACGGCGTCGACGCGTACACGGCCATCATCGACCCGCCGCAAAGCGCGATCCTCGCCGTGGGCCGCACCGTCGACACGCCCGTCGCACGCGACGGTGCGATCGTGCCGCGCCCGATGGCGACGCTGTGCCTGTCGTCGGACCATCGCATCGTGGACGGGATCACCGCCGCCAGGTTCATGGCAGACTTGCGCCGGGCAATCGAGAACCCGGAACCGATGGAGGATCGGCAATGACGACGTGGGCCCTCAGGAACCTGGCCATTCCGGCGCTGCGCATCGTGCTGGCATCGGCAATGGCGCTCACCGCAGGCGCCGTGGCGGCGCAGGGCGCCAAGGGCAAGCTCGTGCTCTACACCTCGCAGCCGGAGCGCGATGCCACGCAGACCGTCGCCGCGTTCAGGCAGGTGAATCCCGGCGTCGAGGTGGAAGTGTTCCGCTCGGGCACCACCGAGGTCATGGGCAAGCTCGCGGCTGAATTCGCCGCCGGCCAGCCCAAGGCCGACGTGCTGCTCATCGCCGATGCCGCGAGCATGGAAGCGCTGAAGCGCGACGGGCGGCTGCTCGCCTACCCCGGCGCGCACGTGGACGGCTTCGCGCCCGGCTCGTTCGATGCGGACAAGACGTATTTCGGATCGAAGCTCATCACGACCGGCATTGCGTTCAATACGTCGGCGAAGAGCCGCCCGACGTCGTGGAAGGACCTCGAGAAGCCCGAATACAAGGGCAAGATCGCGATGCCGAGCCCGCTCTACTCGGGCGCCGCCGCGATCATGCTCGGCACCATGACGATGCGCGCCGATCTCGGATGGCAGTTCTTCGAGAAGCTCAAGGCCGAGGACACGATCGCCGTGCGCGGCAACGGCGCGGTGCTCACCGCGGTGGCGAACGGCGAAAAGCCCTACGGCGTGCTGGTCGACTTCATGGCGTTCAACGCCAAGGCGAAGGGATCGCCGGTCGACTTCGTGTTTCCCGCCGAAGGATCGCCCGCCGTGACCGAGCCCGTCGCGATCCTGAAGACGACGCAGAATCCCGACGCTGCGCGCGCGTTCGTCGATTTCATCCTCTCCGATGCGGGCCAGAAGCTCGCGGTGTCGATGGGCTACATTCCGGCGAAGGCGAGCGTCGGCATGCCATCGTGGCTGCCGCCGGGAACCAGGATCAACGTGATGCCGACGAACACGGCGGCGGTCGTGCAATCGAACGCTGCCAACCTGAAGCGCTTCGCCGACCTGTTCGGCAATTAGGATGGAACGGCCCCCTCGCTCGCTTCGCTCGCAGCCCTCCAAGGGCGCAACTCGGTAGCTTGGGGCGGCCCGACGCTACCGACGGGCGGCTCCGCGCCGCGACTTCAGCGTGATGGTCGAGCGCCGCGGCGAGCTGATCGAGGAACGCGCGCTGCTCGGCGCGCTCGTGCTCGTTGCCGTCGTGCTGTCGCTCCTGCCGCTGCTGCGCCTCGCGCTCGAGGCCGTCGCGCCCGGCGGCGCGTTGTCGCTGCGCCCGCTCGGAAGCGTGCTCGCCAATCCGGCCACGTGGACGGCGGCCGGCCACAGTCTCGTCACCGCATTGGGCGGCACCGCGCTCGCCACGCTGCTCGGCGTGACGGTCGGCCTCGTCGTCTCGCTCACGGACGTCCGCGCGCGCAATGCCTACGTCTTTCTCTTCGTCCTGCCGCTGCTGCTCGCGCCGCAGGTGGTGGCGCTCGCGTGGCTGCAGGTGTTCGGACCGTCGAGCACGCTGCTGAAGATGCTCGGCGTCGCGCCGGCGCTCGGCAGCCGCAATCCGCTCTATTCGCCGCAGGGCATCGTGCTGCTGCTCGGCGTCCAGTACGCGCCGCTGGTATTCCTCACGCTGAGGGCCGGCCTGCGCACCCTGCCGAACGAGCTGGTCGAAGCGGCGCTCGCGGGTGGCGCGCGACCGCTCACCGTGCTGCGCACGATCGTCGTGCCGCTGATGACCCCGCCGCTCGTGGCCGGCATCGCGCTGTGCTTCGTCTCGTGCCTCGGCAATTTCGGCATCCCGGCGTTCCTCGGCATTCCGGGCGGCTACCTCGTGCTGCCCACGCTGATCTACCAGCGCCTCGCGGGCCTCGGCCCGAGCGTGCTGTCCGACGTGTCGGTGCTCTCCATGCTGATCGGCGTCATCGCGATAGCCGGCCTCGCGCTGCAGGACGTCATGCTGCGCCGGCGCGACTTCCGCATCGTCACCACGGCGAGCGCGTTGCGCACCTTCGAGCTGTGTGCGTGGCGCGTGCCGGTGGAGATCGTGCTGTGGACACTGTCGCTGCTGGTGCTCGTCGTGCCGCTCGTCGCGCTGGCGCTCACGTCGCTGGTTCCGGCCATCGGGGTCGCGTTGAGCGGCGCCAGCGCCACGCTCGACAACTATCGCTTCGTGCTGTTCGAGCACGCGGCGGCGCGCCGCGCGTTTCGCAACAGCTTCGGATTGTCGATCACGGCGGCATTCGCCATCGTCGCGCTCGCCGTGCCGCTCGCCTACTTCATGGTGTGGCGCCGCTCGCGGCTGCTGCGCTGGCTCCATCGCGCGACCGAGCTGCCCTACGCCCTGCCCGGCGTGGTGCTCGCGATCGCCGCGATCCTGCTGTTCCTCAAGCCGCTGCCGCTGATCGGCGTGACGCTCTACAACACCGTGTGGATCATCCTGTTCGGCTATCTCGCGCGCTTTCTCGTGCTGGGGCTGCGTCCCGTGATCAGCGGCTATCACCAGCTCGATCGCACGCTCGAGGAAGCCGCGCAGATCACGGGCGCACGGCTGCTGCGGCGCCTGCGCACGGTCATCCTGCCGCTGGTCGCGCCCGCGGCGGCGGCCGGTGCGCTGCTCGTCTTCCTGACCGCCTTCAACGAGCTGACCGTCTCGGCGTTGTTGTGGTCGTCCGGCGCCGAGACGCTCGGCGTGACGGTGTTCTCCTTCCAGCAGGGCGGCGACACGACGTACGCCGCCGCGCTCGCGATGCTGACCGTCGTCGTCAGCGTGACGCTGATGCTATCCACCCTGCTCCTCGCGGGCCGCCTGCCGCGCGGCGTGCTGCCGTGGCGCGACTGATCCTCGACCGCGTCGTCAAGGCGTTCGGCGAGCATCGCGCCGTCGACGGCGTCTCGCTGGAGGTCGACGACGGCGAGCTCATCGCGATCCTCGGCCCCTCGGGCTGCGGCAAGACCACGCTGCTGCGGCAGGTCGCGGGCTTCGATCCGCTCGACGCCGGCCGCATCCTGATCGGCGACACCGTGATGTCGTCGCGCGAGCGCCACGTGCCGCCCGAGCGCCGGCGCATCGGCATCGTGTTCCAGTCGTATGCCTTGTGGCCGCACATGACGGTCGCCGAGAACGTCGCGTACGGCCTGACGGTGGCCAAGGTGCGCGAGCCCGAGCGCACGCGGCGCGTCGACGCGGCGCTCGAGCTCGTCGACCTCGCCGGCTTCGGGCAGCGCCGCCCCGCGCAGTTGTCGGGCGGGCAGCGCCAGCGCGTGGCGCTGGCGCGCTGCCTCGTCACCGAGCCTTCGCTCGTGCTGCTCGACGAGCCGCTCGCCAACCTCGACGTGCATCTGCGCGCCGCGATGGAAACCGAGTTCGCGCGCTTCCACGCGCGCACCGGCACGACGATGGTGTACATCACGCACGACCAGCGCGAAGCGATGGCGCTCGCCGATCGCATCGCGGTGATGGAGCGCGGCCGCATCCTCCAGGTCGCGACACCTTCGGCGCTGTACCGCGAGCCCGCCGACGCGAAGGTTGCCGCATTCATCGGCGCGGGCATGGTGGTGCCCGTCAACGTCGCGTCGGTGAACGCGCACACCTGCGCGGCGGAGCTCTTCGGACATCGCGTGACGCTGCGCTGCGCCTCGGGTCAGGCGGCCGCGGCCGCGCACGCCTGCCTGCGCGCCGACGACCTTCGCATCGTGCCGCGCGATGCGCCGGGCGTTCGCGTGCAGGTGGAGCGTGCGATCTACCAGGGCGGGCACTTCCGCGTCGAAACGCACGTCCTGCAATCGCCGGAGGTGCGCCTGCATCTCGTGGCCGCGGAGCCGTTCGACCTGCCGTCCGATCGCACGCTCACGCTCGACGTGGCGGACGGCTGGGTCATTCCCGCCGCGCGAACGTAGCGATGCGACTGGTCCTGCACGGCGGCTTCGGCGAAAAGGGCCGCACGTCCCTTGCGATCGAGAGCGCGGGCACGCGGCTGCTGCTCGACGCCGGCGTGAAGACCAGCGCGACGGGCGAGCCCGACTACTATCCGGCGATCACGCCGGAAGCGCTGCGTGCAACCGACGCGATCGTGATCACGCACGGGCACGAGGATCACGTCGCGGCGCTCGGGTGGTGCATCGAGCATGGCTTTGGCGGACGCATTCACATGACGGCGCAGACGCGCCGCGAAGCCGACGAATCGCTTGCCGGCTATGCGACGCCGGCGCAGCGCGACCTCGTGCGCGCCGCGTCCATCGGCCCGCTCCCCGTCAACGACGGCGCGCTGCGCATCGGCGGGCTGACCGTCCGCACCGGCCGCTCGGGCCACATCGCGGGCGGCGTATGGTGCGCCGTGAGCGATGGCCGCGTGCAGTTCGCGTTCTGCGGCGATGTCGTGCCGGCAAGCCCCGTGTTCGCGATGGATCCGCTACCGGCGTGCGATGCCATGGCGCTCGACGCTTCCTACGGCGACGACGACGTGTCGGCAGCCGAGCGTGCCGCGCAGGTCGCCCTGTGGGTCGGCGCACATCCCGACGGATGCATCCTGCCTACGCCGCGCTTCGGGCGCTCGGCGGAGCTTCTCGCCGTCGTGCCCGGCACGATCGCGCTCGCGCCGGGCATGCGCGAGGCGTTGCAAGCCCAGGTCGACGACACGGCATGGCTTGCAGCCGATGCGGCGCGCGCACTGCCGCCGCGATTGGCGACGGCGATCGATTGGGACGGCGGACCCTTGCCGCGTGCCGCGCTGCTGTGCCACGACGCCATGGGGCTCGCGGGCCCGTCGCGCGACATTCTGCGGCGCGCGCGTGCGGAGCGCATTCCGACGCTGTTCACCGGCCACCTGCCCGCCGGCAGTCCAGGGGAGCGCATGGTCGCGGACGGCGCGGCGGCATGGACAAGGCTGCCGACGCATCCGACGTTGAGCGAGAATTGCGCACTCGCCGGGCACGCGGGTACGCGGATGCTGCTCGGACATTCGTGCGAGCCGAGCGCGCTCGCGCGGCTGGCGCGCCATCTTCCGGCGTTGCGCAGCGACCTGCGCACCGGCGATACCGTGACGCTTTGAAGCGATGCGCATCCTGATCGGCAACGACGACGGCCTGCAATCGCCCGGGCTTGCGCTGCTGGCCGCAGCCGCGCAGGCGCTCGCTTCCGACATCTGGACCGTCGTGCCCGATCGCAAATGGACCGCCGCGAGTCATCGCATCTCGTTCGACTGCGATCTCGTGCTCGGGCGGGTGGCCGAGCGCGTCTACGAATGCTCCGGCGCGCCGGCGGACTGCGTCATCGCCGCCATGACGATCCTGTTCGCCGAAGGGCCGAAGCCCGATCTCGTGCTGGCCGGCGTGAACGACAAGCGCAACGTCGCCGAGGACATCGCGTATTCGGGAACGATGGCGGTGGCGCGCGAAGCGACGTTCTTCGGCGTGCCGGCGATCGCCCTGTCACGGGCGACGCGCTGGCCGGACGCGCCCGACGAGATCGCGGCGTTGCGCCGGCTCCTGACCGCGCTGTGGGAAAGCCGCGCCGATTGGGCCGCATCGGGTCACTGGCTCAACATCGTGCTGCCGGATCGACTGCCTGCACCAATCGTGCAGGCGCGCGTCGGCAACGACAAGATCGCCGAGCGCTGCGACGTCGTCGATCGCAGCGACGACCGCATCGTCTTTCGCCTGCGGCGCGGACGTCCGGGGACCACGACGCGCGGCGACGAGAATGCGGCGGTCGACGCGGGCAGCATCGCGCTCGTGCGCCACGCGTGGCACTGCGAAGCGCCGGTGTCGGAGCTCCTCGTCGAGCACTGGAACCGCGCGATCGGCGACGACGAGGCGGTCGCGTAGAGCGTCCGGGGTGGTGGGTGCTGCGTTGCCGGGCAGCGTCGCTGCGCCTAGCCGCGCAGCGCGGCCAGCAGCGTGCGGATCTCTTCCGCCGACTCGGCAAGGCTTTGCATCAGCCGGGCATTGTCGACCGGTGGCACCTCGCGCTCGACGTGCGAGGGATAGCGCGGCGGGTTGCTCTGCAGCGCGACGCGATTGGCGAGTGTCACGACGTCGACGAGCTGCCGCGGCGGAATGGACGGATTGTGGTGCTCGTGCTCGGTCACCGCGCGCAGCGTCGGCTCGGACAGACGGAACTCGTGCAGCAGCGCCTGGCCGATCGAGCCGTGCCACTCGTAGATCAATGCGTCGAGCTCCCCGGGATGCTGCACGAGCTCGGGATATGCGGTGGCGCGGGAGAGCAGGTAGAAGCGTCCGATGTCGTGCACGAGTCCGGCGAACAGCGCCTCGTCGGGATTGAGACGGGACTGGTTCTTCGCCAGCACGTAGGCAATCGCCGCCACCTCGAGGCTGTGGCGCCACACCCATTCCGCCTGCTCGTGGAAGATCTGGACGTCCTTGGCGGCACGGAGCTGCTCCATCGCGAGCGCCACGGCGGTGGAGCGCACGACGTCCTGGCCCACGCGCATGACGGCATTGCGAACGTCCGACACCGGCTTGCCGCCCGGATTCATCGCAACCGAGTTGGCGATCTGGATGAGCCGCGCGGGCAACAGCGGCTCGGCACTGATCACGCGCGCGAGCCGTTCCGCGTCGATGGTCGGATCGGCGAGCGCGGAGCGCACGCGGATGGTCGCGCCCGTGAATGTCGGAAACGAGATCTGCTTGTGGGAGAGGTCGCTGGCCAGCGCCTGCAGGAAGCGGTAGGCACGCTGGCCCGGGTCGCTGTCGCTCATGGCAGTTCCGCCGGACGGTTGCCAAACTTACCATACGCCGCAGGCACGCTGCCATCCGCGGCGGTGCGCATCCGGCTCGCGTGCGTCACGTCGTGTCGTCGTCCACGCGCGCGCCGGCCGCGCGCAGCACGCGAAGCGCGATCGACAGCGAATAGCCCCGCGAGACGAGGAAGCGCACCTGGCGGGCCTTCTCGCGCTCGTCGCGCGGGACGGTGCCATAGCGGCGCGCCCAGAGCGCCGCGGCCTCGGCTGCGTCGTCGCTGCCTGCGAGCATGTCGAGCGCGGCGCGCGAGGCGTCGGCGGCGACGCCGCGGGTCTTCAATTCATGCGCGATGGCGCGGCGGCTGAACTGCCCGCGGCGAGCCGTCACCAGCGCGTCGGCGTAGCGGCGATCGGAGAGATAGCCCTGTGCGGTCAGCTTGTCGAGCGCGCGCTCGATCGCCTGCGGCTCGGCGCCGCGCGCGCGCAGGCGCGCGGCGAGCTCCGCGCGACCGTATTCGCGCCGCGCGAGCAGCCGTATGGCCTGCGCCTCGAGCGACGGCGACGGCCGCGACGTCTTGCGAGCGGTCAGGCTTCGGCGCCGTCGGCCGGCTTGATGCGGCCGGGCACCGGAACGTTCACGCTCTCGCGGATCCTGTTCTCGATCTCCTGCGCGATGTCGGCATGCTCGCGCAGGAACTCGCGCGCGTTGTCCTTGCCCTGGCCGATCTTGTCGCCCTTGTAGGCGTACCACGCGCCGGACTTCTCGACGATGCGATGCGCGACGCCGAGCTCGATGATCTCGCCTTCGCGCGAGATGCCTTCGCCGTACAGGATGTCGAACAGCGCCTCCCTGAACGGCGGAGACACCTTGTTCTTGACGACCTTGACGCGCGTCTCGTTGCCTACGACCTCCTCGCCCTTCTTGATGGAGCCGATGCGCCGGATGTCGAGGCGCACGGACGCGTAGAACTTGAGCGCGTTGCCGCCGGTGGTGGTCTCGGGGTTGCCGAACATCACGCCGATCTTCATGCGGATCTGGTTGATGAAGATCACCAGCACGTTGGCGCGCTTGATGTTCGCCGTGAGCTTGCGCAGCGCCTGGCTCATGAGCCGCGCCTGCAGCCCGGGAAGCTGGTCGCCCATCTCGCCTTCGATCTCGGCCTTGGGCACCAGCGCTGCGACCGAGTCGATCACGATGATGTCCACGCCGCCCGAGCGCACCAGCATGTCGGCGATCTCGAGCGCCTGCTCGCCGGTGTCCGGCTGCGAGATCAGCAGGTCGCCGACATCCACACCCAGCTTGCCGGCATACACCGGATCGAGCGCATTCTCGGCGTCGATGTAGGCCGCCACGCCGCCCTGCTTCTGCACCTGCGCGACGACCTGCAGGCACAGCGTGGTCTTGCCGGACGATTCCGGCCCGTAGACCTCCACCACGCGCCCGCGCGGCAGGCCGCCGACGCCGAGCGCGATGTCGAGGCCGAGCGACCCGGTGGACACGACCTGCAGGTCGTTCTGCACCTGGGCCTCGCCCATCTTCATGATGGAGCCCTTGCCGAACTGCTTTTCGATCTGGGCAAGCGCGGCGGCGAGCGCCTTGCCTTTCTGGTCGTCCATGGCGTTGTCGAACGGGGGCATCGATGGAGCTCCTGAGTATCGCCCGGCAGGCGGCCGGGGGGCTAATCGGGGGCGATGTTGCCATAGAACGATCGTTCGATGCAAGCTTTCTTTGGGCCTAGGCTGATTGTTGGGGCCACGGGGCGGCGGCGGTGTGCGGCCCCGCGCCGGCGCCTTTGTGACGGGCCTGCTCAGCGTTGCAAAGGCAGCGAGCGTGCCCGCGCGGGCGCGCATGGCCGCGACGGCCGTTACGGGTGGCGGGCAGCGCCGGCGTCGGTGGGTCGACGCCGCGTCTGCCCGCCGGGTACCCGTAGGCCGGCGTTTGCGGCCCTTAAGCGCCGGCGCGGGCGCGCTCGCTGCCAGGCTCAACCGGGAAGCGACATCGCGTCAGCACATCAACTCGCCGGCGCGTTGTCCGTGCGATGGATCATGTGCGAGAAGTTGTCGCGCCAGCGCGCAACGGTCCGGTGCATCCGGTCGCGCGCGTTCGCGAACGCGGCATCCGCTTCGGCGCGATCGGTCAGCACCTGCAGCGCAGGCGTGGGCATGTTCGGATCGTGCGCCTGCAGCGCCGCCCACGAGTCGCCGTAGAACGGGCTCATCGAGTTGTCGCCGCCGTCGCCGTCGGCGAGCGCCGCGCCCGAGACGAGCGTCAGGGAAGCCGTGAGCACGAGGGCCTTCAGAGGAGTACGCATTGCGAAAGTCCTTTCGATGTTGATTGCATGCGCATCGATCGCAAACAGCGTGCGACGCGTGCGGCGGCGCGCATGGGATTTGCACGTCGCGCCGATACGACTTCCCGCGCGTGCGCGCGGTTCCGGGCTCGCGTGCTCATGTGACAGTTGTAATCGTCACGAGATGTTTCGTGACGCGTGCGATCGGCGAGCGCGATCGGCGCGATCGAAAGTCCCGATCGCGTTACGTGGACGCGATTCGAGCGAGGGTCTCGAGCGCTTCGCGCACGGCAGCCGCGCGCACTTCGGCGCGCGTGCCCGCGTAGTGACGCGTGTTCGCGTGCGCAGCCTCGCCGCGGCGCGCGAACGCGAGGCACACCGTGCCGACCGGCTTGGTCGCGGTCGCGCCGCCCGGGCCCGCAATGCCCGTGATCGCCACTGCGACGTCGGCCGCGCTGCGCGCGAGCGCGCCTTCGGCCATCGCGCGCGCCACCTGCTCGGAGACCGCGCCATGTTCGTCGATGAGCGCAGCAGGCACGCCGAGGAGTTCGCTCTTCGCTTCGTTCGAATACGTCACGAACCCGCGTTCGAACCAGTTCGAGCTGCCCGCGACGTCGGTGATCGCGCCGGCCACCAAACCGCCGGTGCACGATTCGGCGGTCGCAGCACGCCAGCCTCGCGCCTGCAAGGCCTCGCCGAGCGCGACGGCGAGCGACAGCGTGTCCGTGCTCATCGACACTCGCCGGGCCGCGCGCGGTAGTGATACTCGTAAGCGGTCGCGAACCCGAACTTGCGGTACACCGCGAGCGCGGCGGCGTTGTCGGCGGTGACCTGCAGGTACGCGGTGCCGGCGCCATGCTCCCACGCCCAGATCAGCAGGCGCGCGACCACGCACGTGCCGACACCGTTGCCGCGCGCGTGCTGCGCGGTGAGCACGTCGTAAACGCCGGCGAGGCCGTCCTCCAGCGCGACCTGGCCCGCGGCC
>DASXAF010000014.1:0-107226 GCA_036406955.1 Casimicrobiaceae bacterium
AGGAACAGGTAGAGCAGCGTGAAGAAGCGCTTGGCGAGGTCCTTCTTGTCCTCGTCCATCGACGCCGACACGTCCATCAGGCAGAACATCACCGCCCGCGAGATCGGCTCGGGCCTCAGCACGCGGTTGCGGTAGCGCAGGTCGTGGTCCTCGAGGAACGGCAGGCCGCTGCGCCGGCTGCCGAGGCGCAGCAGCTCGGTGTAGAGGCGCGCCGCTTCCTCGGCGTGGCCGACCGCGAGGGCGCTCTTGAACTGGCCCTCGATCTCGTGCATCTCGCGGCGCAGGCCGCCGCCCAGCGCGATGCGCCGCGCGAGGGATTGCGAAAGCGTGCGGATGACGGCGAGGTTGGCCGGCGTGCCGCTCTTGGCATAGCCGGCGCGCACGCTGGTGTGCTTTTCGGCGCGGCCGAGCTCGGTGCGCATCAGGTTCGGCAGCTCGAGGTCGTCGAAGAAGATCTGCATGAACTCTTCGCGCGACAGGGAGAAGACGAACTCGTCCTGAGCCTCGCCCTCGCCGCCCTCGCTGCCTCGCCCGTTGCCCTGGCCGCCGCCGCTCGGACGCGGGATGCGGTCGCCCGCCGCGTACTCGCGGTTGCCCGGCAGCACGAACTCGCGGTCGCCGCCGCGCCCGAAGCCGAACGTCGGCTCGGAAATGTCCTTGCGCGGCACGCGCACCTCGCCGCCGCGCTCCATGTCGGTGAGGCTGCGCTCACCGATCATCTTCTTGACCGCGCCCTGGATCTGCGACTTGTAGCGGCGCAGGAACCGCGCCCGATTGACGTCGCTCTTACCGCGGCTGTTGGGGCGTCGGTCGATGAGCTGGAACATGAGCCTCTCCCTCATCGCCTGGCCCCCCCATTACGACGATTTGTGCACGCGCAGGTACCACTCGGCGAGGAGGCGCACCTGCTTCTCCGTGTAGCCCTTGGCGACCATGCGCGCCACGAAGTTCTGGTGCTTCTCCCGCTCGTCGGCGGAGGCCTTGGCGTTGAACGAGATGACCGGCAGGAGATCCTCGGTGTTGCTGAACATCTTCTTCTCGATCACCTCGCGCAGCTTCTCGTAGCTGTTCCACGCCGGGTTGCGCCCGCCGTTGTTGGCGCGCGCGCGCAGCACGAAGTTGACGATCTCGTTGCGGAAGTCCTTGGGATTGGCGATGCCGGCGGGCTTCTCGATCTTCTCGAGCGCGGCGTTCAGCGCGGCGCGGTCGAAGCTCTCCCCGGTCTCCGGATCGCGGTAGTCCTCTTCCTGGATCCAGCAGTCGGCAAAAGTTACGTAGCGGTCGAAGATGTTTTGACCGTACTCCGCGTACGACTCGAGGTAGGCGGTCTGGATCTCCTTGCCGATGAACTCGGCGTAGCGGGGCGCCAGGTAGCCCTTGATGTGCTCGACGTGGCGCCGGCGCACGTCGTCCGGCAGGTCCTCGCGCGCGAGGCGCTGCTCGAGCACGTACATGAGGTGGACCGGGTTCGCGGCGATCTCGGTCTGGTCGTGGTTGAACACGGCCGAGAGGATCTTGTACGCGAAGCGCGTGGACAGGCCCGTCATGCCCTCGTCCGGGCCGGCGTAGTCGCGGTATTCCTGGATCGTCTTGGCCTTGGGGTCGACGTCCTTGAGCGTCTCGCCGTCGTAGACGCGCATCTTGGAATACATGCTGGAGTTCTCGGGCTCCTTCAGGCGCGTGAGCACCGAGAACTGCGCCATCATCTCGAGCGTCCCGGGCGCGCACGGCGCCTTGGCGAGCGAGGAGTTCGCGAGCAGCTTGCGGTAGATCTTGACCTCCTCGGACACCCGGATGCAGTACGGCACCTTGACGATGTAGATCCGGTCGAGGAAGGCCTCGTTGTTCTTGTTGTTGCGGAAGCTGTGCCACTCGGACTCGTTCGAGTGCGCGAGCACGATGCCGTTGAAGGGAATCGCCGAGAAGCCCTCGGTGCCCTTGAAGTTGCCTTCCTGCGTCGCCGTCAGGAGGGGATGCAGCATCTTGATCGGCGCCTTGAACATCTCCACGAACTCGAGCATGCCCTGGTTGGCGAGGCACAGGCCGCCGGAATAGCTGTACGCGTCCGGGTCGTTCTGCGAGTGGTGCTCGAGCTTGCGGATGTCGACCTTGCCGACCAGCGAGGAGATGTCCTGGTTGTTCTCGTCGCCCGGCTCGGTCTTGGTGATCGCCACCTGGCGCAGCACCGACGGGTTGATGCGGACGACACGGAACTTCGAGATGTCGCCGTCGTATTCCTGCAGGCGCTTCACCGCCCACGGGGACATGATCCCGGAAAGGTAGCGGCGCGGAATGCCGTATTCGGACTCCAGGACGGCGCCGTAGCGCTCCGGCGGGAACAACCCCAGGGGCGTCTCGTTGACCGGCGAGCCCTTGAGCGCGTAGATCGCCTTGGTCTCCATGACCTGCTTCAGGCGCTCGGCGATGGACGACTTGCCGCCGCCGACCGGACCGAGCAGATAGAGAATCTGCTTCTTCTCTTCCAGGCCTTGCGCGGCATGCTTGAAGAACGCGACGATCTGGTCGATCGCGTCCTCCATGCCGAAGAACTCGGAAAACGCCGGGTAGCGGCGGATGACGCGGTTGCCAAAGATCCGGGCGAGCCGCGGGTCGTTGCGCGTGTCGACGAGCTCCGGCTCGCCGATGGCCGCGAGCATGCGCTCGGCGGCGGTTGCGTACGACGAAGGATCGCTCTTGCAGAGCTCGAGGTACTCGTCGAGCTCCATTTCCTCGCCTTGCGTGGCCGAATAATTCGACCTGAATTCTTCGAGCAGCGTGCTCATTATCCCTACCCCCAATCGGCGTTGCAGCGGATGCCGGACGTCGGCCTTGCACTTTCCGCTCCCGGCACACGAAGCGGCTTGCCTCTTGGTATTTAACTCAGTGTAGCGTGCGAACCCTTACTTTCAACCGGGCCTTCCCGTCGCAAAGAACCACCGGCGCGAAACCGACACTGCGCGAGGCGTGCGGGCTGGCATGCTTCCATAAACGCATCGAAGCGCCGATGCGTGTACTTGGGTGCTCGCCTTGAGCTACACGTGCGTTGCTGCTGCATAAGGCGTGCCAACGCCTTCCGTAGCGTGCACCAGCCGCCGTGTGCGCAGGTGCAGGCCTGCAAAGCTGACCGGCGTGGCGACGCATGTAGGCGACTATCGGACAGACGCGAAGCCGCGCCCCTCCTTGCAACCTACATGCTGTGCAACCTTGCGGGGAAGGTTAGGAAACGGGTACCGACGCACGCCACCGGCGTGTCGCGGTACTCGGGCAGCGAGCAGTGCGCGGGTGCAATGTCGTCACGCACCGACAAACCACCCTGGTGAAAGTGACGCCGCGCGGCTGCCCCTGCACGGCAGGTTGGCAGGCGACCGCGCAGAGTGCTAACGCACGGTAGCGCGCGAACGGCATGCGCACCGCGATTGCTGCGATGCACGCATGCGACGAATTGGCGTCAGAAGGCGCGCGTCATTTGCGCATCGCGTCGCCCGCCTCGCCCGGAAACGCGAGCCGAAGACGAGCGCTGCCGCGCTTCGGCGCGGCGCGGACGCCGCGCGCGAGCAGCGCCGCATGGTCGGCGATGGTGCGGGCGCGCACCAAACCGGCGACTGCGAGCGCGATTCCGCACGAGCCCACGGCAAGCGCCGCGGGCCAGCTCATCGCGCCGTCGACGAAGCTCGCGACTGCCGTCGCGAGGATCGCGGCTCCGACGTAGCCGGCCAGCAGCCATGCCGTGCACCCGAGGAGCGCCCGCCGGGCCGCCGCCGGCATCTCGGCGTAGCGCTGCGAGCGCTCCGCGTGCGCCAGCGAAACCGCGCGCCGGATGTCGGCGCGCGCAAGGCCGATGTCGATCAGCTCGTGGTCGCTCATGCCACTCCTTTCAGGTGCGGTAGAAATAGGGGTCCAGCACCGATACTTCGGTGATCGAAGTCACGGGGAGCTGGTTGCGCGTTGCCGCGCGCCGGATGGCCTCCGGCGACGGCCCGTCGTAGATGCAGAACGTGCGCGTGTGGTCCGCCGACACGTACGACTGCAGCCACGTCACGCCGTCGGCGGCGTTGACGTCGACGACGGTGCGGCAGAGTCGCGTACCTTGCTCGGTCTGCGGAATGGAAAGGCCTTGGGGAAAATCGCGTTCGATGACATAGCGCGGCATGGCGGGCTCCGTGGGTGGCGCGGTCCAAGGCGGACCACGCCGCCACGTTACGGGCGACGCTCGTCGACTCGCTACGGCAACGGTGCCTATTTCAGCCGCGCGCATTGCCCATTTCCTGCGGCAGGATGCCGAGCCGTCGCGCGGCCGCGACGGCTTCGGCGCGCGAGGCCACGGCCAGCTTGGCGATGATCGACTCGACGTGATGGTCCACCGTGCGCGCGGAGCGGAAGAGACGCGCCCCGATCTGAGCGTTCTGGCAGCCCTCCGCCACCAGCGCCAGCACTTCCACCTCGCGTGCGGTGAGCCCGGCCGGATTCGTGCGCGTCGATGCCCGGGGACCTCGCGCGATCGCGCGCGCGCCTGCCGCACGCAGTCCCCGCCGGATGCGATCGGCCAGCGGGCGAGCGCCGAGGGCGTCGAGCATGTCGAGCGCGGCCCTTTGTGCCGACTCGTCGCCCTCGGCAAGCGCCCGCGCCTGCTCGTAAGGACAGCCCAGGCGCGCCCACCCCGCGGCGGCCTCCTGCCACCGGCCGGCGATCTGCAGCGCGTAGGGCTCGGCACACGCCGCGGAGGCCTCGATCTGCACACCCGCCTTCCATGACCAATAGGCGAGCTCGCCGACGAACCACGGGTGCCGCTTGCGTGTCGCGAGCTCGAGCACGGCGTTCACCTCGGCTGCGATCGCTTCGTGCCTGCCCTCGAGCCATGCGGCCTCCGCGCGGGCGCAGCGCACCGGCGCGAGCCGCTGCACGGTGCCCGATTGCGCGGCGAGCGCGAGCGACTCCTCCAGCAGGCCGGCGGACCCCGGGTCGCCTCGGCGTGTGCGCAGCCGGGCGAGCGCGACGAGCGCCATGACGCGGTTGGTCGATCCCGCGACCTCGCGTGCCAGCACCTCGTTCGCGCGCTCGCCGGCGGCGTCCCACCGTCCCTGATAGACGTCGCACAGCGACTGCCAGGCGTGCATGTAGCCCGCCAGCCGGTCGAGATCGTGCTCGCAGGCGAACGCGATTCCCTGCGCGAGATAGCGTTTCGCGTTGCCGAGCTCGTACAGCTCGCCCGAGCCCGAGCCCAGCATCACATAGGCGTCGGCAACCGCGACGCCGCCATCGGCAAGTCCCCTCGCGATCTCGAGGCTCGTGTGCAGATGCTCGCAGCCCCGCGCATAGTCGACGAACAGCAAGGCGGCGCCGACGGTCTTGTGGGCCGCGGCGAGCGTTTCCGCGTCGCCGAGCGGCTCGGCCAGCTCGATCGCCTTGCGGCCATGCGCGATGGCGTCCTCGTAGTCGCGGTTCAGCATGCGCACGTACGACTCGGTGGCGTGCGCCTTCGCGAGATGCGGCCCGGGGGGCAGGCGCTGCGCGAGGTCCAGCGCGCGGCGGCTCGCGTCCTCGGCTTCGGCATTGCGCAGGGCGCGCACCAGCGGCATCGCATGCGCCGCCAGCGCGATGCACTGGCGCGATGCGTCCCCCGCTCGCGCGAAGAGCGCGATCGCCTGCTCGCGCGCCGCGATGGCCTCCGCGAACTGGTTGATCTCGAAGCAGTGCGACGCGTACTCGTCGAGCAGCGCTGCGCGCTCGGCGTCGTCGAGCCGGTCCGCATGAGCAAGCGCGACCTTGCAGTGCGCGGCGGCTTCGTGACGCGCACCGCGCAGCGCGGCTTCGCGTGCGGCCTGCGGCGCGAGGCGCAGGACCGCGTCGGCATCGCCCGCAAGGTGCGCATGATGGACCAGGCGGGCGAGCGGCACGCTTGCCGGCGGCTGCGAAGCGAGCGCGCGCAGCACGCGCGCGTGCAGGCGGCTCGCGCGCGGCGCGAGGATCGATTCCTCGATGGCTGCGCGCGCGAGCTCGTGGCGAAAGCGAAGCGTGGCACCGTCGGCGATGAGGAGGCCGGTGCGAACGCACTCCTCCACGGCGCCAAGCGAAGGCGCGAGCATCGCTTCCATCAGCGAAAGCTCCACCGCGCGCGGCACGATCGCGGCCTGCTCCAGCAGCTCGCTCGCGGCGGGGCCCAATCGCATCGCGCGCCCCAGCACGGCGTCGCGCACGCTCGACGGAATGCTGGTGCCCGAATGCGCGAGCAGCTCCGTCACGAAGAACGGGTTGCCGCCGGTCGCGCCGTGCAGCCCGGCGATGCGGCGGTTGGCGCATGCCGCGAGCGCGTCGACGGCCGCAGCGGAGAGCGGCGGCAATGCGATGCGGCGCCCGTAACGCGAGGGCAAGTCGCCGAGCAGCGCACGCAGGCGCTCGAAGGAAGCGCCGTCGTCGCGATGCGTCAGCAGCATCACCGCCGGCACGCGATGGATGCGCCGCGCGAGGAAGCGCACCAAGTCGAGCGTGGCCGCGTCGGCCCAGTGGATGTCCTCGAGCACGAGGATCGCGGGTGACGGCGCGGCCGACAGCTCGTCGAGCACTGCCGCGAACAACGCCGCGGGCTCGCATCCCTCCGACAGCATGGTGCGCAATCGCGCGCCCGACGTTCGCGCGAGATCGTGCAGCGGGCCCAGCGGATGCGGCGTCATCAGCGCCTCGCACGCGCCCCACAGCACGTGATCGCACCCGCTCGCTTCGACGAAGCGCTCGAGCAGCGTCGTCTTGCCGATGCCCGCTTCGCCGCTCACCAGCACGGTGGCGCCGTTGCCGCACGCGGCCGCCTGGAGGTCGCTCGCCAGCGATGCGAGGAAGCCGTCGCGCTCGAGCAGCGGCGTCGCCTGCGGGTGCGTCGCCGCCGGTGCGTCGCGTGCGCCGATGCGCAGCGTGAAGCGATAACCGCGTCCCGGAATCGTGACGATGGCGTCGGAGCCGAGGAGCTTGCGCAGCGTCGAGACCTGCACCTCGACGTTGTTCTCCTCGACCACCAGGCCGGGCCAAACGCGGTCGAGCAACTCGTCCTTGGTGACGAACTGGTCGCGCCGCTCGACCAGCGCCTGCAGCACGTCGAACGCGCGCGCGCCGATGCTCGCGGGCTGGCCGTCGACCAGCAGCTGCCGCGTCGAGGGTCGCAGCTCGAATCGATCGAAGCGCAGGTTCACCGTCGGTCCGATGTGGCGCGGAACCGCATCGTCGAGTCGAACGGGCCGCGAAACGAGCCGAAGCATCGTCGAATACTTTCCTGGCAGGACGGCCCCGACAGCGGGCACGGCGGGGCGAACAGCATCGCCGCCGATTGCTTCCAGGCACGCGAATATCCTGCAAGGCTGGCGGAAGAGGTGAGAGTCGAACTCACCGAGGACGTCGTGAACGCCCTCCACCGGATTTGAAGTCCGGGCACCCCACCGGGGATGTTTCTCTTCCTCCGAACGCTATGTTATCGCGCGCGAAATTCCATCGAGCGCGGCCAGCGCTTCGTCGACGTCCTCGAGGCAACGGCAATCGAGCAGCAACGCATGATCGTCGATGCGACCGAGCACCGGGATGTCGAGCGCACGCAGGATTTGTTTCATTTGTTGCACGTCGCGATCGCGCTGCCTGCGCGGCGACCTGCTGGTGATGCGGACGCCGACGCTCGGCAGCACGTCGACCGGCAGCGCCCCGCTGCCGATCTGGCTGCGGCATTCCACGACGGCGACGACATAGCGCGGCGGCAGGCGCTTCGCGAGCGCGTCGGCGAGACGCCGCGCGCCCGGCGCGATGTCCTCGGGCTTGCGCACCAGCAGCCGCAGCGTGGGGAGCACGTGCGGGAGGCGCTCGGCATTCAGATGCAGGCGCAGCACCTGCTCGAGCGCGGCGAGCACCAGCTTGTCGACGCGCAGCGCGCGCTTGAGCGGATTGCGCCGCATGCGATCGACCAGCCTGGCGCGCCCGGCGACGATGCCGCATTGCGGGCCGCCGAGCAGCTTGTCACCGCTGAACGTCACGAGATCCGCGCCGGCCTCCAGCGACCCGCGCACCGTCGGCTCGTACGGCAGGCCCCACTGACGCATGTCGAGCAGCGTGCCGCTCCCGAGATCCACGGCCGCGGGCAGGTCGCGCGCGTGCGCGATGGCCGCGACCTCGCCGATGTCGACGCTGCTGGTGAAGCCCCGCACCTCGTAGTTGCTCGTATGCACCTTCAGCAGGAGCGCGGTGCGTGCGTCGATCGCGTGGGTGTAGTCGAGCGGATGCGTGCGGTTCGTCGTGCCGACCTCGCGCAACCGGCAGCCCGCGCGCGCCATGATGTCCGGAATGCGGAACTGGCCCCCGATCTCGACGAGCTCACCGCGCGACACGATCACCTCGCGACGCTGCGCGAGCGTGTTCAGCACGAGAAGCACGGCCGCGGCGTTGTTGTTGACCACCAGCGCCGCCTCGGCGCCGGTGAGCGCACGCACGATGTCCTCGACGTGTGCATCGCGCTCGCCGCGCGTTCCTTCGTCCAGGTCGAATTCCAGGTTGCAGGCATTGCCGGCAGCCTGCACGAGGGCGTCGATGGCGATTTGCGGCAACAGCGCGCGCCCCAGGTTGGTGTGGAGGACCGTGCCGGTCAGGTTGATCACCTTGCGCAGCGACGGTCGCGCGCGTGCATCGAGCGCTGCGTCGACGGCTTGCGCGATTGCGTCGATGCCCGGTATCTCGCGCGGAGCGCCTGCGCGCAAGTCCGCCAGATGCGCGCGCACCGCGGTCACGACGCGTTCGTGCCCGTGGCGCTCGCGCGCACGGCGCAGCGTCGCGGTGTTGAGCAGGCGGTCGACGGAAGGCAGCGAGGCGAGCCGGCTCGTCACCGCGCGCTTCCTGTCTCGAGCAGCATCTGCCTCTCCGCGCGCAGCGGGGAGAGGGCTGGGGTGAGGGGGCTTACCGTCTTGCCGCCAGCCACCCCTTCCAGCTCTCCGGCAGCTCCACCCGCCGGCTCGTCGGCGGCCCCTGGATGTGATTGCCCATGTACGCGCGCGACTGGTTGCGGCCCGGATCGCCGGCAACCAGGATCTCGATCATCTCGGGCCTGATCACGATGTGGAGCTTGCGCTGCGGGTCGTCGGAACCCGCGTACTCGGGCGGCAGGATGCCGTCCTTCACCAGTCGCTCGAGGCTGAACGTCGGCGTGCTGGTCATCCGCGCGTAATGCGTGATGCGCTCGGCGGTGACGAGCATTCGATCGTAGAGATGGCGGCGCACGTCGTCCTTGCTCCACTCGCTTGCGATCACTTTCGCGACGCTGGGACCGGCGACGATCAGCGGATTCCACAGGCCGGTCTTGAAGCCGGTGTGCGCCCAGTAGCTGAAGCTGCCGCCGACGATCTCGGCCCACTGCTCCACGTGATCGACCGCGGAATCGCCCGCGCTGTACATCGGCGAGGTGATCGCGACGACGCTGTGCACCGTGACGACGTTGTCGCCGCGGGCGAAGCCGCGGTCCTGCGCGTACGTCGGCCAGCCGATCTCCGCGGCGCTGTCCTCGTCCTCGGCCATCGCCACCAGGAAGCTCTGCCCGATGCTCCCCTTGTCGCCGGCGCCGGGCGGCGTGCGATAGCCGCAGACGTTGCGCAAATACAGACGCACGAACCGACCGATGCTCGTGTTGGCCTGGCGTCCCACGCGCATCACGCCCTGCCCGTAGTTGAAGTCGAGCTCCTTGACGATGGGCCCGTTGACGATGACGAGCGGCTCCCATCCCGGTGTGGATCCGCAATCCTGGATGCGGAACTTCGGGTCGACCATCGCGTCGACGACCGCGACGAGGATCGGCATGTATTCCGGGCGGCAGCCGGCCATCACGCCGTTGATCGCGATCGAAAGGATCGTCGCCGCGCGGCCTTCCTGCGGGACCACGCCGAGCGTCTCGTCGCGCCCGCGCGACGTGAACGCCAGGAACGCCTCGACGCGCTCGCGCGTGGGCGGCACGATCGGCAGGCCGTCGCTCCAGAGCTTGCGATGGAAATGCTCCTGCACGTCGTCGAAGCTGCCGGAGAACGCGACCGCGCCGCACGCCGCCTCCGCTTCGGCCTTCGCTTCGCTCGGTGCCGCGCCGGTCAGCGCCTCGAGCAATCCCGGGGCGAGCGACTCCTCGACCTTTCGCCGCAGGACCTCCTCGCTGTCGACCATCGGCGTGCCGGGATACACGCCGATGCCGAGCGGAACGCCGAGGCCGCGCATGACGACCTCGGCCTGCTTGAGGAACCCGGACCCGACGATCGAAGCGGTCGGAATGCCCAGCCGTTCCACCATCGCTGCGGCCCGCAACACGGCGGGCGTGCAGCTTCCTCATGCACCTATGCCGACGATCGCGGCGTCGGCTCCATGCGCGCGCAGCCTGGCGGGGATCTGCGCGCTGACCTCGGCCTCGCGCGCGCCGTGGAAATTGCCGAATTCGTCGTAACCGACGAAGCGCACGCCGGGAAAGCGGTTGCGGATGTAGTCGCGCACGAGCGGATAGATCGTCTCGCCGCGGAAGATCACGTCCCACAGCTCGGCAATCGTCTTGCCGTTGAGGTCGGGAATGCGCGGCGCCGCGGCGGTCGCCTTCACCGCCTTGCGCGGAATCGGCGACAGCACGTCGTAGCGCGGTTCGTTCGATGCCATGGCTGCTCTCCTACAGGGAATTCTTGATGCCGGCCGACTCGATGATACGGTCGAACTTGCCCGTCTCGTGCGCCAGGAAATCGGCGAACTGCTCCGGCGTGCCGGCCACGACGGTCATGCCTTCGTTGTACATCTTCTGCCTGATGTCGGGCTGCGTCAGCACGGTGGCGAGCGCGTGCTGCAATGCATGTACCGTCGCGGAGCTGGAGCCGGCGGGCACGAGCATGCCGTACCAGTTCGTCATGTCGAACCCCGGCACGTCGTCGGCGATCGGCGGAAGGTCCGGTGCGATCGGCGAGGCGTGCGGCGTGGTCACGCCGAGCGCGACCAGCTTGCCCGACTTGATCACCGGAAGCGCCTGCAGGATGTTCATGAAATAGACCGGCACGCGGCCCGCCATCACGTCGACCAGCGCCGGTCCCGCGCCCTTGTATGGAACGGACACGAGCTTCACGCCCGCCTGCACGTCGAAGAGCTCGGCGGACAGGTGCGGCAGCGACCCGATACCGGCGTTGCCGACGTTGATCTCACCGGGTTTCGACCTGGCCAGCGCGATCAGCTCCTTCACGGACTTCACGCCGAGCGAGGGATGGGCGACCAGCACCAGCGGGCCCGACGCGAGCAGCGAAACCGGCGCGAGGTCCCTGGCCTGGTCGTACGGCAGCGACTTGTACATCGCCGGATTCGCGGCATAGCCCGCAGGCACGATGAGCATCGTGAGACCGTCGGGCGGCGACTTCGCCACGTACGCCGCGCCGATGGTGCCGTTGGCACCCACCCGGTTGTCGACGATGACCGCGCGATGCAGCAGGTCGCCGAGCTGCTGCGCGATCGCGCGGCCGAGAATGTCCGTGCCGCCGCCCGGCGAATACGGCACGACGATCTTCATCTGGCCTTGCTGGAGCGCTTCATTCTGCCCTCGCGCGAGCGGGCTCGCGGCCAGCGCGGCCAGCGCCGTGAGGAACGCGCGCCGCGGTGCTTCGCACTTCATCGACATCCTCCTGGTTGATCCGTCATCCGCGCAGCCGCCGAAGCACCGCGTCGGCTGCGCGGTCCGCTTCGTCGGCTGCATCGCCAAGCGTGCCCCCGTAACCCGCGCGGACTGCGCCCGCTGCATATACGCCAGGCAGCGTGCTTTCGAGCGACGCATCGGTGATCACCGCGCCCACGCCGTCGCGCGCCACGGTGGATGGCAGGAACGACGACGCCGGCACGAGCCCGACGTAGGCGAATATGCCAGCGCATTCGATCGTGACATCGCGGCCGCCGATCCGCGCCTGCACGCGCTCGACCACGTCGCCGCCTTCGATGGCGGTGACCTCGGCATGCGGCGTGATCTCGACGTTGTCGCACGCGCACAGCGCGCGACGCCAGCGGGCACGCGCCGCAGGCTGCGCGCCGCGATGCAGGACGCGCACCCGTGCGCAGTACCTCGACAGCACGAGCGCCTCCTGGAACGCCGAGTCGCCGCCACCGGCGACCACCACGTCCTCACCCTGGAACATCGGGCCGTCGCAGTCGGCGCATTGCGACACGCCCTTGAAGGCGTATTCGGCTTCGCCCGGGACGCCAAGGCGCGCGAGCGCCGCGCCCGATGCCACGATCGCCGCACGCGCGCGATGCTCGGCCGCGTCCGTGCCGACCACGATGGCGCCATCGTCGCGCCGCACGTTGCGTACCGTCTCTGACAGCGTCGCGCAGCCCAGGTCGGCGATCTCCATCATGAGCGACGACGCGAGATCGGCGCCCGATCCTTCGAACGCGCCCTCGAGCTCGTTGACATTGGTGATGAGGCCGCCGAACAGCGCGGCTTCGACGTTGGCGACCGACACGCCGCCTCGCGCGAGCCGCCTGGACGCACCGAGCCCCGTGCAGCCCGCTCCGATGACGATCACGTCATACGTCATTGACGCGTCACGTCGTTGCGCCCGGCGGCGCTCACGGCATGCGCCGGTGCGGAGCTCGCACCGAGTATCGGCGCGTAGTCCTTGCGGATCTTGCGCGCATCGCCGACGCGCTGGGTGATGCCGAGACGATCGAGGCATTCGAGGATCTCGATCGCGAGCGTCCTGTTGACGCCCGTGCGGTCGCGAAACCGCGCGGCGATGAAGGTGTGGTCGGGCGCTTCATCGGCCATCTCGGTCGCCAGCGCCGCGAGCTCCGCGAGCACTTCGCGCGGATAGAACCGTTGCTGCGTCACCCGGACGACCTCGCCGCTGGCCGTCTTGCGATGCAGGAAGTCGGCGAGCACCGGCTCGCGCACGCGGGCTTCCTCCGCGAGCTCGCGCAGCGGCCGGCCCCGGAAACCCGCTTCGACGAGGCGGGGCTTGACCCGCTGCCACAGCACCTCGTCGGCGCGGTTGGCGGTCGACACGTAACCGACGCGGCGGACGAGCGAACCGGTCATCTCGATGCGCAGCTCGCTCGCCGTCCCGCGCAGCAGCGCGGCGAACGTGTCGGCATCGAGCGCGGGCGCGACTTCGCGCCGCAAGGCCGCGAGCTCCATTCCGGGCGCCTGTGGCGACTCGGCGTGAAAGCGCGCGAGCGTCACGATGGTCGCGTTGCCGATCGCGTCGACGTCCGCCGCGCGCAGCACGCGTCGCGGGTGCGAGCCGATCACGACCCCTCCCGCCTCTTGCACGACCGCATCGGCATGGTCGGCGGCGAGGTTGAATGCGCAGCCGAAGCGCGCGAGATCCACGCCCGCGGGAGACACCTCGAGGAGCGCGGGCAGCACACGCTCCGGCGCGATCAGGCGATGCGCCTCGAGCTGCCGCGCGCGCGTGTCGCGCGGCGTGCGGCGTGCAGGCGGCAGCGCATCGAGCACCACGCCGCCGCCCAGTGTCCGCGTCGCGGACGGATCACGCACGATGAAGCGATCGCCGACGACCGCAGACACGGCGGCGTCGCACGTCAATTGCACGGTTGCCGTCGCACCGGGCGCGATGGAACGGCCTTGCGGGATCGCAACGCGCGCGCGCACGTCGGCCGTGCCGATGTGAAGGTGGACCGGCGACCAATGTCGCATGGCAGGCGCATCGGCGAGCAGGCGCAGGTCGACGTCGAGGCGCGTCGTCGGCAAATCTCGCGTCACGATCCACATGCCGCGCCCGAGCGCGCTGCGCTCGACACCAGCCAGGTTCAGTGCGCATCGCTCCCCGGCCTGGGCGCGATCCGCCGTGCGGCCGGCCTTCTGGATGCCGCGCACGCGCACTTCCATGCCGGAAGGCGAGAGCCTCAGCCGGTCGCCGATGGCGGCCGAGCCCTGGAACACCGTGCCGGTGACCACCGTTCCGCTGCCCGCCACGCTGAACGCGCGATCCACGGCGTAGCGGAAGCCGCGGCGCGCGTCGAACGCGAGCCTGTGAGCGTCGGCCTCCTGCTCGAGACGGTCGCGCAACGCACCGATGCCGGCACCCGTCACCGACGAGGCTTCGGCGAAGGCCACGCCCGCGAGTCCCGTCGTTGCAATCAGCGCCTCGACGTCGGCGCGCGCTTCGGCGATTCGCGACGACGCGACAGCGTCGACCTTGGAGATCACGACGATGCCGCGTGCCACACCGAGCAGGTCGACGATCGCGAGGTGCTCGCGCGTCTGCGGCATGACGCCGTCGTCCGCCGCCACCACGAGCATCACGCAGTCGATGGCGCACACGCCGGCCAGCATGTTGCGCACGAACCGCTCGTGGCCGGGCACGTCGACGAAACCGAGCGTCGCGCCGGACGCCGTCGTGGCGTACGCGAAGCCGAGGTCGATGGAAATGCCGCGCGCCTTTTCCTGCGGCAGCCGGTCGGTGTCGACGCCGGTGAGCGCTTTCACGAGCGCGGTCTTGCCGTGATCGACGTGACCCGCGGTGGCGACGATCATTGGAACGGTATCGTCACCGCGCGCGAATTGCCGAAGCACGGCACGTAGACCGAGTGCGTGCCCGGACCGCCGGCGACGATGACGCCGATGCCTTCGGCGCTCGGTGCAATCGGCAGGAGCGTGTCGGGCGTGATATCGCCGAGCTCCTCGCGCCGCGATTGCGCCGCACGCTCGAAGTCCCGCGCGGCCATCCGCCGGCCCGGCATCTTCGTCGCCTCCCACAGCGCCTGCTTGAGCCGCGCCTTCGAATAGCCGCTGCGCTGGAGGATCTCGGCGTGCTCGGGCCCGACGACGAGCCACGGCTCGCCGCCATGCGTGTACTCGTTGCTGGCGGGATGGACGATCGTCTCCGCGAACACCCGCACGAGCTCGTCGCCGTCCTTGCTGTGCGAGTTCATGTTCAGCGTGCCTTCGGCGCCGATCACCGTGACCGTGCTTCGCGCTGCGTCGAACCCGCGCTCGACATGGAGCGACGCCCATGGGCTCGCCTGTTCGTTCTCCGCGCAACAGAACGAATACTTGCCCGGCTGGCCATGCGTCGCGCGGTCGAGCTCACCCGGCAACGCACCGCCGACGTTGCGCAGCACCAGTCGCAGCGCGCGTCCCAGCGTGGCGTTGGTCCACGCGCCTTCGCCGAGGCAGTTGAACGTCGCGTTGACGCCGAGCGCGCGGACGGCCGGTCCGTTGACGACGACCCATACCGCAACCGGATTGGTGGTCGCCTGGATCGCCTGCAGATTGAACTGCGGTTGCGCGACCGCTTCGACGGCGGCGATCAACGCAGGCATTGCCGCGGGGTCGCAGCCCGCCATCGCCGCGTTGATGGCGATGCGCTCCACGGTCGCCGCGTTGAACGCGGGCGCGAGCAGCGCGACGACATCGTGGCCTGCGCGGTCCGTCACCGCGTCAAGCATGCGCGCGACGCGCTGCTCCGTTGGCGGCACGATGGGCAGGCCGTCGCTCCAGCGGCGCTCGCGGTAGAGCGCATTGATCG
The DNA here is from genome assembly GCA_036406955.1 of Casimicrobiaceae bacterium. GTDB lineage: Bacteria > Pseudomonadota > Gammaproteobacteria > Burkholderiales > Casimicrobiaceae > VBCG01. The sequence goes on from DASXAF010000014.1 coordinate 15,504, forward strand.
CATCGAGATCGTCCGGCGCATCGACCAGCGCTGCCGGCGGCACGCGGACAGGCGATGCCGAAGCCGTCACTTCGTCCCTTCTGCAAGCTTCACGATCTCGTCCACCACGCCTTGCGCCATCCGGCTCACCTCCTCGCGCGTGCGCAGGCCGAAGGGATGCGCGATCACGGCGATCGGCAGCCGCGCGAAGCCGAGTTTCGCGGCCTGCGCTCGTCCCATCGCGGCAAAGGCGCTGGAGCAGATCGTCACGGCCGCCCTGCCGCGCCTGGCGATTTCCACACTGTCGTGGACACTCCACGACGTGCAGGACCCTCAGTCGCCCGACCCGGCGATGACGAGGTCGCACTCGCGCGCGAAATCCTCGATCAGCTCGCTCGCCGCGGGCACCGACGCCGCACGCTTGCGATGCCGAAGCACCCGCGCGACGCCGTAACGCGATGTCAGGAGCTCCGACAGATCGTCGGCGAGGAAGCTCATGTTCGGTTTCGAGTTGTCGATGAACCCGACGACCTTGTTCGCCAATGCCGTCGTGGTCTGCTGAACCGGCGACGCCGCGGGCGGCGGCACGCCGGTGGGATCGTAGAGCTTGATCATGTCGGCCCTCATTCCGTGGATGTGATGTGCGCCGTGCGGATGACGTTCGTCCAGCGGTCGATCTCCTCGCGCAGGAACGCCTCGAGCTCCTGCGGCGTATCGCCGATCGCTTCGGCACCCTGCACGCGCAGATGTTCCTCGACGTCGGGCGCGTGCAGCGCCTCGACCGCGGCGTCGTGCAGCGTCGTGGCGATCGCCGGCGAAAGGTGCGCCGGCGCGAGAAGGCCATACCACAGCGTCGATTGATACGCCGGATAGCCGGATTCGGCAACGGTGGGCAGCTCGGGCCACATGGGCGAGCGCGTGGCGCTGGTCAGCGCGAGCGCACGCAGCCGTCCGGCCTTGACGTGCGGCATCGCGGGCAGCGGGCTCGTGCACACAAGCTGCACCTGCCCCGCGAGCAGGTCGGTCAGCGCCGGGGCGGCACCCTTGTAAGGCACGTGCACCATGTCGATGCCCGCCATCGATTTCAGGAGCTCGACGGAAAGATGTCCGCCGGTGCCCGGCCCCGACGAGCCGTAGTTGATCCTCCCCGGCGCCTGCTTCGCCTTTGCGACGAGCTCCTGGATGCTCGACACGCCGAGCGACGGATGCACCACGAACACCAGCGGCGACCGCGCCACGAGCGTGATCGGCGTGAAGTCGGCGAGCGTGTCGTACGGCAACTTGCGCAGCGCCGGATTGATCGCGTGCGTGGTGCTGCACAGGAACAGCGTGTAGCCGTCGGGTGCCGCGTGGGCGGTCATCTCGGTGGCGATCACCTGCGCGCCGCCGCCGCGATTGTCGACGACCACGGGCTGCCCGAGGACCTGCGCCAGCTTCGCCCCGAGCAGCCGGCCGACGATGTCGCCGGCGCCGCCCGGCGGATACGGAATGATCATCTTCAGCGGCCGCGTGGGAAACGCGGGCCCCTGCGCATGCACGCCGAGCGATGCGGCGGCAAGCGCCGCCGTCCCGCCCAGCAGGACGCGACGGCGCAACGGATCGAAGGAGAGCGTCGTCATGATTCGCATCACGCGGGCGCGTGCTCGGGCGCGTCGGTCGTCGCCGCGGCGGCGGCTGCGCCGGCGCCCGCGATGCGGCCGAACAACGCGCCGGACACGAGCCCGGTGCCGCTCGGATAGTTGAAGTAGAAGAGACCGCCGACCATCTCGCCGGCGCAGAACAGGCCCGGGATCGGCGCGAGCGTGACACTGAGCACCTGTCCGTTGGCGGGATCGATGCGCAGCCCGCCGAACGTGAACGTGATGCCGCACGTCGTGCCGTAGGCGTCGAACGGCGGCGTGTCGAGCGCCTGCGCCCAGTTCGACTTCGGTGGATCGATGCCGACCGTGCCCTTGCCGTCCTTCACCGTGTGATCGAACGGCACGTCCTTCATCACGGCGGCGTTGTACGCGCGTACCGTTTCCAGGAAGCCGCGCGGGTCGACGCCTTCCATCTTCCCCGCGAGCTCCTCGAGCGTATCCGCGGTGACCTTGGTCATCATGCGGATGCGGTATTCCGACCTGAGCAGCTTCGTGACCTTGGCGTCGAACACCTGCCACGCGAACTGGCCGGGCTGCTTCAGCACCTCGCCGCCGTACCGGGCGTAGGTGAAGGAATGGAAGTCCGCGCCTTCGTCGACGAAGCGCCTGCCGTTCGCGTTCACCAGGATGCCGAAGATGTAGCTGTGCTTCTGGAACTGGTCGCCGACGTTGACGTCGCCGAACTCGGGCGCGTTCAAGTCCCAGCCCGTCGCATGACAACCCGACCAGTTGCCGTACGACGCGGCGCCGATGTCGAGCGCCATGCGCAGCCCGTCACCCTGGTTGAAGCGCGTCCCGCGCACTTTCGCGAGCTCCCAGCCGACGCCGAGATAGCGTGTGCGCATCTCGGGATTCGCCTCGAACCCGCCGCAGGCCAGCACGACGGATCTGGCATGGAACTCGACCGGCCTGCCGTCCCGGCTCGCATGCACGCCGGCGACACGCTCGCCGTCCATGAGCAGGCTCTTGACGCGCGTGCCGTAGAACACCTCGATGCCCGCGGCGCGCGCGGCGTTGTCCAATGCCTGCACGAGCCCCGCGCCACCGCCGGACGCCTCGATCGGCAGGCGACCGAAGAAGCGCCGCTTGCCGTTCACCAGCGCGGATTGCCGGCCGAAGTTCGGCACGAACTTCACGCCCTTGCCGCGCAGCCACACCATGGTGTCGAGGCTTTGCGTGACGAGCATCTCCGACAGCGTCGGGTCGGTGCGAAAGCTCGTGAGGCGGAACAGGTCGTCGAAGAACTCCTCCGCGGTGTTGGTGCCGAAGTCGCTCTCGGCGATCTCCCGGTCGGTGAGGTCGGTCACGCGCTTCAGTTCATCGACCGAAGAGTACGCGAAGCGCATGACACCGCCCGCGAAGCGGCTGTTGCCGCCGCTCTCGGCTTCGGAAGCGGCCTCCAGCATGGCCACGCTGGCGCCGACGTCGCGCGCGGCCAGCGCGGCGCACAGCGCTGCGTTGCCCTTGCCGACGACCACGACGTCGTAATTGTGTCGATCGGACTTCAATTCGGCTTTCCCGGTGAGACCGCTGCGCTCGTGATCCGGTCGGTGAGCGCGCGCACGTCGAGGAGCGCCTCGATGGCCGCGATCGCGTCGGCGAGCGGAGCGACTGCATCGGCGCGCAGCACCGAGCGCGCGCACGCCTCGAACTTGTCGTGCAACCGCTGCGCGGGCACCGGGTCGTCGGAAGTGCGGCCCAGTGCCTGCTCCACGCGCGCGGCCTCGACGCTCCCGTCGCGCAGCGAAACGCGGACCGCACCGCCGAAATGGTTGTCCGGGGCGAACTGCGTCTGGTCGTACGCGGCCACGTGGATGCGCGGCAGCAGCGACTGCACGCGTTCGTCGCGATAGCGGGCACGCTCGAAATCCGCGATGCCGACGCGCCGGTCGATCAATGCGCGCGCGAGCACGTATTGAAGGCTGAACTTGGCCTCGAGGTCGTTGTCGGGCCGCGGTCGATCGGTGTGGCGCAGCCGGCGTGCGTGCACCCACGCGTCGACGCGCGCCACCTCGGCCGGATCGATGCGCCGGCGGCCCACGATCTCGAGCATCGCGTCGAGCGCCGGGTGCGTGCTGCCGCAGCAGGGATATTGCTTGATCGCGATGCCGGGCTTGACGATGTCGAGCGGCGCAGCCCATGCGTCGAGCGCGCGCTGCACGTCGTAGGTTCCCGGGCCGTTGAAGACGTCGAGAAAGCCCTGCTCGTGCTCGAACACGTCGTCGTCGTTTGCCGTGAAGCCTGCGCGCGCGAGGCGCGCCGCGAAGAGGCCGTTGCGTGCGCCGTGCCCGACGTGCAACGGCTTGGCCATCGTGCCGAAGTTCGCCTTGAGGCCCGACGCGAAGGATGCGGCGAGCGCGAGCGCGACCGCCGTTGCCCGTGCGTCGAGTCCCATGAGGCGCGCGCACGCGGCCGCCGCGCCGAACGTGCCGAGCGTGGCCGTCGGATGCCAGCCCTTGGTGTAGTGATGGAAATTGATCGCGAGCCCGATCTTCGCCTCGACCTCGAAGCCCGCGACATACGCGAGCACGAAATCGCGGCCGCTCGCACCGAGCTCGTCGGCAAGCGGAAACAGCGCGGAGAGCACGGGCGCCGACGGATGACCGCCCATGGTGTTGTTGCAGTCGTCGAAGTCGAGCACGTGCGACGCGGTGCCGTTCACGTACGCCGCGTCGAGCGCGCCGACGCGCCGCGATTGCCCGAAGAGCAGCGCGGGGCCCGCCGCGAGATCGAGCGACCGCGCGACGAGCTGCACCGCCTGCTCGCGGCTGCCCGCGAGCGTGACGCCGACCGTATCGAGAATGCCCACCCTCGCCCAGTGCAGCGCCTCGGGCGACAGATCGTCGAAGCGCAACGCTGCCACGCGCGCAGCGAGTGCGTGCGCAAGGCCTCGATCGTCAGCCGTCACGACTCGGTCTTGATGCCCGTCCTGTGTATCAGATCGCGCCACTTCTCGACCTCGGCCTTGATGTGCGCCGCGAATTGTTGCGGCGTGCTTCCGACCGGCTCGGATCCGTCCGCGGCCATCTTTTCCGCGACGTCGGGCAGATGCACGATGCGCACGACCTCGCGGTCGAGCTTGTCGACGATCGCGGGCGGCGTTCCGGCGGGCGCGAGCATGCCGTACCAGCCCGCGACCACGTAGCCCGGCACGCCGGCCTCCTCCATCGTCGGCAGCTCGGGCGTGGCGGGCGAGCGCCTGGCGGTCGTCACCGCGAGCGCGCGCAGTTGCCCCTGCTCGACGAAGCCGCGCGATTGCAGGCGCGTCGAGAACAGCATGTCGATCTGCCCGCTGATGACGTCGGCCATCGCGGGCTCGCCGCCGCGATACGGCACGTGCGTCATCCGGATGTTCGCGAGCGCGCAGAACAGCGCGCCCGCGAGGTGACTGGTGCCGCCGATGCCGGAGGACCCGTACGTGAGCTTGTCCGGCTGCGACTTCGCAAGCGCGATCACGTCCTCGACGGACTTCACCGGCAGCTTCGGGTTCACCACGAGGTAGTACGGCTGCGTGGTGACCTGGCTGATCGGCGCGAAATCCTTCAGCAGGTCGTAAGGATGCTTGCTGCCTTGAAGCGTGACGTTGACCGAATGGCTGGCGGTGATCATCGAGAGCGTATATCCGTCGGGCGGCGACTTCGCCACGTAGTTGGCGCCGATCGTCCCGTTGCCGCCGGCCTTGTTCTCGACCACCACCGGCTGCTTCCACGCCTCGCCGAGCTTCTGCCCGATCACGCGCGCGACGATGTCGGTGCCCCCGCCCGGCGCGAACGGCACCACGAGATGTATGGGCCGCGACGGATACTCGGTCGATGCATCTGCCTGCGCGCGCACGCGCAGCGCCGCCGCGCATGCCACCAGGCCGAGAGCCGATCGATTGAAGTCGCGCCTGTTCATCGCCGCCTTCCTCCTCTGACGTACGAGGAGAATACCACGGTATACTATCGACCGTCGACGGCCGATTCGCGGCCGCGTCTCCGAGGCGCTCGCACCATGCCCCACGCCGAACCCGCCGCGCAGGACAATCGCCACACCGCCGGCATCGCTCGGTTCGTGTCGGCGCTGCGCTACGAGGACATTCCCGACGAGGTTCGCACGCGCATCAAGCTGCTGATGCTCGATTCGCTGGGTTGCGCCCTCTTCGGTGCGAACCTTCGATGGAGCCGCATGCTCCAGCACACGCTCGGCACGCTCGACAGCACGCGCGCATGTGCGGTATGGGGCACCAATCTGCGACTCTCCGCGCCGCACGCGGCGCTCGTCAACGGCACGCAGGTCCAGGGCTTCGAGCTCGACGACGTGCATCGCCAGGGCGTGCTCCACGTGGGCGCGGTGGTGCTCCCCGCGCTGATCGCGATCGCCGAGCTGCGACCGGGCATGAACGGCCGCGACCTCCTTGCCTCCGCCGTGGCGGGCTACGAGATCGGGCCGCGCGTCGGCATCTGCATGGGACCGGAGCACATCGCGCAGGGCTGGCACTCCGGCGCCACGCTCGGCGTGTTCTCCGCGGCCGCAGGTGCAGCCAGGGCACTTCGCCTCGACCCCGAGCGCACGGTCCACGCGCTGGGCATCGCGGGCACGCAGGCGGCGGGGTTGATGGCTGCGCAATACGGCGCCATGGTCAAGCGCCTGCACGCCGGGCGCTCCTCGCAAAGCGGCCTCTACGGCGCACTGCTTGCCGAGCAGGGCTTCACTGGCATCGTCAACGTGCTGGAGAGCGAATATGGCGGCTTCTGCACGACGTTCTCGCGCTCGCACGACCGCTTCGACCTGGCCGAGCTCACCGCGGGCCTCGGCACGGTGTGGCAGACCATGGGCATCGCGCTCAAGTTCTATTCATGCGTGGGCAGCAACCACACGACGCTCGATGCGATCCGCGCGATCCGCGCCGAGCGGCCGTTCGAGCCCGACGACGTCGACAGGATCGTCGTGCACGGCTCGCAGGTGACGATGGATCACGTCGGGTGGAAGTACGTGCCGCAGGGCCTCACGTCGGCGCAGCTCAACCTGCCGTATTGCGTGGCCACGCTGCTGCTGGACGGCGACTGCTTCGTCGATCAGTTCACCGAGGACAAGGTCGCCGACCCGCAGCGCATGGCGCTCGCGGAAAAGGTGCAGGTTCGGCACGACGCGGACATCACGGCCAGGGGCTCGAAGTTCCGGCACATGGTGCGCGTGCAGGTCTTCCTGCGCGACGGCAGCGCTTGCGAGCGCACCGTCGAGAGGCCGCGCGGAAACGAGAAGGACTTCGCCGGCGAAGCGGACGTCGTCGGCAAGTTCGTGAACCTCGCGACGCACGCGGTGCCGCGCAGCCGCGCCGACGCGATCGCGCAATGGGTCCTCGCGCTCGACCGCCAGGACGACGCAGGCGCGCTGGCGCGGCTGCTGGCGCAATGAAGGCTACGCCTGCGCGACGGCCTTGCGCGGACGCGCGTTGCGCGAGCCTGGCAGCGGCTGCGGCTTGCCGAGCAGGCTCGCGTGCTGGAGCTGCATGCGAGCACGCAGGGCGTGACGCACGTGCTCGACCGCGGCGCGCGTCGCGGCGGCCTCGTCGCGCCGCGCGATGGCGTGGCACAGCGCGCGATGCTCGACGAGCACCGCCTTGCGGCGCTCGGCAATGCGCATGGTGGAGATGCTGCGGTGCGCGGTCAGGGTATCGTAGATCGACTGCAGGTACTTGGTCAGGTAGCGGTTGCGCGCCGCGCGATAGATGAATTGATGGAACAGCCGGTTGTGCTCGAACATCATCTCCGGGCTGTCCGTCATCGCCGACTCGACCGATATCATCTGCTCGAGCGCCGCGATCTCCGCGTCGGTCGCGTTGCGCGCCGCCATCGCGGCCACGCCGCCTTCGAGCACTTCGCGCGCGGCGTAGAGCTCGTAGATCGCGTCGTCGTCGACCGACGCGACCACCAGACCGCGGCGCGGAATCGCGGTCAGAAAACCCTCGGCCTCCAGGCGGCGCAGGCCTTCGCGCGCCGGCGTGCGGCTGATCTTCAGCCACTCGGCGACCTTGTACTCCGAAACGCGGTCCCCCGGCTTGAGCTCGTTGGTGACGATCGCGTCGCGGATCGCCGCGTAGGCCACGTCGCCGAGAAGCACGTTGGAGGCGTGCGGCTTCTTCATGCGGTCATTGTCGCACGGCTGCGTGGCCGCCTGCAGCCCGCGTCGCCCTGACCGCTGACGTGCGGCGATCCCTCCTCATTCCCCTCATCGTCGCGTGCGCGCTGTTCATGGAGAACATGGACTCCACGGTGATCTCGACCTCGCTTCCCGCGATTGCCGCGGACATCGGCGAGCGGGCGCTGGCGCTCAAGCTGGCGTTGACGTCGTACCTCGTGAGCCTCGCCGTCTTCATTCCGATCAGCGGCTGGATGGCCGACCGCTACGGCTCGCGCAGGGTCTTCGCCGCGGCGATCGTCACGTTCATGATCGGCTCGGTGCTGTGCGCGCTCGCGACAACGCTGCCGCAGTTCGTGCTGTTCCGCTTCCTGCAGGGGATGGGCGGCGCGATGATGGTTCCGGTCGGACGGCTCGTTCTCATGCGCTCCATCCCGAAGAACGAGTATGTGGCAGCGCTCAATTACCTCACGATACCGGCGCTCATGGGGCCCGTGATCGGCCCCGCGCTGGGCGGCGCCATCACGCTGTACGCGCACTGGCGCTGGATCTTCATCGTCAACGTGCCGATCAGCGTGCTCGGGCTGTACCTGGTCCTGCGTCACATCCCCGACGTGCGCGAGGAGGAGAATCCGCCGTTCGACATGCGCGGCTTCGCGCTCTCGGGCTTCGGATTGTCGGTGCTCATGCTCGGCCTCTCCGCGCTGGGCGGCCATCTGCTGCCGACTGCGGTCACGGCCGCCTGCATCGCGGCAGGCACCGGCGTCCTGTTGCTGTACGCCCGGCACGCCCTGCGCATGTCGCACCCGGTGATCAACCTGCGACTGTTCCGCCTGCACACGTTCAGCGATGGCGTGCTCGTGGGCAGCCTCTTTCGCCTGGGCATACAGTCCACGCCCTTTCTGTTGCCGCTGCTGTTTCAGCTCGGCTTCGGGCTCGACCCGTTGCAATCGGGGCTGCTCACCTGCACGACCTCGCTCGGGGCTTTGTTCGTGAAGACGGTCACGGCGAAGGTGATCCGGCGCTTCGGCTTTCGCAGGGTGCTCGTGGTCAACGGGACGATCTGCGCGCTCACCGTCGGCATGTTCGCGTTCTTCACCCTGGCGACTCCGCACGTGCTGATCGCCATCGTGCTGCTGCTCTCCGGTTGCCTGCGCTCGCTGCAGTTCACCTCGCTGCAGGCGCTCACCTTCGCCGACATCCACGCCCCCGACATGAGCCAGGCGGCGAGCATCTCGAGCATGGTGCAGCGCCTAGCCCAGAGCCTGGGGATCGCGGTGGCGGCCTACGTGCTGCAGATCACCAGCATCCTGCACGGGCACGACGCCGTCGCGGCCGACGACTTCCCGGCGACGTTCATCGCAATCGCGCTGATCGGCCTGATCGCCCCGCTGCTGCATCGCCGGCTCGCGCCGGACGCGGGCGTGGCGGTGTCGGGACACGGGCGAAGCTGAGGCCGAGCGCGCGCCCGACTTCGTCCGGCAGACAGATCTACCCGCCGGGATCGTTCACGCGCTCGAAGCGCTCCGGCCGCGGAGGGCGACGAGCAGCAGGGCGAGCGCCAGGAACGCCAGGCCCGGGGGCTCGGGTACCGCCTGGATCGCCAGGCGGATGTTGCCGAACTGATGGAGGGCTTCCGGGGGCGACGGCTGCGTCCACGTCACCGAAGTAACGCCCGTGAATCCGGTGAACGTGAACGTTTGAAAGACCAGCGGGGGACTCGGCGACGTGACGGTGAACGTTTCGGTCACCGTGCCGCCACCGGCCAGCGCGCCGATGAAGGTCGCCGTCGGCGCCGCATCGAATGCGAAGTTCCGCGCCAGGTCGATGGACACTAGGCTGAACGGCTCGCCACTGAGGCGGGTGAGCTGGATGATGGCCGGCGCGAACGACGTGAACCCATTCGCGCCCGCAAAGAATGGATTGATACCCGGTATCTGCGGAGTTCCGCTGCCGGTATCGACGCTGTTGAAAGCGAATCCGGCCCCGGTGCTGAAGACCTCGAATCCTTGCGCCTCGTAGGGCGACAAGACAAGGAGCGTCCCGGGTGCGACGTCGTCGAAATCGAGCAGGAAGTCCGCCCGGGCCGTTTGAATCGAGGCGACCAGCAGCGCGGTCAGCACGCCGCCGATGCCCAGGAAGCTCATGCGGTCGCGCACCATGGCTGGCCTCCGGGAGGGGCGAGATCTTCCGACGGACGCAACGCCCGTGCCGAGGCGCACGATCAACGAGTTAGGCGGGTGCGTCGGCGCCTCATGTAAAGGCGCTCGACATGCGCACGACGGCGCCGCCTTTCACGCAATGTCGATGTCGATGAGCGGCGCATATTGCTGCCCGCCGTGGTTGTCGCTGTCGAGCAAGTCGCCCTGGAAGCGCGGCCGTGGAATCGACGCCTTGAACGCCAGCGCGTCGGGCACGACGAAGAGCTTCACCTTCGCGGGCGGCAGCCGGTAGAGCGCGGCCACCGTCTCGCGCGACAGCGCGCCGCTCGCGCGCACGCGCTCGAACGCCGCCGGGTCGTCGAACATGATGTCGATCGTCAGCTCGAACGGCCCGGCGTTCTTGCTTCGGATCAGCGCTGCGAGCTCGCCCAGCTTCGCCATGGCTCAGCCGACGCGCACGTGCTCGATGGGAAACATCTCGTACGGGTCGTCGGGCTCGACGACGTGGTTCACGCAGAAGCGATACACCGGCCCGCGCTCGATGCAGGCGGGACTGTACGGGCACGCCATCGAGGTGATGAAGCCGCGCCACTCGGGAATGGGCAGGTGGAGCGCCTGATGCCGCGCCATCGACGCGATGGTCGTCGCGATTTCCTGCGTGGGCGCAGTCGCCTCGATCAGGAGGCAGAGCTCGTGCGAGAGAATCTCGGTCACCGGCTCGAGCGGCCCCATCGTGCCGTTCTTGCCGTACACGCGCACGTTGAGCACGTAGCCCGATCGATCGTCGCCCAGCACGTCCGCGGCACGCGCGTGCACGCGCTCGGTGAGGCGCTCCACCCACGAGTCGACCTGGCGAACGATGTACGGATCGCGTACGGAGCCGATCACGACGCTCTGGTAGCCCGCGAGCTCCGCGCCTTCGAGCTTGACGGTGTATCGCTCGGCCGGCTCGAAGCGGCTGCCGCGTACGCGCACGCGCCGCTCGTCGAGCGCTTCGTAGGTCGCATGCGTGACATCGAGGACGCCGCTCGATTCCGTCAGCCGGAACGGATCGGCATTCTCGTACAGGCTGTGCGCCGCCACGCTGAGCGGGCTGCAGCGCAGCGACGGATCGGGCGGCGTGAGGTCGAAGTGATCGTCGCGGAGGGTCGCGAACATGCAGTCGGGAGACGGCCGCGTCACCACCGCCGCCGCCCCGCATTCCAGGATCTTCGCCGCATGCCACGCGATGCCCCTGTCGACGCCCATGCGCGCGGGGATGCCGGCGAAGATCGCGCAATCGCTCGAGCGTCCCGCGATGATCACCTCCGCGCCCTCGTCGAGCGCGCGAAGCCACGGCTCCTCGCCCATCATGCCGACGATGCGCACGGCGCGGTCGATGGTCCCTTCGTCGAACGCCGGCGCCGGCGACAGCGGCGTGATCCGGCCCTCGCGCAGCCGGCGCTCGAGATAGCGCTTGTCCTGCTCCGCGTGGATCAAGGCCATGGGGAACGAGAGCTGCTCCTCGCGTGCGATCTTCTCGACGAGACGGCGGAACAGCGCGACATGCGGAGCGCCGCCGGCGGTCCCCGCCGACCCGATCAGGAGCGGAATGCGCGCGCCGCGCGCCGCGCGCAGCATCAGGCGCAGATCGCGCTCGATGGCGCGCACGGGAAACGCCGTGCCGCCCGTGCCGAGGGAGAACGGCCCCGGATCCGTCGATCCGGCGTCGCAGCCGATGAAATGCGGCTTCATCGCGATGCCGGCTTCGAGCGAGCTCGCCTTGAAGCCGGAGCCGCACACGCCCGTCGCCGACAGCACGCGGACTTCGCTCATTCGCCGCGCACGACGTATCCGCGTGTGCCCGCGCCGTAGCGTCGGTCGAGCTCGTCTTCCAGCGCGAACGCCTGCTCGAGCGCGTCGATGCGCGCGTAATCCATCAACCCTGTGATTTCGTCGATGCCGGCCACGAGGTCGGGGCGATCCGCCGCGTCGCCGGTCGCCATGCAGTCGAGCATGGCTTCGAGCGCCTTGCGCATGCCCGAGATCGCGGCGCCCGTGAGCATGCGCGGGCAGCTCGCGCGCGCCACGCCGAGCTCCTTCAGCCGGCGCAACGAAAGCAGCGGACTGGTGGGACGCGAGCGGATGCCGAACCCCATGTTGACGTTGATCGGCGTGTCGGGCACCGCCTCGACGATGCGCTCGATGTCGTCCTCGCCGCGAATGGCATCGGGATAGACCATGTCGGCGCCAGCCGCCGCGTAGGCTTTCGCGCGCCGCACCGCTTCGTCGATCCCGCCCGTGGCAATGGAATCCGTACGGGCGTTGATGACGAAATCGCGGTCCTTGCGCGCGCGCGTCGCGGCCTCGATCTTGCGGCACATCTCGGCCGCCGGGATGACCTCCTTGCCGCGCATGTGGCCGCAGCGCTTGGGGCTCGCCTGGTCCTCGATGTTGATGCCGGCAAGGCCGGCTTCCTCGAAGTACTGCACGGTGTGATACACCGTCACCGCGTTGCCGTATCCCGTGTCCGCGTCGGCGGTGAGCGGGATGTCGACGCTGCGCGCGAGGTGACGGCATGCATCGACGTTCTCCAGCAGGGACATCATGCCGATGTCGGGCTGCACGAGGCGCGTGTTGGAAAGACCCGCACCGGTGATCGCGGCGGTGGAAAAGCCCATCGCCTGCACCAGGCGCACGCTGTAGCCGTCGTACACGCCCGGCGCGACCACCGGCCGCGCGTTGCGCAGCAGCTCGCGCAAGCGCCGCGCCTTGCTGATCGGCGCGGGCGTCATTGCGAGGGCACGCCGCTCGCGGCGAATGCGTTGATCACCTCGATCGGGTGATCCGGAGACGCCGGCTGCGCCCCGAATGCGGCGAGCGCCGGCGCGACGCGCGTGCGCGAAACGTGACTCATGCCGTCCTCCTGGCCGAAGCGTGCATGCATGCGGTGGTATGCCATGGCATGCCACGCAATTGTACAATCAAAGCGCCGCACGCACATGGCTCGACGCGGGCGCCGCGACATCGATCTTCCATCGTGACAACTGCCGCCCGCACGCTCGCACGCTTCGCGTCCGCGTTGCGCTTCGAAGCGATTCCCGAGCTCGATCGCCACCGCGCGCGGCAATGCGTCGTCGACACCGTCGGCATAAGCCTGCTCGGCAGCCGCCTGCCCTGGGGCATCATGGCCGCCGACTACGCCCGTCGTTACGGCTCCAACGGGACGAGCCGCATCATCGGGTCGCGGGATGCGATCGGTGCGCCGCTCGCCGCGCTCGCCAATGGCGTGCTCGCGCACGCATTCGAGCTCGACAGCCTGCGCAAGCCCGGCGCCGGCGTACACCCGGGCGCCGCGCTGGTTCCTGTCGCCCTCGCACTGGGCGAGGAGACAGGCTGCAGCGGCGCGACGCTGCTCACCGCGATCGTGGCCGGATGCGAGGTGATGTTCCGCATCGGCGCGGCGTCGAAGCACAGCAGCGAGCGTCTGGGCTTTCATGCACCGGGCCTCACGGGCCCGTTCGGCGCGGCGGTCACGGCGGCCCGCGTTCTCGATCTCGACGCCGAGCGCCTCACGCACGCGCTGGGGATCGCCGGCTCGCTGTGCGGCGGATCGCTCGCATTCGCCAAGGCGGGCAACGGTGCGATGGTGAAGCGGCTGCATCTCGGTCGCGCAGCCGAAGCGGGGATACTGGCTGCACGCCTTGCCGAGCGCGGCTTCGAAGGGCCCGACACGATACTCGAAGGCGGTTACGGGTTCCTCGAGACCTATTGCGCGGAATCCGATCCGGGGCTCCTCACCGCGGGACTGGGCGAGCGCTTCGAGACCGGCAGGCTTTGCATCAAGCGCTATCCGTGTCATGTGACGGCGCACACGCCGCTGCTCGCCATCGAAGCCATGCGACGCGAGCACGGCTTCAACGGCGACGATGTCGCGAACGTCCTCGTGCGCGCGAGCGCCAAGGTCGTCAGCCATCATGCGGACCGCGAGCCCGCCGATACGATGGCCGCCCAGTACAGCGTGCCTTATTGCGTCGCCGTGGCATTGCGCGACGACCCCATGGACCCGGACGCCTACGGCAAGCGAGGCTTGAGCGATCCTTCCGTGCGCGCGTTGTGCCGATCGGTGCGATGCGAGCCGCTGGAAGACGCCCGAGGCGCCTGGGCGAGCGAGGTCACCCTGACGCTGAACGACGGGCGTGCGCTGGTGCGCGCCTGCGACGATTTTCCGGGCACACCCACCGTGCCGCTCGACGACGACCAGCTCGCTGCCAAGTATCGCCGCTGCGCGCGCGGTTTCGCGTTCGCCGAGCATCTGCTCGCGCAGCTCATGGATCTCGAGCGTCTGCCCGACGTGCGGACGCTCGAGCTCGCGTGAGCCGCATGACGACCGCCGTCATTGCATCGGAACCTTGGCGTGGCGGATGAGCTCGCCGAGCCGTTGCTTCTCGGCCGCGATGAACGCGCCGAAGGCTTCGGCTGAATTCCCCGCGGGATCGGCGCCCTCCTTCGCGAGCGCGCTGCGCACCTCCGGCGCGCCGACCACCTTCACGAGCGCGGCGTTGAGCTTCGCCACGACGTCGGGCGGCGTTCCCGCGGGGGCGAGAATGCCGTACCACGAGCTCGACTGATAGCCCGGCACGCCGGCTTCGGCAATGGTCGGCAGATCGGGAAGCAGCGAAAGACGCTCCCTGCTCGAGACCGCGAGCGCGCGCAGCTTGCCTGCCTTCACGTGCGGCAGGATCGCCACGACGCTGCTGAACATGAGCTGCACCTGCCCGCTCAGGAGATCGGTGAGCGCCGGCGCGAGCCCCTTGTACGGCACGTGCACCATGTCGACGCCGGTCATGGACGCGAACACGACGGCGGCGAGATGCGACGAGCTGCCGTTGCCGTTCGACGCGTAATTGAGCTTGCCGGGCTGCGCCTTCGCGAGCGCGATCAGCTCGCGGACCGAATGCGCCGGCACCGAAGGATGCACGACGAGGATCAGCGGCGCCGACGCGACGAGCGAGATCGGGGCGAAATCCTTGATCGGGTCGTACGGCAGGTTGGCGTGCAGGTTCGGATTGATCGCATGGCTGCCCACGCCGCCGAGGAACAGCGTGTAGCCATCGGCCGGCGCGCGTGCCGCGGCCTCGGCGCCGACGATGCCTCCGGCGCCCGGACGATTGTCCACGACCACCGGTTGTCCGAGCTCCTTGGCAAGCCCGTCGCCGACCAGCCGTGCGATGGTGTCGTTGCCGCCGCCCGGCGCGAAGGGAACGATCAGATGGATCGGACGATCCGGATAAGCGGCGCGGGCTGCGGTGCACGCGAAGAGCATCGCCCAGGCGACTGCGCGCAGGGGTTGAAACGTTTCATGACATCCGGGCGTCGTCGGAACACCACGGTATTCTACGCGCGGCCGGGCCCGCACCGCCGATTGCCGCCCCGCGCGTTCAGCGCTGCGCCACGATGAACAGGCGCGGAAACGGCAGCAGCACCGTGCCGTCGGGCAGCGCGGGATAGGCGGATGCGATGGCTTCGGCGTAGCGCGCCAGGTAGGCGACGCGCTCGCCTTCGTCGAGCACGTCGAGGAAGGGCCGCAGCCCGCTGCCCTTGAACCACTCGACGACGGCCGCGGCGCCGCCGTCGAGCGCGTGGTGGTACGTCGTGCGCCAGATGTCGAGCGACGAGCATGCGGCGCGCAGCGTTTCGTAGTACCACCGCGGTGTGTGCCTTTGCGCGCGGAAGCCGCCGACGTCGCGCAGCTTGTCCGCCCATGGACCTTGCGCGGCGGCGTCGCGCATGAGCACGTGCGCCGGCTCGTCGAGGTTGTCCGGAATCTGGACTGCCAGGCTTCCGCCCGGCGCCAGCTTGGCGATCAAGCGCGGGACCAGCGCTTCGTGATGCGGCAGCCATTGCAGCACCGCGTTGGCGAGGATCACGTCGAACGGGCCCTCGTCGGACCATGACGCGATGTCGACGTGCTCGAAACGCACATCGGGCAAGCGCTTGCGCGCGGCTTCCAGCATGTCGAGCGAGCTGTCGAGTGCGCTGATCGTGGCATGCGGAAAGCGCGCAAGGAGCATCTCGGTGGAGTTGCCGGGGCCGCAGCCGATGTCGACGGCCACCTTCACCTCGGTGCTCGGCACCGCCGCGAGAAGATCGCGTACCGGGCGCGTGCGCTCGGACTCGAATCGCAGATATTGCCGTGCAGACCAGCTCATGTCGGTTCGGCAGCGAAGGCGAGCGCTATATTGTGCACCCCATCCTCCACCAGGAGCGTTCGATGAGCGGCATCGTGACGGTGGTTGCTGAAATCCGCGCGGCGAAGGGCAAGGGCGACGCGCTCGCGGCGCTGCTCGTCGAGCAGGCCGCTGCCGTGCGCAAGGCCGAGGCGGGCTGCCTCGCGTATCGCCCGCATCGCAGCACGAGCGATCCGGAGCTGTTCCTGTTCTACGAGACCTACGTCGACGATGCCGCCTTCGACGCGCATCGCGCGTCGCCCATCGTCGCCGCCTATCGCAAGCGGCGCGAGGAGCAGGGCCTCGTCGACGGCGCGGTGGTCGTGAAGCTCTATCGGCCGCTCGCCGAGTGACGTTCGGTGGCGGGATAGCGACGCGACGGCGCTAGAGCGGCAGCTTCGCGAGCTCGCCCTCCGACGGGAACCGTCCCGTTTCGTAGCGCGAATACGCGAGCTTGCCGTCGACCACGACGTCGAACTGGCCGGACTTGCCCTGCTGAATCTCCACGGGGCCGTGTCCGCGCGCCTCGATCCAAGCCTTCACACGGAGGGCTTCGGTCTTGTAGCCTCAGGCGGCGCAGTAATGGATGACGATGGCCATGGCGATGAAGTGTTGCGCGATTGCCGCAGGCGGCAACGCAGCAAGCTTACCGCACATCGCCGTCCGGCGCCCGTTCCTTGGACGAGCCTCTCACGCACGAGTTGGGGGCTCGTTCGCCCCTGGAGCAGCTCGGCGGGCTCACAGGCACTTGCCGTTGCACCAGTCCTCGATGGTCTTCACCACGGGGTGCTCGGGGTCGAGGGTCGCGTGCCAGTCGATGATCACGGCGTCGCCGTCGGTGAGCCCCACGATCAATGCGGTGTGATCGGTGCCGAGGAAGCCTCGCCGGCTGATCACGTCCACCGCCTTCACCTCGCGGAACGCGCCGCGGCCAAGGCTGCTTTCGATGATCGCCTTCGCCGACTCGGCGATGCCCGTGCACACCCGGCTCGAGTACTCGTAGTCGTTCGGGTTGCAGGCGTGATTGAACGAGACGAGGTTGCAGACCATGTACCCGATGTTGCGCAGATCGCCTGCCACGGCGCCCGGGTGGTACTTGAGGATGCTGTCGGTCTGCTCGACGAAGCTCGGATCGCGCGCCACGCCGTCGACGATGTCCTGCACGAGCGCCTGCGTGGTGACGTTGACGTCGTCGCGGCCCGTGGTGTCGATGCGGTTCACCGGGTCGCCGTGCGCGTAGCGATAGAGGTTGGTGTCGCCGCCGCCGAAGCCCTTCGGATCGCGCGTGGTCCAGCGTCCGGTCACGGGATCATAGTCGCGTGCGCCGAAGCGGACGAGCCCGGTATCGCGATCATGGAGCCCGCCGGCGAAGCCGAACGGCTGGAAGCCCGGGTTCGTGTCGAGCACCACGTTGCCGAACGCGTCGTAGTCGAGGCGCTGCGCGATCGCCCCGCTCGCGGCATCCACGACGAGCCGCACGCTGCCGATCGCATCCTTGAGGACGCGGAACGTCGACGCGCCGCGAACGATCGCCGCCGGAACGTTGCCGCCTGCGTACACGAAGCGGTTCACGACGTTGCCCGCCCCGTCGAGCTCCGCGACGATGCGCCGCGCGTCGAGATACAGGAACTGCTGCACCAGCGTGCCGTTCACCTTCTTGCCCACGCGACGGTCGAGGGGATCGGTGAGGTAGCGGACGTCGGTGCCACCGGGCAGCGTCGCGCGGACCAGGCTTCCGAACGGGTCGTAGACGTACTGCGTGACCTGCCCGGCGACGCTCTTCGAGACCAGATCGCCCGCGCCGCTGTACGCCAACGCCGTGCCGCCATACTGCGTGAGCCGGTCCTGCGCATCGTACGTCGCGGTGACGTCATTGCCGCCGACCGACGCGCTCGTGCGATTCCCGTTCGCGTCGTAGGCATAGCGCTCGACCGCCGCGCCGTTACGCGAAACGGCGGCAATCCGTCCGGCGGCGTCGTAGCTGTAGTCGAAGGTGTCCGTCGCGCCCGCGATGGTCTCCGTCTTGCCGACGATTCGTCCCAGTGCGTCGCGCGTGTACGCCTCGGCGAGCAAGGTATCGGCGTTCGCCGTTGCGCGGCTTGCGCTCACCTCGCCGAAGCCGCTGAACGTCACCGCGGTATCGACCACGCCGAGGTGCGTCGCGGTGGGAAAGCCGCTCTGCGGGTCGCGTGTGATCGAAAGCGGTCCGGCGCCGACGATGAGATCGTCCGGGTCGAAGCTTTGCGCGATCGAGCCAGCGCCGTTCACCGATTCGCCGGCGATGCGGAAGCTCGTGTCGTAGGTGCGCGCCACCGAGCCGATCACCGCGCCCGACCAGGTCGTCGACGTGAACAGCGGACCGTCGTAGGCATACCCGAGGGTCACGCCCGAGCCGCCCGCCACGCTCGTCACGCGTCCCGCGGCGTCGTAGTGGTACGTGTCGGTGCTCGTCGTGACGCCGCCGGCGACGACGCTTCGCGTCGCGAGCCGTCCGGCGCTGTCGTAGGCGAGATCGACCCGCGTACCGTCGCCTCGCGTGACGCTTGCGAGCTGTCCGTCGGCGTTGTACGTGTATCGCGATCCTGCGGTGCCCGGGAGCGCGGGCGGCGTTACACCCAGGAGCTCGTTGCGATCGGAATAGGCGAGCGTGTACGGCGGGCGTCCGGGCGGCGTGATGGAGGTGACGTTCCCGGACGCGTCGTACGCGAACGCGAACGTCTGCCCGTCGGGGAACGTCTTGCTCACCATGCGGCCGGCCGCGTCGTAGGTGAACTGCGCGGTGCGGCCTGCCGGGTCGGTGATCGAGTGGAGGAAGCCCTGCGCGTCGTAGTCGAAGGCCATCGTGCGCGCGCTCGCGCCTGTGCCGCGTGTCAGGGTCGAGAGGCGTCCGCGGCCGTCGTAGGCGATCGCCGTCGGCGCGAGGCCGGCGATGGTGCGCGACACCATCCTGCCCACCGGGTTGATCGTCGTCGTCGACGTGCGTCCACCCGGCGTCGTCGTCGTGAAAGTGCGCGTGGACGCGGTGTACTGGCTCTGCGTGGCGCGGCCGTCGATCGTCTGGGTCGACGTGAGCGAAACGAGGCTGAGCGGATCGGCGGGATCGGCGAGCGTGAGGGCGACGTCTCCCGATGCGGTCAACGCGAGGCCGCCGGGGGTGGCGATGCTCATCGACTTCATGAGCGGCGCCGACATGCCGAAGCGCGGGTCCGGCGCGAACGTGCGCGACGACACGAGGCCGTTCGACATCGTAACCTGCATCGTCCCGGCGTCGACCGCTTCGGTGCTTTGCACTTGCGAGCTGTCCGGCGCGGTGGTGGTGCGCCGGCGGACGTTGCCGTCGAGCTGCTCGGTGCGATACGAGGTCACGCGGTTCTGCGCCGTCGTTCGCGTCACCGTGAACTCGCTGCCCGTGGTCGCGCGCGCAAGCGCCTGGCTTCCGCCCGCGGCATCCGCGTCCTGCAGCAGGCGCCCGTCGCCGTCGAACGTGAAATGGCTGGCCTTGCCCCGCGGGTCGGTATAGCTCGACATCAGCCCGTCCGCATCGGACGCGACGTGCATCGTGTTGCCGGCGGGATCGGCG
This sequence comes from Casimicrobiaceae bacterium, assembly GCA_036406955.1. GTDB lineage: Bacteria > Pseudomonadota > Gammaproteobacteria > Burkholderiales > Casimicrobiaceae > VBCG01. The sequence continues at coordinate 35,194 of DASXAF010000014.1, forward strand.
ATGCTCGAGAGAAAGCCGTTGGCATCCACGCCGAGCGTGGTCACCTGCCCGAACGGGCTCACGATCCTCGTCGGATTGCCATCGGCGTCGTGCTCGATGGTCGTGACGTTGTCGATGGCGCCGCCCGTCTTCTCCGTGACTTTCGCGAGGCGTTCTTGCGCGTCGTACGCGAACGAATACAGCGTCGCACCGGTGATCGTGCCCCGTGTCTCGAGATGACGCCCGTTCTCGTCGAACACGTAGAGCGATCCGCCGTCGGGGCTCGCAATGAAATAGCCGCTGCCCTCGAAGCCCGGCAACGCGGGGCTCACGCGCAGGAGACGGCTCGTGCTGTCGCCCGGCGCGATGTACAGCGAGCCGTCCGGGGCGAGCGCCACGGCGCGGATCGCGAACAGCGCCGCTTGCGTGGCCGGGATGTTTTCCCGCATCGAATCGGGGCCGCCGCCCGCGATGGTGATCAGCTTTCCGTCGGTGCGCAGCAAATCGACCTGCGGCGTGCGCGCGCCGGAAAACTGCACGCCGATGATCAGGCTGCCGTCCGGCGTGGGGCGGATCGACACCGGTTGACCCGAAGCGGCGCTGTAATCGGCGACCGTGCGAATGATGCCGTCGGTGCCGACGCGGCGGATCCGGTTGTTGTTGAAGTCCGCGATGTAGAACCCGCCGTCCGGCGCGACGACGATGGACGAAGCGTTCAGCGATGCCTGCACCGCGGGGCCGTTGTCCCCGCCGCCGCCGACCGTGCCGTTGCCCGCGACGGTGGTGATGATGCCGTCGTTGTTGATGCGGCGCACGCGTTGCCCGTCGAGCAGGTAGATGGTCGAGTCCGCGGCCACTGCGATGCGCTCGGCGAACGCGAGCTGTGCCGCGGTCGCGGGACCGCCGTCGCCGCTGAAGCCCGCGACGCCGGTGCCGGCGATCGTGCTGATGGTGCCGTCGGGCGCCACCTTGCGCACGCGGAAGTTCGATTCCTCCGCGATGTAGAGGCTGCCGTCGGGACCGAGCGCGATGCCGGTCGGGTCGCCGAGGCTCGCCCGTGTTGCGGGGCCGCCGTCTCCGCTGAACCCTTCGGTGCCGTTGCCTGCGACGACGCTTTGCGTGCCGTCGGGTGCGATGCGAACGATCTGGTCGCCGTGCGGCAACGCGACGTAGACCGAGCCATCGGGTCCGGCCTCGACGTCGAACAGAATGCTCTGCCCCGGCACGTCGATGGTCGTGAGCATGCGCGACAGCGAGCCCGCACGCCGCTGCACGCCGTTGCCGAAGTGCGCGACGCGCGCATTCGGGTCGTACACGTTGTGGACGCTCAGCATCCAGCCGCCCAGGCCGAGCATGCGCGCGTCGGTGAGACCCTCGCCGATCGTCGTCGTGAACGTCTGCGACACGGATGCCTGCTGCCGCGACGCATTGCCGGCGAGCGCCACGCCGGCGAGCCCGTTGAACGCCGAAGGCAGCGGCCCCGGGTCGCTGTACGTCGCCGGGTAGTTGTAGTCGATGCGAACGCTGAGCGTCTGGCCGCCGAGCATCGTGCGACCGTATGCGTCGCGCCGGTCCCACACGAACGTGGTCTGCTGATTCGGCGCGGCCGGGAACGTCTGCTCGAAATCGCGGCCGGCGACCGACAGATGCACGCCAATCGATGCGAGGCTCGCGGGTACGGACGCGCCGGAGACGCGAATGGTTCGGCTTGCCGTCAATCCCGGTACGCGATCGCTGCGGTAGAGCAGGTCGAACGGCGTGCCGACGATCGGCACCTTTTCGCCGAGCACCTGGTTCTCGCATTCGACGATGCTGCCCACCTGGCACTGCGGGTCCTGCTCCGGCTCGTTGGGATCGGGACCGGCGCCGCTCTGGCCCGGCGACGTGGCATCGTCGGGATACCTGAACGGCCAGTTGCTGTCGTCGGGCGAGAAATGCGCGACCGCGACGCGCCACAGCGTTTGCCCGGGTGCATAGAACGACGCGAGGCTCTTGCGCTCGTCGAGCGGGATGCCGAGCCCGGTGTCCGCCGCGCCGTCGCCGTCGGTGTCGACGTCCGCCACGCCGCCGTTCACCGCAACGACCTTCACCGTGCGGCCGTTCGCGATCGGCACCCACGCGCCTTTCACGCGGTCGTACGTGCCCACGGGCACGCTCGTGCCGACGGGGAAGCCGAGGAAGTTCTCGACATACGTCACCACCGGCTGGTTGAACGTGACGCTCACGGCGCCGGCGGCCACGGCCTCGTCGACCGACAGCTCGACGCAATACGTGTACGCGCTGAGCGGCGGCAGGTTCGCCGGCATTGCCGCCGGCCCGTTCGGCCCGACCGTGTATTCGGTCGCGCGCACGTGCATCGTCGCGAGCGGTTGCGTCGAGCCGTTCGGCAGCGTCATCGTTGCCGTCGTGCCCGCCGGGAACAGCACGACCATGCGCCGCGTGCCGTCGCCGTCGGTCTGCGCGCTTGCGCGATGGAACTGGATCGTCGCCGCGTTGGGTGTGATCGCGGTGACCTGCGGATCGAGCGGAACGAGCGCGACGGTCGGCACGACGACGAAGTCCTGCCAGGGCACGTACACCTGCTTCTGCACCGGCAGGAAGCCCGCGGCGGCAAAGCGCACCGTGAGAAGGCCACCGCCGTTCACGGCCATGTCGAAGAAGCCGTTGCTGCGCGTGGCCGTATGCCCGAATTCCGGATGTCCGAGGATCGAGACGTCGACGCCGGTCAGCAGGCTGCCGCCGCGCGTGGTGACCCTGCCACGCAGCACGGCGGCGCGCACGGGTTGTATCGTTCCGGGCGCAACCCCCTGTTGCAGCGGATTCGGGCCGGTGTAGAGGAACGACGTCGCCGAGCCGATCAGGGTGGTCACGCCTTGCTTGAGCGCCGGCGCGTTGGCCGTCGTGTCCGCCGCGGCGACGTCGACGGTCACGGTGCCGTTCGCGGAGCCGCCGTGTCCGTCGCTGGCGGTGTACGTGAACGCGTCCTGGCCGCTGAAGCCTGCGTCGGGCGTGTACGTGCATGCGCCGCCGCTCGTGCAGCTCACCGCGCCATGCGTGCCCTGGATGAATGCACTGACGGTGAGCGTGTCGCCGTCGGCGTCGCTGTCGTTGTCGAGCACGTTCACCTGCACCGCGACGCCGGGCAGCGTTGCGGCGAAATCCGCGGCGACGATCGGAACGCGATTGCCGGCCGAGTTCACCGTGACGCTCACGTCGTCGCTGGCCGAGAGCGTGCCATCGCTCGCGGTGAGCCGCAGCACGTACGAGCCGCTTTGCGCGAACGTCGCCGTGGTGGCAAGCCCGTGCGCGTCGCCGAGCGTGACGCTTCCCGGCCCGCTCGCCACGCTCCAGGTGACGGCCAGCGCCGCGGGCGGATTCGGCAGGCCGTCGTCGCTCGCGCTGCCCTGAAGCGATGCGACGGCCGGCAACGTGATCGTCTGGTCCGCGCCCGCCGACACGACCGGCGGCTGGTTGCCCGCGACATCGGGACGCACGTCGGCGTCGATGCGAACGTAGAGGTTCGTCGCATCGGATTGGTCGAACACCGCGACGATATTCGCGTCGACGGGCGCGGAGCCTCGCGCATTGCCCGCGACGGCTGCGATGCCCTTCCAGTCGCCGACGGCGCCGTCGAGCGTGACGGTCGCGGCCCACACGATCGTCGAGGCCGCGACGACGATCGCGCACATCACCAGCATGCGCGCGTCTCGCCTGCGCAACGCGCGATGGCCCACGAGCAGGACGAGCAGCGCGAGTGGCGCAGCCAGCCAAGGCGACAGCGGGATCGGCTCGGCGCTCGTCGCCGACGGCGGTGGTGCTGCACCGGCAAGCGTGACGACGAACGGCGCGGTCGCATCCTCGCCGCCGGTCGCGTTGGTGCTCGCGACGACGACCTTCAGCGTGGCGCCCGGCGGCAGCGACGCGAGCGGCACGAACGTCTCGATCGCCGCCGTGCCCGACGTGCCGTTGCCGATGCCCGCCGACCAGCCGCCGCCGCTTTGCAGGACCGGCGCGCCGAGCGCGCCGTTGACGCATAGTTGCCCCTCGGTGCCGGTGACCCCGGCACCCGTCGGGGTCGTGGTGACGATCGTCGTCCATACCTGGTCGACACCGGCAACTGCGCCTTTCGACGTGACGATCGAGCAACCGGTCGCCGCGTTGCCGTCGACGTCGAGGAGCAGCGCGAAGCGATGGTCGGCGGCGCGAGCGGCCGATGCGACGATGGCGAGAACGACGAGGAAGAGCGCGGCAACGCGTGCGCGCATGCGCGAAGCGCGAGCGGCGCTCACGACGCGCGGCGTTGCGCGAAGCATCTGCGGTACAGCGGTCACGAACCCTCCCCTTGGGTCCTACGACCGCCGGCGATGTTCAGCCGGACGCGTGCGGCACGGCTACGGCATCCCCGACTGCGGGGCGGTGATCACGCATCCCGACTGCGGGGCGGTGATCATGCCACGGTGTCGGATGAGGTGTCCAACGGCGGGCTCGAGCGCGCTGCCAAGCGCGCCCGGGCGCTCGAGTGCACGCATGTATCGGATGCGCGCCTCAGAACCCGACCGCCGAGCCACCCTTCAACTTCAGCAGGGCACGCGCGTCGTCCGCCGACGCCACCTCGAGCGACAAGGCCTCCAGGATGCCGCGGATCTTCCTGACCTGCTCGGCGTTGGTCCGTGCGAGCGTGCCGGGACCGGCCCAGAGCGAGTCCTCGAGCCCGACGCGAACGTTGCCGCCGAGCACCGCCGACATCGTCCCGACGGGCATCTGGTTGCGCCCGGCGCCGAGCACCGACCACACATAGTCGCCGCCGAACAGGCGGTCCGCGGTGCGCTTCATCTGCATCACGTCCTCGGGATGCGGCCCGATGCCGCCGAGGATGCCGAACACCGACTGGATGAACAGCGGCGGCTCGACGAGCCTGCGCTCGAGGAAATGCGCGGCCGTGTAGAGGTGCCCGATGTCGTAGCACTCGATCTCGAAGCGCGTGGCATTGGCGCGGCACGACTCGAGGATGTACTGGATGTCCTTGAACGTGTTGCGGAAGATGCGCCCGTCGGACTCGGCGAGATACGGGCGCTCCCAGTCGTGCTTCCACTCGCGATACCGGCCGAGCATCGGAAAGAGGCCGAAGTTCATCGACCCCATGTTGAGCGACGCCACCTCCGGCTTGAGCTGCAGCGCGGGCTGCAGCCGCTCCTCGACGCTCATCGTCGCGGCGCCGCCGGTGGTGAAGTTGAGCACGACGTTCGAGCGTCGCCGGATCTCCGGCGCGAATTCGCGGAAGTATTTGGGATCCTGCGTGGGCCGGCCATCGGCCGGGTCACGCGCATGCAGATGCACGATCGCGGCGCCCGCTTCCGCCGCACCGATCGCGGCCTCCGCGATCTCGTGCGGCGTGACCGGCAGGTACGGCGACATCGTGGGCGTGTGGATCGATCCGGTGACTGCACACGTGATGACGACCTTGCGTGGCGTGGCCATGTGCCTCTCCGTCGTTGCGCGCAGCGTGTCAGCGCTTCATCGCGATGGCCTCGATCTCGATCCTCGAGTCGACGACCAGCTTCGCCTGCGTGGTGGAGCGCGCCGGTTTCGCGCCGGGAAAGGACTCGGCATAGACCTTGTTGAAGCGCGCGAAATCGCCGGCGTCCTGCAGCCATACCGTCACCTTCACGACGTCGCGCAGCGTGCAACCCGCGAGCGCCAGCGCACGCTCGACGTTGCGGAGCGTCTGGCGCGTGTGCGCCTCGATGTCTCCGGCGATGATGTTGCCGTCGTCGCCCTTGGCAACCTGTCCCGACACGAAGACGAAATCGCCGGCCCGGACCGCGGCGGAAAACGGCAGCGTCGCCGCCTGGAAGGGGTCGTTGAAGTGCTCGATGGTCATGTTCGCTCCTTGTATCGGCCGGGGATGATGCGTAAGAATATTTCATGGATGCCGCGCGGCCCTCTGCCCGCGTCGGGGCCGCATGGCGAGTATACGAACATGCACTTCTTCGTACCAAGAAAGCGCGGCGCACCGGTCTTGACACCCGGGAGCCCCGAGGGCTAGGCTGCCAAGGGTTGTAATTTCATTACATCGCGCCATGGCCCTGGACCTCGGTTCGATTCTGGATGCCACGGTCGACGCGCGGGCCAAGGGGTTTCCCCATGCGGCGCCCGCGATGCGGCTGCGCGACATCGGCGCCCGGCGATGGAACGTGCTGCGCGGCGATCTGCCCTTTCCCGTCGCGCTCGTCAGGCGTTCGGCCATGCACCACAACTCGGCCTGGATGCGCGCTTTCGCGCATGCGACCGGCGTCGCCATCGCGCCGCACGGCAAGACCACGATGTGCCCGCAGATCTTCGCGCGGCAGATCGAGGATGGCGCGTGGGGCATGACCGTCGCGAACGTGCACCAGCTCGGCATCTGTGCGGGCGTCGGCATCCGCCGCGTCATCATCGCCAACCAGGTCGTCGCACGCAACGACGTAGCACGGCTCGTCGACCTGATGGGCGCGCATCGCGATCTCGCCGTGTGCTTCCTCGTCGATTCCAGCGCGCAGCTCGATCGGGTCGTGCGTGCCGCACGCGCGCATGACGCGCCACGGCCGCTCAGCGCGCTGCTCGAGATCGGTCACGCCGGCGGGCGCACGGGCGTGCGCTCCGCCGCCGAGGCGACGAGCCTCGCGCGTGCGATCGCGCAAAGCGATGTCGTGCAGCTCGTCGGCATCGAATGCTACGAAGGCCTCGGGATCACCGGCGACTCCGAGCGCGACGAGCGGCACGTGGCATCGCTCGTCGAGACCGTGCACGCCGTCGCGTCCGCCTGCGATCGAGAAGGCCTGTTCGCGCAGGGCGAAGTCATCCTGTCCGCGGGCGGCTCGGCCGTGTTCGACATCGTCGCGCGCGAGTTGCCGCAGCGCTTGTCGCGCCCGGTGCGCACGATCCTGCGCAGCGGTTGCTATGTGACGCACGATTCCGGCAACTACGAGCGGCTGTTCGAGCGCGTGCGCGCGCGCTCGGGTGAGCCGTGGAAGAGCGGTCCGGGCCTCGAGCCCGCGCTCGAGGTCTGGAGCCAGGTGCAATCGCGACCCGAGCCGGAGCTCGCGATCCTCACGATGGGCCGGCGCGACGTGTCGTACGACATCGAGATGCCGCGCCCGCTCAAGTGGTTTCGCGAGGACGCGCACACGGCGCCCCGGGCCGCGCCCGCGCCGTGGCGCATCGACAGGCTGAACGACCAGCACGCCTATTTGCGCGTGCCGCCCGACGCCGACGTGCAGGTCGGCGACCTCGTCGGCTGCGGCATCTCGCATCCGTGCACGACGTTCGACAAGTGGCAGCTCCTGATGGAAGTCGACGACGACTACACGGTGGTCGAGGGGCTGCGGACATTCTTCTAGAGCGGAGGACGACATGAGCGGCAAGGGTATGAGCGGCCTGGTGCACCGCGCGTGGCGCGCGAGCGCCTGCCTGCTGATCGTCGTGGCGGGCGCGCTCGCGCCGATCGCGGCGTCCGCGCAGACGACGATCAAGTTCATGGCCTGGAACTACCAGGTCGAGACGGTCCAGGAGTTCATCAAGCAGTTCGAGGCCGAGAACCCCGGCATCAAGGTCGACGTCGAGTTCATACCTTCCGCGCAATACGCGGCCAAGATCGCGCTGATGCACAACGCCAGCACGCCGTTCGACGCGCTCTACGTGTTCGACCACGTGCTCGGGAGCTGGGCATCCTGGCTCGAGCCGCTCGACGGCTACGCAGGCGCCGCGGAGCTCGAGGCCAAGATGCTGCCGGTGGCCCGCCAGTCGATGACGTACGACGGCAAGCTGTACGGATTGCCGTATTACACGAGCTACTTCGGGGTCATCTACAACAAGAAGATGATGACCGCGGCCGGCATCGCGGCACCGCCGAAGACCTACGCCGAGTGGGTCGATCAGGCCAAGAAGATCAAGGCCGCGGGTCTCGCGAACTATCCCATGGTGTGGCCGGTGAAGCACACCGGCTGGGGCGGCATGTGGGTGATGAACACCATGGTCGCGTCCCGCGGCGGCAAGCTGCTCGACGCGAAGCTCGACGTGACGCCGGAAGCGCTCGCCTCGCTCAAGTGGTGGGAGTCGACGTACCGTGAAGGGCTGTCCGATCCGAACGGGATCGAGCTCGATCCCAACGAGTCGGCACGCGCCTTCATGACCGGCAACTACTACACGCTCCTCACCGCGAACTTCTTCGCCGGCGCGCAGTGGGCGAACGACAAGGAGAAGTCCAAGGTCGCCGGCGCGGCGTTTCTCGCGCCGACGCCGGAGAACCATGCGACCGTGGGTTTCGCGCGCATGTACGGCATCAACGGCGCAAGCACGCACAAGAAGGAAGCGTGGCAGCTCGTGAAGTTCCTCGGTGCGACGGCGAAGTCCGGCGACTACGTGACGCCCAAGCAGTGGGTCGAGAAGGGCGCGCTCACATGGGGCTACGAAGGTGTCGAAAAGGACCCGGCGGTCGCCGCGTCGCTCGAGTCGTGGGGCGCAGACCCCGCCGACGTCGCTGCGAATCTTCGCAACGCGCTCGCGATGAGCCAGGTGGTTCCGTTCCAGGCGCCGTGGTACGCCGAGTGGGAGCTCTACGCCAACGGCGTGCTGCAAAGCGTGCTCGGCGGTCGCGTGAAGCCCGAGGACGGCGCGAAGCAGTGGTCGGAAAAGGCGAAGCAGCTCGCCGCGCGCTATCAGAAGCAGTGAGGACGGCCACCCCTCGCCCCAGCCCTCTCCCCGCACGTGGGGAGAGGGTGCCCGAAGGGCGGGGGAGGGGCATGCCGGCAGCACGGCGCGGCCGCCGCCCGGATCTCCTGCTTCGCCTCCTGAACGGGCCGGCCGCCGTCCTGGTCGTCGCGTTCAGCATCCTGCCCCTGCTCTACGTCGGCTATCTCAGCTTCCAGGACATGCGCGTCGGCATGAGCGGCGGATTCGCGGGCCTCGACAATTACCGGTTCGTGCTCGACGACGCGTCGGTGGTCAGGGCATTCACCAACACGCTGTACTTCGCGTCGGTTTCCGTGGCGCTCGCGGTGCTGATCGGACTCGGCATCGCGCTGTTGATGCACAGCGATCTTCGCGGCAGCGGCTGGCTCGTGGCCGCGGTCGTGTTGCCGTGGGCCGTGCCGGAGATCGTCAATGCGCTCATCTGGCAGTGGATCTACAGCCCGACCTACGGAGCGCTCAACGGCATTCTGTACTCGCTCGGCGCGCTGGCCGACTACCGGGCGTGGCTTTCGAGCCCGCTGTCGGCGATGCACGCCGTCATCGTCGCGTACGCTTGGAAGCTCGTGCCGTTCGTGGTGATCATCCTGTACGCGGGGCTGACCGGCATTCCCGCGGAGTACTACGAATCGGCGCGCATCGACGGCGCAGGCTCGTGGGCGCGCTTCCGCTACGTGACGCTTCCGCTGCTCGCGGCCCCACTGGGCGTCGCCGTGCTGTTCTGCCTGGTATGGGCGATGCGCGCGTTCGACATCGTCTACCTCCTCACGCGCGGCGGCCCGGGCGAAGGCACTTCGGTGCTGAGCTACTTCGTGTTCACCAAGGCTTTCGAGTTCGGCGACCTCGGCGCGGCATCGGCGGTCGCCTGCCTGCTCGCACTGCTCACCTTCGCCGTGACGGCGTTGTACATGCGCGTCCTGCACGGCACGAGGACTGGGGCATGAGGGCTGTGCGCATGTCCGCCGGCAAGCGCGTCGTGCTGTGGATGCTCGCCGCGCTGAGCCTGTTCTACCTGCTCGCGCCACCAGGCTGGATGCTCGTGTCGAGCTTCTCGCCCGTGGCGGAGCTGTATTCGCGTCCGCCGCACTGGATTCCTCGCGCGCCGACGCTCGAGCACTATGCGACGCTGTTCCAGACGAGCGGCGCGAATGCCGCCGTGCTCAGCCAGAACCCGCAAGTCCGCGCGTTCCCGCGCTCGTTCGCCAACAGCATGGTGATCGCGCTCGCAACCACGCTCATCTGCGTGACGTTCGGGTCGCTGTCGGCGTACACGCTGTCGCGTTTCGTGAAGCGCGAGCGGCAGAAGCTCGTGCTTCTCGGTCTGCTCGCCACCCGCATGATCCCGGTCGTGTCGATCCTGATACCGATCTATTTCGCGCTTCAGCGCATGGGCCTGCTCGACACGCTGTCGGGATTGATCCTCGTCTACTCGGGATTGCTCCTGCCATTCGTCATCTGGATTCTGGAAGGCTATTACCGCGACTTTCCGCTCGAGCTCGAGGAAGCCGCCGCGATCGACGGCTGCTCGCCGTTGCGCGCGTTCGTCACAATCGTGCTCCCGCTGTCGCGCAACGGCCTTTTCGCCGCGGCGGCATTCGTCTTCATCTCGGTGTGGTCGGACTTCATCGTCGGGCTCACCTTGACGTCGTCGCCCAAGGCATGGCCGGTGTCGGTCGCGCTCGCGCAGGCGCTCAATCCGATCACGGAGCCGGATTGGGGGCTGCTCAATGCCGCCGGGCTGGTCGCCGCGCTCGTGCCCGCGATCCTCGCGTTCACGTTCCGCGGCGCGGTGATGCGCGGGATGCTGTCGGGGGCGGTGAAAGGGTAACGATGCTGGAGCTGGTCACCGTCCGCACTGCCGACGGCGTGGAGCTCGACGGCGCCATGTACGTCCCCGACATCGGTCGGCGCCGCACGCCGGTGCTGGCCGTTCACGGCCTGACGTGGAATTTCTATCGCGGCCCGATGCGCTGGCTGCCTGCCCATTTCATCGCCGAAGGCTATCCATGCCTGTCGCTCAACATGCGCGATCACGACCTGGATCAGCCCCGGGATTTCGATTTGTCGCATCACGACCTGCGCGCCGGCATCGACTACCTGGCCGAGCGGTTCGGCGCGATGCCCATCGTCGTGGGCCACGGCTACGCGAACAACAAGATCGCGAGTTATTCCGCGCAGTCGGGCGATGAGCGCGTCCGTCGCAACGTCCTCGCGACGCTGGGCTCGGTCAAGAAATATCGTCCCGACATCTGGGACGCCGTGCTGCGGAACGCGCAGCGCATGCGCGGCGACGTGCTCGTCGTGCAGGGCGCGAACGACGAGCTGATCGACGCGCAGCCGCGCGCCGATGAATTCGCGGAAGCCGCACGCGGCTGCCACGTCGAGGTCGTTCATCTCGCGGGCGGCAACCACTACTTCCACGGCAAGGAGCGCGAGCTTGCCGGCGCGATCCTCGGCTGGCTGGCGAATCGCAGAGAGCGGGCATGAAGCTTTCGGGAAAGACCGCGCTCGTCACCGGTGCCAGCAGTGGCATCGGCGCCGCGATTGCCGAGGAGCTCGCGGCCAGCGGCGCGGGTGTGACGGTCAACTATTTCCGCAACGAGGCCGGCGCGCGCGAGGTCGAGCGCCGCATCACCGCGGCAGGACACGAGGCTCTCGTCGCGCAGGCCGACGTGCGGCACAAGGCGGAGGTCGCGCGCCTGTTCGACGTGCACCTCTCCCGCTTCGGACGTCTGGACATCCTGGTCAACAACGCGGGCGACATGGTGAAACGCGTGCCGACGGTCGAGACCACGGAGGAAGCCTGGCGCGACGCGATCGACCTGAATCTCTCCAGCGCTTTCTATTGCTGTCAGCTGGCGATCGCACCGATGCGCCGCCAACGCTTCGGCCGCATCGTCAACATCTCGTCCGTCGGCGCGCGCACCGGCGGCGGCGCCGGCTCGATTCCGTATCACGCCGCCAAAGCGGCCATCATGGCGATGACCAAGGCGCTGGCCAAGGAGCTCGCGCAGGACGGCGTGACGGTGAACACCGTTGCGCCGGGCATCATCGACACCGCGTTTCACGACCGTCACACCGCGCCGCATCTGCGCGACGAATGGATCCGCACGCTCATCCCGATGCAGCGCGCCGGGCTGCCGCGTGAGGTCGCGACCGTCGTCGCGTTCCTCGCCTCCGACGACGCGTCGTACATGACCGGGTCGACGGTGGACGTGAATGGCGGCATGGCGATGTACTGACCAAACGAACATGGCGATCGCCCAGCTCGCTTACACCGCGCTGCACTACGCCGTCGACGGCCCGTCGGGTGCGCCGGTGCTCGTGTTGTCGCACGGGCTCGGTCTCGCGCTCGGCATGTGGGACGCACAAGTGCCGGTGCTCGCCGCGCGCTTTCGCGTGCTGCGCTACGACACGCGGGGTCACGGCCGATCATCCATCCCTCGCGGCGAGGCATCGATCGACGACCTCGGCCGCGACGTCGTCGCCCTGCTCGATCACCTGCGCATCGACCGCGCGCACTTCTGCGGACTGTCGCTCGGCGGCATGACCGGCATGTGGCTCGGCATTCACGCACCGGCACGCCTCGCCTCGCTCGTGCTCGCCAACACCGCGCCGCGGGTCGGCACGCGCGCGATGTGGGACACGCGCATCGAGACCGTGAATGCGCGCGGCATGGCGGCGATCTCGGATGCTGCCATCGCGCGCTGGTTCAGGCCCGACTTCATCGCGCACTTGCCTGTGATCGTCGCGCAGCTGAAGGCGATGTTCGAGCGGACGACCCAGGAAGGCTACGTGAGCTGCTGTGCAGCCAATCGCGACGCCGACTTGCGCGAAGGCGTGTCTCACATCCGCGTCCCCACGCTGGTCATCGGCGGCCGCGACGATCTCGCCACGACGCCCACGCAGGGACAATGGACCGCGCAGCGCATCGCCGGCGCGCGCTACGTCGAGCTGCCGACGGCGCACCTGTCCAACGTCGAGATGCCCGACGCGTTCTCGACGCTCGTCGCCGACCACGTGGCGCCGCGAGCAGCCGCCTGACCCCATGGACACGCTCCACGTCCTGCCGAGCTCGACCACCGATCCGCTGGCGCGCATCCGCGCGATCGCGCACGACCTGCCCGATGCGCAGCAACGCGTCGCCGAGGCCGTCGTGACCGAGCCCGACTGGGCGGTGCGCGCAGCGGTCGAGGAGATCGCACGCCGCGCCGAGGTGAGCGCGCCGACGGTCGTGCGCTTCTGCCGCTCGCTCGGCTACGAGGGCCTGTCCGACTTCAAGCTGCACCTCGCGCAACGACTTGCGGTCGGCACGCCGTACCTGCACCGTGCGGTCACGGCGAAGGACGACACCGCGAGCCTCATCCACAAGATCCTGTTCGGCGCGGCCGCGGTGCTCACGGGCCTCGAGCGCCAGCTCGATCCCGCGCAGGTCGACCAGGCGATCGGCAAGCTCACCGCCGCGCGCCGCGTGGAGTGCTACAGCGTCGGCCTGGTGTCGACGTTTCTCGCCAACGACGCGCAGTCGCGCTTCGCGCGGCTCGGCCTCGAGGCGAACGCGTACTTCGACGCGCACCTGCAGCTCGTGGCCGCGGCGGCGCTCTCGTCGCGCGACGTGGTCCTCGCCATCTCGCACGTGGGCCGCATGCCCACGCTCCTCGAGGCGGTTCAGCTCGCGCGCGAGCAGGGTGCCACCGTGATCGGCATCACGCAGCCCGGCACACCGCTCGCCGTGCGCTGCACGATCCCGCTCACGATGGAGGTTCCCGAGGACGCCGCGATGCGCGTCGGCACAGAAGCGTACCTCGCGGGCCAGATGCTGATCGAGGTGCTGACGGTCGGCGTCGGGCTGCGCCTGGGCCCGGCGGCCATCGAGCGGCTGAAGCGCGTGCGCGCCGTGCTGCTCGAGCGCGGCATCGACAGCGACGTGCATCCCGCGCTTCACCGCGCGTGGACCGAGACGGATCGCGATGCGGTGAACGACGACTAGGACGACGAGTGGCGAACGATCATTACGTCTTGCAGGGCGGCGCGGTCATCGATGGAACGGGCGCGGCGCGCTATCGCGCCGACGTGCGCGTGCGCGACGGCCGGGTGCAGGAAATCGGTGTCGATCTGCCGGTCGACGGCGCGGAGCCGATCGACGCGAAGGACCGCGTGGTCACGCCGGGCTTCATCGACGTTCACACGCACGACGACCAGTACGTCCTTTCGTCGCCGCAGGCGCTGCCCAAGCTCAGCCAGGGCGTGACCACGGTGATCATCGGCAATTGCGGCATCAGCCTCGCGCCCCTGGTGCATCCCAACGTCCCGCCTCCGCTCAACCTGCTCGGCGGCCCGGGCAGGCATGTCTTTCCGACGATGCGCGCCTACGCGCAGGCGGTGCGCGCCGCGCGGCCCGCCGTGAACGTGGCGGCGCTGTTCGGCCATTCCACGCTTCGCGTCGCGACGATGGACGACCCGTATCGTGTCGCCACGAGCGCCGAGCAGGACAGGATGGTGGAGCTCGCGCGCGAATGCATGGACGCGGGCGCGATCGGGTTCAGCTCCGGCCTGTTCTATCCCACCAACGCCGCGGCGGACGTCGACGAGGTGACGATGCTCGCGCGCGTCGCGGCCGATGCCGGCGGCGTGTACAGCACCCATATCCGGGACGAGTCGAGGCAGGTCATCGCGGCGCTCGACGAGGCGTTCACGGCGGGGCGCGACGCGGGCCTGCCGGTCGTCATCTCGCATCACAAGTGCGCGGGGCCCGACAACTGGGGACGCTCCGTGGAAACGCTCGCGCACATCGACGCGGCGCGCAAGCGCCAGCCGATCGGTCTCGACGTGTACCCGTACGTCGCGGGCTCGACCGTCCTGCGTGCGGACATGGCCGACGGCGTGATCGACATCATGGTGACGTGGTCCGAGCCGTTTCCCGAGATGTCCGGGCGCTGGCTCGCCGACATCGCGAAGGAATGGGGCTGCACGCAGAAGGACGCGTGCGAGCGCCTGCAGCCGGGCGGCGCGAGCTACTTCCACATGCGCGAGGACGACGTGCAGCGCGTGATGCGCTACGAGGCCACGATGATCGGCTCCGACGGCCTTCCCCACGATCGCCATCCGCATCCGCGCCTGTGGGGCACGTTTCCGCGCGTGCTCGGGCACTATTCTCGGGAGCTCGGCCTGTTCCCGCTCGAAGAGGCGGTGCGCCGCATGACGAGCCTTGCAGCGCAGCGCTTCGGCCTTTCGCATCGCGGCACGATCGAGGTCGGCGCGCACGCCGACCTCGTGGTGCTCGATCCCGAGCGCGTGATCGACCGTGCGACCTACGCGGAGCCGACGCTTGTGTCCGAAGGCATCGACTGCGTGCTGGTGGGCGGGACGGTCGCGTACGGTCCGCACGGCGCGACGGGCGCGCGCAACGGCGGCTTCCTGCATCGCGAGCGCATGGCATGACGCCGTCGGTCTCGCTGTGGCCGCCGCGCCTGCGCATCGTGCGCACGCGGCACCTCGGCTACGAGCGCCGCGGCTTCGCCTGGCTGCTCAACATGCCGTCGCTCGTCGCGATCTTCGTCCTCGCCGCGTATCCGATCGGGTACTCGGCCTGGATCAGCCTGCACAAGTACAACCTCAAGCGGCCCCGCGTCTTCGACTTCGTCGCCCTGTCGAACTACGCCGCCATCCTGCAATCGAGCGAGTTCTGGTCGGCGCTCTGGGTCACGGTGCAATTCACCGTGCTCGTGGTCGCGCTCGTCGGGGTGCTCGGCATCCTGATCGCGATCCTGCTCGACCAGCGCTTTCCCGGCCGCGGCCTCGTGCGCACGCTCGTGCTGCTACCCTGGGCCATTCCGCCGGTGGTCAACGGGCTGATGTGGCAGTGGATCTACGACGCGAAGATCGGCGCGCTCAATGGATTGCTCGTCTCGCTCGGCGCGATCAGCGAGTATCGCGGCTGGCTCTCCGACTCGACGTCCGCCCTGCTCGCGCTGGTGTTCGCCGACGTGTGGAATTCGCTGCCGCTCGCCGTGATCCTGCTGCTCGCCGCGCTGCAGCGGATCCCCTCGGAGCTCTACGAGGCCGCGCGCATCGATGGCGGGAGCCCGGTGCAGCTCTTTCGCTACGTGACGCTGCCGTGGCTCGCGCAGACGCTGCTCGTCGTGCTCATCCTGCAGACGCTGTCCGCGATCCGCGCGTTCGACATCATCTACGTGCTCACCGCGGGCGGCCCGGGCACGGCGACCACGACACTCACCTGGAAGACGTATCTCGTCACCTTCGACAACCTGGACTTCGGGCACGGGAACGCTTACGCCTGGCTGGTCAGCCTCATCACGCTGGGCTTCGCGCTCGCCTACGTGCGCGTGCTCTATCGGCGCGGGGATTTCGAGGCATGAGCATGCTGCGCGTCCTGAAGCCCGCCGGCTGGCGCGAGCGTCGCACGCTGATCCTGACGCTCATCGCGGTGGCGGTCACGCTGTACATCGTCGCGCCGTTCTGCTGGCTGCTGCTCACGAGCTTCATGCACGAGCAGGACGCGCTGTCGGTGCCGCCGCAGTGGATCCCGCGCAATCCGACGCTGGAGAACTACCAAACCTTCTTCCATCCGTCCGGCACGCGGGCCATCGTCGGCGCGCGCGCGGCGGAGGAGACGCTCCCCGGCATGCTCAACTCGCTGCTCGCCGCGCTGGGCACGGCGGCGCTGAACCTCGTGCTCGGCACGCTCACCGGCTACAGCCTCGCGCGGTTTCGCTTTCGTGGCCGCGGCGCGTTGCTCGGCCTCTACCTCGGGTCGCGCATGCTGCCCGGCATCGCGCTGATCGTGCCGCTGTACCTGACGCTCAAGAGCTTCGGCCTGCTCGACCACCTGTCGGCGCTGATCGTCACGTACGTCACGTTCACGCTGCCCTTCACCATCTGGCTCCTGAAGAATTACTTCCAGACGATCCCCCGGACGCTGGAGGAAGCCGCGTTCATGGACGGCGCGAGCTGGTTCCAGATGCTGACCCGCGTGCTGCTGCCCGCCGCGATGCCGGGGCTGGTCGCTGCCGCGATGTTCGCCTTCATGACGGCGTGGAACGACTATCTCTTCGCCGTGATCCTGACCAGCACCACGGCGTCGAAGACGCTGCCCGTGGTGGTTGCCGGCTTTGCGACGGACGTCACCACCGAGCGCACGTTGATGGCGACCAGCGGCGTGCTCGCGATCGTGCCGCCACTGGCGCTCGCGTTCCTGTTCCAGCGCCTGATCGTGCAGGGCCTCACGAGCGGCGCCGTTAAGGATTGACCCTGGCCCACCCGAAGGAGGAAACATGCCGCGCAATGACGATGCCCGCCGGGCGATCTCCCGGCGCGATTTCCTGAAGACCTCCGCGCTGGCCGGTGCCGGCGTCGCGCTCGGCGGCTCGATGCTCGCGCCGTCGAGCTTCGCGGCCGACAAAGTCGTGCGCTTCGCGGGCTGGGCCTTCGAGCCGCAGGTCGTGGAGGGGCTGGTCAAGCAGTTCATGGCCGAGAACCCGGACGTGCAGGTGCAGTACACGCCGCTCGACCTGCAGCTCTACGCCGAGAAGATGGTGGCGCTCTTCAACGCCGGCACGCAGCCCGACGCGTTCTACGTGCGCGACACCAATCTCGGTGCCTGGGTCGACGCCGGCTGGGTGCAGCCGATCGACGGCCTGCCGGGGCTCGACGCGCTCAACAAGGACATCTTCCCGTTCGACCGCGAAGCGATGACGTACAAGGGCAAGCAGTACGGCACGCCCTACTACGGCGACATCTACGTCTACATGTACGACCGCAAGGCGCTCGACAAGGCGGGCATCGGGAACGCGCCGGTCACGCTCGACCAGCTCAAGAACGCCGCGCTCGAGGTCAAGAAGGCCGGCATCGCCAAGTACCCCATCCTCAAGGGCTACAAGACCAACGTCGACGGCCTTTCCGAATTCTGGTCGATGGTGTTCGCCTCCGGCGGGCATCTCTTCAACCCCGCGATGGAGCCGGTGTATCCCAGCGAGGACAAGACCGCGCTCGGCGTGCTCGACTGGATGCTCGAGGCGATGCACAGCTGGGAGATCCTCGACCCCAAGGGCCTCGAGCTCGACGAGACGCAGGCGCGCGACACGTTCCTCTCCGGCCAGGGCGTGTTCGCGTCCAACGTCGGCAACGTGTTTCCGCGCTCGAACAATCCGCAGCACAGCAAGCGCGCAGGCGACATCCGCATGACGCGCTTCCCGGGCCTCGCGGACGTGAACGGCGGGCCCATGGGCTGGGCGCGGCTGTACTGCATCAGCTCGCAGGTGAAGGACCGCGACTCGGCGTGGCGGCTCATCCGCTGGCTCGGCGGCAAGAACAAGGAGGGCCAGTACGTCGCGGCCAAGACGTGGTTCCTGAAGTACGGCGTCGGCTACCCCTTCAAGTCGCTCGACAACGATCCCGACATCCAGGAAGCGCAGAAGAAAGCGGGCTACGAGCTGCCGATCCTGCAGCAGCAGGTCGGCCATGCGCACGCGCGCGAGAACATCGCGACCACGTGGTACGCCGAATGGGATCGCTACACGCAGCAGCAGATCCAGGGCGTGCTGTTGCGGCAGCAGAAGCCCGCCGCGGCGCTCGCCGCGTCGGCGAAGAAGGCACAGGAGCTCAAGAAGGCGGCGAGCTGATGGCGCTCTACGTGCTGGAGCGTGCAGGCGCGCGACCGCCGGTCGTGTGCCTGCACGGCTTCTGCCAATCGTCGGCGTACTGGGCGCCGACGCTCGAGCGATTGACGGCGAGCGGCATCCACGGGCTCGCGCCCGACCTGCCGGGCTTCGGCCGTTCCCCATCCGAGCCCGGCCCATACACGATGAGCGCAATGGCCGATGCCATCGTGCGGATGCTCGACGCGCGCGGCATCGACCGCATGCGCCTGGTCGGCGGCTCGATGGGCGGGGTGGTCGCGCAACAACTCGTGCTGCGACATGCCGATCGTGTCGAGCGTTTGCTGCTCGTTGCGACCGGCGCGGTGATGGGCGATCCGGCCGCGGGACTCGCCAAAGCGGACGCGATCGCGACCGCGTCCTGGGACGAAGCGGCCGTTGCGCCCATCGTGGACGGCTTCTTTCACCGGCGTCCGCCGGACGGCGAGATCGCGCGCCTCCGCGCCATCGCGTTGTCCGCCTCGCACCATGCCGCCGCCGAAGCGGCGCGCTCCAATGCGCAAAGCGACACGCTCGACGCGCTCGCGCGCATCGAAGCGCCGACCTTGATCGTTCAAGGCGCGCACGACCGCGCGCGCACACCGGAGCATGGCGCCCTCATGCGCGAGCGGATCGGGCACGCCATGCTCGCGGTGATCGCCGACGCCGGCCACACGCCGCAGCTCGAGCAACCCGACGTGTTCCACCAGATCGCCCTGCCTTTCCTGCTCGCGCGTGACCCGGCGCGCGCGGGCGCTGACCATTAGGAGGTGTCGAGTGTCGTTCGAAGAGCTGGCCGGCAAAGCATGTCTCGTCACGGGCGCGAGCCGCGGCATCGGAGCCGCGGTCGCACGCGGGCTCGGTGGGTGCAAGGCCAAGGTCGCGGTGCATTACCGCACGGGACGTTCCCAGGCGCAGGAGGTCGCAGCCGACATCGAGCGCGCCGGCGGTGTCGCGCATCTCGTTGCCGCCGATATCGCGGAGCGCGACGCGCTCGATCGCCTCGTCGACTCGACCGTGCAGGCGTTCGGCCGTCTCGACATCCTCATCCACAACGCGGGCGATCAGATCTCGCGCGTCAATATCGGCGCGTTTCCCGACGACCTGTTCGAGCGCCATGTCGCGGTGAACATCCGGCCGACGTTCGCGGCGTGCCGCGCGGCGGTGCGCCAGTTTCGCAGGCAGGGCGGCGGAGGAACGATCGTCAACGTGAGCTCGATTGCGGCGCGAACGGGCGGCGGCGGCGGATCGGCGGTGTATGCGGGCGCGAAGGCGTTCATGTCGACGTTCTCGCGCTCGCTCGCCAAGGAGCTCGCGAAGGAGAATATCCGCATCAACGTCGTGTCGCCCGGCGTCATCGCCACCGGGATGCAGGACCGCGTCACGTCGCCCGAGCAGCTCAGGGCCACGGCGACGCAGATCCCCATGGCTCGCGTCGGCGAGCCCGACGAATGCGTCGGCACGTTCCTGTACCTCTGCTCCGATCGCCTCAGCGGCTACGTGACGGGGCAGGTCGTCGAGGTGAACGGGGGCCTGCTGATGCCTTGAACGGGCACCGCGACAGGTGGCGCCCTGCGCAGCGCACAGGCGCCGGATCGGCACGTTGTGATGAACACCGGGAAGCCTCTGCCTCCGTTCATCGGTCGCTTTTGTCGACTGGTACGCGCTTTGCTGACGATTGCTCCGCCACGCCCGCTCCGCGATTTCGACGCCCCGTCCGTCGCAAATGGCTCGTCCGACTTCTGCAGGTCACCCGTCCGCGCCGTCGCGCAGCGGAACGCCGGACATCGACCTCGCGGGCTTGCTGCCGCGACTCGATCCCGTCGCGGGCCAGACCCTCCTGTGCCAGGCACTTGCCGCGTTGGTCGCGAACGGCGACCCGGATGAAATCCGGTTCGAGCAACTGCGGGCCCTCGACGGGTACGCCGTCCAGCTGAGCGACCGGCTGTTGACCGCGTACGCCGAGGGCGACGCGCAATTGCGCTCGTTCGACCGTCGATATTTCATCGCTGCGCGGCGACTGAGCCGGGCATTCGCACAAGCGTACGAACGCCTTCTCGAGCATGCCGGCGGCGCGGCCGGCGAGTCAGGGCCCCCGCACGAAACGACGATCCTGGTCCAATCGTGCCGGCACTGGCAGGTCGAGCTTCTGCTGCGGCTCTTCCGATACAAGAAGCGCATTTCCGAGCAATGGCGCCAGCTCAACAGGGCGTATCGGTCCGCGCGCCTGCGAGGCGTCGCCGATGAGCCCGTGCCACGCGGCCCGGGCGGGGACGGCAGCGCAGCCCACGAAACGGTCGAGCAGGGGTTCATCCAGATGCTGCTGCTCGGCGCGATGAACAACGGTCAGTTTCCGCCGCGAGAGCTGCTTTGGGCGCGAGACTGGATTGCCCGCTGGAGCAGGTTGCTGAGACTGCGGTCCGCCGACGAGGTCGGTGACTCCCGTGCTCGGCAGCGTGGCTTCGTGGTGGACCTCGCCGGCGCAGACGGGCTCGAAAGGTTCGACCCGGAAAAGGCCGCAGAGCACGTGCATCTCGACACCACGCCGCTCATGGGCGCCATCGACCACGAGCTTGCCGCGCTGAACCGCACGCCAACGGATGGCCTGGGGCCGCCGTCGACCGAGCGGCGCGACCGCCAGGCTCTGCTCACGAACCTCCGGCTGCTCTTCGCACCCGACCCGGTCCACATCGCGCGGCGCGGCGAGCGCATGCCCGTCGCCTTTTCGGTGCACTCGATTTCCGGCCTGCCGCACATCGTCCAGGCCCTGCGCGCGGACGCAGCGCGCGAATCGGAACGGGGAAATCCTGCGGCGCGGACCGACGAGGTCACGATATCCACCGTCGTCGAGCGCATCGGTGCGTCGATCTCCGCTTCGCCTCCCAGCGCGCCGGAAACGGTCTCGCTCGCGACGACCTCGCCGCGCGAGCCTGGCGTGTGGCAGGTCAAGGACCATAGCGATTCGGGGTGCCGCATGCGCGGCCGTCCCGCGGACCTGAACGAGATGGTTCCAGGTTCCCTGATCGCCATCCGGCACGGCGAGCAGGCGCAATGGACGGTGGCTGTCGTCAGGCGCCTGCGAAGGCTGATGGTCGACCACGTCGAGGTCAGCGTGGAGTACGTCGGGCGGATGCCACGTTTCGTGAAGATCGTCACCGAGCGCGGTTCGGTGACATCCGCAAGCGCCGCGACCGACAAGTGCCAAAGAAGCTACGGAGCGCTCTACCTGCCGGCGAGCGACAAGCACCCCGTCATGCCGGTCAAGACGCTCGTCGTTCCCGCTCGCGTCTTCGACGCCGGGCGTGCCGTAACGCTCCTCACGTCCGCGGCGACGTACTCGCTTCGCCTGAACGACCCGTTCGAACAGCAATCGGAATTCGTCTGGACGTCGTTCACGGTGATCGAGAGGCTCGAGACGAAGGTGCGCAGCCCGGGCGCGACGGCGACAGCTCCTTGACCGCGGTCGGATGACCCGGTCGATGCTCGCCGCCTCGGGCGGCAGCGTCACTGCGCAGACCGCCGAAATGAATGCTTGCTGATGCCTCGATGGCGCCGTTGCGGTATGGTTGTCGCACCCGTACGCCCTCGAGACGACTCATGAGCGACGACAGGAGATCATCGAAGAGGCGGCGCGCCGGCGTCGCCGATGCTTCGCGACGCGACTTCCTCGCGGCGTCCGTCGCGGCAGGATTGACGGCCGCGGCCGGTCAGGCGTTCGCCGCGCAAGCTTCCGTCTCCGAGCGCGACGTCACCATCAAGACGCCGGACGGAACGTGCGACGCAGCCTTCTTCCATCCCTCGGCCGGCGTCCATCCCGCGGCGCTGCTCTGGCCCGATGCCTTCGGCCTGCGTCCCGCCATGCGCGACATGGCGCGGCGCCTCGCCGCCGAAGGCTACGCCGTGCTCGTGCCCAATACGTTCTACCGCGTCTCGAAGTCGCCGCAGTTCGCGAGCGCGGCGTCGTTCGACTTCTCCAACCAGGCGCAGATGGCGCAGATCCAGCCGTTGATGGCCTCGGTCAAGGACAACGGCGCGGTCGAACGGGATGCCGCGGCGTACGTCGCATTCCTCGACGCGCAGCGCGAGGTGGACAAGGCGAAGAAGGTCGGCACGCAAGGGTATTGCATGGGCGGAAGGCTCGTCGTCATCACCGCCGCCACGGTGCCCGATCGCGTCGGTGCCGGCGCGTCGTTCCATGGCGGCGGGCTCGTCACCGACAAGCCGGACAGCCCGCACCTGCTCGCACCGAGGATCAAGGCGCGCATGTATTTCGGCATCGCATCGAACGACGATCAGCGCCAGCCCGACGCGAAGGTGAAGCTGAAGGAGGCGTTCGCCTCCGCCCACGTGCCCGCGGAGATCGAGGTCTATCCCGCGAAGCACGGCTGGTGCGTGCCCGACATGCCGGTGGAGCAGGGTGCGGCGATCTACGACAAGGCGCAGGCCGAGCGCGCGTGGGGCAAGCTGCTCGCGCTCTACGAGACGGCGCTCGCCTAGGGCCTGTTCACGGCCGATCTGACGCGCAACGGCGCACGTCGCGCGCGTGCGTCCACGAACGGGCGCGTCGTGTTCATTGCGGCTTCCGTTCGAGGCGGACTTTGCGTCGCCGCATCAATCGGATACGCAGACGAACGACTTGTCCGGCACAAGTGGTACGCGGCTTGCTGACCGCATTGCCGTCGCATCCCGTCGCAACTGCAATGGCCGTCGTTCGTGATCAATCGCAGCCCCTGGTGGACCCCGCTCCTTCGGTGCCGTCCGCCGAGAGCATCCAGAAGGCGCACGCGCTCCGCGAGGCGCTGCGCGAGAAATTGCTGAGCCGGCCCCCGCCGCCGGCGAACCCGTACTGGACGGTCGGCGCCGACTGATGCTCGGTGCGGGCGGGGCCGATACGGCGCCTCAATCGGCCAGCACGATCCCCGACTTCCTGATGACCTCGCCGAGGCGCTCGCGCTCCCTGGCCATGAAGGCCGTGAACGCTTCGGGCGAGTCGCCCACCGGCACGGCACCGGTCGCCTGCACCTTGTCGCGCACCTCGGGCAGGCGCATCGCCTTCTCGATCTCGCTGCTCAATCGCGCCACGATCGCAGGCGGCGTGCCGCTCGGCACGGCGATGCCCCACGACTGCGTGATCTCGTAACCCGGCAACGTGTCCGCCACGGTGGGCAGGTCGGGCAGCACGGGATTGCGCTCGAGCCCGGTCGTGGCGAGCGCACGCACCCGGCCGCTCTTCATGTGGCCGCCGGCGGCGATCGGCGAGGTGATCATGAGTTGCGCGCTGCCCGCGATCACGTCGAGCAGCGCCGGCGCCGCGCCCTTGTAGGGAACGTGCGTGAGCTTGATGCCGGCGAGCAGGTTCAGCATTTCGCCGGCGAGGTGCGCGGGCGATCCGACGCCGGCCGACGCGTAGTTGAGCTCGCCCGGTTTCTGCTTCGCGAGCTCGATCAAGTCGGGGATCGACTTCACGGGCAGCGACGTATTGACCACGAGCACGTTGGACGCCGTCGCGATGCGCGAGATCGGGATGAAATCCCTCACCGGATCGTACGGCAGGTCCTTCTTGAGATTGGGCAGGATCGCGTAGATCGCGGTCGTGGTCATCGCGAGCGTGTAACCGTCCGGCGGCGCCTTCGCCGCGGCGTCCATGGCGAGGACGCCCGCCGCGCCGGGACGATTGTCGACGAACACCTGCTGCCCCAGGCCGTCCGACAGCGCCTGCGCGAGCAGCCGCGCGAGCTGATCCGGCGACCCGCCCGGCGCGTCGGGAACGATCAGCCGGATGGCGCGTGCAGGATAGTTCTGCGCCGCGGCGAGCGGCGCGAGCGCGAGCGCGACGAGCGCCGCGACGCGAGCGAGCAGGCGTAGCACGGACATCGGGATCCCCCCTGAAGAGCGCCGCCGCCATTCTGGCACGCGCGCGGCGGCTCGTGGGGACGTTTGACAAGACGTTTCAATGTCTATACAAAGCCGCGGATGTCGAGCGACGACCGCACGCCGTCCGCGCCCGCGGCGGGGAACCTGCAGCTCGGCACGTTCGCGCCGCGCCCCGCGGTGGCGTTGCATCACCAGATCAAGGAAGACCTGTTCCTGCATCTGCGCTCCGAGCGCTTCACGCCGGGGCTCGCGTTGCCGTCGGAGGAAGCGCTCTGCGAGCACTACGGCGTCAGCCGCGGCACGCTGCGCCGCGCCATCGCCGACCTCGTGTCGGAGGGCTATCTCGAGCGCTATCGCGGGCGCGGAACGTTCGTCAGCCGCTCCAAGCTCGAGAGCGGCATGGTCGGCTCTTACAACCGCTTCCACGTCGTCGGCCCGGCGCTCGACCCCGGCGGGCGGGTGCTCTTCTGCCGCCGCGTACGCGCCGCGCGGGACATCGCCGCCATGCTCGGCGCGCGGCCGGGCACGCGGCTGTGGGTGCTGGAGCGCGTCCGCTTCACCGAGTCGCAACCGGTCAGCCTGCAGACGAGCTTCCTGCCGTACGACCTCTGTCCCACGCTCGCGCAGCAGAACCTCGCCGGGCAGCATCTCATCGACGTGCTGCGCGACGTGTACAACGTGCACCTCGCGAGCGCGATCGAATACGTCGAGCCGACGCTCGCCGACGGCCATGCGGCGCGCCATCTCGGCGTGCGCCTGCGCACGCCGCTGTTCCAGATCGAGCGCACGACGTACACCGCGGGCGGCGTGATCGCGGAATATCGCCGTGCCGTGTTGCGCGGCGACGTCTACCGCTATCGGGTGGAGCTGCGATGAGCGAAGCCGCTCGCGGCGTCCACGTGCGCTACGAGGGCGAGCCGGTGCTCGCGGCGGGCACGCTCACCCGCTTCACGGTGGCGCTGGGCGCGGAGACGCGGCTGGCGCCGGGGACGCAGTTCGGGCTGGCGCGGCGCTGGCCGAGCGACTGGGGAACACCGCAATCGAGCGATCCGGCGTCGGCGGATTACCTCGCGATCGAGGCAGGCGATCATGCCGTGCGGTGGTGGACGGCACGGCGCCACGCATGGCATCCGTTCGATCACGTGCTGTTCGTCGAGCTCCCTTACGGCTTGCCGGCGGGCACCTCGTGCACGCTGCGCTTCGGCGACGTGGGCGGCGGCTCGCCGGGATTCACCGTGCAGACCTTCATCGAGGAGGCCTCGCCCCTGCTGGTGCGCCTGCTGCAGCCGGGGGGCGACGCGTGGATCGAAATCGCACGCCCCACGGTGCAGATCGTCGGCACGACGCCGCATGCCCTCGTGCTGACCGCGCCGTCGCGCGTGAACGCGGGCGAGACGTTCGATCTCCATGTGCGCGTCGAAGATCGATGGGGCAATCCCGCGCCGCCTGGCGCGACCGTGACGCTCGCGCCGCCGATCGGCCGCGACGTCGAGATTCCCGCGTGCGGCTGGCTGCGCGTCCCCGTCGCGCTGCACCAGGCCGGCGTGCATCGGCTGCAGGCGCGCGCGCGTGGCCATGCGAGCTTCGCCGCGACGAGCAATCCCATCGAGGTGCGCGAGCGCACGAGCGCGCGTCTCTACTGGGGCGACCTGCACGCGCAATCGGTGATCGGCTGCGGCGCACGCTCGATCGACGCGTATTACCAGCACGCACGCGACTTCGCCGCCGCCGACTTCGCGAGCCACCAGGCGAACTGCTTCCTCGTGTCGAATCCGGAGTGGAGCGAGACGCAGGCATCGGCGGCGCGCCATCGCGAGGACGGCCGCTTCGTGACGCTGCTCGGCGTCGAATGGTCCGGCGCGAGCGCCGTCGGCGGCGATCACAACCTCTACTTTCGCGGCGACGAGGCGCCGCTGCATCGCTGCAGCCACGAGTTCGTGACCGACAAGAGCGACGCCGCGACCGATCTGCCGCACATCACGCAGGTCCACGATCGCTACCGCGGCAGCGACACGCTGGTCGCGCTCCACGTGGGCGGCCGCACCACCGACCTGCGCTGGCACGAGCCGGCGCTCGACCGCCTGGTGGAGGTGCATTCCACGCATGCGACGTCGGAATGGTTCCTGCACGACGCGTTGCGCCGCGGCTATCGAATGGGCGTGGTCGCCGGCAGCGACAGCGTCGACGGTCGGCCCGGCGCGAGCCATCCCGGTCACATGGGCGTGCGCAACGTGCGCGGCGGGCTGACGGCGGTGGAGATGCCGGAGCTCACGCGTGCGGCCTTGTGGCAGGCGTTGAAGTCGCGACGCTGTTACGCGACCACCGGCGAGCGCATCCTGCTGTCGCTGCGCGCGGGCGACGCGCGCATGGGCGACGAGATCCGCGTCGCTCGCGTACCATCGTTCGACGTCGAGGTGGAAGGCACCGCGCCGATCGAATCGATCGATTTCTACCGCGACGATCGCCGCATCGCGTCGGTCGATCGCATGGCGCAGGGCTACGCGCCGTCGCGACGGCTGCGCGTCGCGTGGTGCGGCGCCAGCGCGCCCGGCAACTGGCAACGCGCGCGCATGGACTGGGATGGCGAGCTGCGCGTCGACAACGCCCGAATCGTCGCGGCGCATCCGTGGGCGTTCGACACACCGGACGAAGGATTGCGCGCGGTGGAGGCGTCGCGCGTGGCATGGCGCTCGATCACCGCGGGCGACTGGGACGGCGTGATGCTCGAGCTCGACGCGTTCGACGCCGATCTCACGTTCGTCACCGCGCCGATGAGCGTGCGCGCATCGCTGCGCGCGCTTGGTGCGACGCCGGCAACGTTCGACGCGGACGCACCGCAACGGCGCCTGGAGCTGCGTCGGATGCCCGTCACGATGCCTTCGCCGGGATGGCACGGGCGCTTCGACGATCCCGCTTCGACGCCGGGCCCGCACGCGTATTGGGTGCGCGTGCGCCAGTGCGACGGCGCGCTCGCCTGGTCGACCCCGATCTTCGTGACGCTGGAGCCATGAAGACCGTCGAAAGCGCGCTGCGCAAGATCGAGGTGCTCGACGTCACCAAGCGCTTCGACGGCGACGCTCCCGGATTGGCGCCGGTGCTCGATCGCATCACGCTCGCCGTCGCGGAGAACGAGTTCCTGGTGCTGCTCGGGCGGAGCGGCTGCGGCAAGACCACGCTCCTCAACATCATCGCCGGCCTGGAGCGTGCCTCGTCGGGCGCGGTGCGCGTCGACGCCGCAGTGGTGTCGCGCGCGGGCGGCGGCAAGGGCATGGTGTTCCAGCAAGGCGCGCTGTTTCCCTGGCTGACGGCGCAGCAGAACGTGGAATTCGCGGCGCGCAACCGCGGCGTGCCGGCGGCCGAGCGACGCACGCTCGCACAGGAGCTGCTCGCGCTCGTCGGCCTGGCCGGCGCCGAGGCGAAGTATCCCTTCGAGCTGTCGGGCGGCATGCAGCAGCGCGTTGCCATCGCCCGCGCGCTCGCGCTCGACCCGCACATTCTCCTGATGGACGAGCCCTTCGGCGCGCTCGACGAGCTCACGCGCATCGAGATGCAGAACGAGCTCCTGCGCGTATGGGCGGCGCGGCGCAAGACCGTCGTCTTCGTCACGCACAGCATCTGGGAGGCGCTGATCCTCGCCGACCGCATCGTGGTGCTCGCGCCGCGACCCGGGCGCGTCGTGCTCGAGCGGCAGATCGACCTCCCCCGCCCGCGCCGTCGCACCGATCCGACGCTCCTCGGCTTCTACGACGAGATCTGGGGCGCGCTGCAATGAAGACACGCGACGTGGTCCATCCCGTCCTGGTCATCGCCGCCGTGCTCGCCGCCTGGCAGGCCGCGTCGATGCTCGGCTGGCTGCGGCCGTTCCAGTTTCCGCCGCCGTCGCAACTGGTACGTGCTCTGTACCAGTTGGTACACGAGGGCTACCCCGAGGGCATCCAGCTCTGGGCGCATCTCGGCATTACCGTGCAGCGCATCCTGCTCGGCTACTTCGCTGCGATCGCGCTCGCCGTCCCCCTCGGCCTGGCGATCGGCTGGTTTCCCGTGCTCGACCGGCTCACCGAGCCCGTGATCGCGTTCTGCCGCTCGGTCGCCACGCTGTCGCTGCTGCCGCTCGCGATCGTGTGGTTCGGGACCGGCGAGCTTTCGAAAGTCTTCCTCATCGGCTACGGCTGCTTCTGGGTGATGCTGTCCAACGTCGTGGCCGCGGTCAAGCTCGTCGATCCGGCGCTGATCCGCGCGGCGCGCACG
Source organism: Casimicrobiaceae bacterium (assembly GCA_036406955.1). GTDB lineage: Bacteria > Pseudomonadota > Gammaproteobacteria > Burkholderiales > Casimicrobiaceae > VBCG01. The sequence goes on from DASXAF010000014.1 coordinate 63,678, forward strand.
ATGGACACCGATCGGGTGCATCTCTTCACGCGCGTGGCGCTGCCGGCGGCGTTGCCGCGCATGTTCGCGGGCGCGCGCGTCGCGCTGGGCGTCGGCTTCATGGTGATCGTCGGCGCCGAGATGATCGGCACGATCCACGGCCTCGGCGCGCTCATCATGGAGGCGCGCACCTTCTATCGCACCGACATCACGATGGTCGGCATGTTCGTGATCGGCGCGCTGGGGTTCGCGATCGCGGTGGGCCTGCGGCGCCTCGAGATGCGCCTGTTGCCCTGGCAGGACCGCGAATCGGGACGTGCGCGATGAAGCTGTTGCATCGCTACGGCCTGGGCACGCTCGGCGCGCTCGCGTTCCTCGCGGCGTGGGAGCTGGCGGCCCGCCTCTGGTGGCGCGACGCCCAGGTGCTGCCTTCGCCGACGCAGGCGATCGCCGCGGCGGCGCACTACATGACGGCGAGCGAGCTCGCCATGCACGTCGGCGTGAGCCTTTCGCGGATCGTCCTGGGCTTTGCGCTCGGCGCGGCAGCGGGCATCGCGCTCGGCATCGCGTCCGGCTGGTACGGATGGCTCGGTCGCATCGTTCGTCCCATCGGGGACCTGCTGCGGCCGATTCCGCCGCTCGCCTGGATCCCGATCGCGATCGTATGGTTCGGGCTGGGCGAGCCGTCGAAATGGTTCGTCATTTTTCTGGGCGCGTTCTTCCCAATCTTCACCAACGCATACCGTGGCATGGCGTCCATTCCACCGGTGCTGCTGCGCGCGGCGCGCACGATGGACGTCGACGGCGCTGCGCTGCTGTTCAAGGTCGCGATTCCCGCCGCGCTGCCCGACATCGCGACGGGCTTGCGCGTCGGCTTCGGTCTTTCGTTCGGAACGCTCGTCGCCGCCGAGCTGATCGCCGCGAACCGGGGCATGGGCTACCTGGTGATGGAGTCGCGGCAGATCGGCGATCTCGGCGTCGCCGTGTTCGGCATTCTGCTGATCGGCGTGGTGAGCCTCGCGAGCGACGCGGCGCTCGCAGCGGGATTGCGCCGTCTCATGGGGCGCAGGTCGGGTCATTGACACAACACTTGGAGGAGACGATGAAGCGCAGAACGTTTCTCGCGGGCATGACGGCAGCCGCGGCGGGCGGCACGATGGCGGGTCGCGCGCTGGCCCAGGGCAAGCCGGAGACGTCGAAGCTCGCGCTGGGCTTCGGGCTCGACCCGGTGTTCGCGCCGCACATGGTCGCGATGAGCAAAGGCTGGTTCCGCGATGCGGGCTTCACCGACGTCACGACCAAGACGTTCACCGGCGGCGCGCTCGCCGGCGAAGCGCTCGTCGGCGACGAGATCCAGCTCTGGACACCCGGCAACCTGCCGCCCATCTCCATGGCGCACACCGGCGTGCCGATCGTCGTGCTCGGCACGAACTGCATCGCATCCGCGGCCGACAAGCTCGTGATCCGCAAGGATGCGAACGTCAAGGCCCCCGAGGACCTCTACAAGGTCAAGATCGGATTGCTGCAGGGATCGACCGCCAGCGCCGACCTGTACTACCTCGCGAAGCACTACGGGCTCGACGACAAGCGCCTGCAGGTCGTCAACATGCCGCCGCCCGAGCAGATCGCCGCGCTCAATTCCGGGAACACGCACGGCCTCCTGTGCTGGGAGCCGTGGGGCTACAACGCGCTCAAGCCCGGCAACACGGATCTCGTGCATACCGGCGACGTGTCCGGCTTCGCGGCGAACCACGGCGCGAAGGTGAAGATCTCCTATACGCGCTCGCTGTTCGTCGCGAGCCAGGACTTCGTCAGGCGCAATCCGGTGGCGACGCAGCGCATGATGGCGGTGCTCCTGCGCGGGCAGCGCTACGTCGCCGACCCGAAGAACCGCGACGAGGTCGTCACGCTGTTCTGCAACCAGACGAAGCAGGACCGCACGCTCGCCCTCGCCATCTGGGACGAATTCGTGTTCGACCCGACGTTCGACGACGCCTACGTGAAGGACATGCAGATGATGACGGCGTATCTCGAGGCCTCCGGCCGGCTGAAGTCGCCGAAGCATCCGCTCGACTACACGTATACCGCACCGCTGGCCGCGGCCGATCCGTCGCTCGTGAAGGTTCCCGGTCACTTCAAGGCGTGATGGGCATTCCCGCTCCGGTCGGCGTCGCGATGCTCGGCGCCGGCCACATCGCCGAGTATCACCTCGCCGGGCTCGCCGCGGCCGGTGGCGCGTGCGTGCGCGTCATCGCGGGACGCAGCGAGCGCAATGCGGCGGGGCTCGCGCAACGTTTCGGCATCCCGGACGTGGAGACGGATTGGCGCCGCGTGCTCGACCGGCGCGAGATCGACGCCGTGGTGATCGCCACCCCGGACGACACCCACGAGCCGATCGCCATCGCGGCTGCGCAGGCCGGCAAGGCGATCCTGCTGCAAAAGCCGATGGCGGCGAGCGTGAGCGGCGCGCGCCGCATCGTCGATGCCGCTGCGCGTCACGGCGTGGATCTGCAGGTGAGCTTCATGCATCGCTTCTTCGCGGAAGTGGAGCAGGCGCGCGTCTGGCTCCGCGAGGAGGTGATCGGCCGGGTGCACAGCGTGCGATTGCGAAACGCCACGCCGGGGCCCGACTGGAACGACTGGTTCTTCGATCGCGCGCGCGTCGGCAACGGCGTGGTGGACCAGCTCGGCGTGCACGGCATCGATCTCGCGCTCGCGCTGGTCGGCGACGTCGAAGCGGTCTCGGCGCGCATGGCGACGGTGGTGCCGAAGCGCACTCTGCGCGACGGCCGCACGGTCGACGTGCACGTCTGCGACAGCGCGTGGGCGCTGTATTCCTTCGCCGGCGGCGCCGTGGGCTCGCACGAGATGTCGATGGTCGAAGCGCAGGGCTGCGACCGCTTCCGCATGGAGCTCTATGGCGAGCGCGGCACGCTGTGGCTGCGGAGCGAGCGCGGCCCCATCGCGGCGTACGCGCCGGCGCGCTTCGGCGATCGATGGCACGTGCCGTCGCTCGACGAGGCGCCGATGGGTGCGCGCCAGCATGCGGCCTGGATCGACGGCATCACCGGCCGCGCGCCGCGGCTCGCGACGGCACAGGCCGCGCTGCGCGGCATGCAGGTCGTGGAGGCGATCGCGCGCTCGAACGAGCAGCACGGCGCAGCGGTCCGCGTCGAGGCGCGGTCATGAGCGTTCGCGTCGGCGTGCTGTCGTTCGCGCACTACCACGCGAACTTCTGGAGTGAAGTCCTCGCGGCACGCGGCGTGCTGGCCGGCGTTTGGGACGACGACGCGGCGCGCGGCTGCGACGCCGCACAGCGCTTCGGAACGACGTACCACGCCGATCTCGATGCGCTGCTCGCGGCATGCACCGCCGTCTGCATCTGCAGCGAAACATGCAGGCACGGGCCGCTGATCGAGCGCGCGGCCGCGCGCGGCCTCGCGATCCTGTGCGAAAAGCCGCTCGGCACGAGCCTGGCCGACGCCGAAAGCATCGCCGCCAGCGTTCGCCGAGCCGGCGTGGTCTTCATGCAGAGCTTCCCCAAGCGCTTCGATCCGGTGTCGCATCGCCTGCGCGCGCTGGTCGACTCCGGCGAGCTCGGCCGCATCACGCTCGCGCGCATCCGTCACGGCCATTTCTACGGGTTGCAGCCCGACTTCCGCGAGCGCTGGTACGTCGATCCCGCGAAGGCCGGCGGCGGGGCGCTGCTCGACGAAGGGGTTCACGCCGCCGACCTTCTCGCGTGGCTCTTCGGCCTTCCGCAATCGGTCACTGCGATCACCAGCGACAGCACGCTCGGTCTCGACGTGGAGGACCTTGGCGTCGCGGTGTTCCGCTACACCACGGGCCTCGTCGCCGAAATCGCGTCGAGCTTCGCCTTCGCCGCCGCGGACACGTCGATCGAGCTCTACGGCACGCGCGGCACGGTGCTCGTCTCCGCGGTGGACCTCGCGTCGCGCGACATCACCGACGAGCGCTTCGTGCGCGTCTATCGCACGGACGCGGCCGAGCGGCGCTGGCAGGTCGAGCCGCTGGTGCCGCGCTTCAAGCAGGGCGAGTTCCATCAGCAGAACGCGCTCGCCTTCGTCGATTGCCTGGAGCGCGGGACGCCGCCGCCGATCACGGTGGAAGACGGCGTGCGTGCCATGAAGATGATCGACGCCGCGTACACGGCCGCGCGGAGCGGCCGGACACAATCCATCGAGCCATGAACGATTCTTCCATTCACACGAGCGAATCGGCGTTCGCATTCGAAGGCGCGTCGATCCGCGTGCATGCCGCGCATCCGAAGGCGATGCCACGCGCCACGGTGCTCATGCTCGGCGCGATCTGGAGCGTGACGCCGCACATCGAGGACCTGTGCCGGCAGCTCGCGCACGGAGGCTATGGCGCCCTCGCGCCGTGCCTCTTCCGCGGACAAGGAATTCCGCCGCGCGATGCGGCGCCCGACGTGCTCGCGCAGGCGTTCCTCGACTTCGACGACCCGCGCTGCATTCGGGACTTGCGAGCCGTCGCGCGTGCGGCGTCCGAAGGTGCGTTCGGCTTCGCGCCGGGGCCGCTGGTCCCGTGGGGCTTCTGCCTCGGCGGGCGCTTCGCGCATTACCTCGGCGCGATGAGCGAGCGCGTCGCGGGTGTCGTCAATTTCTACGGCAGGCTGCGCTTCGATCGCCAGGCGAGCAAGCCCTTCCTGCCCGCGGAGGTCACGGGGCTGATCGAGGTGCCGTATCTCGGCCAGTTCGCGGAAACGGACGCGCTGATTCCGCTGCGCGACGTGGACGAATTGCGCGCCGCACTCCAGGCGCGCGGCGTTCGGCACCGTGTCGACGTGTACGCGGGCGCTCGCCACAGCTTCTTCGATGCGACGCGGCCGGCGGACCATCATCCGGAGGCGTCGCGCAAGGCGTGGGCGACGGCGCTGGAATTCCTTGCGAGCGTGTCATGAGCGCCATCTCGATTCTCATGGTGGGCTGTGGCGCATTCGCGCGCCGCTATCACGTTCCCGCGATCGCCGAGGACGCGACGCTGCGCATCGCCGGCATCTTCGATCCGTATGCGGCCGCCGACACGCGCGCACTCGCGCGCCGCTACGACGCGGCGCTCGTCTCGCGCATCGAGGATCTGCCTGCACCGGCCGCAACGACGCTCGCGCTCGTGACCACGCCGCACATGCTGCACGCCGCGCACGTCGACGCGATGCTCGACCGTGGCCACGACGTGCTGGTCGACAAGCCCTTCGTGATGAGCGCAGCCGATGCGACGCGGCTTGCGCAACGCGCCGACGCGCTCGGCATCGTCAACGGCGTCGCCTACAACCGCCGCTTCGACCGCGGCTGCCTGCGCGCGCGGCAGATCCTGGCCGACGGCGGCATCGGCAGCGTGCGCTTCGTGCAGACGGTGCAGCTCGGCTACGAGCGCAGCGGCTGGTTCCTCGTCCCCGAGCTGGGCGGCGGCGGACCGTACACGGGGCGCGCGACGCACATGGCGGACCTCCTGCCGTGGCTGCTGGGCCGCCAACCGACGCGGCTGCGCAGCCGCTTGCGCACGTCCTCGCCGTCGCGCAGCGACCATGGCGGCTTCGTCGAGCTGCAGTTCGACGAGCTGGAATGCCAGATGACCTGCATCGAGGAAGGCTGGCACATGTGGGACGAAGTACGCATCTTCGGCGACGAAGGGCTGATCGAGCTTCGCCGGCCGCTCACCGAGCCGATCGGCTGGGACATGACCTGGCTCGCGCAGCGCGGCTCGCATCGGGAGCACGTCGGTTGCGATTCGCATCCCGGCGACGCCACCCGGGATTTCGTGCGTGCCGTGCGCGAGCGCTCGCGACCCGCCGTCACGTTCGCGGAGACCGTGCCGAGCGTGCGCATCGTCGAGCTGGCGTTCCGCTCCGCGCGCGAAGGCGGCGCGTGGCTCGACGTCGAATGAACCTGAAGGAGCTTCGCGCGTGAAGCCGACGAACCTGCTGATCCTCATGTCCGACGAGCACAATCCCAAGGTGATGGGATGTGCCGGCCATCCCGTGATCGAGACGCCGAACATGGATGCGCTCGCGCGCGCCGGTACGCGCTTCAGCTCGGCGTACACGACGTGCCCGATCTGCGTGCCCGCGCGCGCTGCGTTCGCGGTCGGCAAGTACGTGCACCAGATCGGCTACTGGGACAATGCCGACGGCTACGACGGCGCGATCCCGAGCTGGCACCACCGCCTGCGCGCACGCGGCCACGAGGTCGTGTCGATCGGCAAGCTGCATTTCCGCGGCGCGGCAGGCGACGATCACGGCTTCACCCGGGAGATCGTGCCGATGCACATCATCGAAGCCATCGGCGACGTGAAGGGCCTCGTGCGCGACAACATCCCGATGCGCAAGGGCGGCGACAAGATGGCGCGGCTCGCAGGTCCCGGCGAATCGCCGTACACCGTGTACGACCGGGACATTGCCTCGCGCGCGCAGATCTGGCTGCACGAGGCGGCGCAGCGCAAGCACGAGCGGCCCTGGGTGCTGTTCGTGTCGTTCGTGGCGCCGCACTTCCCGCTCACGGCGCCGCCGGAGTGGTTCTACCACTACCTCGGTCAGGACCTGCCGCGGCCCAAGCAGTATGCGAAGGCCGAGCGGCCCGAGCATCCGTTCCTCGCAGACTATGCACGCGTGGTCGACTACGACCCGCACTTTCGCGACGATGGCGACGTCAAGCGCGCGCTGGCCGGCTATTACGGCCTCGTGAGCGCGCTCGACGAGAACATCGGCAAGGTGCTCAAGGCGCTCGAACGCTCGGGTCTCGCGGGCGACACTCGAGTGATCTACACCAGCGATCACGGCGACAACCTCGGTGCACGCGGCCTGTGGGGCAAGTCCACGTTCTACGAGGAGTCGTCCGGCGTGCCGCTGATCGTCGCAGGCGACGGGTTCGACGCCGACGCGCAATGCGCCACGCCGTCGAGCCACGTCGACCTCTATCCGTTCGTCTTCGAGGCCGTGGGCGCGCCCGTGCCGGACGACGACGCCCATCCGGGCATCTCGGTCAAGGCCCTCGCCGACGGCGCGGCACCCGACCGTGCAGTCGTGGCCGAGTATCACGCGATCAGCGCAGTGGCCGGCAGCTACATGCTGCGCGACGGCCGGTACAAGTACATGCACTACGTGGCCTACCGGCCGCAGCTCTACGACCTGGAACGCGATCCGGAGGAGCTCGTCGACGTCGCCGACGATCCCGCGTATCGCGACGTGCTCGAGCGCTGCCGCGCGCGCATGCTGTCGATGTTCGACCCGATCGAGGTCGACGCTCGCGCCAAGAAGCGGCAGGCGGAGCTGCTCGGGCGCTACGGCGGCCGCGAGGCTGCGCTCGCGCGCGGCGACCTGGGCTTCACGCCGGCGCCGGGAACGCGCGCCGAGCTCGATTGACGACGGACCACGAGGAGAGATCGCTCATGAGGACATTCGTACGCGTTGTTACGTCGATCGCAGCCGCGGCCGCGCTCGTGCTCGGCATGCCGTCGTTCGGGCAGACGCACCCGAAGATCCCCAAGGTCGTGCCGATCACGGTCGTGATCAACCAGTCGCCCTGGTTCGCGAGCTTCGCCAAGGCAGTCGATGCCTACGAGAAGGAGACCGGCAACAAGGTCAACCTCGACGTGAATCCGTTCGCGGGCAGCGCCGAGAAGCAGCGCGCGTCGGTGCGCGCGAAGGAAGGGCAATTCGACCTGCTGGTGATGAACTCCACGTGGCTCGCGGAGCTCTACCACGGCGGCTTCCTCACGCCGCTCGACGACATCGATCCGTCGTTCAAGCTCGATCCGCAGGTGATCAACTTCGACGACACCGCGTACTGGGACGCGAAGAACAAGCGCAACAGCTCGAAGACCGGCGTGGTGTACGGCGTCCCGATCAACGCGAACATCGGCGTGCTGTACTACCGCGCGGACCTGTACGAGAAGGCCGGGCTGAAGGCTCCCGAAACCTGGGACGACGTCGCCGCCAACGCGGCGAAGCTGAACAACCCGCCCTCGGTGTACGGCATCGTGCAGCGGGGCGCGCGCAGCGCGTCCGACATCTCGTACGACTGGATGCCGTACCTGCAGGGGTGCAACGGCGCGATCTTCCGCGACGAGAAGGCCGGCGACTTCACGGTGACGATCAACAGCGCCGAGGCGAAGAAGGCGCTCGACATCTACATCGACCTCGCGAAGAAGTACGGGCCTCCCAATCCCGGCAGCTACGGCCAGGCGCAGGTGATCCAGGCGCTCGTGACCGGCAAGGCGGCCCACGCGACGCCGGTGATCGCGGCGTGGCCGCAGATGGACGATCCCAACAAGTCCGCCGTCGTGGGCAAGGTCAACGTCGCGCCGATGCCCCATTGCCCGGGCAGCAGGAGCACACCGACGCTCGGTCACTTCATCGGCGGCATTCCGCGCAACATCCCGAAGGACCGTCAGGTCGCCGCGCTCGCGTTCATGAACTGGTTCCAGAGCTACGACGCGCAGATCGTCTACGCCAAGGCGGGCCAGCCGCCGATCCGCAAGGACGTCTACGACGCGCCGTTCATGAAGACGCCCGAGTACCGCTGGGCCAAGGCGGTCGCGGACAGCACGCCGAACGCGAAGATGATGTACACCGTGCCCGAAGGCCCGCAGATCGTCTCCGTGCTGGAGTTGCGCCTGAACCAGGCGCTGATCGGCGAGAAGTCGCCGGCCGAAGCGCTCAACGCGGCTGCGGCGGAGATCCAGGACATCATGCAGAAGGCGGGTTACAAGACCGGGAAGCTGCCTGATCTGAAGTAAGCACCGTGGGGCGGCCCCTCACCCTACCCCTCTCCCCGTCCGCGGGGAGAGGGAATCGGTCGGCCGGCGTGGATGTGCAGCGCTGGCGCGTGCTCACGCTCGCGCCCGCGGTGGTGATCTACCTGCTGCTCGCGCTGCTGCCGATCGTGAACCTCGTCGTGATGTCGGTGCACGACATTCGCTGGGAGGAGGGCGCCGCGCGGTGGACGTTCGTCGGGCTTCGTCATTTCGCCGCGCTGCCGGGCGATCCGCTCGTGCGCGCGGGACTGGTCAACACGATCCTGTTCGCGCTCTTCTCGGTCGCGGCCGAGATGGTGCTCGGCTTCATGCTCGCGGTGCTGGTGAGCCGCGCCATCGCAGGTCGCGGCCTGTATCGCACGATCTTCCTGCTGCCGATCCTCATTCCCGGCATCGTGATCGGCGCAATCTGGAAGCTCATGTACAACCCGGACTTCGGCATCATCAACCAGGTGCTGGCGGCGATCGGGCTGCGCGGGCGCGATTGGCTGGGCGACGGCGCGCTCGCGTTTCCCTCGGTGATCGTGGTCGACGTGTGGCACTGGACGCCGTTCGTGTTCGTGCTGCTGCTGGCCGGCATCGAAGCGCTGCCGCAGGACACTTACGAAGCGGCGCGCGTGGACGGCGCGAGCGCATGGCAGGAGCTGCGCTACGTCACGCTGCCGATGATGCTGCCGACGCTCGCGGTGACGCTGATCTTCCGGCTCGTCGTGTCGTTCAAGGTCTTCGACGAGGTGTACCTGCTCACCGGCGGCGGGCCGGGTACGGCGACCGAGGTCGTGAGCTTCACCATCTTCCGGCGCTTCTTCACCGAGGACCGCGCGGGCTACGGCTCCGCGATCTCGGTGATCGTGCTGTTCCTCCTCGCGCTCGTCATCGTGCTCGCGATCGCTCCCGCGCGACGGCGTGCGCGAGCCGCCTGACCGGAATGCCGAGCGCGCGCGCACGCCGCAGGTTCGCGTTGCACGGCGTGCTCGTGCTGTGCGCCGGGATCGTGGTCGTGCCGGCCATCTGGATCGCGCTCGCGGCGTTCAAGACGCAGATCGCGCTGCTGCGCGGCGACGTCCTGTTCAAGCCCTACCTCGGCAACTTCGACGAGCTCCTCTTCTCGCGCTCCGCGGACTACGGCGCGCACTTCCTGAACAGCGCGGTGGTGGCGTCCTGCGCCACGGCGATCGTGCTGCTGGTCGCGACCCTCGCGGCGTATTCGATGCACCGGATGCGCTGGCCCGCGTGGGTGCCGGCGCTCGTCGCGGCGTTCTCGCTCGTGTTCTACATGCTGCCGCCGATCACGCTGGTCGGGCCGTGGTACGTCATGTTCCGCTCGATCGGCTGGGACAACACCTACACCGCGCTCGTGCTCGCCAACGTCACGCTCAACCTGCCGATCGGCGTGGCCGTCATGTCGGTGTTCGTGCGCGACATTCCGCTCGAGCTCGAGCAGGCGGCGCGGCTCGACGGCTGCACGACGCCGCAGATGCTCTGGCGGATCGTCGTTCCGCTGGTGCGGCCGGGTCTCGCCGCGACCGCGATCCTCGTGTTCGTGTTCGCCTGGAACGAGTTCGCGGTAGCGCTCACCCTGTCCGGCAGCCGCACCGCGACGGTGCCGGTCGCGATCGCCAAGTTCGCGCAGGAATACGAGATCAAGAACGGCGTGATGGCGGCCGGCGTGGTGCTGTCGATCGTGCCCGCGCTCGCGCTCCTGCTGTTCGCGCATCGCCACATCGTGAAGGGGCTCACCGCCGGCGTGGGAAAATGAGCGACATGAAGACGAACCTCGACCGATCCGAACGCAGAGCGTGGCTGGCCGCAGCGTGCCTGGTGCTGAGCGCCGTGCTGCCATGGCAACCGGCGCACGCGCAGGACTATCCCACGCGCCCCGTGCGCCTCGTCGTGCCGTTCCCCGCGGGCGGGCCGACCGACATCGTGGCGCGGCCGCTCGCGCAGTTCCTCTCCGACGGCCTGAAGCAGCAGGTGATCGTCGACAACCGCGGCGGCGCAGGCGGCAGCATCGGCGCCGAGCTGGTCGCGAAGTCCGCGCCCGACGGCTACACGCTGCTCATGGGCACGGTCGGCACGAACGCCATCAACGCCACGCTGTATCGCAAGCTGGCGTACGACCCGGCGAAGGACTTCACGCCGATCGCGCTCGTCGCGGCAGCGCCGGTCGCGCTCGTCGTGCATCCGTCGCTCGGCGTGCACGGCATCGCCGAGTTCATCGCGCTCGCGAAGGCCAAGCCCGGCACCATCACGTTCGGCACCGCGGGCAACGGCACCCCCGGGCATCTCACCGGCGAGATGTTCCGCGTGACCACCGGCACCGATCTCAAGCACGTGCCCTATCGCGGGAGCGCGCCCGCGGTGAAGGACCTCGTCGGCGGCCAGATCGACGCGATGTTCGATCCGCTCCAGACGGTGCTGCCGTACGTGCAGTCGGGCCAGCTCGTGCTGCTCGGCATCAGCAGCGCGACGCGCTCGCCCGCAGCGCCCGATGCGCCCACGTTCGCGGAAGCCGGTCTGGAGGGCTTCGAGGCGACGGCGTGGTGGGGCGTGTTCGCGCCTGCCGGAATTCCATCCGAGATCGCGGCGCGGCTCAACGCCGAGATCGACCGCGTCGTGCACACCGAAGGCTTTCGCAAGATGCTCGAGCCGCGCGGCGTGCAGCTCCGCGGCGGCCCGCGCGACGAGTTCGCGCGCTTCAACGCCGCCGAGCTCGCCAAGTGGGGCAAGGCCGTGCGCGATTCCGGCGCCACAATCGACTGACGAGCACCGCGATGCGACTGAACGACGAAGAGCACGCGATGCTCGCCGGCGAGCTCGGGCCGGTGCGCCAGGCCGCGCTGCGGCACCAGATCATGGTGGGCGACTTCTTCGGCGCCGAGGATTTCGTCGCGGTGACGCAGGCGCACGTGATGGCCGACACCGAGAGCCTCGGCGAATCCGGCGTCGCCTGGCTCGAAGGTCTCGCCGCGCACCCGCCGGAGCATCGCACCGTTCGCATCCCCACGATCACCGATCCGCGCGGCACCGATTTCTCGCACGCCGAGGCGCTTCGCCAGGCGGCATGGATGCTGAACCTCGAGCGCCGTGCCATCGACGCGTTCGTCGATCTCGGCGTGTTGATGACCGACACGTGCATCAACTACCAGACCGTGCAACCCGCCACGCGCGGCGAGCATGTCGCGTTCGGCGACACCGGCGTGGTGATCTATTCCAATTCGGTGTGCGGGGCGCGCTCGAACTTCGAGGGCGGGCCCTCGGCCATCTCGGCTGGATTGACGGGACGCACGCCGCGCTATGGCTTCCATCTCGACGAGGGGAGGCAGGCGACGCTGCACGTGCGGGTCGACTGGACACCGCGGACGCTCGACGAATGGGGCGCGCTCGGCGGCGTCATCGGCAAGCTGGCGGGCAACTACTGGGCCGTGCCGGTCATCGAGGGCATCGAGGGCGCGCCCGGGTCCGATGCGCTCAAGCACTTCGGTGCGGCGATGGCGAGCTTCGGGTCGATCGCGCTCTTCCACGTCGTCGGCCACACGCCCGAGGCGGCGCGCCTCGCCGACGTCGCACCCCCCGGCATCGCGCACGCGCGTGTCGGACGGGACGAGGTCGAGGCGCTGCAGCGCACGTATCGCGGCGACGACGACGTCGACGTCGTCGTGTTCTCCGGACCGCAGCTCAGCCTGCTCGAATTGCGCGCGCTGGCCGCGCTTTGCGACGGACGCCGCTTCACCATTCCGCTGCTTGCGGTGACGAGCCCGCAGGTGAAGCCCGACGCGGATCGGCTGGGTCTCACCGCGCGGATCGAGCGGGCCGGCGGCAGCGTGCTCGCCGGCATGTGCTTCTATCAATCGTACGCACGCGAGATCGCCGAGGCCAACGGCTGGAAGCGCCTCGCGACGAACAGCGCGAAGATGGTCAACATCCTGGGCGGCTACGGCTACCAGCCCATGCTCGCGTCGATGGAAGCGTGCGTCGACGCCGCGTGCACCGGGCGGTTGTCATGAGCCGCGCACGGCTGCACGAAGCTGGCAAAAGCACGCGTGGTGGGACGACATGACCGCGCGCGAGTTCCGCGCGGCCCATGCCATGGGCCCGCGCGTCGACGGCGAAGCGCTCGTCGCGCGCGATGGTTTTTCGGCGCGCTACGACCTCGACCGCATCCGCGGCGTGTTCTCCCGGCCGCAGCACGAGCTCGCAGGCCGATCGTACGTGGGTCGCATCCTCGTGCTCGATACGGCGAAGGGCGGCGTCGCCTCCGCGTGGATGCTGCGCGAGATGAGCTCGCGCGGCGTCGTGCCGCTCGGGCTGGTGTTCAACAGCGTGAACCCGATCATCGCGCAGGGCGCCGCGTTCGGCGAGCTGCCGATGCTCGCCGGCTTCGAATGCGACATCACGGCGGCCTTGCGCACGGGGGACCGCGTCGAGATCGTGCCGCAGGAGCGCCTGCTGCGAGTGCTGGCGTAGGCGACATCGCGCACGGCGGAGCAAGCCGTCGGATTCAGCCGGCGGCGCCATGCCCGAGGCTACAATCGCGCTCATGCACGACCGCAACGACGATCGCGAACGCGCCTGGCCGCCCTCGCGCGTGCGGCTGCCGCTGCGGTTCGATGCCGCCGCGCTTGCGGCCGAGGCGCGATCCCTTGCGGCCGACGCGTGGCGGGCGCACTTCAACGCGCCCTATCACAATGGCGGCTGGACCGGGATCGCCTTGCGCGGGCGCAGCGACGATCCTTCGTGCCTCTACGTCGGTCCGCTTCACGGCACCGCAGCCGAGCCGTCCGTCGAAACGAGCGTACTCCAGCGATGCCCCGCGCTCGCGCAGGCGCTCGCGACGCTGCGATGTCCCGTCCGCGCGGCGCGGCTGCTTCGCCTCGCCCCGGGCGGGATGATCGACGAGCATCGCGACCACGACCTCTCCTTCGCGCAAGGCGACGTGCGGCTGCACATCGTGCTGGCGACCGATCCGCAGGTCGAGTTCTACGTCGATGGCGAGCGGGTCGTGATGGCTGCGGGCGAATGCTGGTACCTCGATCTTTCACGGCCGCATCGCGTCAGCAACCGCGGCGCGACCGATCGCATCCATCTGGTCGTCGACGTCGGCGTCGACGACTGGCTGCGCGCGCAGATCGAGGCGGGCGACGTGCCGGTGCGCGACGCGATCCACGGCGGCGCCGACGCGTTCGCGCGCTTTCGCGAGCGCGTGTTCGCCGATCCCGCGCTGGCAGCGCGTCTGCGCAGCGAGCCCGAGCGCGGCGCGTTCGTCGCGTTGACGGTGGCAGTTGGTCGCGCCGAGGGTTACGAGTTCGACGCCGCCGACGTGCGTGCCGCCATGGCGGCGGGGCAGCGGCGCTGGATCGAGCAGTGGCTCGTCTGACCGGGCGCCCGATGCAAAGGTTCGTACGCTCACCGACCTGAACGACGTGACACGCCTGGCCGGCTTCGTCCCGATTCGCATCTATCCGAAGGACGGCGCGCTGGCGGTCGACTGGTGCCATCTCGGCACGCGACGCTTCAGCGACCCGTTCTTTCGCGGCACCGTCGAGACCGCGCTCCTCGAGCCGTTCAACCAGGCGTTTCGTCCCGAGACGCCCATCGAGGCGCTCGAGGACTTCGCGCGCGGGTCGCCCGGCATCGCGCCAACGGCATTCGTATTCCACGCATCCCGCTGCGGCTCGACGCTGCTCGCGCGCATGCTCATGACGCTGCGCAGCCATGTGGTCGTCTCCGAGCCCACCATGCTCGAGGCGCTGCTGCATCCGACCGCGCACGTCCCGCCCATGCGCCGCGAGCGACGCGTCGCGTTGCTGCGAGCGCTCTTCTCGGCGCTCGCCCAGCCGCGCAGCGGCGGCGAAACGCGTTTCGTCGTCAAGCTCGACGCCTGGAACGTCGTTGCGCTGCCGCTGATCCGCGAGGCGTTTCCCGACGTGCCGTGGCTGTACCTTTACCGCGATCCGGCCGAGATCGCGGTCTCCCAGTGGCGTGCGCCGGGCGCGCACGTGGTGCCCGGCATCCTCGGGCCCGCGGCCGCTCTCGTCCCGCCCGATGTCGCACGCACGCTGCCGCGCGAGGAGTTCATCGCGCGCGTCATCGGCCGGCTGCTGGAGGCGGGTGCGCTGCATTGCGCGGTCGACGGGGGCCGTCCGGTCCACTACGAGGAGCTCGTGTCGGCGGTGGAGACGAGGCTGGCAACCTTGCTCGGCGTCGACCCCGATTGCGTGGATCGCGACGCGATGACGGCGGTGCTCGAGCAGGACGCGAAGACGCCGCAGCTTTCGTTCACGCCGGATCGCGACAGGAAGCGCGACGAGATATCGCCCGCCTTGCGCGATGCAGTGTTGCGGCACGCCGATGCACCGTATCGCGCGCTGGAAGCGCTGCGAGCGAGCCGCTCCGAGGCCGCGCAAGGCGGCGCGCCCGCGCTGCCCAACGTGCGACGCTGATGACCGACGCCGCACCGCCCGATCCCTCGGACATGTTTGCGCAGGCGCGCTTCCAGGCGGCGCTCGGAACCGATTTCGCCGTGATGGACGCTCGCGGCGAGCACGTCGCGCTGGTGTTGCGCCTGTCGGAGGTCAATCCGCGTCCCGCACCCCGAGGCTACGAGCAGTTCTCGGCGCTGTTTCGTGCGCCGGCGTCGCCGGTGCTGTCGCAGGCCACCTACGCGATACGCCACGCGACGCTGGGCGAGCTGCCGCTGTTCATCGTCCCGATCGCCGCGGACGCGCAGGGCGCGACGTACGAGGCGTGCATCGTGCGGCGCGTCGCAGCACATTCGGGCCGGGACGCCGCGACGTGACCGTTTCCTGCGACTTGGATGCCGCCGCGATCTCCTTGCGCGACGCGACGGCCGCCGACCTGCCCTTCCTGCTCGAGCTGTTCGCGTCGGTGCGCACGCCCGAGCTCGCGGCATCGGGGTGGACCGAAGCGGAGAAGCGCACATTCTGCGATCGCCAGTACGCGCTGCAGGATCGGCACTATCGCGAGCACTTCGCCGGCGCGCGTTGCCTGGTCGTGCAGGCGGGCTCGACGCCGGTCGGGCGCCTCTACCGCGCCGCCGTCGGCGATAACCTGTACGTGCTCGACATCGCGCTGGTGTCGCAGGCGCGCGGACAGGGCATCGGCGCGACGCTCATGCGCGACCTTTGCGCCGAGGCCGACCGCGGCGGTCTCACGACGATCCTCCACGTGGAGCCCGCCAACCCGGCGAAGCGCCTCTACGAGCGGCTGGGCTTCGTCGCGGGCGCCACCGCGGGCGTGTACTGCGAGATGAGGCGCGCGCCAACACGCGCCGAGCCGCGCCCCGACGAGCGCGTCAACGCAGGCGGTTGAACGTCGCGAGCAGCGTCGTGCCGTCGCGCGAGGGCACGAGAAAGGCCGCGAAAGTGCGCATGCCCGGATGCGCGATTTCGTAGACGTCCTGCAACAGCCCGGGCGCTTCGGCACCGAATACCAGCTCGAACGATCGGTCCTGCGCGACCTCCGGCCGCATGTCCGGCGCGACGCGCGCGAGCGGACGAACGGCGCGCAACGACAGGGTGAGCTCAGGCGCCGCGACCACGGACAGCGCACGCGCCGCGAAATTCGAGCCGACGAGCGGCCTGAAGGCGGACGCCGCGAGCTCGCCCTCGCCTGCCGTGGCGCGCGCGACCGCGGCGGGCAACAGCGCGGCGCAGCCGGCTGCGCTGCCGGCGGCGATGAAGCGGCGTCGTGAGGCGCGGAATGTCATCGTGCGAGCGGTTACGCCGGCCGCTGTCGCGAACCGGCGTCCACCGCGAGTCTAGCCGGGCGTTGCGGATTCAACAACGCACGACCGTCGGATTCGTCCCGAACGTCGGCCAACCGTTGTTCGCACGCCGCAATGCCCGTAGGATCGGAACGCCCCACGACGAACAACGACCCCACGTGGCGACACCATTCCTGGGCGAGATCAAGATCGTCCCGTTCAGTTTCGCGCCGCGGGGCTGGGCGCTCGCGAACGGCCAGATCCTGCCGATCCAGCAGAACCAGGCGCTGTTCTCGCTGCTCGGCACGACCTACGGCGGCAACGGCGTGACGACGTTCGCGCTGCCCGACATGCGCGGCCGCACGCCGATGCATTTCGGCACGGGTCCATCGGGCAACGTGTCACTGGGTGAGCGCGCCGGGGAGGAAGCGCACACGCTGACCGTCAGCGAGATGCCGCCGCACGGCCACGGCCTCGCCGCGGTGAACGCCAACGCCACATCGGGCGTCGGGCCCGGCGGCAATGCCTTCGCGAACGCGCCGATCAAGCCCTACCGCACGGGCGCAACGCAAGCCGTTGGACTCGCGTCGTCCACGTTCGCCGCCGGGGGCAGCCAGCCGCACTCGAACCTGCAGCCCTACCTCGTCCTGAACTTGGTCGTCGCGCTGCAAGGCGTCTTCCCGAGCCGGAACTGAAAGATGAAACACCGCCTTCGTAACTGACATGTCCAATCCCTTCGTTGGCGAGATCCGCCTCGTCGGCTTCAGTTTCGCGCCGCTCGGCTGGGCCATGTGCGACGGCCAGATCCTGGCCATCGCACAGAACGACGTGCTGTTCCAGCTCGTCGGCACGACGTACGGCGGCGACGGCGTCAACACGTTTGCATTGCCCGACCTGCGCGGCCGCATTCCGGTTCACATGGGACAGGGGCCGGGAACGTCGAGCTACGCGCTCGGTGAAGCGGGCGGCACGGAAACGGTCACGCTTGCATCGAATCAATTGCCGTCGCACACGCATACGGTGGCGAGCGCGGCAGGCGGGAACGATTCGGCGGCGTCCTCCGACATGCCCGCTTCCGGCGGCCCGGATCTTTATGCGCGCGCTGCAGGCGCCGCCCCGTCGATGTCCGTCATGCCCGCGGGCGGCAACCAGCCCCACGACAACATGGCGCCCTTCGTCGCGATGAATTTCGTCATCGCGCTGAACGGCGTCTTCCCGTCCAGCAACTGACGATCGGCCGGCGATGTCCTCTCCATTCCTCGGCGAGATCCGCATGTTCGGGTTCAACTTCCCGCCGAGGGGATGGGCGTACTGCAACGGCCAGCTCCTGCCGATCTCGCAGAACACGGCGCTGTTCGCGCTGCTCGGCACCATGTACGGCGGCAACGGCGTGTCGAATTTCGCGTTGCCCAATCTGCAGGCGTCCGTGGTGGTCGGTCGCGGGCAAGGTCCGGGATTGAGTAATCGCGTGGTCGGCGAGACCGGTGGCGAGCCGGCCGTGTCGTTGACCGCGGCCGAGATGCCGGTCCACGCACACGTGCTGCCCGTGTCGGACCTTCCCGCCGATCGCAGCAACGCCACCGGCAATTTCCTCGGCGTTCCGCCCGACCCCGTGTACGCGAGCGGTCCGCCCACGCGATCGACGTCCCCCGTGACGGCACAGGTCGTCGGCGGCGGATTGCCTCACAACAATCTGTCGCCGTACCTGGCCGTCAATTTCTGCATCGCGTTGCAGGGCATCTTTCCGGCGCGCAACTGACGCGCGGATCCCACGCATGGTCGCGCGCGCCTTCAACGTCCAGCCTCTGCGCCTCGCGCACTGGACGTCGCTTGCGCTGATCGTGCTCATGCTGCTCGCGTCCACGGCGCGAGCGGTCACGGTCACCAATCTCAACGACGCGGGGCCGGGCTCGCTGCGCGACGCGGTGGCAAACACGCCGCCGGGGGGCGCGGTCGACTTCGCGCCCGGACTGTCGGGGACGATCGCGCTGTCATCCGGCGAGATCGCCATCGCCAAGTCGCTCACCATCGACGGCACCGGCGCGTCGATCACGGTGAGCGGCGGCGGCGCGACGCGGATCTTCGACGTGACCGACGGCGCGACCACGCTCACGGTGCGCAATCTCGCTCTTGCGAACGGCTCCGCAAATTCGGGCTCGCAGCGCGGCGGCGCCATCGCCACCACCGGCGCGCTGGTCGTGGACACGGTCTCGTTCACGGGCAATCGAGCCGTCGACGGCGGCGGCGCGATCTTCGTCGGACGCAGCGCCGGAACGCTCGGCAGCGCGACCGTGCGCAACAGCGTGTTCGTCGGCAACAGCGTCACCGGGACGGGCGGCGTGGGCGGCGGCGCGCTGCTGGTCGCCGGCGACGCGAGCGTGCCGAGCGTGGCGTCGCTCGTGCTCCAGAACTCGACCGTGTCGGGCAACAGCGCGAACGCCAGCGTCGGCATGGCCGGCGGCGGCATCGCGATCGCCACGGCATCGCTCGACGTCATCAGCAGCACGATCACCGCGAATCACGCCGGGGATGCGGGAGCGGACGTGCATCAGGGCACGCTTGCGAACACGGTCGTCACGCTGCGCAATGCCATCGTGGGCGCCGGCGTGGTCGATGCGACAGTGCTGGATGCGACCGACCGCGATCTCTACCAGCCGGGCGGCATGGGGCTCACGTCGGCCGGCCACAACGTCGTGCAGCAGCGCTCGGGCGCGGTCTTCGACGCGACCGACGCGCCCAACGGCACCGATCCGCAGCTCATGGCGCTTTCGAACAACGGCGGGCCGACGCTCACGCATGCCCTTTCGCCAACCTCGCCGGCGCGCGATCTCGTGCCGCTGGCGAGTTGCGTCGACAGCGTCGGCGCCGCGTTGACGCGCGATCAACGCAACGCGGCGCGCGGTACGGGTGGCAATCCGTGCGACGCAGGCGCCTTCGAGATCCAGACGATCGTCGTGGGGCCGCCCACCGTGCCGGGCGCCATGGCGGGCGTCGCCTATTCGCAGACGTTCACGACCACCGGGGGCGTGGGCGCGATCACGTTTACGCAGGGCGGCACGCTGCCCAACGGCGTGACGCTCGACTCGACGGGCGTGCTCTCCGGAACACCGACGCAAGTCGGTTCCTTCAGCTTCACCGTCACCGCGAGCGATGCGTTCGGTGCCTCGAGCATCGCGACACCGTACACGCTCACCGTCGGCGTGGGCGCGCCTGCCAAGCTTGCGTTCGTGCAGCAGCCGGGCAACACCGCTGCAGGCAGCACGATCGCGCCCGCGGTGGTCGTGCAGGTGCAGGATGCGTTCGGCAATCCGCTGACCGGCGCCGTCGGCGCGGTGACGATCGGGCTCGGTGCCAATCCCGGCGGCAGCGCGCTATCGGGCACGCTCACGCAGAATCTCGTCGGCGGCTCGGCGACGTTCGCGAATCTCGCGCTGGACAAGGCCGGCACGGGCTACACCCTCGTCGCGTCGCACGCCGGCGTGCCGTCCATGACATCGACCAGCTTCGACGTCGTGGCCGGCGCCCCGGCGAAGCTCGTGTTCGGCCAGCAGCCGTCCACCGTCGGTGCGGGTGCGACGATCGCGCCGGCGGTGACCGTGCGCATCGTGGACGCCGGCGGCAATCCGACCAGCTCCAGCGCGAACGTCACGCTGGCGCTCGCAGCGAATCCCTCGAGCGCCACGCTGTCGGGCACGCTCACCGTGGCTGCGGTGAACGGCACGGCGACGTTCGCCAACCTGTCGCTCGACAAGCTGGGCAACGGCTACACCTTGAGCGCGTCCAGCGCCGGCGTGAGCGGTGCGGCGTCGAGCCCGTTCAACGTCGTCGCCGGCGCGCCGGTGCAGATCGTCTTCGTGCAGCAGCCGTCGAGCAGCGCGCCGAACGCTGCGCTCGCTCCGCCCGTCACCGTGCGGCTCCTCGATGCGTCCGGCAACGCCACGAGCGCAACCGCACCCGTGTCGATCAGCATCGGCAGCAATCCGGGCGGCGGCGTTCTCTCGGGGACGACGACCGTCAACGCGATCGGCGGGATCGCGACGTTCACCACGCTGTCGATCGACAAGCCCGGCACCGGCTACACACTGGTCGCGACGGGTGCCGGTCTCACGGCGGCGACGTCGGCGCCGTTCGACATCACCAACCGCATCCTGAACGTCGCGCTGCCCGGCGGCGAACAGGTCACGCTGGCGATCACGGGCGGCGGAGCCGCGTGCAATTTCGTCTCGGGCGCCTACGTGCCGTTGACCGGCGGCGCCGGCTCGCCGCCGGCGGGAAGCGCGCCGTCGGGCTACGTCTTCACGTACGGGCTCGTGAGCTATACCGCGGCAACATGCACGGGCGCCGTCACGTTGACGTATGCGTACCCCGACGTGCTGCCGGCGTCGACCGTGCTCTGGAAGTACGGCCGAACCGCCGCAACCCCGACACCGCATTGGTACGAGATGCCGGCGACGGTCAGTGGAAACACCATCGCGGTGACGATCACCGACGGCGGCCTGGGCGACGACGACCTCACGGTGAACGGGACGATCGTCGACCCGTCGGGCGCAGGAATGCTCGCGGCGCAGGCGACTGCTGCGCCGATTCCGGCGATGGGCTGGCCGGCGATGGCGATCCTCGCGCTGCTGATGACCACGATAGCGTGGCGCGCGCGCCGCTCGAGCGCACGACACTGGTAAGTCAGGCGCGCACGAGTCTCACGTCGCCCTGCTCAGCGGACAACAGCGGGGCGTCGATGCGAGCGCCGAACGCGCGCCGCATGCCGAGCGCGTGCCGGACGAGGAGGTTCACATACAGTCCGGGGCCGCTCGAATACACGCGCCATCCCCCTTCGACGGCAATCGTGCCGGCCCGTGCGCGCGCCCACTCGTCGCTCGCCTCGTAGCGATCGGCGAACGCCGCGTCGCTGCTGCTGAAGTACGCGTTGCGCTGCCGGGCCGTCGCGCTCGCGACATGATGGGTGACGCCGACCGGATTGGCGACCTGCAGCGCGCGCCATAGCGCGTCGGCTTCGCCGAGCTTCGCCATCGCCTCGCCGTAGCGCAGGTGCGCATGGACGTACATGAGCCCGATCTCGCGCCCGAAGAACGCCGCCGACTCCGCGCGGCGGAAGATGCGCTCGATCCCGCCGTGATACTCGACGGGCCGGTCGGTCAGCCGCGCACCGTCGGGGAACAACAGGTGCGAGCGAATGATCGCAAGATGGTGCCGCGCCTGTTCGGGCGTGAACAGGCCCGCGATGATGCTGCGCGTCATCGGCAGCAGGGAATAGCGCAATCCCGTGCGCACATCGGAGGGATGCAGCAGCAGCTCCGGGGCGTCGCGTCCGGGCTCGAAGATGGCGTATCCCGCGACGGTTCCGTCGCGAACGAGAAAACGATTGAAGTCGGCGCGCATTTCGTCGGCGAGCCTGGCAAGCGCGTCCGCAGCGTCGTCGCGACCCGATCGGCGCAGGACGTCCGCATACCGCACGAGCTGCTGATACAGCAGCGCGACCGTCCAGCTGCTCACCATGATGTCGCGCAGCCGGGGATCCGCCGGTTGCAGGGAATCGTTCCAGTCGCCTTCGCCGTAGCGCATCAGGCGCGTGCCCGGGATGAAGCGCTCGCGAACCGCAGCCAGGAGCTTGTCGACGTGAACCGCGACGGGGTCCTCGTGCGCGGTGCGCGCGAGCGTGCCGTCGTCGCACCAGCCGATGTCTTCCTCGAGAAAACCGAAGTCGCACGTCGCTTCGAGATAGTCGTTCAGCGCCTTCAACGGCCAGACGATGACGTCGCCGTGGCTGTACGGATCCTGGATGAACGAGTAGGGCTCGAGCATGAACCATTGCGGCCAGTCGCCTCGCGTGGCGAACTGCTGCGCGAAGACGATGCGCAGGATGCGCTTGACCGGCTCGTCGTGCTCCAGCGCGAGCAGGAATTCGACGGGACCCTGGCACACGTCGCGCGTGCCCCACGCGGCAGCGGTGAACTGCTCGAGGCCGCGCGGCACGGTCAGATGGATCATCGCGTCGTGCGCGAGCCAGGGCAGCGATGCATCGAGCGCAGCGACGTCGTTGCCTTCGCCCACGATGCGCGCTCCGTGCGTCACGCCGGTCCAGAACTGCCTTGCCGCCGCCACCAGCCGGTCGTCGTCGACCCGTTGCTCGTACTTCGACGCGAGCCGCGCCGCTTCGCTCGGGTCGGTCAGCGAGCCGACGACGGCAAAGCACAGCTCGCGCGTGGGCAATGAGCGGAGGGCCAGGTGCGTACCCGTTGCAGGAATCTGTTCGGCATGGAGCAGCTCGTCGGCACCGATCGCCTCGACGGCCTCCGGTGTGCTGGTCACGAGGTGATAGACGGCATCGGGATAGCGCTGACCCCAGAGCGACTCGGCGTCGGGCTGCAAGCTGAAGCGGCGTCTGGCGGCATCGACGACGATGCGGCCGCGATGCTCGAGCTCGCGCTCGCCCAGCACGAGCTCACCGAAGACGAGCAGCCGGCAAGGCGCCCCCTCCACGGAGATCCGCCATTGCATCGCGGGATCCTCGGCCGACACGACGGCGCTCACCGTGATCACGCGATCGGCGAGCGCATACGCCCAGCGGCAATCGCTCAATCCCATCTCGAACGCGGAGGGGACGGTGAGAAGGCACCAGCCGGCGCCCGCATCGACCAGCACACGCAAGCCGCTGGCGCGCGTGACGTTGTACGGATCGCGCGAAACCGAGAACAGCTTGTGGAACGACGTGTTGCCGATGGTGAGCTGCGCGGCGAAGACGCCGTGCATCCAGCAGGTAACCGAAAGCGTCGATTCGTCGGGAAGCATCGCGTTGCCCGACCGCAGCACGCTGCCGTGGCGACGCGTGGTCGTGCGCTCCTTGTCGCGCAGCACCACGTGCCGGTTGTGCGGCGGGTCGGGCGTGAAGAAGGACGACAGCCGATCGCCGTCCGATTCCTCGAGGAACCGATCGGGATAGCGCTGCGACAACTGCGCGGCGCTCAGCGCTGCGGTCTCCGCCGAGAGCGCGTCCTGCACGACGCTTCGCCGGGTGGCACCGAAGACCAGAGCGCGGTCGGCGCGATCGCTCCATGCCACGCCGTGCAGCCTCGCAAGATCGTCGTCGCTGGACGCGGTGGCGTGATCGGCCTCGTAGAGCGCGAAGAATTCCCAGCTTGCCGTCGCGCCCGGCTCCAGCGTGACCGGCATGGACTGCAGCGCGACACACGCCGCCTCGTGCTGCAGGCGGCGGCTGGGAAGCGACGTGCCGAACGGCAACGCGATCGCGTCGGCATCGCGATGCGCAGGACCGAAGAGCTGCAGCGCGTCCGTCGCGAAGGCGCTCGCGCTGTCGAGGCAGCCCTGCATCAACCACGGATGCCGGCCGTCTTGCGCCAGGTTCTGCCGGCTCATGACGACCGGCCCGCAACGCGCATCCCGCGCGATGTGGTGGTCGATGTATTGCGACGCGTACGCCTCGTTGTTGGCGACGAACGCCCGCAACCCGAGACCCAGGTCCTGCATCAGGATCGCGTCCACAGGTGTCGCGCCATCGGTCACATTGGTGGCTTCGACGCGCCACACCCACGCCGTCGCTCGCGGCACCAGGCGCAGCGTCGTGCGATGCCGAACGCCGTGCGTCGCGCCTTCCCAAGCGATTCGATCCTCGGCAACGGCGAGCGTGACGTTCGTGCGCGGTCCGACGGCTTCGAAGACGCCCGGATTCGCGCCACCCGCGCGCAGCAGAATCCTGCCGATGCCTCCCTGGAGTCCCGACCCGAGCACCTGGTTGACGAGGATCGTGCCGACGTCGGTGCGCTGCTCGATGGCGAACAGCCCGCCGTTCGGCAAGACGGCGATGACGAGCCCGGCGTCGTTCCCGATACGGCGAAGACCGAGCTCATCTTCGCGCGGCGTGCAAAGCCTGCGGACGTCGGAGCGGGACACGGGGCTGTTCACGCGATGCCGCGCGCGTTCACGCGTGCCGGACGGGCTGTCTTCCCGCGTGCACGGGCGGTCACATACCGACGATTACGCCGTCAGTCCTTCACGGATTTCGCGGCTGCGCGATCACGCCTTGATCTCGCGCGCGCTCATCCGGTACTGGAAGTTCTCGGGGCTGTAATAGTCGAGCGGTCCCTTCGCGCCCTCGGCGTACGGATACATGAAGTGCCCGAGGGGCTTGCGCATCGCGGGCGCGAGCTGCGTGTCGTTCGCGGTGTTGAACGCGAGCCAGTTCATCTCCCAATTGCCGAAGAGATGCTTGCGCGCGAGCGCCACGCGCGGATCGGTGAGCGGCAGGAGCTTTTCCTTCTCCTCCTCCAGCACGACCTTGCGGACATCCGCCGGATCGACGGGGATCCAGCCGAAGCGCTCGTCATAGAACTCCGCGCGGCAGTGCTGCGCCTTGGTGACGTCGCCGCTCTTGCCGAGGCTCTTCCAGGTCGCGGAGTCGGCGCACCGCACGCCGTAGACGTCGCGCGCCGGAATGCCGACCGAGCGCGAGAGGCCGACGAACAGCGCATTCAGGTCCGCGCATTTGCCGCCGAGATTGCCCGATTCGAGCATGAACTTGATGTCGCCCGTGCCGCAGCCGATCACCTTCGGGTCGCGATAGGTGTTCTCGACGATCCATTCGTAGATCGCGTGCGCGCGCTCGACCGGCGTCCCGCTGGAGATCGGCAGGATGCGCGCCGCCGTTGCGTGCACGATCCCGTCGGTCGGGATATGGGGCGTCGGCTGCAGGTAGCGCTCGAGCTCTTCCCAGCCCGCCTCGCGCCCTTTGACGGGACGGGACAGGTCGACGCTGCGATTGCGCGTCGTGAATCGCGCGACCACCTGAAGCTTCGGCGAGACAGAGCGATCGGCCCATTCGGCGAAGTACGCCGGCGCGCCATACTTGGGATCGCGATAGATTCCGGTGCCCGTCGCATTGCCGGACCACGTGATGTCGAGCGTGCGCTGATACGAGACGTCCTCGTACAGCGGCATCGGCAGCCACAGCCGCGCAGGCAGATCCTGCGGCCACAGCTCGACCTCGGTCACGACCTCGAACGTGCGCCAGGCCGCGGACGTCGGCGGCGCGTTGAGGGCGTCCTCGGCACGTGCGCCATCGACAGCGGCGAACGAGGCGGCCACGCCGGCCGCCGACAAGGCCAGAAAGTCCCTGCGATCCATGGGCATCTCGCGAAATGTCGCTACGACGAGGGACGATTGTAGTCCATACGCGCGACCGCGGCCGCCCTACAACGCGCGGGCCAGGAGGCCGAGGCCGGATGCCACGAGCAGCGTGCTCGTCACGACGTGGAACTGCCTTCGGGTCATGCGCTGATACAACGCGAAGCCGGCGATGCCGCCGGCCATCGCGAACGCAACGAGCTGCAGGTCGTTCAACGAGAAGGACGCGGTCAGGTCCTGCACGTGCAGGCAAACGATGCACTCGACCTGCATCGCCAGGATGAAAGGCTGATACGTCGCGCGCTGCGTGAGGCTGTCCCAGCCGCGCATCGAGCACCATATCGTGACGGAGGGAGCCGGCAATCCGGCAAGCCCTCCCGTCAGGCCCCCAAGCGCGCCGGCGAGCGCATCGATCCACGCGCTGCCATTGCGTGCGCGCCACTCGCGCCGGAACGCCATATAGCCGCCATACGCGCTCAGGAAGACGCCCAGTCCGATCGCGTAGACCGCGCCGTCCACGTGACGCAGCATCCACACGCCGAGCGGGACGGCCGACGCGCCCGCGACGATCATCGGCCATAACGGTCGCCACCGGATCGCGTCGCGGATCCTCCACACGGCGTAGAGCTGAATGGCGGTGGAGCACGTGACGAGCGTGTGCACCGAGTACACCGGATCGAGCCGCAGGAATGCGAACGCGCTGCCGGCGAGCGCGCAGAACGCGAATCCTGCGATGCTCGCAACCAGCGCCGAGGTGGCGACGATCGCCGCGATGGACAGCGCGAGCGCGTCGCCGCGCGAGCCGACGACGAATTGGCACAGCGCAGACAATACGAGCACCCCGAACAGCACGCGCGCGACCACGACGCGGGACACGGACAGTCTCCTCGTTGGCGACGCGGCACTGTCGAACGCGCGCGCTTTCCGATGACTTACCGATCGGCGAGGGGATGCCAACGCATTGATGCCAAAGAGATTCGGCGCTAAGCTCGCCATCCCGACTTCCGCGCGTTGCGCCCGCGACGTGGCACCCCGCCCGGCCCTCGCCAAGCTGACCCGGCCCAAGGTCTACGACGCCCTGCCGCGCCCTCGGCTCTTCGCGCGTCTCGACGAAGCCGCGGCGCGACCGATCGTCTGGGTGTGCGCCGCACCGGGCGCCGGCAAGACGACGCTCGTCGCGAGCTACCTCGAGGCGCGCCGCCGCCGTCATGTCTGGTACCAGCTCGACACCGGCGACGCGGACACCGCGACATTCGTGCACTACCTGCGCATGGCCGCCGTGCAACTCGCAGGCAAGCCGGCGGCCGCGTTGCCGCATTTCACGTCCGAGCGCGAGCAGGATCTCGCGCGCTTCGCTCGCACGTTCTTCCGCGAGCTGTTCTCGGCGCTGCCGCCGTCCTCCGTCGTCGTGTTCGACAATTTCCACGAGCCCGACACCACGCCCGAGCAGCGCGCGGCGCTCGCGCAGGGGCTGGAGGAAGTGCCCGAGGGCATGACGGTCATCGTGATCTCGCGCGCCGATCCGTCGCCGGAGTTCGCGCGCCTCGTCGCGAGCGGGCGCATCGCGCGCATCGACGAAGCGGACCTTCGCTGCACCGAGGACGAAGCGCAGGCGATCCTCGGCAGCCAGCCGGTCGACCCTGAGCAGCTCGTGCGCATCCAGCGGGAAAGCGACGGCTGGGTCGCGGCGCTGGTGCTGCTGCGCGAGCACGTGCGCAGGCGCGGTGCCACGGTCGACGAAGGACTGGGCAAAGGCAAGGACGCGATCTTCCTCTACTTCGCCGGCGAGATCTTCAACGGCGCGCGGCCGGAGAACCAGCGCGTGCTGATGTTGAGCGCGATTCCTCCGTCCATCACGGCTTCCGAAGCGGTCGCGCTCAGCGGCAGCGACGAGGCGCCGCGCCTGCTCGAATATCTCTATCGCCACCACCTGTTCACGGATCGGCGTCATGGCGAGCAGCTGACCTATCACTACCATGCGCTGTTCCGGGAGTTCCTCGCCGAGGAGCTCGCACGGCGGATGGAGCCCGAGGAGCGGCGGGCCGTCACGACCCGCGCCGCGCATCTCGTGTCCGCGCGCGGATTGCACGCCGAGGCGCTCGCGCTGTTTCGCGACGCCGGCGACTGGGAGGCGATGCGCGCGCTCATTCTTCGGCATGCGCTCGAATGGGCGCGCCAGGGCCGCGCGCAAGCGCTGTCGGACTGGATCGAAGCGCTGCCGGCGACGATGCGCGAGAGCGACCCGTGGCTCACGTACTGGCACGGCCGGGCGTGGATCTTCGTCGAGCCACACCGGGGTCGACCCGCGATCGAGCGATCCCACGACGCGTTCCGGGCAGCCGGCGATGCGCGGGGCCAGGCGCTCGCGCTCTCCGCGCTCGTGAACAGCTACTACTACGAATGGGCCAACTTCGCGCCGCTCGATCGCTGGCTGCCCGAGCTCGAGCGCCTGCTCGGCGACGATCGCTCCAGCGCGCTCGACCCCGCAAGCGAGTTGCGGGCGCGTGCCGCACTGCTGATCGCGCTGCTTCTGCGCAAGCCGGACGACGCGGCCTGTGCGCCCTGCGCGCAGCGCCTCGACGAGCTCATCGACGTCGAAAGCGACCTGAACGTGCGCGTGATGGCGGCGTCGATCCTGCTGAACTACATCAACTGGAACACCGAGGGCGCGTCCGCAGCCGCGCTCGTTGCGCGCATCGAGCCCATCCTGCGCAACCCGGACGTCACGCCGCTGATGCGGGTGTGGTGGGCCGCGCAGCACGCGCACTGGCACTTCATCGACGGACGCTATGCCGAGTCGTCGCAGGTCATGACGGAGGCCCGCGCCGTCGCGGAGCGTTACGGCCTCGAGCAACACCTGTTCGATATCGACCATCAGGAGGCCGCTGCGCTCATCAACAAGGGCGATCATGCGGCCGCCAAGGCGCTGCTCGACGTCATGGAGCGGCGCCTGTCGCCGGTCAAACGCATGCTGTGGCCGTACCATCTTCACCTTCGATCGATCCTCGAACAGCGCCTCGGCAACGCCAAGGCTGCGGCGGATCACGCCGAGCGTGCGCTCGCGATGGTTCGCGAGCTCGACATTCCGTCGCTGCAAATGCCGCACTTCTTCGCCCGCCTCGCGTGGGCGCGCGCGGCGCTGGGCGACCGCGAGGGCGCGAACCGGGCTCTCGACGAAGCGCTCGCGAGGGCGGCGCCCGCCGATCGCAGGACCTTCGAGGAGCGCCGCGAGCTCCTGCGGGTCGAGGCCGACATGAATGCCGGCGAGACCGATCGTGCCGCCGAAGGCCTGGCGCGCGTGCTGACGGAACGCCGTGCACGCGGGGACCTCGTGTTCCTGCCGAGCCGTCCGGATCTCGCGGCGCGGTTCGCGAACCTCGCGCTCGAACGAGGCATCGAGCCGGCGTACGTGCGAATGCTGATCGAGCGTCACGGCCTCGTCGCGCCCGAGGATGCGTGCACGCAGTGGCCGTTTCGATTGAGGGTCCGCGTGCTGGGCGGTTTCGAGCTCGCGCGCGACGGAGAGCCGGTGCGCTTCACCGGCAAGACGCAGCAACGCCCTCTCGAGCTGCTGAAGTTCGTGGTCTCCGAGGGCGGCAAGGGCGTCGATGCCGAATACGTGACGGCGACGCTGTGGCCCGACTCGGACGGTGCGGCTGCCAAGAGCTCGTTCGACTCCGCGCTCTTTCGCTTGCGCAAGCTGCTGGACGTCGACGACGCCATCGAGCTCGCATCCGGGCAGGTGTCGCTCGCTCGGCCGCTCGTGTGGACCGACGTATGGGCACTGGAATCCGCGCTGAACAGCGCGAACGGAAGCGACGCCCACCCCGCGGCCGCGGCGCGGCGGCTGCTCGACTCGTATGCCGGACCGCTGCTGGGCGGCGATGAAAGCGCGTGGATCGCGAAGCCACGCGATGCGTTGCGCGCGCGCTTCGTCCGCGCATTGATGGACCTGGGCGCCGCGCTCGAGCGCCGCGGCGACTGGACCACGGCGATCGACGTCTATCGCCGCGGCCTGGAAGCCGACAACCTGGCCGAGTCGTTCTACCGCGGGCTGATGCGCGCGCTCGCGGCCACCGGCAATCACGCGGAAGCGCTCACCGCCTTCCGCCGCTGCCGCGAGCTGCTGTCGATCGTGCTCGGCATCAAGCCTTCCGCCGAGACCGACCGCGTGTACCGGGATATCGTGGCGGCGAATCGGTAAGCTCATCGGAGACTTGCCGTCGCCGAAGGCGTGCGGCCACGCGACTGCGAATCGGAATCCAAGCCAAGAACCCGACACCGCAGCGGCTCGCACGCGGCCGAATATTTCGAACATCCCGTGAGGGATTTGCAGCTTCATTGCGCCCAGGGGACCCGCGCAGACTGCCTCCACCGCATCCCGTCGTGGAAAGGACAGTCGAATGAAGCCCTATCGCCGCCCGTCGTACGTCGCCATCGTCACGTTCCTCGTCACGCACGCTTGCGCGAGCGCCGCGCTCACGCAGGACGATGCGAATGCGACCGCCATCGACCAACCGCCGGCCGCCTCGCGGGACACGGTCGTCGACGAGAAACCGTTCCCGACGCGTTCGCTCCCGCCGATCTACCGCCTGCCATACACGCTGCCGGGCGCGTTCGCCTTTCGAACCACCAAGGGCTACTACCTCACCGCCATCGACGGCGGCGGGCGCTACCTCGACCCGACGGTGATCACGGCATCACCCACCGCCGGACCGTGGGAGCAGTTCAGGATCGTCGTGAATCCGTCGAGCGCGTACGACAAGAGCCTCATGACGTATACCGGCAACTACGTCACCGCGGTCAACGGCGGCGGCGTCACCTGGAACGCGTTGCACACCGATGCGACGGTCATCGGCGGCTGGGAGCAGTTGCGCATGATCGATCTCGCGGAGAGCGGATTCAAGCCGACCTGGTATGCGCTGTACACGCTCAACGGCAACATCGTCACGGCCACGGGCGCCGGAGGCCAGTACTACGACCCCATCCACACCGACGGCTATCAGGTGGGCTCGTGGGAGGAATTTCATCCCGACAAATGCGGCGACCCCGGATCGGGCTACGAGTACTACATCATCGCGGCCGATGGCTTGCCGCTGAGCGCGGACGATGGCGGCGGCCACGCCGACGACGGCGCCATCGCGCTCGGCTTCTCGTTCGGGCCGTCCAACGCGCAATGGTCGCGCTTCAAGCTCCTGCGGCAATACGACGGCACCTATGCGCTGCGGACGGCCAACGGCGCGAATTACGTCACCGCATTGAACGGCGGCGGGCTCGTGCAGCAGTACGAGGAGTGCGATCCGGGCTGGTGGGGTGCCTGCATCAGCGGCTTCAGCGGCATCTTCCACACCGACGCGACGCAGGTGCTGGGATGGGAGAAGTTCCGCATCGCCGATACCGGCGAGTGCAAGTACACGATCCAGACGGTGAGCGGCTATTACCTCGGCATCGTCGACACGCCGCAGGGCACCGTGCTCACGACGGATCGCAGCGTCGTGTCGAACAACGAGAAGTTCGAGCTCGTGATGTCGGGTCTCGGCTCGCCGCCGATCATCCACTGAACGTTTGCCGAACCCGGGCCACAGGCGGCGGCGCGCTCAGGCGGCGCGGTATTCGGCTCGCTGCATCGACGGCGCAACCGCGAGGTACACGAGCAGCGCTGCGCCCGCGCACGCGGCGAGAATCAACGCCCAGCGCACGCTCGCCCCCAGGCTCGCGGCCACCTGCATGACCAGCCACGCGTTGCAGCCGATCACGAGCAGCGCCGCCACGCCGGCAAGCAGCGTGACCGCCGGATGGCTTGCATGTGCGCCCATGATGCGCCGTGACGAGGTGAAAGCGATCAGCGGCACGAGCGCGAACGGCAGTTGAATGCTCAGGACGACCTGCGTGCCGAGCAGCAGCATGACGGTGCTGTCGTCGCCGAGCATGCCCAGCGCAACCACCGCGGGCACGATAGCGGCACAGCGCGTCGCGAGTCGCATCCTGGCCGGAGACCCGCGCAGGCCGAGGAAACCTTCCATCACGACCTGCCCGGCGAGCGTGCCGGTGATCGTCGAGCTCTGGCCCGCGCAGAGCAGCGCCACGGCGAACAGCACACCGGCGAGTGCCGTGCCGAGCAACGGCGACAGCAGCGCCTGAGCCTGGCGCAGATCCGTCACGACGAGGCCGGCAGTGCCGAACACGTCGGCCGCGACGGTGAGAATCGCCGCATTGATGAAGAACGCGACGTTGAGGGCGACCAGCGTGTCGATGAAGCTCCAGCGCAGCGCGCGGCGTTGCTCGAGCGCATTCGACGGGGCCGCCCGCGTCTGCACCAGCCACGAATGCAGGTACAGGTTGTGCGGCATAACGGTCGCGCCGAGCATCGCAACCGCGACGTAGACGCTGTCGGCCGTGAGGCGCGGCCGCAGGCCCTCCGAAATCGCCTCCCACGACGGCCCCGCGAGCCAGAATTCGCACGCCAGGCATGTACCTACCGTCGCGAGAAGAACGAGCACGACCGCTTCGAGCTTTCGCATGCCGAAACGCTGCAGCGCGAGCAGCATCAGCACGTCCGCCACGGTGACTGCGGCGCCGGCCAGCAGCGGCAAGCCGAACAGCAGGTTGAGCGCGACGGCACTCCCGATCACCTCGGCCAGATCGCATGCGACGATCGCGATCTGGCACATCACCCACAACGCAAGCGTGACCGATCGCGGGTAGAACGCCCGGCACGCCTGCGCGAGATCCATGCGCGCCACGACGCCGAGGCGCGCCGCGAGTGTCTGCATCAGGAGCGCGATCGCGTTGGCGGCGACGAGCACCCACAGCAACGTTTGCCCGAAACGCGCGCCGCCTTCCAGATCGCTCGCCCAATTGCCTGGATCGACGTAGCCGACGCTGACCAGCGTTGCCGGGCCCAGATAGACGAGCAGGCGGCGGCGTGCGCCGCGCACCTGCTCGGGCTCCAGCGTGCCGGTCAGCGTTCCGGGCGACACAGCGGTTGCTGCGCGCGAGCGTCAGCGACGGCGTGTCGATGCCGACGTCGAGCGCGACCGGCCCGTCGGTCGCGATGGAACGTCTTCCGGAAGCTCCTCGTCCTGGCCGTCTGCCGACTCGCCTGTCGTTGCCCCTGCGCCCGGGCCTGCGCCGAGATCGGCACCCGTCGTGGGATCGGCATCCGGCACGGACATCGTCCGCTTCATCGCCTGCTTCAACAGCGCCGCGTCGTCACCGCCGAGCCCGACCGACGCGTCGCCGTCGCCGCCGTCCGCCGGACCGACGGCTTCGTCGCCGTCGACGAACTCCCACTGCTCGCCCTCGTTCCACGAGCCGCGCGCATCACCCGGGCCGGTGGAGAGGTTGAAGTACTTGTTCACGAATTCCGGCACGCCCGGCAGCTTGCCCGTCGGGAAGTTCGGCTCGATCGAGTACAGCGCCTTTTCGAAGGCTTTCTGGTGCGCGATCTCGCGCGTCATGAGGAAGCCGAGCGCCTCCTTCACGCCCGCATCGTCGGTGCAATTGATCAGCCGCTCGTAGATGATCTTGGCGCGCGCTTCGGCCGCGATGTTCGAGCGCAGGTCGCACGTGGGATCGCCGATCGAGTCGACGTACGCCGCCGTCCACGGCACCGCACCCGAGTTGGTGAGCGGCGAGGTCCCGCCATACAGCAGCGAGGTGACATGGCTGTCGCAGCCGTTCATGCGGCGGAAGAGCTCGCCCTGCTCCGTCAGGCCCTCGGCCATCGCGCCCTTCATGGCCTTGTTGAGCATGCAGACAATCGTCCCGATGACTTCGAGATGGCTGAGCTCCTCGGTAGCGATGTCGTAGAGCATGTCCTTGCGGCCGGGATCGTCGTCGGCGATGGCTTGCGTGAAATAGCGCATGGCGGCCGCGAGCTCGCCCTGCGGGCCTCCGAATTGCTCCAGCATGAGGTTGGCGAGCTTGGGATTCGGATCGGTGACCCGAACGGTGTACTGCAGGCGCTTGTTGTGCGCGAACATGGGAAGCGACTCCTTCTGACGTGACTGAACTCGGCGATCGATCGATCTCCGAAGGTCCTGACGTAGCAAGGGCCGTTCCGCACCCCAAGGTCGCGCAGGCGCTTGATCGGATTGCGGTAAGCCGCGCGAAGCCCGTGGCCGCCGTCGGATCGCCGGTAAGGCTTACGCCGTGCTTACACGGTTTGTCGGCGCGCGTACGGCGGTACCAGCGCGCTCGGTGATGCCGATCAGCGATTTGTGCGCGCGAGCAAAATTGCCGCGCAATCGCGGACGTTCGTTTTCGACGCGATCAACGGACCGAGTGCGCAGCCACCCACGCGAACTTGGCGGCGTACAGGTCGTGGTCCCGCCGCGTGGTGCTGTTTTCCATCGCGATCTTCAGGTGCTCGCGCGCGTGCCTATAGTCCCCGAGGCCGACGTACGCCGCGGCGAGCCAGAAGTGGAACTCGTGGTAGTACGGTGCGCGATCGATCTCCTTCTCGAAGAGATCGCGCGCGCGGGCGTAGTCGCCGTCCTTCATGGCCGCGAGCCCGCGATTGAAAAAGCTGAACGGCGGATTGGGATCGCGTGCCTTCATGACCTGCGACAACGCGTTCGCCTCGGCGACGCGCCCCTGCTCGCTCAGGGCCGCGACCAGATTCGACATCACGTGCAGGTTCGAGGGCTCGCGCTGCATGACGTACGTGAACAGCTTCTCGGCGTTGGCCGGCATGCCGCGACGCTCGTAGACCGCCCCCAACGTGTTGTACGCGCTCATGTAGGAGGGCTCCTGCGCGATGGCCTCGCGCGCCCACCAGTACGCATCGTCGACCCGCCCGCGCACCAGAGATTCGACGGCCCGGTTGTTCATGTACATCGCCACGACCGTCTGTTCGCTGATCAGGCGGCCGCTCTCCTTCGACACGTCGCGTGGCGGAAGGAAGTCGATCGTCGATTCGCCGCTGTTGCGGCTGAAGCCTCGGTCGCTCACGGTCACGTTCACGTGGCCGATCGAGAAGTAGATGTGGCCGTCCCGTCCCCATGTCTCCTCGATCCGCACGTCGTGATAGCGAACCTTGAGGTCGAGCGCCTTCGCGAAAGCGGCGGTCATGACGACGAGGGAGAGGCAATTGCCGCTGCGCGCGGCGAATGCCTGCGCGGCATCGCGCGTGAACTCGGCGTCGTATTCGAGCTTGAGCTGACCCTCGACCTCCAGGGCGTCGAGCAGCGCCTGGCGCACCCCGCTCGTCGCGTTCGGCTCAATGCGCGTGTCGATGAACTGTTTCATCTCCGCACTGACGGCAAAGATGTCGTCGGCATCGATGCGCTCGGAAGGCGGCGCGAAAGCGCTGTCCTCGAACAAGGCCGACGGAGGCGCCACGGGCGCGGTCGCGCACGCAGCGAGCATCAACGAGAGCACCAGCACTGCGCCCAGCTTCATGGGTCGATCCTTCCCGCAAGGGGGTACCTCATTCTATGCGGCTGCGGTACAAAAAGGGATGGCCTGGGATCGTCGTCGCTCAGGCGGCAGCTCGACCCCTCCCTGACCCGCTTCGGCGAAAGAGCGTTCGCGCGTGGCGGTATGTAATTGGCGAGCGCCGCAGGCGATAATCGATCCCGATCGAAGGAGAGTTACATGAAGAAACTGCGCGGTTTGTGGCTGCTGGGCGTGCTCGTCGCCGGGTGCGCGGCGTCGCTCGCGTCCTCCGGTGCGCTCGCCCAGTCCTACCCGGGCAAGCCGGTGCACCTGCTCGTGCCGCTCGCCGCGGGCAGTACGGCGGACATCATCTCGCGCTACATCGGCCAGGAGCTGTCCAAAGCGCTGGGCCAGCCGGTGATCGTCGAAAACAAGCCGGGCGCAGGCGGGACGATCTGCATGGCCGAGCTCGCGCATGCCGCACCCGATGGCTACACCATCGGCTTCGCGTCGCAAGGCACGCTCGTGTTCAACCAGGCGCTCTATGCGAAGCCCGGCTACGACTCGCTCAAGGATTTCGCGCCCATCTCGTTCGTCGGTGGCGTTTCGAATGTGATGATCGTCCCGCCCACGAGCTCGGCTACGAGCCCTGCGGACGTCGTCGCCGAGGCCAAGGCCTCGCCCGGGAAGCTCACGTTCTCATCCGGCGGCTCGGGCACCAGCCACCATATGTCGGGCGTGCTGTTCGGACAGCTCACCGGCACCGACCTGCTGCACGTTCCCTACAAAGGCGCGCCGCAGGGCATCCTCGCCGTCATGACGGGCGAGGTGAACATGGGCTTCTTCAATACGCCGACGGTGATCGCGCAAGTGCGCGACGGCAAGCTCAAGGCGCTTGGCGTGACGAGCCTCACACGCTCGCCGCTCCTGCCCAACGTCCCCACGCTCGACGAGCAAGGCATCAAGGGCTACGAGGTGAACACGTGGCTCGGGTTCGTGGCGCCCGCGGGCACGCCGCCCAACGTCGTGGCGCGGCTCAATCGCGAGATCAATCGCATCTACACCGGTACCGATGCCAGGGACAAGCTCGGCGCGCAGGGCTTCGACTTCGCGCCGCCGCGCACACCGGAGGCGTTCCACCAGATCATCGCCGACGACATGAAGAAGTGGCTTCCGCTGGTGAAGGCTTCCGGCGCGAAGGTGGACTGACGGACTTCGCGTCCGCACGCACACGCACCGCTACGCCGCGCGGAACATTTCGCCGTTGAGGTCGACGGCCTTCGCGACGAGTCGCGCGAGCTCGTGACGCAGCTCCGCGCGCAATCCCGCCCTTTGCGGATCGGCGTTCACGTTGTTCAGCTCGTACGGATCGGCGTCGAGATCATAGAGCTCGTCGAGCTCTCCCGCGATGCCCTTGTTCACCCAGTGAATGTATTTGTAGCGATCGGTGCGCACCGCCTTGTACGTCATGCCCACGAGCCATGGCATCGCCTGCTCGGCCCAGTATTCGATCAGGATCGAATGCCGCCAGTCGGTGGGTGACGCGCCGCCGAACAGCGGCACGAGCGACCTTCCCTGGATCTGCGGTCCCGGCGTCCCGCCTGCGAGCGAGATGAACGTCGGCGCAATGTCCTGGCAGATGACGAGATCGCGCACGCGAGTCCCGGCCGCGATGTCGCGCGGAAAGCGCATCACGAATGGCGAGCGGATGCCCTCCTCGTAGGCAAAGCGGCGCTCGGGCCCAAGCCCGTGCTCGCCGAAGAAGTAGCCGTTGTCGCCGAGGAACACGATGCACGTGTTGTCGAGCTCGCCCTTCTTCGCGAGCACGTCGAGGATCTGTCCCACGCCCTCGTCGACCGCCGCCATCATGCGGGCGCGCAGGCGGATCTCTTCTTGCTGTCCGGCAAACAGTGCGTCGAGAATCTGTCGCGCGGTGTCGTCGCTCGACTTGATGGCGAGCGCCTCGGCCCACGCGGGCTTCGACTTCACGACCTCCTCGACCGGCAGCATGTTGGGCTTGCTGGGAAAGATCGCCTCCTTGTAGAGATCCTTGTGCCGATCCGCGACGACGTACCCGCCCTGCGCGGAGATGCGCAGCGTGCCGTCCGCGGCCTGCTCGGCGTCGGGATGCACGGCCTTGTGCGCGAAGAAAAGCGACCACGGCTTGGTCCTGGGGCGCTCGAGCCACTCGACCGCCAGCGTGTTCATGATGTCGGTGATGTAGCCGCGGTGCTCGACGTAGCGGCCATCGTGATTCAGGCGCGGATCGGTGAGGCGCCCGTGACCGTCGTAGCTCACCCAGTAGTCGTATCCCGGACGTGGCGCGCCGCTGTTGCCCATGTGCCACTTGCCGATGTGCGCCGTCTCGTAGCCGAGGCGCTGCAGCTCGAGGTGATAGTTGGGCAGCCGATGGCTCATCGCGTCGCGTGCGACGTTGTCGATGATGCCGTGGCGGCTCGCGTACTGGCCGGTGACGATCGACGCGCGGTTCGGCGAGCAGATCGGCGTCGTATGGAAGGCGCGCTCGAACATCGCGCCTTCGTGCGCCAGCCGGTCGATGTTCGGCGTGCGCATGTACGGATGCCCGCCCGCGCCGAACTCGTCGTAGCGCAGGTCGTCGATAAGGATTACGAGGAAGTTGGGGCGGGACATTGGGTCACGAGGGAAAGCGAAGCACGTGTGCAGTTTACCCTTCGCTTACCAAGGACCGCGCCGCTTCGAAGCTCGACGTGCGTTGCCGTCGCGCGAGTTGGATCTCGTCACGACGGCTTCGACAGGCGCGCATTGCCCGACGCGTCCAGCGAAACGTCGTTACCGATTGCCCTGGCCCTTCTCGACCATGCTTCGAACCAGGTACGACATCCCTCGGCTCCATGTCTGGTCGGTATTGCCCCGCAGGTCGACGGACTTGCGCAGCAGGATCTCGCCCGTCTTGACGTCCTCGATCTGGATATTGATGTTGAGGATGAGGTTGCTCACCTTTTGCACCCAACCGACCATGACCCGGTCCGCGCCCAGCGAGCGGGCGATCGTAAGCTCGCACCCGTTGCACATGTAAAGCTGCGTCTCGGACCGGTACTTCTGGATCATCGCGGACGCCGGGCGCCGGTCGATCACTTCGTAGAGACCGTTGCCGGCGATTTCCTGCTCGAGCTGATCCCGCAGGGCGTCGAGACGGCGGTATTCGACGTTGGCGGGAGCGAGCTCGTGCTGGTCGTCGAGCAGATCGAAGTCGAGGATCGCGATCGTCTTGAGCGTTTGACCCTCTGCACGAGCGTAAGGAGCCGCAAGCAATATGCCGAGGATGCACGTAGCGATGAGGAGCAGAAACTGGCGATATTCGTGGCTCATGGGACGCGAGTTGCGCCAACGTCTCTTCGGGCATGGCATCGTGAATGTACACAACGACATCGCGATAGCGCTCGCGGACCGCGCGAAGGTTGGTGAAGAATGCCGTGGCGTGCGCGGTGGCAGTATGACGCTCGCTTGCCGCGCAGTGACCGAGTTTCTCACGCACGCGGTCCGGCACACGGGACCGGCAATCGGTCAGAAAATGTGGAGACGCGCACGCAATCTGAAACAACCGTCACGGCGACTGCGATATCGAAACCGCCTGACCTCATTCAGTTGGACGCCGCTAGATATCGACGGAACGACCAACGGATTAAAAGGCGCATTAAGGCATTGATTTTATTGGCTTATGGCCCGCCCTGACCCGCCAAAACTCGTCGAAACTCGCCTGCTTTGTCACGTTTTTGTCACGTTCCAGACGCTGCGGTATGATTTATTCATACCAAGGATGTTCCGCCATGCCAAACGCTGTCAAGAAAACCATTTCGTTGCCGCCCGATCTCGCGGCAGAAGCCGAAGCGCAGGCTGAGGCGGAGGGTAAGACACTCAGTGCGGTGATTCAGGACGCACTCAGGCAAGCCCGCATTGCCCGGCGCTGGCACGAGTTTCACGACGTCCAGGGCTACTGGAGCCGAAAGGCACGCGAGCGAGGCCTCCTCAAAGAGGAAGACCTCGAGCGCTATTTGGCGGAGTGAGAGTCGTCTTTGATACGAACATTCTCATCTCCGCGCTGCTCTTCCCTGGCGGACGAGGTGAAGCGGCGTTACGTCGAATCATCGAGGAGCGGGACGAGCTCGTGTTATCCAAGCCCATCGTCGACGAGCTTCTTGGAATACTGGCCCGCAAGTTCTTCCGCGATGCTGAGGAGTTGGCGCACGTCGCGGTCTTCATTTCTGACATCGCGACGCTGGTTCGTCCCAGGCGCCGGTTGGCCATCGTTAAGGATGAGCCCGACAACCGCGTGCTCGAGTGCGCACTGACTGGAAACGCCGAAGCCATCGTAACCGGCGACCACGAGCTACTCGCCCTGCGCGAGTTCCGTGGTGTGCGCGTGCTCAGCCTCAGAGACTATTTGCAGTCCAGCACGACATAGCCGTCCCAGTAGAGCATACGGGCTCGATCGGCGCTGTTATTGAACAAAGCTTGGCGCAGCCTCGCTAGACAGTCAGCGGATTTCCGCTGGATCGCGGGTGGAGCAGGAAGGCATCATCCGATGCGACGTCCGTCCAAGACCGTTCTCCTCCCCGACTCGGAAGTTGTAATTCGGCCGGCCGTCGCGCTTCGTAGCGAATCGCCGGGGCGGATGCCGTCGTGACAACACCGCATTGCCTCCGGGATAGTCCAGAGGAAGACTGAGGCAGAACGTGCGGCCTTCCCTAACCTCGGCAACCCCCTGAATGACCTTCGCAGGTGTTATTACATTTAATCTTCCATACTCGTCATCAGGACCGAAATCGCCCCAGTTGGAGCCTTCCGGTCTACGATTCCAGCGTTCCGGCATCGTCAACCGTCCTGTGCGCGGATGGTCGGTCCGCGGGCAAAAGGCTCAGACTAGGCCGCTCACCGCCATGAGACTGTCAAGCGCTTGACACTGAACAGGCTTAGCGCGCGCTTGACCCTCTGAAACATGCGATATATCGTGATAAGTCGTTAGCAGTTTGTGCCGAAACGATCCCGCGCACTGCCACCCGAGCCGTTCATTCAACCGGCTCGCCCGCAGGACCACCCGTCGATTGCCGATGTGTTGAAAGGACACATGCCATGACTTCGATAATGAAGAGAATCCTTCTTATCTTCTGTGCAGCATGGCTGACGGCAGCTTCGAGCGGCGCGCTCGCGGCACCCGAGGGAACAATCGTCGTCGGCCTCCCGTCGCTGGGTGCCGAAGACTGGCTCGTGCCCGCGCGGCCACAGGCCAACGCCATCGCCATCATCCCGGTATTCGACACGTTGCTGCAGCGCGACGACAAAACAGGACAGCCGGCGCCCGGTCTGGCGACGAAATGGGACCAGTCAAAGGATGGCAAGACCTGGACCTTCGATTTGCGTCCTGGCGTCAAATTCCACGATGGCAGCGACTTCACCGCGGAGGATGTGAAGTTCAGCTACGAAGTGGCGCTGCGTGCCGACTCGACCAGCGATATGAAGGGTGTGTTCACGAACTTCGTGCAGAGTGTCGAGGTCGTCAGTCCGACGCGGGTGGTCTTCCACATGAAGCAGCCGAACTGGGAGATCCTCTACAAGTTCCTCGAAGTGCCTCCGTTCTTTCCGATCGTCAGCAAGAAATATTTCGACAAGGTGGGCTGGCAGGAGGCCGGCCGCAAGCCGGTGGGAACGGGGCCGTACAAGTTCGTCGAGCACAAGCTGGGCGAGTACGTGAAGCTCGAGGCGAACGAGAACTGGTGGAAAGGTGCGCCGCGTGCCAAGACCATCATCATCCGTGGCATTCCCGAGGAGGCGACTCGGGTCGCGCTGCTGCAGACCGGCGAGATCAACCTTGCGCCGATCGGGTCCGATTCGCTCGCCAAGGTGAAATCCGCGGGCCTCAAGATCATTCGCATGCAGAACCTCATGCAGATGGTCGTGGGCCTCGAAGGACAATATCTACCGGATCGCGAAGGTTACGATCCCAAGGTGCCGTGGGCGCAGCCTGACAAGGCGAAGGCGTTGAAGGTTCGCCAGGCGCTTTCGCTTGCGATCAATCGGCAGGAGATCGTCAACAAGGTCCTGCAAGGCATGGGAACCGTGGAAGGCAGTGCAGGCATCCAGTCGTTCCCGGGGATGCCCGGTTTCGATCCGAGCCTCAAGGTCGATCCGTACGATCCCGAGCGTGCCAAGAAGCTGCTCGCCGAGGCGGGCTATCCGGATCCCTCGAAGATCAGCATCATCGTCGATTCCACGCCGCACGCAGCGCGTCCGACGAACAGTCCAGTCGCTCAGGCTGTCGCACTCTATTGGCGGAACATCGGCATCGATGTCAAGGAGCGCACCAGCGACTATGCGAATCTCATGGATCAAGGCATCAAGCGCAAGCTCGCTGGCGTAGTGTGGGTCTATCCGACGCCGGCCTTCGACGAGCCGGTCATGCAACTCTATACCGTCACGTACAGCAAGGCGCGCACGCAGCTCTTCGCCGAATATCCGGAGCTCGA
This sequence comes from Casimicrobiaceae bacterium, assembly GCA_036406955.1. Taxonomy (GTDB): domain Bacteria; phylum Pseudomonadota; class Gammaproteobacteria; order Burkholderiales; family Casimicrobiaceae; genus VBCG01. The sequence goes on from DASXAF010000014.1 coordinate 105,216, forward strand.
CGCGCTGCTCGAGAAGACGGTCTCCGAGATGGACCAGAACAAGCGGTGGGAGCTTCAGAAGGAAACCGCCAAGTGGATGCATGACCAAGAGATCGCAATCCCGATCTGCTATGCGGACATGCTCTGGGCGGCGTCTCCGAAGTTCGAATGGACTAGCTTGCCGGGACAGGTGACGGTCGGCTACCTCAACAACGTCGACGCGATGTACCTTGCGAAATAGTCATGAGGGCCGCGCCCGATGAGTCGGTTCATCGTCGGGCGCGCGCTCCAATCGCTGCTGAGCCTGTTCGTCGTCTCGCTCGTCGTCTTCTACGCCGCGCGGCTGACCGGCGATCCGACGGTCCTCATGTTGTCCGAGATGGCGACGAAGGAGGAAGCCGCGCAGCTGCGCGCTCGTCTCGGGCTCGATAAGCCCATCACGACGCAATACGCATTGTTCCTGAAGCGGGCGGCGCAAGGCGACCTCGGCGAGTCCACTCGCTACCATCGGCCCGTCACCGACGTGCTCACCGCGCGCTTTCCGGCGAGCCTGCAGCTCGGTAGCGTTGCGATCGTCATCAGCATTCTGATCGCGCTTCCTATCGGCGTTTACTCGGCCGTGCATCGTGGCACGGCGCTCGATGTGGCCGGCCGTTTGTTCGCCGTGCTCGGTCAATCGCTGCCGTTGTTCTGGCTCGGACTGATCTTGATCCTCGTCTTCGCGGTTTGGTTCGGATGGCTGCCGGCGGCTGGCCGTGGTGGCCCAGCCAACTTCATCCTCCCTGCCGTGACAATGGGTTGGGCGACGACGCCGGCGATCATGCGCCTCACCCGCTCCGCAATGCTCGAGGTGCTCGAAAGCGAATACGTGAAGCTGGCGCGCATCAAGGGCCTGCCTGAGTGGAAGGTCGTGTGGAAGCACGCGCTGAAGAACGCCCTGCTGCCGGTCATTACGTTCTCGGTGCTTCTCTTCGCCGAAATGATCGCGGGCGCGATCGTCACCGAGACGGTGTTCGCCTGGCCGGGGGTCGGACAGCTCCTGATCTCTTCGGTCAATACACGCGACTTTCCGATGGTGCAGGCCACCGTACTGCTGCTCGCCTCGTTGTTCGTGCTGGGTAACGTCGGAGTGGACGTGCTCTACGCCTGGCTCAATCCGAAGATCCGTTACGCGCGATGAGCGAAATCGCGATTGCCGCCGAGGCGCCGGCGCGAATCTTTCGCAGGCGCCGCTTCGGGCTCGTGCCCTGGCTGCCCGCCTTGATTCTCCTGTCGCTCATCGCAGTCGGCGTGCTCGCACCCCTCATCGCGCCGTATCCGCCGCTACAAGGAAGCTTGGGCGACAAGCTGCTGCCGCCTGCCTGGCTCGCCGGTGGGTCGTGGGCTCATCCTCTCGGAACCGATCTGCTGGGCCGCGACATTCTGAGCCGCGTGTTCTACGGCGCGCGTACGTCGCTTGGTGTCGCGGCTTTGGCGGTCCTCGTGTCCGGAACGATTGGGACGACGATCGGCCTGATCTCGGGCTATTTCGGTGGTGCACTCGACGCATTCCTGATGCGCCTGACCGATGTGGCGCTATCACTGCCGCTCATTCTCGTTGCGATTGTCCTCGTCGCGGCGCTCGGCGGCAGCTTTGCCAACGTGGTGCTCGTGATTGTTTTGCTCCTGTGGCCGCGCTACGCACGACAGATTCGTGGCGAGACGCTCGCGCTGCGCGAACGTGACTTCGTCGCGCTTGCCCGCATCGCGAACTGCAGCCATTCCCGGATCATACGGCGGCACATCCTGCCGAACGTCGTTCCGACATTGCTCGTGCTGGCCACTCTGCAGTCGGGATACGTCGTGCTGCTCGAGTCGACGCTGAGCTTTCTCGGCGCCGGCATTCCGCCCTCCACGCCTGCGTGGGGGCTCATGATCTCCGAGGGCCGGACGGTCATCGAGACCGCCTGGTGGGTCGTCGTATGGCCGGGACTCGCAATCGTCGCGCTCGTGCTCTCGGGCAATCTGCTCGGCGACTGGCTGCGCGATCGAC
>DASXAF010000015.1:0-6356 GCA_036406955.1 Casimicrobiaceae bacterium
GCGGGGGAGCACGGCAACGCGATCAGCGTGCCCGCCGCCATCGCTCCCAACAGTCTCGAAATGCGCATCGTTGTCCTCCTCAGTACACAGTCAGCCGCCGAATGCGGCTCTCGAAATTTCCCCTCTCCCTGCGGGAGAGGGGCAAGGGGTGAAGGCGTGCCGAAAGCGGCTCTCGAAATTTTCCCCTCTCCCGGCGGGAGAGGGGGAAGGAATGAGGGCGTGCAGAAGGTCGCTCCGGGCGCATTCGGTCAGGCCTGCGCCGGGAACAGCAGCACCGAGTCGCGCGGCACGACGACGGTCGCGGGCGTGCCCTCCGCGATCCGGTCGTGCGCGTGCACCCATACGTCGGCGTCGTTCGACCGCACGCGGTAGCGATAGCCCTGCCCGACGTAAATCGACTGCGCGACGACGCCGGGGAGCACGAGCGCATCGGTCGCAGGGGCGGGCCCGTTCGTCGCAAGCTGCGCGGCATCGCTGCGAAAGTGTGCGCGCAGCCGCGCAGCGGCCGGCGTCGCGGCAACCGCCGCGGTCAGCCGACCGCCGTCGGACTGCGCAACGTCCAGCGCGTTGTCCGCGCCCATGAACCCGGCGACGAACGCCGACGTGGGCCGATGGAAGATCTCCTCGGGCGAGGCGTACTGGACGATGCGTCCGGAATCCATGACCGCGATGCGATCGGCGAGCGTGAGGGCCTCCTCGCGATCGTGCGTGACGTACACCGCGGTGATGCCGATGCGCTGCTGCAGCGCGCGAAGCTCGTGGCGAAGCTCGATGCGAACCTTGTAGTCGAGGTTGGACATCGGCTCGTCGAGCAGCAGCAGCCGCGGGTCGACGGCGAGCGCACGCCCGAGCGCGACGCGCTGCCGCTGCCCGCCGGAGAGCTGCGTCACCGGTCGCGGACCGAAGCCGTGAAGCTGCAGAAGGCTCAGCATCTCGTCCACCCGCCTGGCAATGGCGTCCTTCTTCCGGCCGCGCATGCGAAGCCCGTACGCGATGTTGCCGGCCACGCTCATGTGCGGCCACAGCGCGTACGACTGGAACATCATGGCCGTGTCGCGCTTTTCCGGGGGCAGGCCGACGATGTCGCGTCCTTCGACGCGGATCGAGCCCGAGTCGGGCGTGACGAAGCCCGCGATCGAGCGCAGCAGGGTCGTCTTGCCGCAACCCGAGCTTCCGAGCAGCGCGACGAGCTCGCCGCGCGCCACGTCGAGGCTGACGTCGCGCAGCACGGGGGCCGCGCCGTAGGAAACCGACAAGGACTCGATCGCGAGATAGGGGGCCATGGCTGTGTGCCGCGCGGCGCGCATTTGCTACGCCGGCCGGCATCTTGTGCGGCGAGTATGACCTGAATGCGACGCCGCGTTAAGCGTAGCATCGCATGCTGCGGCGCAAAAGGCACGGCGTAACGCCGGCTTGCACATGGGGGACAATGCGAGGCATGCGCGTCCTCCCCCTGCCCGGGTCGGCGGCGCGGCTCGAGCGCCGCGGGGGCCCGGGGCCGTGGCTCGTCGCAGGGTATCTCGTCGCGTACGTCGCCCTCGACTGGATCAGCTATATCCAGCCGGTCGGCACCTTCGCCATCACCGCGTGGAATCCCCCGCCGGGGCTGTCGCTCGCATTCCTGTTGCGCTATGGCGTGGCTCAGGGACCGTGGCTGTTCGTGGCCGGCCTGGTCGCGGAGGTCCTGGTCCGCGGCATTGCGAATCCCCCGTGGACGATCGTGGGCGCGGCACTGCTGCCCGCCCTCGCCTATTCGCTCGCCGCGGGCATCCTGCGGCGCTTCACCTCGAGCGAACGATTCGAGTCGCTGGGCGATGCGGCGATTTTCCTGGCGGTGGTCCTCGTCGCGACGGGCGTCGTCGCGGGCGGCCTCGTCGCGCTGTATCACGTCGCAGGCGCGCTGACGCAGGACGCCCGACACGCCGTCGCGCAATCCTGGATCGGTGACTTCGTGGGCATCACCGTCACCACGCCAGCCGTCATGCTGCTCGCGCGGCGCGCCTGCCCGAAGTTGTCGCCGACTCGATGGGCCGTCTATCTCGCGACCATCGGCGTCGCGTTCTGGATCGTGTTCGGCGCGGGACTCGGCGAACAGTCGAAGCTCTTCTACGTGCTGTTCCTCCCGCTGGTGCTGATCGCCATGCAACAGGGCATCGCAGGGGCGGCGCTCGCCATGGTGGCGATCCAGGTGGGCCTGGTGACGCTCGTGCGCGGCCTTCCCGGCGCGCTCCTCGATTTCCAGTTCCTGATGCTCGCGTTGTCCGTGACGGGACTGCTGCTCGGCGCTGCGGTGTCGGAGCGCCGCCGCATCGAGCGCGCGTTGCGCGACAAGCAGTTCGAGCTGGATCGCAGCCTGCGCCTCGCCGCGGCCAGCGAGCTCGCGTCGGCGCTCGCGCACGAGCTGCAGCAACCGCTGACGGCGATCGGCAACTACGTCCAGGCGGCGGCGGCAATGGCACCGCGCGCCGACACGCAGGCGGCCAACATGGAGGCGATCGTGCGCAAAGCCGTCGCCGAGACCGAGCGCGCGAGCATGGTCGTGCGCCGCCTGCGCGACTTCTTTCGCACCGGCGGCACCGTGCTCGAACGCGTGGATCCGCGCACGCTGGCAGAGTTGGCCGCGACCACCATGCGCGAACGCAGCGAGCGCCACCGCATCGAGCTGTCAGTAATCGCGGCCACACCGGCGCTTGCGCACGTACGCGTCGACCGCATCCAGATCGAAGGCGTGCTCTGCAATCTCATCGGCAACGCGATCGACGCGTTGAAAGCCGTGGAGCGCGATCGGCGCATCGCCGTCGTCGTCACGGCGGCGGCGGACGGCGTCGTGTTCTCCGTCGAGGATAACGGCGCGGGCGTCGCTCCGGACATCGCCGATCGGCTGTTCGAGCACTTCGCCACGTCGAAGCCGCAAGGCATGGGCCTCGGCCTCGCGATCAGCCGATCCATCGTGCAGGCGCATGGCGGGCGCATCTGGCACGAGGCGCTGGCGCAAGGCGCCGCATTTCGCTTCGTGCTGCCCGCGACGCAATGATGGACGCGTATCCGGTCGTCCACATCGTCGACGACGACGACGCGGTGCGCGACTCGCTAGAGGTACTGCTGCGCGTGCAAGGCTACCGCACGCGCGCGTTCGCCGCGGGCGAGAGCTTCCTCGCCCACATCGGACCGGAGGATCGCGGCTGCGTCCTGCTTGACCTCCGCATGCCCGGTATGCAGGGCGCCGACGTGCTTGCGGCGCTGCGCGAGCGCGGCATCGCGCTGCCCGTGATCGTGCTGACGGCACACGGCGATGCGGCAAGCGCGCGCGATGCGCTCAAGACCGGCGCCTTCGACTTCCTCGAGAAGCCGGTGGACCACAGGACGCTGCTCGCGACCATCGAGGCCGCCCACCACAGCGACCACGCGTCGCGCGCGGCACAGCGCAGGCGCGCCGACCTTGCGTCGAGATTCGCGCGATTGACACGGCGCGAGCGCGAGGTGTTGGAGCATGTCGTCGCGGGACGCCAGAACCGCGAGATCGGCGCGCTGCTCGGCATCAGCCCGCGCACGGTGGAAGTCTACAAGGCCCGCATCCTCGACAAATTGCAGGTGAGCCGGCTGCCCGAGGCCATGCGGCTCGCGCTCGAAGCGGGTATCGGAGGCGCCGAACCGACGGCGTAGGGGCATCCCTTACGGGCGCGCACGGTCACCGCGCACGCGTCCCGGCGGTAGGCTCGTTCGTGCGCCTTGCGCGCCCGAGAAAACCGCCATGCATCGCGTCGCCATTCCATTCGCCGACTTCGAAAACGGCGCGCGCGCCGTCGACTCGCTCGTGCGCGCGCCGCGCGATGCGCAGCTCGAAGTCGAGCTCGTCGCCATGGCGGACCCCTTGCGCCCGGGCAAGGTGGCCGTTTTCGTATCGAGTGAAACGGCGCAGGCGCAGGTACGCGCGGCCGCCCAGCAGTGGCTCGCGCAGCTCGGAGCGAAGCTGGAAGCCGCATCGATCCCGCATCGCGCGCACATCGCCGTCGGCCCGGTTACCGCAACGCTGCGCGGCCTTGCACACCGCCGCGATCTGGCACGCATCGTCTTGGCGCATCCGCGGGAAGCGTGGTGGCGAACCTGGTTGCGGCACGTGGCGCTGCGAGGCGCAGCGCCGGCGGTCACGGTCGTTCCGTGAGCAGCACGCGGTCGCGTGCGCGCGGCACGTGCCGCGTGCTCGCATGGCTCGCCCTCGCGTCCGTCAGCCTGCCTGCGGGCGCAATCGAACCGGCCAATGCGATCAACGGGGCGACGCTGTCGCCGCTGTGGATCATTCCGTTCGCCGGCATCGTGCTGTCGATTGCGCTCGGGCCCGTCACGGCGCCGGGTTTCTGGCAGGATCACTTCGGCAAGACGACCGCGTTCTGGACGCTGGCGTTCGTCGTGCCGTTCGCGGTGCAGTTCGGCCCGCAGCTCGTGGTCCACGAGGTGGTCCACACGCTGCTCACCGAGTACCTGCCCTTCATCATCCTGCTCGTCGCGCTGTTCACGGTGTCGGGCGGCATCCACATCGGCGGCGCGCTGCGCGGCTCCGCAGCGTGCAACACGGGCCTGCTCGCGGTGGGCACGGTGCTCGCGAGCTTGATGGGCACCACCGGCGCGGCGATGCTGCTGATCCGGCCGCTCCTTCGCGCCAACCAGGCGCGCCGCCATCGCGCGCACGTGGTGGTGTTCTTCATCTTCCTCGTCGCGAACATCGGCGGCGCCCTGACACCGCTCGGCGATCCGCCGCTGTTCCTCGGCTTCCTCAAGGGGGTGGACTTCTTCTGGACCACGCGCGCGATGCTGCTGCCGACACTCACTGCATCGACGATCCTGCTCGCCGCCTTCTTCGTTCTCGATCGCTGGCTCTGGCGCTACGAAAAGGCGCACGCGATGCTTCGCGCACCGGCGAAAGGCGAGCGCACGTTGCGTCTCGATGGCACGCTGAACCTCGTGCTGCTGGCGCTCGTCGTCGGCTCCGTGCTGCTCTCCGGCGTCTGGAAGTCCGAGCTCGGCGTGACGATCGCGGGCGCGCGCATCGAGCTGCAGGACGCCGTGCGCGACGCGCTGCTCGTCGGCGTGGCGGCGGCGTCGTGGCGATGGACGCCGCGTCGCGTGCGGCAGGCGAACGACTTCTCGTTCGCGCCCATGACGGAGGTGGCGATGCTCTTCGCCGGCATCTTCCTCACCATCATCCCGGCGCTCGCGATCCTGCGCGCGGGTCACGATGGGGTTCTCGCGCCGCTGCTTGCGCTGCTTGCCGGCACCGAGGGGCAGCCGGCGAACGACCTCTACTTCTGGCTCACCGGCGTCCTGTCGTCGGTGCTCGACAACGCACCGACGTATCTCGTCTTCTTCAATCTCGCCGGTGGCGATGCGGGGGCGCTCACCGGCCCGCTCGCTTCCACGTTGACGGCCATTTCCGCGGGTGCGGTGTTCATGGGCGCGAACACCTACATCGGCAATGCACCGAATTTCATGGTGAAGGCGATCGCCGAGTCGCGCGGCGTGCGCATGCCGACCTTCCTCGGTTATCTCGGCTGGTCGATGCTCGTGCTGATGCCGATCTACGCGTTGCTGACGCTGCTGTTCTTCTGAGCGCGGCGGCGTCGATCACGTATCCGGCGGCTCTTCGTCCTCGTCCTCCGGCTCCTCGACGGGCGGCTCGGGCTTCTTCGGCTCGTCGACGGGTGCGTCGGGGTGCGGCGTGCTGGGCGGCGGGTCGTCGATGGGATGGCGCCGCGGCGCCAGCACGGGATCCGTCGCACATGCCGGCCCTAAGGCGACACCCTGGACGGTGAATGCGTGGATCGTCATTGCCGTGTCGCCCCTCATCCCCACCCTCCTCCGCTGGCGGGAAGAGGACGCTACGACTCAGGATACGCCTTCACGCGCTCGCGCGAAAACGCGCCGCGAGCTTCTCCGTTTCGCGCGCGAGAATGCCCACGTCGCTGCCCACCGCGGTGAACAGCGACCCCGCTTCGATGTAGCGCCGCGCGAGCGCTTCGTCGGCGGTCAGGATGCCCGGTGCCTTGCCTGCATGCCGGATGCGCCGCAGCGCGTCCTCGATCTGCGGCACGACGGCCGGGTTCGCGGTCTCGCCGGTGTAACCCATCGACGCATGCAGGTCCGCCGGCCCGATGAAGATGCCGTCGATGCCGTCGATGGCGGCGATGGCTTCGATGTGCTCGAGCGCCTCGCGCGTCTCAACCTGCACGAGCAGGCACAGCTCGTCGGCCCCGCGGCGCGCGTAATCCCTGACGCGCCCGAAGCGCGTCGCGCGCGTGGTGCCTGCGACGCCGCGCACGCCCTGTGGCGGATAGCGCGTCGCGGCCACCGCTGCGCGCGCC
>DASXAF010000016.1:0-27645 GCA_036406955.1 Casimicrobiaceae bacterium
ATGGACGTCCCCTCGCCGGCCGCGGGCACCGTGAAGGAAGTTCGCGCCAAGGTGGGCGACAAGGTCGCCGAAGGCTCGCTGTTGTTGGTGCTCGATGCCAACGGCGCCGGTGCCGGCGCCACCCCGGTGTCGCGCGCCACCCCGGCGCCCGCGCCGGCGAGCGCGCCCCCGGCGCCGGCGCCGACCACGCCCGCACCGCGTGGCGAAAAGGGACGCGCCGACACGCCGGGCGAAGGCGCGAGCCCCACGCCGCCGGCGGGCGCGACGCAGGAAGTTCGCGTGCCGGACATCGGCGACTTCAGGGACGTGCCGGTCATCGAGGTGTTCGTCAAGCCGGGCGACATCGTCAAGCCGGACGACGCGCTCGTGACGCTCGAATCCGACAAGGCGACGATGGACGTGCCGGCGCCGTTCGGCGGCGTCGTCGAAGGCGTGCGCGTCTCGGTCGGCGACCAGGTGAGCGAAGGCACGGTGCTGTTGTCCATGAAGACCACGCAGACAGGCGCGGAGCCGGCGAGCCGCGCGACACCGCCATCGCAGCCTTCCGACGCCGACCGGGCGGTGCCGCCGGTCGGCGCGGGACCGGCCGCGGGGGCGCCCAAGCCGTCGGCGCCGACGCCCGAGGCGGATTCGTCCGCGCCGATGCCGCTCTCGGCCATCCCGCCGGCGCCGGTGGACGCGGAAGCGTTTCGCGCCGCTCACGCATCGCCGTCGGTGCGCAAGTTCGCGCGCGAGCTCGGCGTCGATCTTTCGAAGGTGACCGGCAGCGGACCCAAGGGACGCATCCTGCAGGAGGACGTGCAGCAGTTCGTCAAGCGCGCGCTGTCGACGCCGGCGCCCGCGGTCGCGGGTGCCGCCGGCGCGATCACCGGCGGCGGCGAGCTCAACCTGCTGCCGTGGCCGAAGGTCGACTTCACCAAGTTCGGCGCGGTCGAGGCGAAGCCGCTGTCGCGCATCAAGAAGATCTCGGGCGCGAACCTCGCGCGCAACTGGGTGATGATCCCGCACGTCACGCAGTTCGACGAGGCGGACGTCACGGGCCTCGAGGCACTGCGCGTCGCGCTCAACAAGGAGAACGAGAAGGCGGGCACGAAGGTCACGATGCTCGCGTTCCTGATCAAGGCGAGCGTCGCGGCGCTGCGGAAGTTTCCCGACTTCAACGCGTCCATCGACGGCGAGAGCCTGATCTACAAGCGCTACTACAACATCGGCTTCGCCGCCGACACGCCCAACGGCCTGGTCGTTCCCGTCGTGAAGAACGCCGACCAGAAGGGCGTGCTGCAGATCGCGAAGGAGATGGGCGAGCTTTCGGCGAAGGCGCGCGAAGGCAAGCTCGGTCCCGCCGACATGCAGGGCGGCTGCTTTTCCATCTCGTCGCTCGGCGGCATCGGCGGCACCGCGTTCACGCCGATCATCAACGCGCCGGAGGTGGCGATCCTCGGCGTGTCGCGCAGCGCGCAGAAGCCGGTGTGGGACGGCAAGGCATTCGTGCCGCGCCTCATGCTGCCGCTGTCGCTGTCGTACGACCATCGCGTGATCGACGGCGCCCAGGCGGCGCGCTTCATCACGTATTACGCCGGCCTGCTGGCCGACATGCGGCGCGCGCTGCTCTGATTGCCATGGCGACCATCGAGGTCAAGGTCCCCGACATCGGCGACTTCGAGGACGTCCCGGTCATCGAGGTGTTCGTCAAGGCAGGCGACGCGATCAAGGCCGAGGATCCGATCGTCACGCTGGAATCGGACAAGGCGACGATGGATGTGCCGTCGCCCGCGGCCGGCACGGTGAAGGACGTTCGCGCGAAGGTCGGCGACAAGGTGAGCGAAGGATCGCTGCTGATGACGCTGGAAACGGCCGACGCGGGCGCGCAAGCCAAACCCGCGCAAGCTGCGGCACCGGCGGCCGCACCGGCCGCGGCGAAGCCCGCGCCCGCGTCTGCACCGGCCGCGGCGAAGCCGGCACCGGCACCTTCGGCGCCCGCGACGCCGGCGCGCGCGCCGGCACCCGCGTCAGGCGCGGGCGCTTATCAGGGCAAGGCCGACGTCGAATGCGACATGCTCGTCCTCGGCTCGGGGCCCGGCGGCTACAGCGCGGCGTTTCGCGCTGCCGATCTCGGCATGAAGACGGTGATCGTGGAGCGCTATTCGACGCTCGGCGGCGTGTGCCTGAACGTGGGATGCATTCCGTCGAAGGCGTTGTTGCACATTGCCGCAGTCACCGACGAAGCGCGCGCACTGGCCGATCACGGCATCACCTTCGGCGCGCCGCAGTTCGACACCGCGAAGCTCCGCGCATGGAAGGACAAGGTGGTCGGCAAGCTCACCGGCGGCCTCGCCGGGATGGCGAAGATGCGCAAGGTGGAGTTCGTGCGCGGCATCGGCACGTTCCTCGATGCGCATCACCTCGAAGTCGCGCTCACCACCGGCAAGGGCCAGGAAGCGACGGGCCAGAAGAAAGTCGTGAAGTTCGCGCAGGCGATCATTGCCGCGGGCTCGCAGGCGATCGAGCTGCCGTTCATGCCGAAGGACCCGCGCGTGGTCGATTCGACCGGCGCGCTGGAGCTCCCCACGTTGCCGAAGAAAATGCTGGTCGTGGGCGGCGGCATCATCGGCCTCGAGATGGGCACGGTGTATTCGTCGCTCGGCGCGCGCCTCGACGTGGTCGAGATGCTGGACGGGCTGATGCTCGGCGCCGACCGCGACCTCGTGAAGGTGTGGGAGCGCATGAACAAGGGCCGCTTCGACCGCATGATGCTCAAGACGAAGACCACGGGCGCCGAAGCGACACCGCAGGGCATACGCGTGCGCTTCGAGGGCGAGCAGGCGCCGCGCGAGCCGCAGCTCTACGACGTCGTGCTGATGTCGGTCGGACGGCGGCCCAACGGCGCGCGCATCGGCGCGGACAAGGCGGGCGTGACCGTCGACGAGCGCGGCTTCATCCCGGTCGACGCCCAGATGCGCACCAACGTGCCGCACATCTTCGCCATCGGCGACATCGTCGGCCAGCCGATGCTCGCGCACAAGGCGACGCACGAAGGGCATGTCGCCGCCGAAGTCGCGGCGGGACAGAAGTCGCACTTCGACGCGCGCGTGATTCCATCGGTCGCCTACACCGATCCCGAGGTTGCCTGGGTCGGCGTGACCGAGGACGAGGCCAAGGCGCAGGGACGCAAGGTCGAGAAGGGCCTCTTTCCCTGGGCCGCGTCGGGACGCGCCATTGCCAACGGCCGCGACGAGGGCTTCACCAAGCTGCTGTTCGACGCCGAGTCGCACCGCATCGTGGGCGGCGGCATCGTCGGCACGCACGCGGGCGATCTCATCAGCGAGATCGCGCTCGCGATCGAGATGGGCGCGGACGCCGTCGACATCGGGCGCACGATCCATCCGCATCCGACATTGTCCGAATCGATCGGGCTCGGCGCGGAAGCGTTCGAGGGCGTTTGCACGGACCTGCCGCCCGCACGCAAGAAGGCGGCGAAAACGGGGTCGGAGTAAGTCCCGCGCGAGCTGCCCTGACCCCGTATTGGAAGACCGACTCCGACCCCGAACGGCCATGAGCCAGGACGAGCAGAAGCAGGCCGTCGCCCGCGCGGCGCTCGACTACGTCGAGGACGATGCGTGGATCGGCGTGGGCTCGGGATCGACCGCGAACTACTTCATCGACGCGCTGGCGGCGCGCAAACATCGCATCAAGGGCGCGGTCGCGAGCTCGGTGAAGACCGCAGAACGCCTCAAATCGCACGGCATCCCGGTCGAGGAGCTGAACGACGTCCGGGACATTCCGGTGTACGTCGACGGCGCGGACGAGGTCGATGCGCGCGGCGCGATGATCAAGGGCGGGGGCGGCGCGCTCACGCGCGAGAAGATCGTCGCCGCGGTCGCTCGAAGGTTCGTGTGCATCGTGGACCAGAGCAAGTCGGTCGAATACCTCGGCCGCTTCCCGCTGCCGGTGGAAGTCATACCGATGGCGCGCAGCTACGTCGCGCGCGAGCTGGTGCGCCTCGGCGGCCAGCCGGCGTGGCGGATGGGCTTCACCACCGACAACGGCAACGTCATCCTCGACGTGGGGGGCTTGGTCATCCGCGATCCGGTCGCGCTCGAGACCGAGATCAACCAGATCGCCGGCGTCGTCACCGTCGGGCTCTTCGCGCGCCGTGGTGCCGACGTCATCCTGATGGGGAGCGACCGCGGCGTCTCGAACGTGGCGCCGGCGCGCGGGCCCGTACAATAGGACGATGAACGACCTCGCCACGCCTGCATTGCAGGCGATCGCGGATGTCGCGGCGTACATGCACGACCTGGGCGTCGGCGCACGCGCAGCCGCGCGGGAAGTTGCACGCGCCGACACGGCCACCAAAGACCGTGCGCTCACGGCGATCGCATCTGCGCTGCGGCGCGACGCCGCACGCCTGCTCGCCGCCAACGCGAAGGACGTTGCCGCCGCGCGCGAAGCGGGAAACGACGCGGCGTTCATCGACCGGCTGGCGCTCGATGCCAAAGCCATCGAGGCCATGGCGCGAGGCGTCGAAGCCGTCGTCGCGCTGCCCGATCCGGTGGGCGAGATCACCGGGCTGCGCTATCGGCCGTCCGGCATCCAGGTCGGGCAGATGCGCGTGCCGCTCGGTGTCGTGGGCATCATCTACGAATCGCGGCCCAACGTGACCGTGGACGCCGCTGCACTCTGCCTGAAGTCGGGCAACGCCGCCATCCTGCGCGGCGGTTCCGAGGCGCAATACAGCAATCACGCCATCGCGGCCTGCGTGCACGAAGGCTTGCTCAGCGCCGGCTTGCCCGACCGCGCCGTGCAGGTCGTCGCGACGACCGACCGCGCGGCCGTCGGCTGTCTCATCACCGACGAGGCTCACGTGGACGTCGTCGTGCCGCGCGGCGGCAAGGGCCTCACCTCGCGCATCGCGCGCGAGGCGAAGGTGCCCGTGATCAAGCATCTCGACGGCGTGTGCCACGTGTACGTCGACGTGTCGGCCGACATCGCGAAGGCCGTCCGCATCGCCGACAACGCCAAGACGCAACGCTATTCGCCCTGCAACACGATGGAGACCCTGCTGGTGCACGCCGGCATCGCGGCGCGCGTGCTGCCGCCGCTGTGCGAGATCTATCTCGCCAAGGGCGTGGAGCTGCGCGGCTGCGAGCGCTCGCGCGCGCTCGTGCCGGCCACGAAGGCGGCGACCGAGGAAGACTGGTCGACGGAGTACCTCGCGCCGATCCTGTCCGTGCGCGTCGTCGATTCACTCGACGCGGCGATCGAGCACATCGCGCGCTACGGCTCGCAGCACACCGACGCGATCGTCACCGAGGATTACTCCGCGGCGCAGCGCTTCCTGCGCGAGGTCGATTCGAGCTCCGTGATGGTCAACGCCTCGACGCGCTTCGCCGACGGCTTCGAATACGGGCTCGGCGCCGAGATCGGCATCTCGACCAACAAGCTGCATGCGCGCGGGCCGGTGGGCCTCCAGGGCCTCACCAGCCAGAAGTGGATCGTGCTGGGGACCGGCCAGATCCGTACTTAGGCGCGCGATGGCCGGCGCCAGCCTGCTCGCGCTCCTCGACGACATCACCAGCGTCCTCGACGACGTCGCGACCCTCACCAAGGTCGCGACGAGCAAGACCGCCGGCGTCCTGGGAGACGACCTCGCGCTGAACGCGCAGCAGGTCGCGGGCGTGCGCGCGGAGCGCGAGCTGCCGGTGGTCTGGGCGGTCGCCAAGGGGTCGCTCGTCAACAAGGCGATCCTGGTCCCGGCCGCGCTGGCGATCAGTGCGCTGGCGCCGTGGGCGGTGACGCCCCTGTTGATGATCGGCGGGTTGTTCCTCTGCTACGAGGGCTTCGAGAAGATCGTTCATCGCCTCGTCGCCCGCGGCCGCAGCGACGACGACCGCCGGCACGCCATGGCGGACGACGCGCTCGCCGATGCCGCGGTGGACGTGGCCGCACTCGAAAAGCAGAAGATCAAGGGCGCCATCCGCACGGATTTCGTGCTCTCGGCCGAGATCGTCACCATCGCGCTCGGCACGGTCGCCTCCGCGGACCTCGCCACGCGCGTCCTCGTGCTGGTCGGCATCGCGCTCGCGATGACGGTCGGCGTGTACGGCCTGGTCGCCGGCATCGTCAAGCTCGACGACGTGGGCCTTCATCTGTGTCGCCGCGGCAGCGCGGTTGCGCAGCGCGTGGGCCGCGCGGTGCTGGCTTCGGCGCCGTACCTCATGAAGGCGTTGTCCATCGCCGGAACGGCGGCCATGTTCCTGGTCGGCGGCGGCATCCTCGCGCACGGCGTGTCGTTCGTGCGTCACCGCTTCGAATCGTGGCGCGATGCATTGACGGTGCCTCCTTCGCTCGACGCCGTCGTCGACACGGTGTTGATGATGCTGCTCAATGCCGCGGCGGGTGTCGTCGCGGGCGCGATCGCCTACGTGGTCGTCGCGGTGGTCATGCGGGCGCGCGCGCGGCGCTCCGCTGCCATCCAAGCGCGGCAATCGCGATCGCGATGACCGCGAGCACCGGAGCGCCCGCCCAGTTCGCGGTCTCCCATCCGGCCGCGGTCACGAGCGCACCCGACGACAGCGACGACACGCCCATGGTGACGAACAGGATGAGATCGTTCGCGCCCTGCACGCGTGCGCGCTCCGCCGGCCGATACGATTCGGTGAGCAATGCCGTGCCGCCCGTGTACATGAAGTTCCAGCCGATGCCCACCAGCGAGAGCGCGACGACGAAATGCGCCACGGTGATGCCGTTCAACGCCACGCCGATGGCGGCCATCACGAGCGCCACCCCCGCGCCGATGACGCGCAGCACGCCGAAGCGCGAGATGAGCGATCCGGTCACGAAGCCGGGCGCGAACATGCCCACGACGTGCCATTCGATGACCGTCGCCGCGGCGCCGAACGGGTGCCCGCAGAAGCTCATCGCGATCGGCGTGGCCGTCATGAGCAGGTTCATGAGACCGTAGCTCAGCGACGCCGTGATCACCGCGACGATGAACACCGGCTGCGCGGCGATCTCGGCGAGCGGGCGCGCGCCGGCTGCGTGTTCCTCGTGCTTCGGCAGCGGCACGTCGACCTGCGATTGCACGGCCAGCGCAACCAGCGCGAATCCCGCGAGGGCGACGAAGGTCCCGAGAAACGGCGTCGCGAAAAGCGCGCGCGACCACCTCGCCGCCTCCGGACCGATCATGCCGCCGACGACGCCGCCGGCGAGCACGAGCGAGATGGCGCGCGCCCTGTCGCCCGGCGCGGCGACTTCGGCCGCCGCGAAGCGGTACTGGAGGCCGATCGCGTTGTAGATGCCGATGATGGCCGTCGACAGGCAGAACAGCGCGAAGCTTCCGAGCCAGAGCGCCGCCACGCCGATGGCGCAGCCCGCGATGTTGACGGCGGCACCGGCCATGAACCCGCGGCGGCGGCCGACACGTCCCATCCACAGGGCCATCGGGTACGACGCCAGGGCCGAGCCCAGCACGTACGTCGTCACGCCGAGCGTCGCGAGCGACTTGTCGCCCGCGAGCTGGTAGCCGACCAGCCCGTTGAGCGAGATGAGTCCCGACGCGTTCGCGAGCAGCAGTGCCTGGCAGCAAGCCAGGAGAAAGACGTTGCGATACGAGGTCTGCATGCGGAAGCGGGGACGCGAGGCCGCGAGACGGGCTGGCCGTATGATAAGCGCCATGGTGCCTGCGGAAGCCGAAGCCGTGCTCGCGTTCTGGTTCGCCCCGGCAAATCCCGCGACGACGACCGATGCGCCGTTTGCCGAGCGGCCCGAATGGTTCGGCAAGGATGCCGCGTTCGACGGCACGATCCGTACGCGCTTCGGCGCGCTGATCGCACAGGCCTTGGCGGGTGGGCTGGGCGACTGGACGACCACGGCGCGTGGATCGCTCGCGCGCGTGATCGTGCTCGACCAGCTCACGCGCAATGCGTTTCGCGACACGCCGGATGCGTTTGCCGGTGACGCGCGCGCGCTCGCGACGGCCGACGCCGCCATTGCACGCGGCTTCGACCGCGAGCTCGCGCCGATGGAGCGATGGTTCCTCTACATGCCGTTCGTGCACAGCGAGACGATCGACGATCAGGAGCGCTCGGTGAAGCTCTTTCGTGCGCTCGCGGACGAAACCGGCTTGCGCAGCCCGCTGCCGTGGGCGGAGCGTCACGCCGGCGTGATCCGGCGCTTCGGCCGCTTTCCGCACCGAAACGCGATCCTCCAGCGCGAGTCGACGCCGGAGGAGATCGAGTTCCTCCGAACGCCGGGATCGCGGTTCTGAGCGAGGCGCACGACACGGCAGTTGCGGTAAAGCCGCTCGCGCTGCTGGGCGGCACGTTCGATCCGGTGCATTACGGCCACCTGCGGCTCGCCGACGAGGTGGCGCACGCGCTTGCGCCCATCGAGGTGCGGCTGGTGCCCGCGCGCGATCCGCCTCACCGCGGCGCGCCGCACGCGTCGGCGCCCGATCGGGTGGCGATGCTGCGCCTCGCGCTCGCCGAATTCCCGCGTCTCGGCCTCGACACGCGGGAGATTGAACGTACCGGCAAGAGCTACACCGTGCTCACGCTCGAAGGCTTGCGCGCCGAGGCGCCCCGCCGCTCGCTGGCGCTGATCGTCGGCGCCGACGTGCTGCTGGCGCTCACGACGTGGCACCGCTGGCGCGAAGTGTTCGAGCTGGCGCACCTCATCGTCATCGAGCGGCCGGGGGTTGCGCTTGCAATCGCCGCCATGCCGCCCCAACTAGCCCGTGAGTGGGAGCGGCGTCTTGCGGCGGACCCGGGCGTGCTGCGCCGGGAGCCGGCGGGCGCGATCGTGGTGCAGGCGGTGACGCCGAACGCGATCTCGGCCACGGCGATCCGGGCGGCGCTCGCGCGCGGCGCCTACGGTGAAGTGCGCGGTTTGCTCCCGCCTGCCGTATTGGCTTATATTCAAACCAACCGACTCTACGGTCCCCGACCCCAGGATGCGACGTAACGCCCTCGCGCAAATCGCCGTCACTGCCCTCGAAGACATCAAGGCTCGCGACATCACCGTTCTCGACGTTCGCAAGCTCACCAGCCTTTACGACACGCTGATCATCGCCTCCGCCGATTCCAATCGGCAGGTGAAGGCGCTCGCGCAGAACGTGCGCGACAAGCTGAAGGAGGCGGGCGCGAGCATCATCGGCGTGGAAGGCGAGCAGACGGCGGAGTGGATCCTGGTCGACGCCGGCGACCTGGTCGTGCACATCATGCAGCCCGCCGTGCGCGCCTATTACAACCTCGAGGAGCTGTGGGCGCCGCCCCCGCGCGCCCGCGCGGCGCGGGCCGCCTGAAGCGCCTCCGACGCCGGGCATGAGCCGAATGCGCCGCCCGGCATGAGGATACGGATCGTCGCGCTCGGGCAGCGCATGCCCGCGTGGGTCGATGCCGGGTTCTCCGACTATGCGCGGCGCCTGCCGCGCGATTACGCCGTCGACCTCGTCGAGCTCAAGCCCGCCGCACGCGATCGTGGCCGCACCGTCGAGCAGATCCTCGAAGCCGAAGCGGAGCGCATCGAAGCGACCGTCGCCGGTGATCGGCTGATCGCCTGCGATGAGCGGGGACGCGCGTGGACCACGCATGATTTCGCCGGCCGATTGCGCGGCTGGCACGACGAGGCGCAGGATGTCGCGTTCGCGATCGGCAGCGCCGACGGCCTTTCGCCTCGCGTTCGCGCTCGCGCCGACGCCGTGCTCTCGCTGTCCGCGTTCACGCTCCCGCATGCGCTCGTGCGCGTCCTGCTGGTCGAGCAGGTGTATCGCGCGGTGACGCTCATCGGCGGACACCCGTATCATCGCGAGTGAACCCGGTCGAGGCCGTCATGAACCGCGAACCGCTGCTGTACCTCGCTTCCCGCAGTCCCCGGCGCGCCGAGCTCCTGCGGCAGATCGGCGTGCCGTTCGACACGCTGCTCCTGCGCGAGGCGAGCGGCCGCGACCGCGACGTCCTCGAGGAAGCGCTCGACGCCGAGCCACCCGGGCACTACGTCGAGCGGATGGCGCGCACCAAGGCGCAGGTGGGGTCGCAGCGCATGCAGAATCGCAAGCTGGCGGCGCTTCCGGTCCTCGGCGCCGACACCGAGGTGGTCCTCGGGCACGCGATCTTCGGCAAGCCGCGGGACGACGAGGACGCCGTGACGATGCTCGAGCGCTTGTCGGGCCGCACGCACGAGGTCATGACGGCGGTTGCCTTGCGCTGCGACGACCGCACCGACGTCGAGGTCCTGGTGTCGCGCGTCACGCTGCGCAAGCTCTCGCGCGCGGAGATCGAGCGCTACGTCGCCACCGGCGAGCCGCGCGACAAGGCCGGCGCCTACGCCATCCAGGGGCGGGCGGCTGCTTTCATCACGCGACTCGAAGGCAGCTACTCCGGCGTGATGGGCCTTCCCCTGGCGGAGACCGCGGCCCTGCTCGCGCGCGCCGGCGTTCCGGCGATCTGACGCGTCGCCGCGTCAATCGACCGGCAGCGCTTCGGTGGCGAGATGGGTGCGCCGCTGTCCGGGCGAGTAGATGTCCATGATGTTCCAGTAACCGGCCGTCGGAACCGGCTCGTTCTGCATCATGACGTCGATCACGACGGGTCGGCCGGAGCGGATCGCGCGCTCGAGCGCGGGACGGAAATCATCGGCGGCATCGATCCTGATGCCGTCGACTCCGTAAGCCCTCGCGATCGCGGCGTAGTCGGGCGAATACGGCTTGCCGTCCTTTTCGAACACGGTGCCGTAGGTCGTGTCGTAATGCGCCTTTTCCAGGCCGGCGATGGTTCCGTACGCGCAGTTGTTCATGATCACCCACACCACCGCGGCGTCCTGCTCGAATGCGGTTGCGAGCACGGACGGGTTCTGGCCGAAGCCGCCGTCGCCGACGAGCGCAACGACGACTCGTTCCGGGCAGGCGATCTTCGCGCCGACCGCGGCCGGCGCACCGAACCCCATCGTCGCGTAGCCGCCCGGCGTGAAGATCGTGCCGGGCTCGTAGATGGGAAATTGCTGTCCCACGCCGTTCTTGTTCCAGCCCACGTCGGTGGTGATGAGCGCATCGCGCGGGAGCGTCGCGCGAACGTCGGCGAGGATCCGCTCCGGGCGCATCGGGTACGCATCGCTGCGGGCATGCTCCGTCGTGCTCGACACGAATTCCTCGCGCGCGCGCGCGATGTCGCGTACCAATTCGGGCCTGCGAACGCCGTCGGGCGCCATCTCGCGGGCCACGCGGTCGATGACGCCGAGCGCCTCCTTGAGGTCGGCCACCGCACCGATCTCGACGGGAAAGTTGCGTCCGATCTCGGACGGGTCGATGTCGACCTGCATCAGGCGCGCCGGCGGGAAGTTGAACGTGTAGTCGCGCTCCCACGAGCTGCAGTCCGCCTCGGAGAATCGCGTGCCGAGCGCGAGGACCCAGTCGGCGGCCCGGCACTGCTCGTTGATGAAGCGCGTGCCCCAGAAGCCCGTCATGCCGAGCACGAGCGGATGGTCGTCCGGTAGCGCGCCCTTTCCCATCAGCGTATGCGCGACCGGCAACGACAGGTGGTCGACCAGCGCGCGCAGCTCCTGCGCCGCGTCGGCAATGAGCACTCCGCCGCCCACGTAGAGAAGCGGACGGCGCGCCTTCAGCAGCTTGTCCACGATATCGGCGGCCGTGCGATCGTCGAGCGACGGCTTGTGCAACCGTTTGGTGTGGTGCGTCAGGCGCTCGAAACGCTCGGTGTCGATCTCCCGGGAGAAAATGTCCATCGGCACGTCGACGAGGACGGGCCCCGGTCGGCCGCTCTCGGCGAGCTGGAACGCCTTGTCGACGATCTCGGGAAACAGATCCGGCTGGTCGACGCGCCACGCCCGCTTGACGAACGGGCGGTAGATCTCGAATTGCGACGCGTCGGCGTGCAGGTTGACTTCCTGGTGCGGGTGCTTGCCGTGATAGTGCGTGGGAACGTCGCCGGCGATCACGACCATCGGGATCGAGTCGAGCGCGGCATTCGCGACGCCGGTCGCCGCATTCGTCAAGCCCGGCCCGAGATGCGTCAGCAGGACGGCCGTCTGCTTCTTCGCGCGCGCATAGCCGTCGGCCGCATGCGCCGCGATCTGCTCGTGCCGCACGTTGACGAACTCGATGCGACTCCGGGAGAGCGCGGCCAGAACCGCGATGTTCGTGTGGCCGCAAAGGCCGAAGACGTGCTCGACGCCGCGTCCCTCGAGGTACTTCACGAGCTGCTGGGCGATCAGGTCTTTCATGTCGATGCTCCTGTCGAATGCCTTCACCGGCAGGCGGCGGCCTACTCTGCCGTGCCTTGCGGACGATGCGGGTCCTCGGGCACCGCGCGCGTGCCCGGTCCGCTGTATCGATACGGTATCTCCTTGGGCATCGGTCCCATGATGCGCCGCCCGCGCTGCATCTGCTCCCACGCATGCGCGAGGATCCCGACCGAGCGCGACAACACGAAAAGGCCGCGTCCGAGCTCGGGCGGGAAGCCGAGCTCGCAGAAGATGACGGCCGTGACGCCGTCGATGTTCATCGGGATGCGCCGGCCTTTCATGTCGGCGAGCGCCGCTTCCACCGCTCGCCCGATGTCCGCATGACGGCCGTCGATCACGCCGTCGCGCCTGGCTCGCGCCACCAGCGCGAGCAACGGCTCCGTGCGCGGGTCGATCGGATGAAACCGGTGCCCGAATCCGGGCACGATCTTCTCGCCCGCCGCGATGCGCGCCTCGATCACCGTGCGCGCGGCGCCTGCGAAGTCGGCATCGGCGCCCGCTGCCGCATCGATCTCGCGATACAGCTCCATGCACTGTTGCCCGGCGCCGCCGTGCACGTCGTCCAGCACGTTGATGGCGGATGCCATCGCGCCATTGACGGGAACGCCGCAGGTGACGGCCATGCGGGCAATCGCGATCGACGGCGCCTGCGGCCCGTGATCGACGGCGGGCACCAGCGCCGCTTCGAGGAGGTCGGCCTGGCCACGGGACGGCAGCTCTCCGCGCAGCATCAGCCAGATCATCTGCGCGAAGCTCACCCGGCCGATCAGCTGCTCGATGGGATAGCCGCGCACGGCGATACGGCCCGGGTGGATGTCGATGATCGACGTCTCCCACCAGGCCGACGCGTCCTGCAACAGCTGCTCGGGGCTCTTGCTCGTCATGGGCTCATGCTGCGCTTCGCGGACGCCGCCCGTCGATGCATCGGTTGCGACTCACACGGCGCCTGCGCTACGCAGGCGCCGGATGTCGCCGGCGTCATAGCCCAGCTCGGCCAGGATCTCGTCGGTGTGCTCCCCCAGCCGGGGCGGCGGCAGGCCGACGTCCGGGTCGGCGCCGCGCAGCCTGAAGCCCGAGCGCGTCACGGTGATTGCCTCGCGCCCGCTGTCGGGTTCGCCGTGGAGGGTCTGCAGCAACTCGCGTTGCGCGACCTGCGCCGTGGCGAGCGCTTCGGGAACCGTGAGAACGCGGCCCGCGGGCACGCCGGCCGCGTTCAGGAGCGGCTCCCATTCCGCGGCGGGTTTCCTTTGCAAGCCGGCCTCGACCTCCGCGTTGATCGCGTTCCGGTTGTGCTTTCGCGCCTCGCGCGTGGCGAAGCGCGGGTCGCCGATCAGCTCCTCGCGTCCGATGACTCGCGCGAGCGTTTCGAACTGCTCCTGCTTGTTCGCCGCGATGTTGATCGGCCCGTCGCCGGTCGCGAACGTCCCGGACGGCGCCGCGGTGAAATTGTCGTTGCCCATGGGCACGGGCCTGCGGCCGGCGATGAGGTAGTTCGACACGACCCAGCCCATCGATGCCAGCGCCGTGTCGAGCATCGACACGTCGATGAACGCGCCCTGCCCGGTGTGCGCCCGGCGCACGAGCGCGGCGGCGATCGCGAACGCGGCCGTCATGCCGCCCAGCGTGTCGGCGACCGGGTAGCCGACGCGCATCGGTGCGCAGCGCTCGTCGCCGGTGATGCTCATCATTCCCGACAGGCCCTGGATGATCTGGTCGTACGCCGGCGCGTCCTTGAGCGGGCCGTCCTGGCCGAAACCCGAAATGGCGCAGTACACGAGCGCGCCGTTTTCCTTCGCGAGCACGTCGTAGTCCACGCCGAGGCGGCGCATGACGCCCGGGCGGAAGTTCTCGACCAGCACGTCGGCCGTGCGTGCCAGTCGAACCAGCACTTCACGGCCCTCGGCAACCTTGAGGTTCACCGTGACGGATTTCTTCCCGCCGTTCTGCGCGAGGAACGACGCGCCCATCAGCTTCGCGTTGAGCGATGCATCCGCGCCGAGCTGGCGCGCGAGATCGCCATGTCCCGGCACTTCGACCTTGATCACGTCGGCGCCGAGCTGCGCGAGCTGATAGGCGCAGAAGGGTCCCGACAGCACGTTCGTCAGGTCGAGAACGCGAATGCCGGCGAGCACCGGACCGGCGGCCGCCGCCTCGCCTCCCGCTGCCGAAGCGCACCTGTCCGCTCTTGCAGCGGGAATGGCACTGAACGGCACGTTGCGAGTCCTAGCGGCGAATGAACGGGTTGGGCACGTCGAGGTCGGTCGAGATCCAGACGCACTTGGTGTTCAGGTACTCGCGGATCGTGTCAATGCCCGACTCGCGGCCGATTCCCGACTGCTTGTAGCCCCCGAACGGAGACGTGAAGCTCGTGGCGCGGTAGTTGTTGACCCACACCGTCCCCGCCTGCAGCTTCTCGGTGAGCAGCATGGCGCGATGGAGGCTTCTCGTCCACACGGCGGCCGCCAGGCCGAACCGGATGTCGTTCGCGATCCGGATGGCGTCCTGCTCGTCCTTGAAAGGAATGACCGCCAGGACGGGACCGAAGACCTCTTCCTGCGCGATGCGCATGTCGTTGCGCACGCCGGCGAAGATGGTCGGCTCGACGAGCAGTCCCGCACCGAGGTCGGGCCGCGCTCTTCCGCCGAGCACGCAGCGCGCGCCTTCTTCCTTCGCGACGCGGATGTACTCCATGACCTTGTCGAACTGCGGGCGCGTCGCGATGGGACCCATCTGGGTGTCGGGAAGCGCCGGGTCGCCGAGCTTCACGTCCTTCATGAACGCGACGAGATCGGCGATGAACCGGTCGTGGATGCTTGCCTGCAGGAGCAGGCGCGATCCGGCCTGGCAGCTCTGCCCCGAAGCGGCGAAGATGCCGGATACCACGCCCTTGACGGCCTGCGCGAAGTCGGCGTCGTCGAAGACGATGTTCGGAGACTTGCCGCCGAGCTCGAGCGTCACGGTCTTCAGGCCTCGCGCCGCGAGCTCGTAGACCTTGCGTCCCGCCGCGTCTCCTCCCGTGAAGCCGACGTGCGCGACCCGCTCGTGCGTGACGAGCGGCTCGCCGACCTCAGGGCCGAAGCCCGTCACGACGTTCAACACGCCGCTCGGCAGGCCCGCCTCGGCCGCGATCTGCGCGAGCTCCACCATGGAGGCGGAGGTGAACTCCGACGGCTTGACCACTGCGGTGCACCCCGCGGCAAGCGCAGGCGCGAGCTTCCAGCTCGTCAGCGTCAAGGGCGAGTTCCACGGCGTGATGATGGCGACCACACCCTTGGGCTCGTAGCGCGTGTAGGCGAAGACGCCCTTCTTGTCCGTCGGAATGACGTCGCTCTGGATCTTGTCGGCCAGCCCGGCGTAGTACTTGAAGTAATCGCCCATGTAACGCACCTGCGCGGTCACTTCGGAGGCGAGCTTGCCGTTGTCGCGGCGCTCGACCTCGGCGAGGCGCGGTGCGTGGGCCGCGATGGCGTCGCCCAGCTTCCACAGCAGGCGACCTCGCTCGCTCGGCGAAAGCGCGGGCCACGGCCCCGTGCCGAACGCGCGATGCGCCGCCGCGACGGCGGCATCGACGTCGGCGGCGTTGCCGCGCGCGATGCGGGCCCACGCTCGCCCGGTGAACGGGTCTTCGGTCAGGAAGTATTCGCCGGCCGAGGGCCGCACGGCCCGCCCGTCCACGAAAAGCTCATACTGGGCCAATTCATCGGAGGCGGGGCTGGTCACGGCCGGCATGCTTGCGTCGCGGAAGGCACTGTTCTACAGTACGCAACATCATTCTATAATCGGCACTGTCCGTCAATCCCTGCCCGGACCCATGGCCCGCGACGACGGCGTTGCAGCGGTAGACCGCGCACTGTCCATCCTGGACGCGTTCGACGACCACGAGCACGTGTTCACGCTCGCGGAGATCGCCCGGCGCACGGGCCTCTACAAGAGCACGGTGCTGCGCCTCGCGCGCTCGCTCGAGAAGTACGGGTACCTGCTGCGCACCGAGGACGGCCTGTACCACCTCGGCTCCAAGGTCTTCTACCTGGGCTCGATCTACCAGCGGCACTTCCGCACCGCGTCGATCGTTCCTCCCGTGCTGCGCGCGATCGTCGACGAGCTCCGCGAGGGCGCATCGTTCTACGTGCGGGACGGCGACCAGCGCATCTGCCTGCACCGCGTGGATTCGGCCCGATCCGTTCGGGACTCGGTCCACGAAGGTGCCCGGCTGCCGCTCAAGCTCGGCGCCGCCAGCCACGTCATTCGTGCATTCGAGGGCGCGGCCGGCGAGCGATCCGAGCAGGTCCGCCGCGACTTCTATGCGGCCTCGTTCGGCGAACGGGATCCCGAGGTGTCGGCGGTCGCCTGTCCCGTGTTCGGCCTCAACCAGCGCTTCATCGGCGCGCTCGCGGTGTCGGGGCCGCGCTATCGGATCGATGCGGGACACGTCGAGCCGATCGTACGATCGCTTTTCCGGCACGCGGCCGGCCTGACGAGCGCATTCGGCGGCGACGCGAGCGTCTATCCGTCCGCCCGGTCACGCGCCGACCGCTCTCGCGGCAAGCGGCGCACCGAGAAGGTTTCCTGAGGCGCGGCCGCCGCTCTACCAATCGCGCGGCAACGTCGGCCGATCGCTGATCACCATCGCCGACGGTGGCCCGGCGAGCGGTATCGCCGCCGTTCGCCGGCAGGTAGCCGCGTCGATCACCGCAACTTCCTTCGTGGCCGCGTTCGCCGCGTAGAGCTTGCGCCCATCCGCCGTGAACGCCATGGCGGCGGCGCCCGGGCCGGCGTCGATGCTCGCCACGAAGCGGTTCGTCGCGACATCGAGCACCTGCACCGTTCCCGCCTCGGGAACGCTCACGAAGACGCGCTTGCCGTCCGGATGCACGGCCACGTCGCCGGGCGTGCCGGATGACCTGACGCGCGCGACGACCGCACGGCGCCGAACGTCGATCGCGACGATCCCGTCGCCGGCGGCGACGTACGCCCGCGAGCCGTCGGGCGCGAACGCGACGCTGCCCGGCTCGCGACCCACCCGGATCGAGCCGATCACGGCGCCCTTTGACACGTCGATGACATCGACCGAATCGCCACCCTCGGCGGTTGCGTAAATCGTTCGCCCGTCGGGGCTGAACACCGCGTGTAGCGCCTTGCCGCCGAGGCGGATCGTCTTCGTGACGCGCAAGGTCGGCGTGTCGACGAGCGCGACGTCGTGCGTGCCGTCGACGACGATGGCGAGCGTCCTGCCCCGGGGACTCGGGCTCAGCGCCTTCGCCGGGCCATGCAACGTGATGCGCCCGGTCTGCTTGTCCTCGTAGAGATCGCGCTCGACGAGCGTTCCGTTGCGATCGGCGACGTACAAGCGCGCGCCGTCGATCGACGCGGCGATGGCATCCGGCTTCTCGCCGGTCTCGAACGTCGAAGCGACCTTGTCGGTCCGCGTGTCGATGATCGACACGGTCGGCGGGGCTTCGCTGACGACGTACGCGTACGGCTGGCTCTCGGCCCGCGAAGCCGCCAGCATCGAAACGAGCAGGATCATCGGCGCGATACGTGGGTGCAGCATGCTTGTCCTCGACCTCGGCTTTGGATCAAACGCCTTGCAGCCAGCGATCCGGGCCGCCGCACGCCTCGCGGCGGCCCGATCGGCGAGCAATCGGTTCCGCTCGCCTTACTTCACGACTTTCACGTCGACCGTGGACGTGAGCTGCTTCTCCACGCCGTTCTGCAGCACCGTGACGTTCAGTACGAGCGGAACCGAGTCGCCCGCAGGTATGTTGTTGTCGATGTCGGCCTTGCTGAACTGCGCGACGAGATGCCTGCCGCCCGAGCCCGCGTTGGTCGAGACCGGCGTGAACAGCATTGACGACAGCGGCGTCTTCAGCGTGACTTCGCCCTCGGCCGCGTAACCGTCCGGGATGTCGAAGTGCGCCGTAACGACACCGTTGACGCCCGTGAACACGCCGTTGCCGGCGCCGAGGCCGAGCGTGCTCGGCGTGAACCTCAGCGCGCCCGGCACGTCGATCGGCACGTCGTACACCACGACCTTGCCGGTGGGGCGCGGATCGGTGCAGTCGTTGAAGAAATACTCGCCCGCCCGCGTGAACGTGTACTGCGCGCTCTCGCCCGGATTCAGCTTGAAGTTGAACAGGCCCTCGAAGAACTGCGTTGCGCAGTGGGGCTTCACGTTGGGAAAGCTCGCGAACGTGGCGGCACCCGGATTGAGGAACGTCACCGCGGTCCCGACGGGCACGCGCAGGAACGTCGGGTTCATGCCGCTCGTGCTCGTGCTGTCACGCGCCGACGCGACGTCGTTCCTCGAATTGCGCCCGAGGTAGACCGTGTTGTCGACGGTGCTGCCGTCGACCGCGCTGCCGCCGACCGGGCGGCGAATCGCCAGCGGTCCCGGCGTCGGCGCCTCGCTGCTGCCGGAAACGACGTTGCCGCCGGCATCGGTGTACCTGGCTGTACCGCCGAGCTTGAACGCCCACAGCGTGTCGCCTTCGGTGAGCGAGTTGCCGTACGGGATGCCGGTGCCGCTCGCGAACACGGCGACGTACTGCTCCCCGTCGACCATGTACGTGATCGCGCCGGAGCTGATCGCGAATCCGGTCTGGAATTTCCACAGCTCCTCGCCCGTCGCGGCATCCATCGCGTGCAGCCAGCCGGCGGGATCGCCGATGAACAGGAGGTTGCTCGCCGTGACGAGCGGGTGCTGGCCGTGCGCGGCGTCCAGGCCGAAGTGGTTTCTCCACACGACGTTGCCGCTGGTTGCGTCGAGTGCGACCAGGCCGCCCGTCTGGTATTGGCCGAGCGCGCGAAGCCCATTGCCGCCCTCCGTGCGGTCGTGCGCCACGTTGTTCACGCCGTAGGGGATGTACACGAGCCGCGTGTTCGGGCTGTACGCCTGGTCGGACCAGTCGGCGCCGCCGTTCTGGCTCGTCGTCGACAGCACCGGCAGGTCCCAGTGATCGTCGAACAGGCAGCCCTTGCGATGCGTCGCGCCGTACTCGGGCGGATACGTGACGAACGGCGTGTCGTTCGACGACAGGTAGTTCGGCTCGGTGTAGACCAGATTGCCCGATGCGTCGGGCTGGTAGCCGTCGTAGTTCGGCACGCCGCGCCACGGATTGCCCGGGATGTCGTTCGGGTCGAGCTTCTCCCAGACGACGCATTCCGGCACCCACATGCCTTGCGACGGGAATTTCTGCGTCCCCGCGCTCGCCTGCCTCGCGTCGGTGGGCCTCGGCTTCTCGTCGAGCGCCGTGATCGGCTTGCCGTTCGTGCGGTCGATGATGAACGTCATGGGCGCCTTGGCGCCGTAGTAGATCACCTTCCGCATCTGACCGTTGACCTCGATGTCGGCCAGTGGCGGCGGGCTCGTGTTGTCCATGTCCCAGTGATCGTGGCGAATCGACTGGAAGTGCCACTTGTACGCGCCGGTCTTGAGGTCCAGCGCCACGAGCGAGTTGCCGAACAGGTTGTCGCCGGGACGCAGCGAGCCATCCTGTGACGAGTTGCAGCTCCGTACGTTGCCGAACGCGTAATACACCATCCCGAGCTCGGGATCGATCGACGGATGGATCCACGCGGCCACGCCTCCGGTGAGCGCGCAGCTCTGACCGTTCAGCGGCGGGCCCCAGGTCGCGCCCGCGTCGATCGTGTTTCCGTTGACGTCCGTGACGACCCGGCCGGGCTCGGCGCCGCCATAGAAGTACCAGGCGAGGCTGCCGTCGCTCGAGTGCACGGCGAACGCCGCGTTGCGCTGGCCGTCGTTGCCCCCGAGGTAGACGAGGCCGTCGTAATAGATCGTGGCGACCTTCTGGATGTTGCCGAGGCTCTCCCCGCCCGGACCGGTGGGTTGCGACACCCACACCTGCGCACCGGTCTCCTTGTCGAGCGCCACGACGCGCTGACCTCCCGCGAGCGTGTACACCTTCCCGTCGCCGACGGAAACGCCACGCCGCGTGCCGCTCGTGCTGAACTCGGTCGGATGCCATTTCCACTTGGTCTTGCCGGTCTTGCCGTCGATCGCGATGACGTCGCCGCTCGGCGTGTCCATGTAGATCACGCCGTCGATCGCAATCGGCGTCGTCTGCTGGCCCGCGTCGTCCGTCCCCGGCCCCGGAACCGGCGTGGTCACCGGCGCGGCCGAAACGTGGTTCAACCATGCCGGCCCGAGCTTCTCGATGTTGTGGCTGTCGACCTGCGTCAGCGACGAGAACCCCTGGTTGCCGAGGTTGCCGGCCACCTTCGGGAAATCCTGGTCGGCCGGCGTGCAGCACGACGACAGGTCCTTCGCGGCCGCGATTGCCCCGGATGAATCCAGCATTGCCGCAGCGGCGACGAGCGACGACGCGATGAGGGTCGATTTCATGCGATGCCTCCTCCGTTTGCTGTTTGCGGTCGCAACGGCGCGTCCTTGTTCGGCGCTTCGCGCGTCGGGATGATCCGGCACGTCGTTGCCGCAGCGTGTTCTATTGCATAGAACAGCGTTTCATAACTGTAGGAAACGAGATTGTCGTTGTCAATGCGCCTGCGCGTGGAGCGCAAGCACCGGCGCGTGAACCACGGCGACCCCGAAGTGCGAAAGCGGCTCGGAAGCGCGGATCGGGCGTGGTGCGCGCGCGACGTCACCCGTCGAAACGAGCGGCCGCACCGGCGCAGTGGCGTCGATGCGACGGGTCAGCGGATCGTGAGCAGAGCGCCCCGTCCGGTCGACATGCTGCGCCGCTCGGTGATGCCCGCGTGGTCGCCGATCGCGGCGCTCTCCACTCGTATCGGCGACGTTCCGCGCCTGATCGCCTCGAACTTCAGCACGACGACGCTTCCCGCTCCCGACATGAACCGTGCGTCGCCGAGGCTGAAGCGGACGTCGACGTTGCCTTCGCTCGGCTCCTGCACCGTGAGCTGCGGCGGCGAAGCCTCGACCTGCCCGAAACCTCCCGGCGACCACCCCACCAGCGCGAGGCGTTTCTTGTCATACGTCACGGTGAACGACAGGTCGTGCAGCCCGCCCGGAGCCTGCACGTCGACTCGAGCCTCGAACACCTCGCCCTGCAGCGCCTGCGTCGGAGCGCCCACGTGCAACGCAGGCACCGCGTCGCCGGACGACGGTGACGTGCTCGTGGCGGCGGACGGATGCGCCGACGCGGCCGATGCGGAAGCGGCCGCACGGGGCGTGACGACAGGCGCACGCGGGATGTCACCGTACACGACATCGGCCGTCGATGGCTGAGGTTGCGCGCTCGCGCCATCGGGCGCGCGAGTGCCTCGCCAGTAATGCAGCATCGCGATCGCGACGAGGACCGCGGCGACGAGCACGGGGACGCGCGCGTTCCTGACGCTCATGAGCGCGTGACAGATGCTGCCATGACGATGCGCCCCGCGTGTCGTGACGCCAACGCAATGGCATGACGCGGAGCCGATCGGGACCCGCACGGGTCCCGATCGATGCCGCCTCGAATCCTGCGCGTCAGGTCACGAGCCGCAGAACGGCAGGTTGCCCATGGCCGAGAGAATGCCGTTGACGATCAGGCTCTTGAACTGCGCCTGTCCCGGAGAGCCCGATCCATCCGTGAACGCGTTGGTGTCGTGTCCGAGCGTGGTGAGCCACGCACGACCGCCGTCGTAATACTGGCACCACGCGACCGGATGGAACTTGCCATGGCCCGGATGCGTGGCGGCCGCGCCGTTCGGCAACGACGCCTCGTCGACGGTGAGCAGGAACTTCACGTTGGTCGGATACGGCACGAGGTTGTACCACTCGTCCTTGAAGTGCCAGCGCGCCGGAAGCCCGTCGGTCGACGAGTCGTGCTTGGCGACGGTCTCGACGTCTCCCTCCTGGAACGGCCCGTGGTCGTAGAAGTTCGCGTTGCCGAGCAGGCCTTCGTAGTACGGCCAGTTGTATTCCGTTCCGAAGGCGTTGTGGATGCCGACGAAACCGCCGCCTGCGCGCAGGTACTGGCGAAGCGCCGTACGTCCCGCGTCGAGGTGTGCGCCGGTGGTGGTGTTCGTCGCCTGGACCGGGTCGACCGCGGTGCCGTGCTTCCAAAGCGCATCGCGGCTGGTGCTGATGAAGATGACCGCCTTGTACCGGGACGTGACGCCGACGGCGCTCGCGAACGCGCCGACATCCTCGGTGTAATCGACGGCGACGCCCTGCTCGCCCATCCACTTGATGATGGCGTTTTGCACCACGTTGGTCGCCGCGAGCGGCGGGTTCAGGCCCGGCCCGAGCGCCGGACCCAGGTTCGCGTGCCGCGGCCCGGCCGTGCGTGTGTACAGAAGCACCTTGTTCTGGCGGTCCTGCGTCCACGGGTGGTAGCAACGCGGGTCGGTTCCGCGGCAGACGTTATACGTCACGTCGAAGTCGTCCTTGGTCCCCGGCGGCGCATTGCCGTTGGTGGGCTCGGGAACGGTCGGCTCGCCGGGACTCGCCAGCGCGTTGCCCGCGATCATCGCGAACGAGAAGGCTGCGGCAGCCAGCGCCGCGCGCAGGAGATGTGTCGTCAT
Organism: Casimicrobiaceae bacterium; assembly: GCA_036406955.1. Taxonomy (GTDB): domain Bacteria; phylum Pseudomonadota; class Gammaproteobacteria; order Burkholderiales; family Casimicrobiaceae; genus VBCG01. Next base: position 22,759 of record DASXAF010000016.1, read on the forward strand.
TTGTGCTCCTCTCGATGGAAGCACGCGCGCGAGGTGGGGGGACTCGCACGCCGTGCGTGGTAAACCCGGTCCGCGTGACCGATGTTCTGCTGGATAGAACTCGGTTGCGTTTTCCCAAAAGTATCCCGGCCGCCGCAATCGATGTCAATAGGCGATCGCGCGAGGAGCACGTTGCCGCGGCTCGCCGGTTGCGAAGGAAGGCGGGCGTGCGTGAGCCCGCCGGCGCTCAGCCCTTGTAGCCGAACACGCGCGGCAGGAAGAGCACCAGGTCGGGGAACAGCGTGATCAGCGCGAGCGCGACGATCATGACGGCCAGGAACGGCACCACCTCGCGGACGAGCTCGGTGAGCGACACGTTGGCGATCTTGACCATCATGAACAGCAGCAGGCCGTACGGCGGCGTGACGAGGCCGATCATGATGTTCACCACCGCCACGACGCCGAAGTGCACCAGGTCGATGCCGAGAGACTGTGCCGTGGGCAGGAGCACCGGCACGATCACCAGCAGGATGGTCGTTCCCTCGAGGAAGCAGCCGAGGACCAGCAGCAGCACGTTGGCGAGCAGCAGGAACCCGATCGGCGACATCTGCATGCCGCTGAACATCGCGGCGACCGACTTCGGGATGTTCTCGACCGTCACCACGTAGTTGAACACCAGCGCACCGGCGATCAGCATCCCGATCGAGATGGTGATGCGCGCGCTGGTGTTCAGCGCGTTGTAGATGTCGCGCCACGAGACGCTGCGATAGAGCAACGCCGAGACCAGCAGCGCGTACAGCGCCGCGGCGGCCGCCGCCTCGGTGGGCGTGGTAACCCCGCTGTACATGAGGCCCAGCAGGATCACGGGCATGAGCAGCGCCGGAAACGCCTCCCAGGTGATGCGCGGCAGCTCGCGGATCGGCACCTTTTGCTCGACCGGGAAATTGCGGCGCTTCGCCACCGCGGCGATCAGCGCCATCTGCACGATCCCGATCAGTACGCCTGGAATCACCCCGCCCAGGAACAGGTAGCCGATCGACGTGTCGGAAACGAGCGCGTAGATCACCAGCGGGATCGACGGCGGGATGATCGGCCCGATCACCGACGACGCCGCCGTGAGCGCAGCCGCGAACGCCGGCGTGTACCGGCCGTCGCGCGTCATGAGGACCTGCATGATCTTGCCGCTGCCCGCGGCATCCGCGAGCGCCGACCCCGACATGCCGGCGAAGATGATGCTCTGCACGACGTTGACGTGCGCCATGCCGCCGCGGAAGCGGCCGACCAGCGCGTTGCAGAAGCGGAGCAGGCGATCCATGATGCTGCCGCTGTTCATGAACTCGGCGGCGAGGATGAAGAGCGGGATCGCGAGCAGCAGGTAGCTCGTGTACATGCCGTTCAGGAGCTGCTCCGCCGCGGTGCCGAGGTCGAGCCCCGCGAGCCACAGATAGAGCACCGAGCCGGCGATCATGGCGTGCCCGATCGGCAAGCCGAAGACGCTCAGCAACACGATGGCCGCGACGGCGAGCCCGAAGGGGCTGCTGAGGTTCATAGCCCCCCGCTCGCGTGGGTGATGTCGGCTTCCTCGGCCTCGCCGCCGCGCAGCAGGCGGACGAGCAGCCAGGCGTAGCGAACCAGGATGGCGACGAGGAAGACGACGTAGATGCAGTAGAGCCAGCTCAGCGGCACCTTGAGATAGGCGGCCCTCTCGACCTTCATGAAGCTCACGTACGAATAGCTGGCCGGCAGCGACGCGCCGTACAGCACGAGCAGCGCAACGGCGCAGACCGCCGCCATGCCGCTACGCACACGAGGGCCGACCGCCGCGGTGAGAAGGTCGAAGCGAACCTCCTCCGTCTCCTTCAGCACGAACGAAGCGCCCCACAGCACGATCCACAGCCACAGCGCGACCGTCAGCTCGGAGGTCCATCCGATCGGGAAATTGAAGACGTACCGGAACAGGACCTGCAGGACGAAGGCCCCGAACATGACGCCCAGCATGATCGCGGCGGCGTTCTCGTCTCGCCGGCGCAGCGATGTGCCGACCGCGCGCATCACTTGAGCGCGTTGATCTTCTCGAGCATGCCCTTCGGCCACTCCTTGGCGTCGTCGGAGCCCAGGTACACCTTCTGCGCGTACGTGCGGAACGCGTTGATGTCCGGCGTGTAGACGTCGAGGCCCTGCTTCTTGAAGCCGTCGGCGAGCTCGGCCTCGCGCTTGAGATGCTCGGAGGCGCTCCAATGAAGCGCCTTGTCGCACGCCGCCTGGAAGGCCTTCTGCTTGTCGGGCGACAACGCGCGCCACGTCTTGAGGTTCATGGTGAGCAGGTCGAAGCCCACGAGGTGGGACGTGAGCACGATCTGCGACATGACCTCGTAGAACTTCATGTTCTGCACGTTCGGCAGCGGATTGTCCTGGCCGTCGATGGCGCCGGTCTGCAGGCCGGTGTAGACCTCGGCGTACGCCATCGGCGTCGGGTTCGCGCCGAGCGAGCGGCCGAGGAGCTGCCAGGCCTCGCCCGGCGGCATGCGCAGCTTGATCCCCGCCATGTCGGCAGGGGTGCTGATCTTCTTCTTCGGCTTGAGCCCCACCTGGCGCGTGCCGAAGAACGTCGGGCCCAGGATCTTCACCTTGAGCTGGTCCTCGACCATGCCCTTCATCTGCGCGCCGAGGTCGCTTCCGAAGAAGCTGTGCAGATGGTTGGCGTCGCGGAACAGGTACGCGGACGTCAGGATGGACCACGCCGGCACCTGCTTCGAGATGTCCTGCGGCGCGACGTTGGCCATCTCGAGGTTGTCGCGCTGCAGCGCCACGAGCTCCGTGCCCTGCTTGTACAGCGATCCGTTGTAATACGGCTCGATGGTGACGTCGGGCTCCACGTCCTTCGCCAGCATCTTGATCATGTCGGCGCGGATGTCCTTGTCCGAGAACACGGCGGCGAAACGGATGTTCGGCTTGGCTTGCGCCCAGGACGGCGTGGCGGCCGCGGCGGCCAGCGCAACACCGGCCTTCAGGGCCGTGCGGCGATCGAACTTGCTTTCCATGGCCTTCCTCCTTTCAAATGCCTCGTGGCACGTTTGTGAGATAGCTTACGATGATGTCGGCGACGACGTCGCGTCGTCGCGCAACGTTCCCCCTGGCGCCCATGTCGGTCTGAAAGATCGCGCCGAAGGTGTACTGGTTGGTGATGTTGAAGATGCCGAGCGCCGCGATCGCCTTGTGCACCTCGATCGCGTCGACGTCGCGCCGAAACGAGCCGTCCGCCTGCCCGCGCTGGAGCACTCGGCCGATGCGGTCGATGATGGGCCGGTTCAGCGTGCGCATGAGGCTCGACTTCCTCAGGTGCCGGCCACCCGCCTGGTTCTCGGCGACCACCAGGCGCACGAAGCCCACGTGGCGGACGTAGTAGTGGAACGTGAACTCCACGATGCGCCGCAGCGCGTCGACGGGAGCCAGGTGGTCGAGGTCGAGGTGACTCTCGGCCTCGCGGATGTCGGAGTAGACGCGCTCCAGCACGGAGATGTACAGCTTCTCCTTGCTGCCGAAGTAGTAGTTGATCAGCGCCCGCGTCGTCTGCGTGCGAGCGGCGATCGCGTCCATGCTCGCGCCCTTGAAGCCGCGCGCGGCGAACTCGTCGATGGCGGCCGCGACGATGCGGGCGCGATTCGCATCCGGCGACTTGGGCTTGCGCATCGCGGCGGTGCGGGCGCGCTGCGCGGCGAGGTCGATGCGCTGAATCGGCATGGCGAGCTCAATTTAACAGGGTCGTCAATTCCGGGCAACCCGGTGGCGCGCGCGCGGCGTCCAGCCGAGCGGCTTCGACGGCCACGTTGGAGCGTGCTATAACGCCTGCGGCACCCTGCTCGCCGTGGCCATGCGCCTGACCGAAGCCCCGCCGCAATTCGAGCCGACACGGGTCGAGCGGCTCACGCACGAGATCCTGATCAACGTCACGCCGCAGGAGACGCGCGTGGCGATGCTCGAGCAGGCGGTGGTGCAGGAGCTGCACATCGAGCGCGCGAGCGCGCGCGGCCTGGTCGGAAACGCCTATCTCGGCCGCGTGGCGCGCGTGCTGCCCGGGATGCAGAGCGCGTTCGTCGAGATCGGCCTCGAGCGCGCAGCCTTCCTGCACATCGCGGACATCTGGGAGCACCGGCAGAACGGCCACGGCGGTGAGCACAAGCCGATCGAGAAGATTTTGCACGAAGGCCAGACGCTGCTGGTGCAGGTCATCAAGGACCCGATCGGCACGAAGGGCGCGCGCCTGTCCACGCAGATCAGCCTCGCGGGCCGCCTGCTCGTCTACCTGCCGCAGGATTCGCACATCGGCATCTCGCAGCGCATCGAGGACGAGGCGGAGCGCGAGACGCTGCGCGGGCGGCTGCAGACGCTGCTTCCCGAGGGCACGGCCGGCGGCTTCATCATCCGCACAATGGCCGAGACCGCGTCCGAGCGCGAGATGCAGGCCGACATCGAGTACCTCACCAAGCTCTGGCGCGACCTCACGCAGCGCTCCGCGGAGGCGCCTGCGGCGTCGCTGCTCTACCAGGACCTCAACCTCGCGCAGCGCGTGCTGCGCGACATGGCGACCGAGGAGACGTCGCGCATCCTGGTCGACTCGCGCGAGACGTTCCTCCGGATGCAGGAGTTCGCGCGGGAGTACACCCCGGCGCTCACCGACCGCATCCATCACTACGCGGGCGAGCGGCCGCTGTTCGACCTGCACGGCGTCGAGGACGAGATCGAGAAGGCGCTCGCGCGGCGCGTCGACCTCAAGTCGGGCGGCTACCTGATCATCGACCAGACCGAGGCGATGACCACGATCGACGTCAACACCGGCGGCTTCGTCGGCGGCCGCAGCTTCGACGACACGATCTTCAAGACCAACCTCGAGGCGGCGCAGGTGATCGC
>DASXAF010000017.1:0-54472 GCA_036406955.1 Casimicrobiaceae bacterium
TTGGGCCGGCGCGAAGGCTGCACGTATGCCGCGCGCCACGGCTCGGGTCCCAGCGCGCGCAGGAACGTGGCGGTGTGCGAAGTTCCGGCGCCCACTTCCATGTCGTACGGTTGCAGAAGCGCGCAGCCCTGGCGATCCCAGTACTGGGACAGCGCGAGCATGATGTGCTGGAACGTCTGCATGCGGGGCGCGGCGGGCAAAAGCGGCAATTTTACGATACGGCCGCTCGTCGCCGCTGCCCAGGCAGGGGGCCCAGCGGCGTGAGACCGAAAGATACTGGCTCCCCGCGTTCGCGGGGACGACCCCTGCGCCGTGGCTTGCGCGGGGATGATGGCTACGCCGTCACTTCATCTCCACCGCCACGGTATTGTCCTTCGGCTTGCGATCGATCAGCAGGTTGAGCGGATCGATGCCCGCGCGCGCCGGCTTGCCGGCGACGGTGACGGTGAACGTGCTCTTGTCGGCGGTGATGCGCTTCTTCTCGCGATAGAGCGGCACGCCTTCGGCGTCGAGCACGCCGATGTCGATCCAGTCGTCGAGGGGCGCGGCGGTCTCCTTGCCGAGCTCGTCCGCCTTGCGCTTGTCCGCCACGACGTCGATCGTGACCTCGTAGCGGCCGTCCGGGAGCATGCGTGCCACCGCGCTGGTGGCGCGGTTGTCGTAGAGCGTGATCGACTCGAACCAGTCGTCGATCGCATACTGGTATTGCGTCGGCGTGACGGCGCGAAGCTCGTCGATCAACGCCGTTGCGTTCGGGTACGGCGGCCCCTTGAGCGCGTACTTCTCGATGAGCGCGTGCAACGCGCGGTTGACGTTGTCCTCGCCGATGTAGTCGGCCATCGCGTACATCACGAGGCTGCCCTTGCGGTAGTGGATGTAGGGCTGGTTCTCGACGCGCCCGAGCGGCAGCTCCTTCTTCTGCTCGCCCGCGCGCCCGATGAGATAGCGGTCGAGCTCGTAGGCGAGGAACTTCTGCATCTTCGCCTCGCCGTACTTCTGCTTCATCACCATCAGCGCCGAGTATTGCGCGAGCGACTCCGAAAGGAGCGTCGAGCCCTGTACGTCGCCGCCGATCACCTGGTGGGCCCACCACTGGTGCGCGGCCTCGTGCGCCGTGACGTAGTACGGGTAGTCGATGTCGTCCTTGTCGTTCTCGCGCACGCGGGCGATGAAGCCGATGCCTTCAGAGTACGGGATCGTGTTGGGAAAGGCCTGCGCGAACGTCGCGTAGCGCGGGAACTCGAGGATGCGGAACTGGTGGTGCTGGTAAGGCGCGAAGTTGCGCGTGTAGTAGTCGAGCGACGCCTTGGTCGCCGCGATCATCCGGTCGAGGTTGTACTCGTGCCCCGGCTGGTAGTAGACCTCGATCGCGACGTCGTTCCAGCGGTCGCGCTTGACCGCATAGCGCGCCGACTGGAAGGCGTAGAAGTTGAGGATCGGGCTGTCCATCGCATACACGAAGTGATGGCGCCCGCCCTCCACCCATTCGCGCTGCAGATAGCCCGGCGCGATCGCCCATTGGTCGGCGTCGGTGATGACTTCCGCGCTGAACGTGACCCAGTCGGCATCGTGGCTGATGTAGTTGTGCTGGAGGCCGACGGGGTCCTCGCGCGGGCGCATGCGCTCCTTGGGCGCGAGGCCGAACTTGCGCCGGTCGCGGTCGGTGGAGAGCTCGCCGCGCTCGTCGTAGCCGATCACCGGCAGCACGAACAGCCCGTTGACGAACGAGCCGTTGTACACGATCGACGTGTTGGACCCGCTGTTGGTGAAGCCATGCGTCGGCACCTCGAGGTCGAAGTCGAGGCGTCCGGTTGCGCCAGGCGCCATTTCGCGCTCGAGGCGGAAGCTGCGCACGCCGATGCGCTCGTCCGCCTTGACGAGCTGCGCCGGCACGTCGAACGCGAGCTGGTGGACGACCAGCCTGTCGCCCTGGCTGAAGAACAGGTGCACGTCGCGCACCGCCGCCGCATTGCGGTTCACGAGGTCGTAGTGACCCCGCATGCGTACCCGCTGCTCCCGCGGGAAGATGTCCACGGTGAGCGCCACGCCGGTGATGCTCGGCTGGGGAACGGCGGCGAGCGCTTTGTACTGCTTCTCGTAGTCCGCCTGGCGCTGCTCGCGATCGTGCGCGGTGACGTAGCGATTGAGGACATTGGTGTTGTAGAAGATCCAGCCGCCCACGCCGCCCATCAGCGCAAGCGCCGCGACGCCGGTCGCGACGACCGGAAGCGTCAGGCGCGCACGCGCCTGCACGAGCCTCGCGCGCCAGCCGGACACCGTGCCGCGGGTCCAGAACAGGTAAGCGAGCACGGCGAAGGCCAGCGCCCACGCCGCGTAGTAGGCCTGGAACGCGCGCACGCGCGGCATGAAATGGCCGAAGCCGTTCATGTCCGAGTACGTGTAGTCGATGCTCGCGGCGTACTTGTACAGGTTGTGCTCGAAGCCGAGCGGTACCGAGAAGGCGATCGCGAGGTAGTACGCGATCATGATGAAGTGGCCGAGGTACTTGTGCGTCACCAGCGACTGCACGGTGATCGCGAGCACGCACACCAGCCAGTACGAGACGAGCTCGTTGGTGAACAGATCGTGCAGGTAGAGCCCGACCTCGTACCGGTGGTAGCCCTTGGCGGTCTGGATCGCCATGCCGCACAGCATCAGCACGAATTCCAGGACGAGCGGCACGATCATGAGCGCGAGGAGCTTCGCCACGAATGGCAGCCACGTCGGCGTGGGCAGCGCGTCGACGATCTGGTCGAGGCGGTGCTCGCGCTCCCGCCACACGAGCTCGCCCGCGTAGAAGGTGATGATCACGAGCATGAACACCCCGAAGGTGCCCGACGTGAGCTCGACCATCTGGTACGTCACGGGCCACGTCGTCGTGCCGTAGATGCTGCCGAGGGTGGTGCTCGTGGCGACCAGGAATAGCACCCCGGCCAGCGCGAACACGGCGAAGTAGACGTTGCGCACCGTCTCGCGCAAATACAGCCACGTCATGCGCGGCAGCAGCGCGAGCCCGCGCACCGCCTGCGGCTCGACGCGCAGCCTCGCGAGGGACCCCGCGGATGCGGCCGCTTCGCCGGGCTTCGCGCGCTTTTCCTTGCGCGCGCGGTCCATGGGATATGCGAAGCGGAAGCGGTAGAAGCAGAGCGCCATCACCGCGGCGCCGACGCCGATCCACAGCAGCCGGTTCCACAGGAGAAAGCCTTCCAACGGCACCAGGCGCGTGTTGCGCTCCGCGATGCTCCAGTACTCGGTCAGGCGTCCCGCCGCGATGACGCCGAACGGGTCGATCAGCGACGCGAGGAGCTTGTTGTCGATGTCGCGCAGAAGTCCCTGCGAGGCGAGATAGCCGACGAGCAGGATCACGCTGACGAGGTAGACGGGCAGCATGCGCCGCGACAGCGCCGCGAGGCAGAAGAACACGCCGCCGATCCACACGAGGTTGGGCAGCAGGACGGTGAAATAGGGCAGCACGTACGGCGCGAGGCGCGTCGGCCCGAGGCGCTGCGGATCGAGGTTCGGCAGCAGCGTGCCGCCGAACACGCCGAGCGCGATGCTGCTGAAGACCAGCAGCAGCACGACGATCGCGCCCGCGTAGCGGCCGCCGAGGAGCTGCCACTTGGCGATCGGCGCGGTGAAGAAGAACGACTCGGTGCGGTGCTCGAAATCCTGCTGCACCGCGCGGCCGGCGAGCGCCGCCATGACGGTGAGGCCGAACATGCCGAGGAAGGCGACGGTCTGCGAGATGGCGTACGGCGAGTTGATCCAGATCTTGCCGCTGCCGAACACGATGTTGGCGCTGCTGATCGCGCCGCCCGCGGCCGCCGTCCACAGCATCGCCGCGGCGAAGAACACCGCGAAGTACACCCAGGTGGAAATGCGCTTGAGCCGCGTGCGCAGCTCGAAGCTCGCGATGGCGCCGAGCGTTCCCATGCTGCGCTCAGGCGGCCACTGCGGTGTCGGCCTGCACGCCGGCGGACAGGCGCCCGCCGATGGCCGCGAAATACACGTCCTCGAGCGTAGGCTCGACGGGGGCGAATCCGGCACCGGGCGACGCGTCGGCGACGACGTTGATCAGCGTGCGGCCAGCCATCAGGCGCGTCGAAATCACCGGCAGCGTCGCCTTGGCGGCATCGACCTCGTCGTGCGCGATCGTCTTCTGCCACACCTGGCCCTTGAGCGCGCGCGTGAAGACGGCGGGATCGCCGGCGAGCAGCACGCGGCCGCGATGGATGATCGCCATGCGGGCGCACAGGTCCGACACGTCGGACACGATGTGCGTCGACAGGATGACGATCACGTTGGCGCCGATCTCGGCGAGCAGGTTGTGGAAGCGCACGCGCTCCTCGGGATCGAGCCCGGCCGTCGGCTCGTCGACGATGATGAGCTGCGGATTGCCGAGCAACGCCTGCGCGATGCCGAAGCGCTGGCGCATTCCGCCCGAAAACCCGCCCAGCGCCTTTCGCCGCACGTCGTGGAGATTCACCTGCTTCAGCAGTGCCGTGACCGTATCGCGCCGTTGCGCACGGCCGGCGATGCCCTTCAGCCGCGCGAGATGGTCCAGCATGTCCTCCGCCGACACCTTGGGATACACGCCGAAGTCCTGCGGCAGGTAGCCGAGGCGGCGCCGCACGGCGTCCTTGTCGCGCAGCACGTCGACGTCGCCGAGCATGGCGCTGCCGGCGTCGGCATCCTGAAGCGTGGCGAGCGTGCGCATGAGCGTGGACTTGCCGGCGCCGTTGGGGCCGAGGAGCCCGTACATGCCCGTCGGCACGCTCAGCGTCACGTCGGACAGCGCGCGTACGCCGTTGGGATAGGTCTTCGACAGGCCGGTGACCTGGAGCGTCAGGGACATCGTCGTGCTCTCGCGTGAGGGTGGGGATTATGCAGAGGTTCGCCGCTCGCGGCGAGCCGCGAGCGCGGGCAGCGCGATCAACGCGACGCCGAGCGCGACCGCGGGCGCGTCGCCGACGCGCGCGTACGGCGTGAGGCCGGAGCGCCCGCGCACGTCGATCTCCAGCACGCCGCGAGTGAACCACGGCAGGCGCGCGCGCTCGCGGCCGTCGGCGTCGATGAACGACGTGATGCCGGTGTTGGTCGCGCGCAGCATCGGCCGGCCGAGCTCCAGCGCGCGCATCGCGGCGATCTGGTCGTGCTGGTATGCCGCGACGGAATGGCCGTACCACGCATCGTTGGTGACGTTGACCAGCACGTCGGCGGCGCGCGCGGCGTCGATCAGCTCGCTTCCGAACGCGTCTTCGTAGCAGATGTTCACCGCGATGCGATGCTCGCCCAGCACGAAGGGCGGCTGATCGGCATCGCCGGCGGTCTGATCGGCGAGCGGTATCTGCAGCACCGCGTCGATGATCGGCGACAGCAGCCCCTTCAGCGGAATCGACTCGCCGAACGGCACGAGATGCCGCTTGCGATACAACCCGACGTCGCCCGCGCCCAGCGCGGCGACGGTGTTGTAGTAGCGCACGTCGCGCGTGCCGGGGAGCGGCGGCTGCGCCGTGAAAAGACCCAGCAGCACGAGGCCATCGCGCTCGGCGCCCGCGCGCGCGAGCTCCGCCACGACCTGCTCGGGAACCTGGTCGGCGAACATCGGAAACGCGCTTTCCGGCAATACGACGAGCCGACCGCGGCTCTGCTTCACCAGCGCGCCGTAGATCTCGAACGTGCGCTCGCGAAACCCGCGGTCGAACTTGACGTCCTGGCCGATGTCGCCTTGCACGAGCGATACCGAGAGCGGCGCGCCGGCCGGCGTGGTCCATTCCACGCGCGCGAGCGCCGCGCCGCCGGCAGCGACGACCGCGACCAGAACGATGGCGGCGACGATCGCGCGTGCTCGGCCGAGCGCGAGTCCTTCGATCGCCCACGCGATGCACGCCGCCGTGAGCGCGCCGGCGAGCGACACGAGGAACACACCGCCGACGGGCGCGTACGCGGCCAGCGGCGATCCCGGCCATTGGGAGTAGCCCAACGAAAGCCACGGCATGCCGGTGAACACATAGCCGCGCAGCCATTCGGTGGCCGTCCACGCGCCGGCGCATGCGACGAAGCGCCATGCGCCCGGCGGCGCGACGCGGACCACCAGCCAGCCGGCGAGCGCAGGCCACAACGACAGGTAGGCGACGAACGCCGCGGTCGCGATGCCGGCAAGCACGGGCGGCATCTCGCCGAAGCCCGACAGCGCGATGAACACCCACGACACGCCGGCGCCGAACAGGCCGAGGCCGAACGCGAAGCCCTGCGCAGCCGCCGCGCGCGGCGTCGCTGCGGCGTTCCACGACGCGAAGAGCACGGCGAGCGCCACCAGCGGCAGCGCCGGGATGCCGAAGGGCGCGTAGCCGAGCACGGAGAGCGCGCCAGCGGCCGCGGCGAGCGCCCAGGCGAGCGCGCGCGCCGCCGTCATGCGCGGGAGCCGCAGGGCCGCAAGGCTCGCGCTGCCGCCTGCGAAGGGACCGGCGCGAAGCGCCGATCGGCGGCTGCTGGCATCAAGTGGCGGAGCTCTCCGGCGGCGGCGCGATGCGCTCGACCTGGAGGGTGTGCAGTCGGCGGCTGTCGGCGCGCAGCACGCGGAAGCGGAAGCCGTCGATGGACGTCGTCTCGCCGCGCTTGGGCAGGCGGCCGAACGCCTTCAGCACGAGACCGCCGACGGTGTCGAACTCCTCGTCCCCGAAGCGCGTACCGAACTGCGCGTTGAAGTCGCCGATCTCGGTCTGCGCCTTCACGCGGAAGCGGCCGTTCGCTTCCGGAATGATGTTGTCCTCGCTCTCGTCGAAGTCGTACTCGTCCTCGATGTCGCCGACGATCTGCTCGAGCACGTCCTCGATGGTCACGAGCCCGGACACGCCGCCGTACTCGTCGACGACGATCGCAATGTGATTGCGGTTGGCGCGGAACTCGCGCAGCAGCACGTTGAGGCGCTTGGACTCCGGCACGAAGACGGCGGGGCGCAGGATCTCGCGCAGGTTGAACGCTTCGGGGTGCGCGTAGTAGCCGAGCAGCTCCTTGGCGAGCAGGATGCCGACCACGTCGTCCTTGCTCTCGCCGATCACGGGGAAGCGCGAGTGCTTGGTCTCGACGATGAACGGAATGAAGTCCTCGGGCTCGTCGTGGGTCGACACGCAATCCATCTGCGCGCGCGGGATCATGATGTCGCGCACGGTGGTCTCGGACACCGACAGCACGCCCTCGATCATCGACAGTGCATCGGCGTCGAGGAGGCGGCGCTCGAAGGCCCCGCGCAGCAGCTCGACGAGGTCCTCGCGGTCCTCGGGCTCGCGCGTCAGCAGCGCGGAGAGTCGATCGAGCAACGACGGCTTGTCGCCGGGCTCTTCCATCGGGCGCATCACGCGGCTGCCGGCAACGCGTAGGGGTCGGGGTAGCCGAGACGGGCGAGCACGGTCGTCTCGCGTGCTTCCATGCGCCGCGCATCGGCGGCGCGCTCGTGATCGTACCCCTGCAGGTGCAGCATGCCGTGGATGACGAGATGCGCGCAGTGGGCCCGGAAGCTCTTGCCCTGCGCTCGCGCCTCGCGCCGCACCACGGGGACGCAGAGCACGAGGTCGCCGGACAGGGACCCATGATCATCGTACACGAACGTCAGCACGTTGGTCGGGTAGCGGCGACCGCGGTAGCGGGTGTTGAGCACGCGCGACTCGCGGCTGCCCACGAAGCGGAGGGTCACGCGCGCATCGCGCGCCAGCGCGGCTTGCGCCCACCGGCGCAGGGTCGATCGATGGGGAAGATCGGCGTCGTTCGTGGCGACCTGCACGGACAACGAAAGCCTGGCATGACGACTAGGCATTCCGGTCGGCACCGGGGTGCGCCTGGTCGCGCTCGTACGCGTCGATGATCTTCTGCACCAGCGGGTGGCGCACGACGTCCGCGCTGGTGAACTTGACGAACGCGATGCCGCGCACGCCGTCCAGGATGCGCGCGGCTTCGATGAGACCGCTCTTCTGGCCGCGCGCGAGGTCGATCTGCGTCACGTCGCCCGTCACCACCGCCTTGGTGCCGAAGCCGATGCGCGTCAGGAACATCTTCATCTGCTCGGGCGTCGTGTTCTGCGCCTCGTCGAGGATGATGAAGGAATGGTTGAGCGTGCGCCCGCGCATGTACGCGAGCGGCGCGATCTCGATCGTGTTGCGCTCGAAGAGCTTCGTGACCTTGTCGAAGCCCATGAGGTCGTACAGCGCGTCGTAGAGCGGACGCAGGTAGGGGTCGACCTTCTGCGCGAGGTCGCCGGGCAGGAAGCCGAGGCGCTCGCCCGCCTCGACCGCCGGACGCACGAGGACGAGGCGCTTCACCGCGTCGCGCTCGAGCGCGTCGACCGCGCACGCGACCGCGAGATAGGTCTTGCCGGTTCCGGCGGGCCCGATGCCGAAGCTGATGTCGTGCGCGCCGATCGCCTTGAGGTACGCGACCTGGTTCGGCGTGCGGCCGTGGAGATCGGCGCGGCGGGTGCGCAGCAGCGGCCCTTCGTCGTTGTCGCCACGCACCGGGGTGCGCGGCCGCGTGTCGAACTCGACCAATCCGAGCTGGATGTCGTCCACGGACAGCGGCTTCTCCGCGGCCGCGTAGAAGCGCTGCAGCGCCGTCGCGGCGCGCGCGGCTTGCCCGGGTCCGCCGGCAATGGAGAACTCGGCGCCACGGTGCGAGATCGCCACGTCGAGCGCGGCCTCGATCTGGCGCAGGTTGGTGTCGAGCGGCCCGCAGAGGTTCGCGAGCGCGCGGTTGTCGAGGGGGGCGAGCGTTACGGTTTCGGTCGAGCGGCGAGTGTCGGGCATATGCGGGAGGATTGTCGTCCCCGCGGACGCGGGGACCCAGCGCCGTGACACTGGGTGCCCGCCTGCGCGGGGACGACGATTATGCCGCCTGCCTCACCAGCGGCGCCTTCAGCGCCTCGTCGATCATCGTCAGCGCCTCCGCGATGTGCGCGCGCGCTTCCGGCGAGTAGCCGCTCCGATGCTGCGCCGCCGCGAGCTCGTTGCGCAGCACCTTGGCGTCGGCGCGCAGCGTCGCACGCGCATCGGCGGGCATCGTGGCGCTCGGCCGCAGCAGCGCGTTCACCACGGTCAGCATGTGCTCGCGCTGAAGGTTGCGGCGGAACAGGGTGATGTCGCGGCCGGTGCGGAGCTCGCTCCAGATCGCGGCGTGCAGCGTTCCGTAGAGATCCGCGACCTTGAGCGCGTGCTTCGGGTCGTCGGTCTTCGCGGCGTTGTTCAGCAGGCGCTGCGCGATCACCGGGCTCATCATGGCGTCGAGCACGTTGCGCTGCATCTTGAGGAGCTGCTGGTCGACCGGGAAGTCGAGCGGCGGCACGGGGCGGCCGAGCTCCTCGGCGTCGTCGATGTCGAACACCGACACCGTCATCTTGCGCAGGAACGACGGCGAGAAATTGAAGCTGTCGGCGGAGAAGATCTCGCCGGCGATCAGGTCGAGCGCGGCGCGCTGCTTGGAGACGTCGACCGGCTGCAGCGGTGCGCGACCGCTTCCGACATGGTCGCGCAGCGTGGTCAGGCCGCCGATGTAGCGCGCGGCGTACACCGCGCCTTGTCCCGCTTCATTGAGGCCGCGCGTGAAGTTGCGCCGCAGCACCGAGTAGCTCTCCCCCGGCTTGAGCTGCATCTGCTCGGTGCGCTGCCAGAGCTCGCGCACGAGCGCGAGGCGCTTCTTGGCGTACGCGAGGGGATCGGAGCCAAGGTCGCCCTGGTTGACCGCGGGATCCACCGCGAAGTACGACACGTCCTCGTCGGTCGAGTACGCGAGCAGCGGGTCGTTGCTGCGCGACGCGATCCTGTCGAGCGACTCGGCTTCGTGCGCGGGATCGACGTCCGCGTAGCCGTACTCGACGGCCCAGTAGTCGTAGGGACCGAGCGTCTCCATTTCGTACGCGCCCTGCTTCTCGCCCTTCACCGCGATGTTCCAGGGGTTGTACTCCATCACCGAGCCGGCGATGCCGTTCGCTTCGGTGAACGCCTTGTCGGAGAGCTGCCGCTCCGTGTAGATCGTGGAAGCGCGGAAGTTGTGGCGCAGGCCGAGCGTGTGGCCGACCTCGTGCATCGTCACGTCCTTCAGGAACGCGTTCACGAACTTGTCGACGTCGTCGCTATCCACGTCGAGGTCGCCGCGCGCGTCGAGCAGCGACAGGCCGAACGCGGCCTCCTGCATGGCGACGTCCCCGTAGGTGCAGTACGCGCTCGCGTTCCTTTCGAGCGTCGGATGCGCGAGCTGCTCGGCGAGCGTCTTCGACGACGACGCGCTCGGCAGGTACTCGTGCTTGAGGTTGCGAACCACGCGCACGTTGTTCGCGTCGATGCCGATGTCGGCGTCGAGGATCTCGCCGGTGCGCGGGTCGACCACGCTCGGGCCGATGGCGCCGTACGACGTCTTGGCGACGGTCTGCCAGCGCACCGACGCATGGCGGATGTCGGAAGTGTCGAAATCGGCGTTGTCGGGCTGGATCTCGACCCGGATCGCGTCCTTGTAGCCGATCTTCTCGAACGCCTTGTTCCACTCGAGGATGCCGTCCTTGATCGGCTGGCGGTATTTCACCGGGATGTTGCGGTCGAGCCAGAAGACGATCGGCTCCCTGGGCTCCGACATCGCGGCCGCCGGGTCCTTCTTCTCGAGCCGCCAGCGGTTGATGTAGCGCGTCACGGGCACGCGCGCGATGTCGCTCGTGTAGTCGAGGCGATCGGTGGTGAAGTAGCCGATGCGCTCGTCGGCCATGCGCGCATGCATCGGCTGCTCCGGCAGCCTCGAGAACGAGTACAGGTACCCGATGAACATGCTGCGCACGTCCGGCAGCGTGGTGGGCGGGTTCGGCATCGCGGGGGCGCCTGCGCGCGGCGGGCCGTCGGGCGGGAGCACGAGGCGCGACAGCGCATAGTGCGCGGATACCTCGATGGTCACTTCGTCGCTGGAAGCCGCGACCTTGCCGAACGACGAATTGCGCGCGTCGAAGTTGTACGGCTGCCGGTAGGTGTGCTCGAGCTGCGTCGCGGCGCCCGGCAGGTCGGCGAGGAGCAGCGCGTTGGCGTCGATCAGGTACGACTTGCGCGTGGCATGCGGCTGCGAAGCGATCGGTGCGGTGCCGAGCAGGCTGTCGGAAAAGCCGGCCTCGACCGCGAGCGCTTCGGGGGTGCCCGGCTTCGCCGTGTACTTGGTGTTCTTGGCGATGAGCTGGATGTTCTGGCCGACCTTGTGGAAGACGACCACTTGCGCCACGCCGAACGGATAGTTCATCGCGCCGCCGAAGATGCGGCCCTCGCCGATGCCCTGGTTGATGTTCGATTTGAAGAAGAGCGGCTTGTCGAGCTGGTCGGGCTCGATCTCGATCCATACCCGCTCGTCCTTCTGGTACATCCGCAGCAGGCCCTCGTATTCCTTGGCGTCCTTCACCACGTCGGCGAACGGCTTGTGGCTTTGCGCAGCCTGAGCAGCCGCCGCGGCCGCGGCCGCGGCAGCTGCCGTTGCGACGCCCGGCGGACGCGCGGCGCCGGGATGCGCGGGCGCCGAGGCCGGCGCGACGCCTTCCTGCGTGGCCGCCTGCGCAGCGGCTTGCGCGGCCGCCGCAATGGCACCGTTGTCGACGGGTTTCTCGGCGGACACGGTCACGCTCGCGCAGCCGGCGAGCGCCAGCGGTGCCGCGGCCATGAGCGCAACGATCAGTCGGGTGGGGCGGAATGGAGGCATTGCAGGGATCTCCGGGAACGATGCGGCCGTCGCGTTACACGCAGGCTGCGATGAGCTCGCCGCGGAGCGAATGAGGCAGCGCGGCGGAAATCGTGACGTCGACGTACGTGCCGATCAGGGCGGCATCGCCGGCGAAGTTCACGACGCGGTTGTTTGCCATGCGCGCGGACAGCTCGCGCGCATCCTTGGTCGAGGGCCCGGTCACCAGCGCCCGCTGCACCGAACCGACCATGTGCTCGCCGTACACGCGGTACTGCGCGTCGAGCAGCGCCTGCAGGCGCGAAAGGCGCGCCTGCTTCACCTCGTGCGGCACCTGGTCGGGCAGCTCCGCCGCCGGCGTGCCGGGGCGCGGGCTGTACTGGAAGCTGAACGACCCGTCGAAGTTGACGCTCTCGACGAGCCTCAGCGTGTCCTCGAAATCGGCTTCCGTCTCCCCCGGGAAGCCGACGATGAAATCGGACGTGAGCGAGATGTCGGGCCGCGCGGCGCGCAGGCGGCGCACGATCGACTTGTATTCGAGCGCGGTGTAGCCGCGCTTCATCGCGGCGAGGACGCGGTCGGAACCCGACTGCACCGGCAGATGCAATTGCGGCGCGAGCTTCTCCAGGCGCGCGTGCGCCTCGATCAGCGCCGCGGTCATTTCCCGCGGATGCGAGGTGGTGTAGCGAATGCGCGCGACGCCGGGAATGTCGGCGACGTATTCGAGCAGCGTGGCGAAGTCCGCCAGCGTGCCGTCGGCCATGGGGCCGCGATAGGCATTCACGTTCTGGCCGAGCAACGTCACCTCGCGCACGCCCTGGTCGGCGAGGTCGGCGACTTCGGTCAGCACGTCGTCGAACGGGCGCGAGACTTCCTCGCCGCGCGTGTAGGGCACCACGCAGAACGTGCAGTACTTGCTGCAGCCCTCCATGATCGACACGAACGCTGTCGCGCCTTCCACGCGCGGCGGCGGCAGGTGGTCGAACTTCTCGATCTCGGGAAACGCGATGTCGACCTGCGGCCGGCCGGTCTCGCGCCGCGCGCGGATGAGCGCGGGCAGCCGGTGCAGCGTCTGCGGGCCGAAC
Organism: Casimicrobiaceae bacterium; assembly: GCA_036406955.1. Classification (GTDB taxonomy): domain Bacteria; phylum Pseudomonadota; class Gammaproteobacteria; order Burkholderiales; family Casimicrobiaceae; genus VBCG01. The sequence continues at coordinate 12,771 of DASXAF010000017.1, forward strand.
ACGACGTCGACATACGGCGCCCGCGCCACGATCGCCGGCCCTTCCTGCGATGCCACGCAGCCGCCGACGCCGATGACGAGGTCGGGCCGCTCGCGCTTGAGCGCCCGTACGCGGCCGAGGTCGTGGAACACGCGCTCCTGTGCTTTCTCGCGCACCGAGCAGGTGTTGAACAGGATGATGTCGGCTTCCTCGGGACGGCCGGTGAGCGTGGCGCCGTCGCTCGCCGCGAGCACGTCGGCCATCTTGGCCGAGTCGTACTCGTTCATCTGGCAGCCGAAGGTACGGATGTAAAGCTTCTTGGTCACGTCGTACGCCCCGGGGTCCGGTGGTCATCCGGTGGGGGCGATTGCAGCAGCGGCGCAGTATAGCAGCCGGTTCAGCGCAATGTCGCACCGTGGAGACGTTTTTCCTCCGCGTCCATGATTTACCGACGCCGTGGCGTACAATCGCCCGCGCAGGTGTCCGTCGCACGGTCTTGCTGCGACGAATGAAACGGGAACGCGGTGCGCGCATGTGCTGCGCCAGTCCGCGGCTGCCCCCGCAACGGTAGGCCGGTGCGGGTCGCCCAACTCGAAGCCACTGCTTCCGGGAGCGAAGCGGGAAGGCGGGCGACCAAGACCGGCGAGCCCGGAGACCGGCCTGCGCCCGCGCCGTCGCTCGCGCGGGTGGATCGCGGCGCGGGTGGCGTCGGCGCTCGTCGCCGGCGTGCCACCACCGACGTCCCGCGGCGCCTCGCCTTTCGCGTCGTCTGTCACGAACCTGTCGCGCGGGGATGCGCGGCGAACGTGGAGACGATCGATGCATTCCGCTCGTTGCTTCCCCCGCGCAGCGCGGCCGCTCGCGTGGCTCTTGCTTTACCTGGCGCACATCCATGCCGACGCACAGCCTGCCGCGGTGCTCGATCCCGTCGTGGTGACGGCGGCGCGCATGCCGCAGCGCCTCACCGATCTGCTGGCCGACGTCACCGTGATCGGCGTTCAGGAGATCCAGCGCAGCGGCGTGCAGAGCCTCGCCGAGCTGCTCCAGCGCCAGCCGGGCGTCGAGATCGTGCAGAACGGCGGCCCCGGATCGAGCTCCGGCATCTTCCTGCGCGGCGCCAACGCGGCGCAGACCCTCGTGCTGATCGACGGCCTGCGCGTGGCTTCCGCAACCGCCGGCGCGACGGCCATCGAGGCGATCCCGCTCGACCAGATCGAGCGCATCGAGATCCTTCGTGGTCCCTCGTCGAGCCTCTACGGGGCCGACGCGATCGGTGGCGTGATCCAGGTCTTCACGCGCAAGCCGACGACCGCCGTGCAGGCGAATGCCACCGCGGGTTACGGCACGCACGACACGTGGCTCGGGACCGCCGGCGTTTCGGGCGGCAACGACGTCGTCCGCGGTGCGTTGCAGATCGGCGCGAGACGCAGCGCGGGCTTCAACGCGATCGTGAACCCCGCCAATTTCTCGTACGACCCGGATCGCGACGGCTATCGCGACAATAGCCTCAGCGCGCAGGCCACCGTGACGCTCGCCGACGAGCACCATGTCGACGCGCAATACTTTCGCAGCCGCCTGAACAACCAGTTCGACGCGGGTGACGCCTTCGACGATCGCACCATCACCACGCTCAGCGCCTGGCAGGTCGCGCTGCGCGACCAGTTGCTGCCGACGTGGCAATCGCGCTTGTCCGCCGGCGAGGGCGAGGACGAAAGCGTGTCCAAGACCGGCTTCGGCGACTCGCCGTTTCGCACGCGCCAGCGGCAATACGCGTGGCAGAACGAGCTCGCCTTCGCGACCGGGCATGCGAGCCATCGAGTCACGCTGGCGGTGGAGCGGCGCGAGGAGCGCGTGGCGACCGATCCGCCGTTCCCGGTGACGCTGCGCACGACCAACGCCTTCACCGCGGTCTACGCAGGGACCATCGGCCCGCACGCGCTGCAGGCCAACTTGCGCGACGACGACTCGAATCAATACGGCAACCGCGTCACCGGGGTGCTCGCGTACGGGTATCGGCTCACGCCGCAATGGCGCATCACGGCAAGCGCGGGCACGGCGTTCAAGGCGCCCACGTTCAACGACCTGTACTTCCCGGGCTTTTCCAACCCCGATCTGCGGCCGGAGACCGCGCGCAACATCGAGGCGGGCGGGTACTACGCAGCAGAGGTTTCCCAGGTGCGTGTCGAGGCACGCGCCGTCGCGTGGCACAACCGCGTTCGCGACCTGATCGTCTTCCAGTGCGACGCGAGCTTCGATTGCGCCCCTCGCAACGTGAGCGATGCGACGCTGAAGGGCATCACGCTGGGATTCGACGCCGTCGCGCCCAAATCGAGCGCCCACGTGACGCTCGATCTCCAGTCGCCTCTCGACGATGCGACCGGCCACCTGCTGCCGCGACGCGCTCGACGGCATGGAGCGGTGCAGTTGCTGCAGCAAGCGGGCCCCGCGACGCTCGGCGCGGAGCTGGTCGCGTCGTCACGCCGATTCGACGACGCGGAGAACCTGCGCCCGCTCGGCGGCTACGCGATCCTCAACCTGACCGCGGAATGGCCGGTGAACGCGAGCGCCACGTTGTTCGTGCGGGCCGACAACGTTTTCGACCGCAACTACGAGCTCGCGGCCGATTTTTCCACCGGCGGCGCGCGCGTGTTCGGGGGCGTGCGGTGGCGGCTGTGACGCGCGATAGCTTGTCGTCCCTGCGAAAGCAGGGACCCAGTGTCGTGGAATGGTCACGACGCTGGCTTCCCGCTGTTGCGGGAATGACGATTGCCATGCTCGCGTCGCACTGCGCGTCCGCGACCGTTCGCGCCGTCGACGATACCGGTACGACGATCGAGCTCGCGGCGCCGGCGCAGCGCATCGTGAGTCTTGCGCCGCACGCGACCGAGCTGCTCTTCGCGGCGGGCGCCGGGCCGCAGGTGCGCGCGGTGCTCAAGGGCTCCGATGCGCCGGCGGAAGCGGCGCGGCTGCCGCGCATCGGGGACGTGAACGCCCTCGACCTCGAGCGCATCGTCGCGCTGGCGCCCGATCTCGTCGTGACGTGGCCGTACACCACGCCGGCGCAGGTGGCGATCCTCCGCGCGCGCGGCATCGCCGTGTTCACCACCGACGCGCACAGCGTCGACGACATCGCCCGCGACCTCGAAGCGCTCGGCACGCTCGCGGGCACGTCGAACGTTGCATCGGCCGCCGCGGCCTCGATGCGCACGCGCGCTGCCGCGCTCGCGCGCGCGGCAGCGGGTCGCCGTCCCGTTCGCGTGTTCTACCAGGTTGCCGACGCGCCCATGTTCACGATCGGCGGCGGTCACATCATCGATCGGGCGATCCGGGAGTGCGGCGGCGTCAACGTGTTCGCCGACATCGGCATCCCCGCGCCGCAGGTGGACGTGGAAGCGGTGCTGGCGCGGCGCCCCGACGCGATCATCGCGGCGACCGCGCATGCGAGGCGGCCGACCTGGCTCGACGAATGGAAGGCATGGCCCCAACTCCCCGCGATCGCCCATCGCGACCTGTTCGTCGTCGACGCCGACCTGCTCAACCGCGCCGGGCCTCGCTTCGTCGACGGCATGGCGCAGCTCTGCGCGGCCATCGAGGCGGCGCGCGGGCACATCGGCGTAAGCTAACGGCAATGAGCAAGGCATTCACGAGCGAGGAGACGGCGGCGTTCGACGAGGAGGACGCGCCGGAAGACGCGTCGCCGCTGCCCGCGGGCGCGCGCAACTACATGACGCCAGGCGGCTTCCAGCGCATGAAGGACGAGCTGGACGGCCTGGTGCAGAAGGAGCGTCCCGAGCTCGTCGCGACGGTCGCGTGGGCGGCCGGCAACGGCGATCGCTCCGAGAACGGCGACTACATCTACGGCAAGAAGCGGCTGCGCGAGATCGACCGGCGCATCCGCTTCCTCATCCGCCGGCTCGATCGCGCCGAAGTGGTCGACCCCGCCGCGCGGCGCGACGACGACAACGCCGAGCGGATCTATTTCGGCGCCACGGTGACCGTCGCCGACCAGCAGGGTCGGGAGCGAACCGTGAGCATCGTCGGCATCGACGAGATCGACACCCAGCGCGGCTACATCAGCTGGATCTCGCCGATGGCGCGCGCGCTGCTCAAGGCGCGCGAGGGTGACAGCGTCGTCGTCCGCACGCCGGCGGGCCCGGAGGAGCTGGAAGTCGTTGCCGTACGCTACGTACCGCTCGTCACCGGCGCAACGGCGCACGGCGACACGACGAGCGGCGCCGCTCGCGGTTGACGCGCCGCGCGCACCGCCCCTATAGTGGTCGCGTATGGAAGGCGACATCTCGGCGCTCGAGCAAAAGCTGGCCTCGCTGCTCGCGCACACGCGCGCATTGCGCGCCGCGAACGAGTCGCTGCGCAGGGAGCTCGCGGCCGCGCACGAGCGCCAGCGGCAGCTCACGCAGCGCATGGAGCAGGCGAGCGCGCGCGTCGAGGCACTGATCGCGCGCATCCCGGCCGAATGACGCCTGCGCCGGATCGAACCATCACGCTGGAAGTGTCGATCCTCGGGCGCGAGTTCAAGGTCGCATGCAAGGAAAGCGAGCGCGCCGAGCTCCTGGAAGCCGTGGCGCACCTCGACCGGCGCATGCGCGACATCCGCGATGCGGGCAAGGTGACGGGCACCGATCGCATCGCCGTGATGGCCGCGCTGAACATCGCGCACGAGCTGCTGCGCGCGCGAAAGGCGAATTCACCCGCGCGCGGCGACGGCGCGATTGACGGCGACGGCGCTCGGCGTAGAATCCAGGCCATGCAGGCAGCCATCGACCAGATGATGGCGGGTCAGGAAAAGCTGTTCTGAAGTGCCCGATCCGGTGCGCGCGTGCGCACTGCATGCAACCGTTCAATCCCCTGCGGTGCTCGAGTCGGCCATACACTCTTTGAACCAATGCTCGCGTAGCGAGGTTGCCGAGCCCGTGTGAACCGGTGTGCGTTCCCAAGCGGAAGCGCCTAATGGTTCCGGCAGGCGACCAGTCTTGAACCTCGGTTCAAGATGACGGTCGACACGGCACAGGCGGGGGACCCATAGCGAAATGGCGCCATCGATGGCGCCATTTTCGTTCGCGCAGGAGACAGCCATGGCAGGGATCAGCAAAGCGCGCATGGTCGGCTTCAACCATGTGGCGCTGGAGGTCGCAGACGTCGACGAGGCGCTGCAGTTCTACGGCCGCATCTTCCAGTTCGAATTGCGCGGCAGGGACAAGTCGCAGGCGTTCATCGATCTCGGCGATCAGTTCATCGCGCTGCAGCGAGGTCGCAGCCAGTCCGCCGACGACGGGCGCCATTTCGGCCTCGTGGTGGACGACAAGGAGACGGCGCGGCAGGCATTGATCGCCGCCGGCGTGGAGATCCTGCCAGGTCCGTTCCTGGATTTTCGCGACCCCTGGGGCAATCGCATCGAGATCGTCGGCTACGACAACATCCAGTTCAGCAAGGCGGCCAACGTGCTGCGCGGGATGGGGCTCGCGCATCTGAAGAAGAACGCGAAGGCGCTTCAGGAGCTCGCGGAGAAGGGCATGGCGCCGGAGTGACGGCGTTCATCCGGCGGGCGTGTGCGAAGGCGGCAAGTAGCCGGCGTCGGAGGCCGTGCCGCGGAGCGGAAGTAACATACCTCGGCACACCACGGGGCGATCAGGCGCGATGCGCTACTGGCTGATGAAATCCGAGCCCGACGAGTTCTCGATCGACGACCTCGCGAAGTCGAAGGGCCAGTCGACGCCGTGGTTCGGCGTGCGCAACTACCAGGCGCGCAACTTCATGTGCGAGATGCAGCTCGGCGATCGCGCGCTCTTCTATCACTCGAGCTGCCCCGAGCCCGGCATTGCGGGCGTGGTGGAGGTCAGCAAGCTCGCGTATCCGGATGCGACGCAGTTCGATCCGAAGAGCGAGTACTACGATCCGAAGTCGGGCCGGGACAAGCCGCGCTGGCAGAACGTCGACGTGAAGCTGCTGCGCAAGACGCGACTGATCTCGATCGCGGAGCTGCGCGCCACGCCCGGGCTCGAGGACATGGTCACGCTGCGGCGGGGCAATCGGCTTTCGGTGACGCCGGTGACGCCGGCGGAGTGGAAGATCATCGAGAAGCTGGCCGGGCGCCCCTCACCCTAGTCCCTCACCCTCGCCCTCTCCCCGGAGGGGAGAGGGAAGCGCGAAGTTACGCCGGCAGCTCGTCCCGCGCGGGCAGCACCGGCTCGGCGTCGTAGCCCGTGTTCACGGCCACCGTTCCGCCGGCGGTCAGCTTCACGGCGCAGTACTTGAACTCCGGGATCTTGCCGAACGGGTCGAGCACGGGATTGGTGAGCAGGTTCGCCGCCGCCTCGTAGTAGCAGAACGGAATGAAGACTGTCCCGGGGGGCGTGCCGTCGTCGGCTCGGGCGTAGAGCGAAACGCTGCCGCGGCGCGACGCGACCGTCACCGCGTCACCGGGCAGCACGCCGAGCTGTCGAAGGTCCACCGGATTGATGCACGCGATCGGCGCGGGCTCGATCGAATCGAGCACCTCCGTGCGGCGCGTCATGCTTCCCGTATGCCAGTGCTCGAGCTGGCGGCCGGTGATCAGCACGTGGGGATAGGCTTGGTCGGGACGCTCGGCTGCGGGAATGATGTCCGCCGGCACGAGCTTGGCGCGCCCGGTCGCGGTCGGGAAATTCTCGATGAAAACCACGCGATCGCCCGGATCGCCCTCGTGCTCGCACGGGTACGTGACGGAGCTCTCCGCCTCGAGCCGGTCCCACGTGATCCCCGCGATCGACGGCATGCCCTTGCGCATTTCGTCGAACACTTCGCGCGGATGGGCATAGCGCCAGTCGAGCCCGAGCTCGCGTGCCATCGCGACGATGATCGACAGGTCGTGGCGCGCCTCGCCCGGTGGATCGAGCGCCTGGCGTCCGAGCTGGACCGCGCGATCGGTGTTGGTGAACGTACCCGTCTTCTCGGGGAATGCGGAGGCCGGCAGGATCACGTCGGCGAGATAGCCGGTTTCGGTGAGGAAGATGTCCTGCACCACGAGCATCTCGAGCCTGGCGAGCGCCTCGCGCGCATGGCGCACGTCCGGATCGGACATGGCCGGGTTCTCGCCCATGATGTACATGCCGCGGATGTCGCCGGCGAGGGTCGCGTTCATGATCTCGACGACCGTGAGCCCCGGCTTGTCGTCGAGCTTGCTGCCCCACAGCGATTCGAAGAGCTTCCGCGCCTCGGGATCGCCGACGGGCTGGTAGTCCGGGAACACCATGGGGATCAAGCCGACGTCGCTCGCGCCCTGCACGTTGTTCTGCCCGCGCAGCGGGTGCAGTCCCGTCCCCGGCCGGCCGATCTGGCCGGTCACCATCGACAGCGCGATGAGGCAACGCGCATTGTCGGTGCCGTGGATGTGCTGCGAGATCCCCATGCCCCAGAGGATCATCGATGCCTTCGACGTGGCGTACAGGCGCGCGACTTCGCGGATGGTCTCGGCGGGAATGCCGCACACCGGCGCCATCGCCTCGGGACTGTAGTTGCGCACGTTCTCCTCGAGCGCCTCGTAGCCGCTGATGCGGTCGGCGATGAACGACTCGCTGACGAGCCCTTCCTCGACGATGACGTGCAGCATCGCGTTGAGCAGCGCGACGTCCGTGTCGGGCTTGAACTGGAGGTAGTACGAGGCGTGGCGCGCGAGCTCCGAGCGCCGCGGATCGCAAAGGATCAGCTGCGTGCCGCGCTTCACCGCGTTCTTGATCCACGTCGCCGCGACGGGATGGTTCACCACCGGGTTGGCGCCGATCACGATCACGACTTCCGCTTTCAGCACGTCCATCACCGGATTCGACACCGCGCCCGAGCCGATGCCTTCGAGCAGCGCCGCGACGCTCGACGCGTGGCACAAGCGCGTGCAGTGATCGACGTTGTTGGTGCCGAACCCCGTGCGCACGAGCTTCTGGAAGAGATACGCCTCCTCGTTGCTGCCCTTGGCCGAGCCGAAGCCGGCGAGCGCGCGCGGTCCGCGCGTGTCGCGGATCTTCCGCAGCGTGCCGCCGGCGAGCGCCAGCGCTTCGTCCCAGGTCGCTTCGCGGAACACCTCCCACGGATTGCCCGGGTCGACGGTGAAGTCGGCGGTCTTCGGGATGCCGGGCTTGCGAATGAGCGGCTTGGTCAGCCGATGCGGATGCGACACGTAGTCGAAGCCGAAGCGGCCCTTGACGCACAGGCGCTCCTCGTTCGCGATGCCCTTGCGCCCCTCCACGCGAACGATCCTGTTGTCGTTCACGTGGTACGTGATCTGGCAGCCGACGCCGCAGTACGGGCACACCGAGCCGACCTTCCTGTCGACGGGCTGGAGGTACGCGTCGTGCGCCGGCGCCAGCGCGCCCGTCGGGCACGCCTGCACGCATTCGCCGCAGGCGACGCAGGTCGACGCGCCCATCGGATCGTCGAGGTCGAACACGATCTTCGAGTCGCCGCCGCGGAACGCGTAGCCGATGACGTCGTTGACCTGCACCTCGCGGCACGCGCGGACGCAACGCGTGCACTGGATGCACGCGTCGAGGTTCACCGCCATCGCGGGATGCGAAAGATCGGGCGTGGGCTGATGCCGCGACGGAAAGCGCGGCGCATCGACGTTCAATTGCCGCTGCCAGTACGCGAGCTCGTCGTCGGGCTTGTACACGCGCTCCGGCATGTCGGAGGCCAGGAGCTCGAGCACGAGCTTTTGCGAGTGCACGGCACGGGCGCTGTCGCTCTGCACTTCCATGCCGGCGGTCGGCCGGCGGCAGCACGAGGGGGCGAGCACGCGCTCGCCCTTGATCTCGACCATGCAGGCGCGGCAGTTGCCGTCGGGGCGCATGCCCGGCTTGTAGCAAAGGCGCGGAATCGACACGCCGAGGCGGTCGGCGGCCTCGATGATCGTCTCGTCCGCGCCGGCGACGACCTCCTCGCCGTTGAGCTTGAACATCACGCCTTGCGTGATCTCGCGGGGCAACGGCGCATTCATTTCAGCTCCTCCGGAAAATACTTGACCACGCACGCGATGGGATTGGGCGCGGCCTGGCCGAGCCCGCAGATCGACGCGTCGGTCATCGCCTGCGACAGCTCGCCCAGGAGCGGCACGTCCCATTTCTCGCGTTCCATCAGCGCGACGGCCTTCTCGGTGCCGACGCGGCACGGCGTGCACTGGCCGCACGACTCGTGCGCGAAAAAGCGCATCAGGTTCACCGCGGCATCGCGCGCCGTGTCGTGCTGCGACAGCACGATGATCGCCGCCGACCCGATGAAGCAGCCGTACGGCTGAAGGGTGTCGAAGTCGAGCGGAATGTCGGCCATGTGCGCGGGCAGGATGCCGCCCGACGCGCCGCCCGGCAGGTACGCGTACAGCTCGTGCCCCGGCAGCATGCCGCCGCAGTATTCGTCGACGAGCTCGCGCAGCGTGATGCCGGCCGGCGCGACGTGGACGCCGGGCTTGCTCACGCGGCCGGAGACCGAGAACGCCCGCAACCCCTTGCGCCCGTGGCGGCCATGCCGGGTGAACCATTCCACGCCGAGCGCAATGAGGTCGCGCACCAGGAAGAGCGTCTCCATGTTGTGCTCGAGCGTCGGCCGCCCGAACAGCCCGACCTGCGCGACGTACGGCGGCCGCAGCCGCGGCTCGCCGCGCTTGCCCTCGATCGACTCGATCATCGCCGACTCTTCGCCGCAGATGTACGCGCCCGCGCCGCGACGCAGGTGGATCGGCGGCAGCGGCGCCGGCGGATCCGCCTGTAGCGCCGCGAGCTCGCGCTCCAGCACGTCGCGGCACGCGTGGTATTCGTCGCGAATGTAGATGTAGATGCTGTCGATGCCGACTGCCCACGCGGCGATCAGCATGCCCTCGAAAAAGCGATGCGGGCTGTGCTCGAGGAAATGCCGGTCCTTGAACGTCCCGGGCTCGCCCTCGTCGATGTTCACGGCCATCAGCCGTGGCGCGGGCTCGGCCCGCACGATGCGCCACTTGCGTCCTGCCGGGAAGCCGGCGCCGCCGAGACCGCGCAACCCCGAATCCTCCATCGTCTTGATCACCGACTCCGGATCACGCTTGCCGGTGACGCACTCGAGCCAGGTCTCGTAGCCGCCGCGCGCGCGATACTCGGCGTAGCGCAGCGTTTCCATCTCGGGCGCCTCGACCTTGCGGTCCGCCACGCACCGGGCGACGTCCTCCACGGTTGCATGGCCGAAGGCGTTCTGCCCCACGGACACGGCGGGCGCCTCCTCGCACCGGCCGATGCACGGTGCGGCGACGACGCGAACGTCGCGACCGAGGACCTGCGGCAGCCGCTCGAGCAGGTCCTGCGCCCCGGCCATGGCGCACGACAGCGTCTCGCACACCCGCACCGTGATCGGAGCGGGGGGCGTGTCGCCCTCCTTGACGAGGTCGAAATGGTGGTAGAACGAGGCCACCTCGTACACCTCGGCCATCGCCAGCTTCATCTCCTGCGCCAGGGCGACAACGTGCGGCGCCGACAGGCAGCCGTAGGCGTCCTGGATGCGATGCAGGTGCTCGATCAGCAGATCGCGCCGCCGCGGCGCGTCGCCGAGCAGCGCCTGGACTTCGGCCAGGGCGGTCGGATCGACCGGCCGGCCCTTGGGACGCGCGCGAACGCCGCGCCGCGGCCCGAGCCGCGAGATGTCGACGGGTACGGTTTCAGCCTTCATTCAGTCGAGGAAGTCACAGTATTTGTCGACGTACGCGGCGAGGTCCAGCGAGTGCTGCCGCACCAGCCGCTCCGCGAGCTCCGTGTCGCGCTTCTCGAGCGCCTCGATGATGCGCATGTGGTCCTGGATCGAGCGCGTGGCACGGTCGCTCTGCGAGATCGTGAGCCGCCGGATCGCGCGCACGTGGATGAACAGATTGTCGATGGTCTGCCCCATCAGGTGCGAGCCCGAAAGTCGGATGATCGCCTGATGGAACGCGATGTTGGCCTCCGAGTAATCGTGGATGTGCTCGGCCGGCGTGGAGTTCAGGAATTCGTCGAACAGGTGCCGCAGCGAGGCGATGTCCTCGTCCGAGGCGTTGAGCGTGGCGAGCCGGGCGGCCATGCTCTCCAGCGCGGCCCACATCTCGATCATCTCGACGATCTGCTTCTTGGTCTTGCGAACGATGAACACGCCGCGCCGCGGCACCGTGCGCAGGAAGCCCTCGCGCTCGAGCAGGGTCATCGCCTCGCGGATGGGCGTGCGCGACACGCCGAGCGACTCCGACAGCTGGCGCTCGTCGAGCCGGATCTCCTCGGGGTGCGCGTAGATATCCGCGTTAGTGATTGCTTGCTTCAGCGCTGCGTAAGCCTGGTCGCGGAGACTGATGTTCGCGTGGATCGGACGCAGCTCGAGCGTTGGGGGCGACGCGGTCGTTTCGAGCTCGGGCATTCGTGACCTCGGGGATCCGGCGCGGGCGTCACCGCGGCCGGCCGAATGGCGGTGCAGCGGCGGTACCACCACGGGCGCGCTCCTCCACCCGCCCGGCGATCCGGACGGCGAAATCTGTTGGACTTTTGTATTGACTGTATCTGATATACCAAATACTCTACGCCAAATATACGAAGAAACCAAGCGACGCGCTGGGGTCGATCGCTGGACGCTTCTCCTCTGGAGGCGACGACGTTGAAGCAAACAGGTCGGCCGACGCTCGTCGCTACGCCGGAGGCACGGTTCGTCCGCAGGCCGTCCGGCCCGCGGGGAAAAGGAGAACGCAGTCGTGACCGCGGCGCGCCGGCGCCACGGGCGACCGCGCACTAGGTCAGCGGGCGACCGCCATGCGAGCGCCCGCGTCAACACGAGAAACGGGGACCTATGGGTAAGGCATTGGAAGGCGTGAAGATCCTGGACTTCACGCACGTGCAGTCGGGGCCGACTTGCACGCAGCTCCTCGCCTGGTTCGGCGCCGACGTGATCAAGGTCGAGCGCGCCGGCGTGGGCGACATCACGCGCCAGCAGCTTCGCGACATCCCCAACGTGGACAGCCTCTATTTCACGATGCTGAACCACAACAAGCGCTCGATCACGCTCGACACCAAGCATCCCAAGGGCAAGAAGGTGCTCGAGTCCCTGGTCAAGCACTGCGACGTGCTGGTCGAGAACTTCGCGCCGGGCGCGCTGGATCGCATGGGCTTCACGTGGCAGCGCATCCAGGAGCTCAACCCGCGCATGATCGTCGCGTCCGTGAAGGGCTTCGGACCCGGGCCGTACGAGGACTGCAAGGTGTACGAGAACGTCGCGCAGTGCGCGGGCGGCTCGGCATCGACGACCGGCTTCGACGACGGTCCGCCGCTCGTCACCGGTGCACAGATCGGCGACAGCGGCACGGGCCTGCATCTCGCCCTCGGCATCGTGGCGGCGCTGTACCAGCGCCAGCGCACGGGCAAGGGCCAGAAGGTGCTCGCCGCGATGCAGGACGGCGTGCTGAATCTCTGCCGGGTGAAGCTGCGCGATCAGCAGCGCCTCGAGCGCACCGGTGTGCTCGAGGAATACCCGCAGTACCCCAACGGCAAGTTCGGCGACGCGGTGCCGCGCGCCGGCAACGCGTCGGGCGGCGGCCAGCCGGGCTGGATCCTGAAGTGCAAGGGCTGGGAGACCGATCCCAACGCATACATCTACTTCATCACCCAGGCGCCCGTGTGGGAGGACATCTGCAAGGTGATCGGCCGCGAGGCGTGGCTGACCGACCCGCGCTACGCGACCCCGAAGGCGCGCCTGCCGCACCTGATGGAGATCTTCGGCGAGATCGAGAAGTGGACCATGACCAAGACCAAGTTCGAGGCCATGGAGATCCTCAACAAGCACGACATTCCGTGCGGCCCGATCCTGTCGATGAAGGAGATCGCGTACGAGCCGAGCCTGCGCGCGACCGGCACCGTCGTCGAGGTCGACCATCCCGAGCGTGGCAAGTACCTGTCGGTCGGAAACCCGATCAAGCTGTCCGACAGCCCCACCGAGGTCAAGCGCTCGCCGCTGCTCGGCGAGCACACCGACGAGGTGATGGCGGAGCTCGGCTACAGCAAGGACGACATCCAGGCGCTGCGCACGGAAGGCGCCATCTGAACACCATTGTCATCCTGAGCGAAGCGAAGGATCCGCTGTCAAAGGCAGGTCCCTCGTCGCTGCGCGCCCCGGGATGACATACGAAGAGGGAACGTAATGACGACCAACAAGGATCAGGTCCGGCAGGTACTCGACCGCGTCAAGGCCGAAGGCCGCACCTCGCTGACGGCGCCCGAGGGCAAGGCCGTGTGCGATGCGTACGGGATCCCGGTGCCGAAGGAAGGCGTGGCGACGTCGGCCGGCGAGGCCGCGCGCATCGCCACCGAGATGGGCTTCCCGGTGGTGGCGAAGATCGTCTCGCCCGAGATCCTGCACAAGACCGAGGCGGGCGGCGTGCTGGTCGGCCTGAAGAGCGCCGACGACGTGCAGAAGGGCTACGAGACCATCGTCGCCAACGCGAAGAAGTACGACGCGAAGGCCCGCATCCAGGGCGTGCAGATCCAGCAGATGGTGAAGGGCGGGCAGGAAGTCATCGTCGGTGCGGTCACCGATCCGTCGTTCGGCAAGCTGGTCGCCTTCGGCCTCGGCGGCGTGCTCGTGGAGGTGCTGAAGGACGCCACCTTCCGTCTTGCCCCGACGTCGCGCGAGGATGCGCTTTCGATGCTCGACAGCATCCAGGCGGCGCCGATTCTCAAGGGGGTGCGCGGCCAGCCCGCGGTCGATCGCGAAGCGCTCGCGACGATCGTCGAGAAAGTCTCGCAGCTCGTCGCCGATTTCCCGGAGATCGCCGAGCTCGACCTCAACCCGATCTTCGCGAGCAAGGACGGCGCCATCGCCGCCGACGTTCGCATCGTCGTCGACTTCGCGCCGCAGCCGGCGAAGTATCGCCCCAGCCAGGAGGAAATCGTCCGCGCGATGAACCGCATCATGAAGCCCGATGCGGTCGCGGTGATCGGGGCGTCCAACGAGGACGGCAAGATCGGCAACTCGGTGATGAAGAACCTCATCAACGGCGGCTACCAGGGCAGGATCTATCCGATCCATCCCTCGGCTGCGGAGATCCTCGGCCACAAGGCCTACAAGAGCGTCAAGGACGTGCCGGGCGAGATCGACGTGGCGGTCTTCGCCATCCCGGCGAAGTTCGTGGCGCAGGCGCTGACCGAGGTCGGCGAGAAGAGGATTCCCGGCGCGGTGCTGATTCCCTCGGGGTTCGCCGAAACCGGCAACGTCCAGGGCCAGAAGGAGATCCAGGAGATCGGCCGCAAGTACAACGTGCGCCTGATGGGGCCGAACATCTACGGCTTCTACTACACGTGGAAGAACCTCTGCGCCACGTTCTGCACGGCATACGACATCAAGGGCCATGCGGCGCTGTCGTCGCAGTCGGGCGGCATCGGCATGGCGATCATCGGCTTCTCGCGCTCGGCGAAGATGGGCGTGTCGGCGATCGTCGGGCTCGGCAACAAGTCGGACATCGACGAGGACGACCTTCTCACGTTCTTCGAGCAGGACGACAACACGCACATCATCGTGCAGCACCTCGAGGACCTGAAGGATGGCCGCGCGTTCGCCGAGGTCGCGAAGCGCGTGTCGAAGAAGAAGCCCGTGATCGTGCTCAAGGCGGGGCGCACGAGCCTCGGCGCGCGCGCGGCGGCCTCGCATACCGCGGCGCTCGCCGGCAACGACAAGATCTACGACGACGTGCTGAAGCAGGCGGGCGTGATTCGCGCGATGGGCCTGCGCGACATGCTGGAGTATGCGCGCGCACTGCCGGTGCTGCCCACGCCGAAGGGCGAGAACGTGGTGATCATCACCGGCGCCGGCGGATCGGGCGTCCTGCTGTCCGACGCGGTCGTCGACAACGGCCTGCAATTGATGCCGATGCCGCAGGACCTCGACGCGGCGTTCCGCAAGTTCATCCCGCCGTTCGGCGCGGCGGGCAACCCGGTGGACATCACGGGCGGCGAGCCGCCGACCACGTACAAGAACACCATCAAGCTCGGCCTCGAGGACCCACGCATCCATGCGCTGATCCTCGGCTACTGGCACACCATCATCACCCCCCCGATGGTCTTCGCGAAGCTCGTGGCCGAAGTCGTCGAGGAGATGAAGGCGAAGGGCATCCAGAAGCCGATCGTCGCGTCGCTCGCGGGTGACGTGCAGGTCGAGGAAGCTGCGGAATACCTGTTCGACCACGGCATCCCGGCGTATCCGTACACGACCGAGACGCCGGTCAACGTTCTCGGTGCGAAGTACCGGTGGGCGCGTGCCGCCGGCTTGATCAAGGGATGAATGCGATGGAAAGCGTGACCGCAACGCGCAAGGAGCCGGCTCCGGCCGGCATGCAGCCGACCCAGGACGCCGCGGCCAAGGTGGCGGACCAGGCGCCTGCGCACGAGACCGACGGGTTCCATCTCGTCATCGATGCGCTGAAGCTCAACGGCATCGACACGATCTTCGGCCTGCCGGGCATTCCGATCACCGACCTCACGCGCAAGGCGCAGGCCGCCGGCATGCGCGTGATCTCGTTCCGGCACGAGCAGAACGCCGGTTACGCGGCGTCGATCGCCGGCTTCATGACGCAGAAGCCCGGCATCTGCCTCACCGTGTCGGCGCCGGGCTTCCTGAACGGCCTCACCGCGCTCGCGCATGCGACGACGAACTGCTTCCCGATGATCCTCATCAGCGGCTCGAGCGAGCGCGAGGTGGTCGACCTGCAGCAGGGCGACTACGAGGAGATGGACCAGCTCGCCATCGCGAAGCCGCTGTGCAAGGCCGCGTATCGCGTGCTGCACGCCGAGGACATTGGCGTGGGCGTGGCGCGCGCCATTCGTGCCGCGGTGTCGGGTCGTCCGGGCGGGGTGTATCTCGACCTGCCGGCGAAGCTCTTCCCGCAGGCGATCGATGCGGAGCTCGGCAGGAAGTCGCTGATCGAGGTGGTCGATCCCGCGCCGAAGCAGATCCCGGCGGCCGACGCCGTGCAGCGCGCGCTCGACCTCTTGAGGAGCGCCAGGAAGCCGCTGATCATCCTCGGCAAGGGCGCGGCGTACGCGCAGGCCGACGCCGACATTCGCGCACTGGTCGAGAAGACCGGCATTCCCTACCTGCCGATGTCGATGGCGAAGGGCCTGCTGCCCGACACCCATGCGCAATCCGCGTCCGCGGCGCGCTCGTTCGTGCTGCCCGAAGCGGACGTCGTGATGGTGATCGGCGCGCGCCTCAACTGGCTGCTGTCGCACGGCAAGGGCAAGACGTGGGGCGGCAAGAGCCCGAAGGAATGGGGTCGCCAGAAATTCATCCAGGTCGACATCTGGCCGCAGGAAGCGGACAGCAACGTGCGCATCGACGCGCCCGTCGTCGGCGACATCGGCTCGTGCGTCTCCGCGCTGCTGCAAGGCATCGGCAACGCGTGGACGAAGCCGCCGTCCGAGTGGCTGAGCGCCATCGCGGAGCGCAAGAACAAGAACGTCGCGAAGATGGCCGAGACGCTGGCGAAGAACCCGTCGCCGATGAACTTCCACAGCGCGCTCAACGTCGTGCGCGACATCGTCAAGGCGAATCCGGACGCGTACCTCGTCAACGAAGGCGCCAATGCGCTCGACTTCACGCGCAGCATCGTGGACATGTACGAGCCGCGCAAGCGGCTCGACGTCGGCACGTGGGGCATCATGGGCATCGGCATGGGCTATTGCGTCGCGGCCGCGGTGCTCGGAGGCGGCAAGCAGGTGATCGCGGTCGAAGGCGACAGCGCATTCGGCTTCTCGGGCATGGAAGTCGAGACGATCTGCCGCTACGACCTGCCGGTGTGCATCGTCATCCTGAACAACAACGGCGTGTACCGGGGCGACGAGGTCAACCTGGCCGGCGGCAGGGACCCGTCGCCGCTGGTGTTCGTGAAGGATGCGCGCTACGAGAAGCTGATCGAGGCGTTCGGCGGTGTCGGCGTGTACGCGCGCACGCCCGACGAGTTGCGCAAGGGCATGGAAGAGGCGATCCGCTCGCGCCGTCCCACGATCATCAATGCGGTGATCGACGAAGCGGCAGGAACGGAGAGCGGCCGGATCACGAACCTCAATCCGGCGGCGAAGAAGAAGTAGCGCCGGACGACACGTTTCGGGGGGACGAGCAGTGAAGGGCACGCGAACGAGCGAGCACGAATAGCGGTACATTCCGGATCGCAAATCGGGGCGCGAAGCCTCGCAGGTCATCGCGCCGTCTTGACGAGTCGACAACAGCCGAGTCTCTAGGAGGAACGAAATGGGCAAACACGGAGTACGGGCGGCCCTCGCGGCCGTGGGATTGGTCGCCGGCGTGGTGTTCGCCACCGCGGCGCATGCGTGGGAGCCGACCAAGCCGGTGGAAATGGTGGTACCAGCGGGTACCGGCGGCGGCGCCGACCAGATGGCGCGCTTCCTTCAAGGCGTCATTGCGAAGCACAAGCTGATGCCCCAGCCGCTCGTCGTCGTCAACAAGTCCGGCGGCGCGGGCGCGGAAGGATTTCTCGACGTCAAGGGCGACAAGGGCGATCCGCACAAGCTGATCATCACCCTGTCCAACCTGTTCACGACGCCACTCGCGACGGGAGTGCCGTTCAACTGGACCGAGCTGACGCCCGTGGCGATGCTCGCGCTCGACGAGTTCGTGCTGTGGGTGAACGCGGACACGCCCTACAAGACCGCGAAGGACTACATCGACGCCATCAAGGCCGGCAAGGACGGCCAGTTCAAGATGGCGGGCACGGGATCGAAGCAGGAAGATCAGATCATCACCGTGGCCATCGAGAAGGCGATCGGCAAGAAGATGACCTACGTGCCGTTCAAGGGCGGCGGCGACGTCGCGGTGCAGCTCGTGGGCAAGCACGTCGACTCGACGGTGAACAACCCGATCGAGCAGGTCGCGCACTGGCGCGCGGGCTCGGTTCGGCCGCTGTGCGTGTTCGACAGCAAGCCGATGCCGTATCCCAACAAGGTCACGTCCAGCATGTCGTGGCAGGACATCCCGACGTGCAAGTCACAGGGCCTCGACGTGGAGTACACGATGCTGCGCGGATTCTTCATGCCGGCGGGCGTCCCCAAGGAAGCCGTCGACTACTACGTCGACGTGCTGAAGAAGGTGCGCGAGACGCCGGACTGGAAGAAGTTTACCGAGGACGCCGCGTTCAACACGACCTTCATGAGCGGCAGCGAGTTCGTCGACTGGCTGAAGAAGGCCGAAGCCCAGCACAAGTCGCTGATGGAGGGAGCCGGCTTCCTCGCGAAGAAGTAGCGTCATGGCGGAGCACACCAAAGGCGCAGGCGACGTCCAGACCCGGTGGGTCGAGCTCGTCGTCGCGCTGCTGTTCGTGGCCACCGGTCTCGTGGTGATCGTCGACTCGATCCGGGTCGGCATCACCTGGGCCGAGGACGGGCCGAGAGCCGGCTACTTCCCGTTCTACATCGGCTGCATCCTCGCGTTGGCCGGTGCCTACCTGGCGATCACCACGGTCAGGCACTGGAAAAAGCGTGCGGGCGAGGTGTTCGTGCGCTGGGAGGGGCTGAAGCCGGTGCTGACGGTGCTCGTGCCGACCATCGTGTACGTCGGCCTGATCGCGACCATCGGCATCTACGTGGCCTCGGCGCTGTACATCGCGCTGTTCATGCTGTGGCAGGGCAAGTTCGGGATCCTGCCGGCGGTCGCGGTGGCGGTCGGCGTTCCGGTCGCGCTCTTCCTGCTGTTCGAGGTGTGGTTCCTGGTGCCGTTGCCGAAAGGCCCAGTCGAGAGCTTTTTCGGTTACTAGAAGAATGAGCGGCGCGCCCCATGGCGCGCCGCATTGTTTCCGGAGCGCTGGTGGAAGATCTCAACAATCTGCTGCAGGGATTCGCGGTCGCCCTGAGCTGGCACAACGTGCTGTTCATGCTGATCGGCATCACGCTCGGCGTGCTGATCGGCGTGCTGCCCGGCCTGGGCGGCGCGAACGGCGTCGCGATCCTGCTGCCGCTGACGTTCACGATGCCGCCGACCTCGGCGATCATCATGCTGTCGTGCATCTACTGGGGCGCGTTGTTCGGCGGCGCCATCACGTCGATATTGTTCAACATACCCGGCGAGCCATGGTCGGTGGCGACGACCTTCGACGGGTACCCGATGGCGCAGCAGGGACGCGCCGGCGAAGCGCTGACGGGCGCTTTCACGTCGTCGTTCGTCGGCGCGCTGTTCGCCGTCATCCTCATCACGTTCCTCGCGCCGCTCGTCGCGCGTTTCGCGCTGCGGTTCGGGCCACCCGAATTCTTCGCCGTGCAGCTGCTCACCTTCTGCAGCTTCGTCGGCATGGGGCGCGAGCCGCCGGTCAAGACGATCATGTCGATGATGCTCGGCTTCGCCCTCGCGGCGGTGGGTCTCGACACGGTCACGGGGCAGCTGCGCATGACGTTCGGCTTGACGAGCCTGCTGCAGGGCTTCGACTTCCTGATCGCGGTGATCGGCCTGTTCGGCCTCGGCGAGATCCTGCTCACGATGGAGGAGGGCCTGGCGTTCAAGGGCGCGAACGGCAAGATCGATCCGGCGGTGGTGCTGAAGACGTGGGCGAAGATCCCGCGCTACTGGATGACGCAGCTGCGCGCATGCCTCATCGGCTGCTGGATGGGCATCACGCCGGGCGGCGCCACGCCCGCGTCGTTCATGAGCTACGGCATGGCGCGGCGGCTGTCGAAGAACGGCAACAAGTTCGGCGACGGAGAGCTCGAGGGTGTCGTCGCGCCGGAGACGGCCGCGCACGCCGCAGGCACGAGCGCGCTGCTGCCGATGCTCACGCTCGGCATTCCGGGCTCACCCACCGCCGCGGTTCTCCTCGGCGGCCTGCTGATCTGGGGCCTCCAGCCGGGACCGCTGCTCTTCGTCGAGAAGAAGGACTTCGTGTGGGGCCTGATCGCGAGCATGTACCTCGGCAACATCGCGGGGCTCATCATCGTGCTCACGACGGTGCCGTTCTGGGCCGCCATCCTGCGCATCCCGTTCGCGATCATCGCGCCGATCATCGTGGTGATCTGCGCCATCGGCTCCTACACCGTCCACAACAACATGTTCGACGTGTGGATGATGCTGGTGTTCGGCGTGCTCGGTTATCTCTTCAAGAAGCTGAAATATCCGCTCGCGCCGCTGGTGCTCGCGCTGGTGCTGGGCGACATGGCGGAAAGCAGCTTCCGTCAGGCGATGCTGATCTCGGGCGGCAACCTGGGCGTGTTCTGGTCGAACGGGCTCGTGGGCACCATCGTCACGCTCGCGCTGGTGATCCTGCTGTGGCCGCTCATTGCCCGCTTCATCGGGACGCTGCGCGGTGGCGCGAAGCGACCGCGCCCGGCTTAGGTCGGGGGTCAGGGTCGCCGGCCGGCCTCGGGGTCGGAGTCGCTGCCTGGGGCGCTGCCCGGGGTCGGAGTGCCCGGGTTCGCGGTCGAAATAGCGCTGCAGCGAGCCTTGGCGTAGGCAGGTTCGGCCTAGGCCGTGCGACCTATCGCGCGTCGCACCGGCAAAGCGCATGCTGCCGGCGGAGTTCGTCATGGCCCGGCGACCCCGTCTCGACATTCCCCTCGTGCCGCAGCATGTCGTCGTGCGCGGCGTCAATCGGCAGCCGTGCTTTCACGCAAACGCGGGCAACGCTCGCGACGATGTCGTGACGCCACATGGGGAGTATCGCCGTCTGGGCTCCGACCGCGCGGAGCGTGCCGGCATGTATCGCGCGATTGTCGGTGTCGGCCTCGGCCTCGACGAGGCAGGAACGATCCGGAGTCAGGTGAACTGGAACGGCGCCCTAGGAAGTGCCGCGTTCCAGGAGGCCATGGTCATCCGCAGTGGGCACCGGATACCGCTACGGTAGCTTGGCTTCGTGCCGAATCGACTCCGACCCCGTTGCCGCCGATGTACGCTGACCCCGTTCCCGGACGCGCAGCACGATCTTCCCGATATGCGCCGACGATTCCATCAGTGCGTGCGCCCGGGGTGCGTCCTCGAGCGCGAACTCGTGCGTGACGACGGGCCTCAGCTTGCCCTGGGCGAACAGCGGCCAGACGCGCTCGCGCAACGCGCGCGCGATCTCGGCCTTTCGCGCCGAAGGGCTCGCGCGCATCGTGGACCCCGTCACCGTGAGCCGCTTCATCATGATGAAGCGCCAGTCCGCCGTGACCTTGCTGCCTTCCAGGAACGCGATGATCACGAGCCGGCCTTCGATCGCGAGCGAGCGCAGATTGCGCTCGATGTAGTCGCCGCCGACCATGTCGAGGATCAGGTCGACGCCGCGCTTGCCCGTGATCGCGGCCACTTCCGCCTGGAAGTCCTTCTCGCGGTAGTTGATGACCTGGTCGGCACCGATATCCCGGCAGAACGCCACCTTCTCGGCGTTGCCCACCGTCGTGATGACCGTGGCACCGAACGCCTTCGCGAGCTGGATCGCCGTGAGCCCGATGCCGCTCGACCCGCCGTGCACGAGGAACGTCTCGCCCGACGCGAGCCGTCCGCGCTCGAACACGTTGTGCCACACCGTGAAGCAGGTCTCCGGCAGGCTCGCGGCGTCGCGCAGCGACATTCCGGCGGGCGGCGGAAGCGCCCATCCCGCTGGCGTGGTGCAGTACTCCGCGTAGCCGCCGCCGGGCACCAGCGCGCACACCGGGTCGCCGGCGAGCCATCCGGTCACGCCTTCGCCGAGCGCGGCAACGGTCCCTGCGACTTCGAGCCCGAGGACGGGCGACGCACCGGGCGGCGGCGGGTAATGTCCCTGGCGCTGGATCACGTCGGGTCGATTGACGCCGGCGTACGCCACTTCGATCAGCAGCTCGCCCTCGCGCGGCGCCGGCACCGGCGCTTCGCCGATGTGCATGCGCTCCGGCGGTCCCGGCTCGTCGAAGACGATCTGTCGCATGGTCTTGGGTGATGTCATGAGTACGTCGCCCGTAACACGTTCTTCTGCACCTTGCCCATGGCGTTGCGCGGCAGCTCCGGCACCACGTACACGCGCTTGGGCACCTTGAATGCCGCTATCTCGGCGCGCAACGCACCGATGATGTCGCGCTCGCAGAGCGCGTGCGCATCGCGCGCGACGACCACCGCGACCACGGCTTCCCCGAAATCCGCGTCGGGCACGCCGATCACCGCCGATTCCTCGATGCCGGGCAGGCGGTCGAGCGTGTCCTCGATCTCCTTCGGATAGACATTCAGCCCGCCGGTGATGATCAAGTCCTTTGCGCGGCCCACGAGGCGCAGATACCCCGCGCCCGGTTCATCCGCCACCCATTCGCCCATGTCGCCGGTGCGGAACCAGCCGTCCGATGTGAATTCGTCCCGCGTCTTGTCCGGCAGGTTCCAGTAGCCCTTGAAAACGTTCGGCCCGCGCACCTGGACCATGCCGACGCGGCCGGCTGCGCATACCGCGTCGTTGTCCACCACGCGCGTCGAGACGCCGGCAAGCGGCCGTCCCACGGTGCCCGCAACGCGCGCGCCGTCGAGGGGATTCGACGTGATCATGCCCGTCTCGGTCATGCCGTAGCGCTCGAGGATCGAATGCCCGGTGCGCCGCTCGAACGCGGCGAACGTCTCGGGCAGCAGCGGCGCGGAACCCGACACGAACAGGCGCACGTTCGCGCATCGCGCAGGCGTCAGGGATGGATCGGCGAGCATGCGCGTGTAGAACGTGGGAACGCCCATCATGACCGTGGCCGACGGCAGCAAGTCGATGACCTCGCGGGCGTCGAACCGCGGCAGCCACAGCATCTTGGCGCCCGAGAGCAGCACGCAATGCGTCGCCACGAACAGGCCGTGCACGTGGAACACCGGCAGTGCGTGCAGCAGCACGTCGCTGCGCGTGAACGCCCACGCTTCGACGAGCGCGAGGGCATTGGAGCCGAGGTTACGGTGCGTCAGCATCGCGCCCTTGGAGCGGCCCGTCGTGCCCGACGTGTACAGGATCGCGGCGAGGTCGTCGGGACGCGAGTGCACCGTCTCGAACCGGTCCGGCTCGCCGCGCGCGCGGTCGAGCAGCTCGCCGCCGCTCGCGTCGAGCGTCAGCACGTGCGCCTTGCGGTCGAGCGTGGCGATCACGCCGAGCATCTCGGGACGGCACACGATCACGCGCGGCGTCGCGTCGGCGAAGAAGAATGCGAGCTCGCTCTTCTGATAGGCCGTGTTGAGCGGCAGGTACACCAGCCCGGCCCGCAGGCACGCGAGGTAGAGCGCGATGGCTTGCCAGACCTTGTCCGTCTGCACCGCGACGCGGTCGCCCGGCCTGCATCCGAGACGCACCAGGGCATTCGCGATGCAGGCCGACAGTCCTGCGAGCTCGTCGTAGTGCACGACCGGCCCGTTGCGCACCAGCAGCCACGGCTTTTCCGGTCCGGCGGGGAAGTGGCTCTCGAGCAGCGAATAGAGGTTGGCGTTCATCGTGTCGCAGCGGCCCACCGCGGCCCGGCCGGCATTATCCTAGCGCGGCAGGGCTTTGGTGATCATAGGCGCATGAACGACTCGACGGCGTTGCGTCCCCGGGACCCGTTGCGCGGGGGTACGCCTCGCGCGAGGCTCCATGCGCTCGCGGACGCCGGCTCCGTCGAGTGGCTCGACGCGCCGCGCGCGAGCCCGCACCTCGCGCGATTCGGCATCGCGCCGCAGGACGACGACGGCGTCGCGACGGCTCGACTGTGCATCCGGGGCCGCACCTGGCTCGCCGCCGCACAGGACGAACGCTTCCTGCGCGGCAGCGTGGGCGCGGCGCATGGTAACGCGCTGCGCGAGCTGTTCGAGCGCGCATGCGCCGAACGTCCCGACGGGGTGCTGCTGCTTGCCGCGTCGGGCGGGGTGCGCTTGCACGAGGCGAACGCTGCCGAGCTCGCGCTCGGACGGGCGCTGCGCGCCTTGATCGATGCACGCGCGAGCAATATCGCCACCGCAGCCATCGCGACCGGCGACGTGTTCGGCGGCGCTTCGGTCCTCGCCTGCGCCGCCGAGCGTTTCGCTGCCGTGCCCGGCATCCGGATCGGGTTGTCGGGGCCGAAGGTGGTCGAGGTGGCGCGCGGTCGCGACGAGCTCGACGCGCAGGATGCGGCGGCGGTCGAAACGCTCTACGGCGCGGAAGCGCGAGCGCGGGGCGACGCTGTGGAAGCGATCGCGCCGCGCGTCGACGACGCCGTCGCGTGGATCACCGCGTCACGTGGTGTCGTGTCGTTCGAGCAGGCGGTGCGCGCTCGACAGCGCGCGCTCGCACGCTCGCTTTCCGCCGCCGCCGCTCGCTTGCCGCAGGGCTGGAACGCCGAGCACGTCGCAAGCCGCCTGTGGCGCTGCGAACGTGCGTGGATCGTCGCGCCGTGGGGCGAGCAGCCGGTCGACGCGGCGAGCCTCGCCGCACTCGACGAGGCGCTGCTCACGCATGTCGCCGACGGCGCTCCGCGCGTGCTCCTGCTGCTCGAGGACTCGCCCGGCCATGACGTCTCGCGCGCCGCCGAGGCGCAATTCCTCTCGCGCTCGCTCGCCCATCACGCCTGCGTGCTCGGGTTGCTGCGTGCGCGCGGCGTTCGGATCGCCGGCGCGGTCCTTGGCATCGCGCACAGCGCGGCGTTCTTCGCGAACGCGTTGCAGGCCGATGTCCTGTACGCGGCGCCCGGCGCGCGGGTCGTCGCCATGGCGCCCGATGCGATTGCCCGGGTCACGGGGGTGAGCGCGGCGTCGCTGATCGAAGACGACGCGCTGCTCGGTCACCCCGTGCGTCACTTCGCCGCCGTGGGCGGCGTCGACGCCGTCCTGACGGATGCGGCGCCCGCGACGGTGCTCGCCGCGCTGACGGCGTCAGCCTGAGAGCGAGGCGTCCGCTGCCCCGTGCGTCGTCATCAGCCGGCGCACCTGGCTTCCCACCGATCCGAGTCCCAGCATCGACAGCACGCTTTCGGGCGTGTCGTCGAGCAGCACCTCGGCGTGATTGGCGTGCTCGGCGAAATCGACGATGGCCTCCGCGGGCTTGCCGACCAGCACGTGGTCCTCGTGCGGCACCCCCGCTTCGTCGAGCGAGGAGATGAGCGGCGCGAGCTCGCGCAGGCCGGCCTCGCGATGGAAGTCGTGCAGGTCGGTCTTGCCGAAGTGGCGCGCGATGTGGCGCGGCAGCGGGCGCTGCACGTTGACGAGATGGATGCGCGCCGGCTCGCGCCGATAGCGTGCAATCGCCTGCGCCGCCATGCGCGGCGCGTCGTCGGCGCGATCGAGTGGTACGACGACGTCCTTCATCGTGAGGCCTCCGGCGTCAGGTGATCGTGATGATCGGCGGGCGGGCGCACCTCTTCGCGGCTCGCCTCCGTCTTGCGCCGCGCAAGCAGCTTGCCTGCGATGATCACGAAGAGCGCGCCCACGATCGGCGCCAGCCAGTCGAGGTAGTGCGCGTGCACTTCGACGTAATTCTTCAGCGCGAGATCGCCGACCGCCATGTCGCCCGCGACGTAGCCCAGCACGCCCGCGCCGATCGTGACGAAGACCGGAAAGCGCTCCATCAGGCGCATCAGCATCGCGCTGCCGAACAGGATCAGCGGCATGGTGATCAGCAGGCCGACGAAGAGCATGCCGAGATGGCCCTGGGCCGCGCCCGCCATGCCGAGCACGTTGTCGAGGCTCATGACGATGTCGGCGATGATGATCGTGCGCACCGCGTCCCAGAAATTGCCGCTGTCCTTGACGTTGCCTTCGCCGTCCTCGGGCAGCAGCAGCTTCACGCCGATCCACAGCAGCAGCAGGCTGCCGAGCGCCTGGATCCACGGCAGGGTCATCAGCCACGCCGCGAAAGCCGTGAGCACGGTCATCAGCACGACGATGCCGCCCGTGCCGACGATGAATGCGTTGCGTTGCTGGCGTGGCGGCAGCGAGCGGCACGCGAGCGCGATGACCACCGCGTTGTCGCCGCTCAGCACGACGTTGATGATGGCGATCTTGACCAGCGCCATCCAGGTTTCGGGTTCGCCGAGCGCAGCGAGCATCGAGTACTCCTCCTCCACGTGAGGAGTACCAAGCTACCGGCGAGCACTTAAATGCTCATGACGTGCCGCTTACCCGCGGCTGTCGCGACCATTACGACAGGCTTACACCGTCACTGCGGACGCGGGAACGTCACCGTGAACCGGTTGCCCACGCCGTCGGCGTCGTCCTCGAGCGTGATGCCCGCTTTGTGCAGCGCGGCGATCTCGCGCACGATCGCGAGCCCGAGGCCGCTGCCGCCCGTGTGGCTGCCGAGCAGCCGATGGAATCGCTCGAAGACGCGCTCGCGCTCCGCGACCGGAATCGTCGGCCCGTCGTCGCTCACCGAGACGCGCGGCGCGGGCCGGTCGTTCACGCGCACGGTCACGTGGCCGCCGTGGCGGCTGTAACGAATGGCATTGTCGAGCAGGTTGTTGATGAGCTCGGTGAGCCGCGTGACGTCGCCGTGGATCATGACGTTCTCGCTCGCGCCGTCGAAGCCGAGGTCGATCTCCTTGCGGTAGGCCTCCGGCACCCACTCCATCGTCGTGTCGAACGCAAGCTTGCCGAGGTCGACCGGCACGAGCTCGAGCCGCTTCACGGTGTTCGGCTCGTTGCGCG
Source organism: Casimicrobiaceae bacterium (assembly GCA_036406955.1). GTDB lineage: Bacteria > Pseudomonadota > Gammaproteobacteria > Burkholderiales > Casimicrobiaceae > VBCG01. The sequence continues at coordinate 39,315 of DASXAF010000017.1, forward strand.
CGAGCGACAGCAGCTGCGACACGAGGCGCGAGATGCGCTCGACCGCCGTATACAGGTGCGCGAGCGACTGCCGCGAGCGCGCGGGATCGTCCTCGCGCAACGCGAGCTCGATGTGCGCCTTGAGGCCTGCGACCGGCGTGCGCAGCTGATGCGCCGCGTCGGCGATGAAGCGATTCTGGAAGCTCAGCACTTCGTCGAGGCGCGCCATGAGGTCGTTGATGGCGTGCAGCAGCGGATCGACCTCGCCCGGCACCTTGTCCACCGAAACCGGGCTCAAGTCGATGTGCGAGCGCCTGGCGATCGCGCGCTGCAGCTGCTGCAGCGGTGCAAGCCCGCGCGCGACGCCGATCCACACCAGCGCGCCCGCGATGAGGATCAGCAGCAGCTGCGGCAGGACGACGTCGATCGCGATGTCGCGCGTGAGCGCCTGCCGCTTCACCTCCGTCTCCGCGACCTGCACGATGACGCTCGGCGCGTTGGGCGTGGCGCCGCCGCGCATCCCTTGGAGCTGCGCGACGCGGACGGGCTCCCCCTTGTACGTGCTGTCGTAGTAGGCGGTCCCGTTCGAGGGCACGGCGCGCACCGGCAGGTCGGCATCGCCCGCGATCAACGCGCCGTCGGGCGTGCGCACCGCGTAACGGATGGTGTCGTACGGATCGAGCAGGAGCGTCCGCTCGGCGTCGCTCTCCAGGTCCCATGCGAGCCTGTCGTTGTCGCGGCGCACGTGCAGCGTCAGCTCGCGCGCGATGTCGGACAGCTCGCCGTCGTAGACGCGATCCGACAGCCGCGTGGCGAGGATGTAGCTGCCCGCGGCGTCGAGCAGGAAAAGCGCCGACAGCGGGATCAGCAGCCAGCGCAGGAGCTGGCTGCGCAACGTCGCGCTACGCGGGCGCATCGTGCTTGTCGAGCAGGTAGCCCATGCCGCGCACGGTGCGGATGCGAATGCCGAAAGGCTCGAGCTTGCGCCGCACGCGATGCACGTACACCTCGATCGCGTTGCTGCCGATGTCCTCGCCGAAGCCGAAGAGCTGGTTGATGATCTGTTCCTTGCTCACCACCTTGCCCTGCCGCGCGAGCAGCAGCTCGGTCAGCGCCAGCTCGCGTGCCGACATCTCGACCGGCTGGTCGCCATAGAAGAGCCTCCGCGCCGCGGTGTCGAAGCGCAGGTCGCCGTGCGCCATCGTCGAGCCTGCGTTGTACTGTCCGCGCCGGATCAGCGCGCGAACGCGCGCCTCGAACTCGGGGAGGTCGAAAGGCTTCGTCATGTAGTCGTCGGCGCCCGTGTCGAGGCCCTCGACGCGGTCTTCGAGCGTGTCGCGCGCGGTGAGGATCAGCACCGGCACGTGCGAGCGGCGGTCGCGCATGCGTCGCAGCACCGAGAGGCCGTCGAGCTTGGGCAGCGCGATGTCGAGCACGACGAGGTCGTACGTGTTCATGCGCAACGCCTCGTTGGCGGTCTCGCCGTCCTCGGCGAGGTCGACGACGTATGCGGCCTGGGTGAGCGCGCGCGTCAGCGCCGCGGCCAGCACGCTGTCGTCCTCGACGACGAGAATGCGCATGCGCGCCCTCAGCCTTGCGCGGCGCTTCGCACGCGCGCGATCTGCTCGGCGCGATCGGCGAGCAGCGCCGCCGCGTTCTCGACGCACTCCTGCAGCGTCATCGGGCCGTTCGGCAATCCGAAGCATCCCGCGAAGACGCGGCTCAGCTCCGCGAGCGAGTCGGCGTGCACCGCGCCGGACACGAGCGAGACCGGGACGCCATGGCGCCTGGCGCGCTGCGCCACGACGAACGGCGCCTTGGCGAGGAGCGTCTGCGCATCGCTGCGCCCTTCGCCGGTGATTGCCCAGTCGGCGCCCGCGAGCGCGGCGTCGAGCTTGATCACGTCGGCGACGATGGCGGCGCCGGAAGCAAGCGTGCCGCCGACCAGTTGCAACGCGAAGCCCAATCCGCCTGCCGACCCGGCGCCCGGCATGTCGGCGACGGCGCGCCCGAACGCGCGCTCGGCGAGCGCGGCGTAGTGCGCGAGCGCCGCGTCGAACGGCGCGACGTCGCTGCTCGCCACGCCTTTCTGGGGTCCGAACACGGCGATCGCTCCCATCGCGCCACACAGCGGATTGTTGACGTCGGACAGGATGGCGATGCGCGAATCGCGCAGTCGCGCGTCGACGGTCGACGCGTCGACGCGCGCGATTCGCGCCAGTGCGCGTGGCACGGGATCGATCGCGTTGCCGCGATGATCGAGCAGACGCACGCCCAGCCCGACGAGCAATCCCGCGCCGCCGTCGCTGGTGCTGCTGCCGCCGAGGGCGACACGGAAATCGCGCACGCCGCGGTCGAGCAGCGCGCGGATGGTGACGCCGACGCCGATCGAGCTGCGCAGGCCGGCGTCCGCCTGCATGGCGATCGGGTCGGTGATGCTCACGATCTGCGCGATCTCGATCACGCCGACGCGCTCGCCGCCTTCGTCGATCACGCCATAGGCCGCCTCGACGGGCACACCGCTCGCGCCCGGAACGATCATCGATTCGCGCTGCGCGCCCGCGCCCACTGCGTGCAGGATGGCGTCGAGCGTGCCTTCGCCGCCGTCGGCCATGGGTCGCGGGCGGATGCCCGCACCGGGCCACACGCGGCGCAGGCCGATCTCCATTGCCGCGCACGCCTGCGGTGCGGTGAGCGAGCCCTTGAATGAGTCCGGCGCGAGGACGATGTTCACGACGGCTGGCGTTGCGGGGAAAGGCTGCACGAGTTTACCTCAGCGCTCGATCGCTTCGAGGAGGCTCGCCATGCGCGCGTCGCTCACGCGAGTGGGTGATGTACCGGCGTCAGTCGCGGTCGTCGTCCTCGCCCTGTGTGGCGCGCACCAGTCGATCGCGCACCGCGATCCATTCGGTGTCGCGTGGCACGTCCTCGATGAGGATCGCGTCCGCGTCCGCAGCGTCGAGCCGCCGCAGGTTCGCGTACAGGTCGTGCGCGTACTGCGTCACGTCCGGCGGCGCGTCGATCCACACGCCGTCGAACTCGTCGGGCACGGGCGCCGTGCGCGCGAGCACCGCGACGACCTCGTCGCGGTCGGACAGCGCCGACACCTCCGCGCGCAGCGCATCGCGTTCGAGCAGCGTCGCCGGCGTGCGCGGCGCGTAGTGCGACGCCAGCCGTCCCGGCGCGCGCAACGCGTCGTCGGTCGCGCCTTGCGGCGCATGGCCGAGCGCGCGCGTGAGCTCCGCCACGCCGATCGCTCCCGGTCGAAGCAGGACCGGCGTGTCGGTCGTGAAGGCGACGATCGTGCTCTCGATGCCCTTGTCCGATGCGCCGCCGTCGAGTATCAGCTTCACGGCGTCGCGCAGATCGTCGGCGACGTGCTGCGCGCGCGTCGGCGACACGTGACCGAACCGATTGGCCGACGGCGCTGCGATCGCGCCGTCGAAGGCGCGCAGCAGCGACTGCGCCACGCGATGTCCGGGTACGCGCAAGCCGACGCTGTCCTGCCCGCCGGTCACTGCATCGTCCACGTGCTGCGCGCGGGGAAGGATCAGTGTCAGCGGTCCGGGCCAGAACGCCCGCGCCAGGCGCTCGGCGCCGGTCGGGAAGCTGCGCGCCCAGCCGCGCGCCGTGTCGATGTCGCGCAGATGCACGATCACGGGATGGTCCGCGGGCCGCCCCTTCGCCTCGAAGATCCGCCGCACCGCGAACGGGCTGCTCGCATCGGCTCCAAGGCCGTAAACGGTCTCGGTCGGGAACGCGACCAGCTCGCCCGCTCGCAGAAGGTCGGCCGCTTCGCGCAGCGCGCTCGCATCGGGCTGCAGGATGCGCGTCACGACGGCCTCCGCACGTCGGAACCGCCCTGCCGGGCGGCGGCGTCCGAAACGGTCGTTCTGCTAGAATTCACGGCTCTTGCGACGCGACCGCGCCGGCGCCGCGACGCCCCACAACTGCAACCCGAAGCGGGCTTGCGCCACCATCCAAGCAGGGAGCGGGAATGAGCGAATTTCTGTTCACGTCGGAATCCGTTTCGGAAGGTCATCCGGACAAGGTTGCGGATCAGATCTCCGACGCGGTGCTCGACGCGATTCTAGAGCATGATCCGACGGGCCGCGTGGCCGCGGAGACGCTCGTGTCCACGGGCCTCGTCGTGATGGCCGGCGAGATCACCACGCACGCCAACGTCGACTACGGCCGCGTGGCGCGCGACACCATCCGCCGCATCGGCTACAACGATCCCGAGCTTCGCTTCGACGCCGACGGCTGCGCCGTCATGGTGTGCTACGGCCGGCAGTCGCCCGACATCGCGCAGGGCGTCGATCGCGCGTCCGACGACTACCTGAACCAGGGCGCCGGCGACCAGGGCCTCATGTTCGGATACGCGTGCGACGAAACGCCGACGCTCATGCCGTTCCCGATCTACTACGCGCATCGGCTCGTGCAGCGGCAAAGCGAGGTGCGCCGCGACGGCCGGCTGCCGTTCCTGCGCCCCGACGCGAAGTCGCAGGTCACCGTGCGCTACGTCGAGGGCAAGCCGAAGAGCGTGGACACCGTCGTGCTGTCGACGCAGCATCATCCGAGCATGAACGACAGGCAGAAGGAGCTCGCCGAGGCGGTGATCGAGGAAGTCATCAAGCCCGTGTTCCCGAAGGACATGCTCGCCGGCACGCGGTTCCTGGTGAATCCCACCGGGCGCTTCGAGATCGGCGGCCCGCACGGCGACGCCGGCGTCACCGGCCGCAAGATCATCGTCGACACGTATGGCGGCGCGGCGCCGCACGGCGGCGGCGCGTTCTCGGGCAAGGATCCGTCCAAGGTCGACCGCTCCGCGGCGTACGCCGCGCGCTACGTCGCGAAGAACATCGTCGCGGCGGGCCTCGCGCGCCAATGCCAGGTGCAGCTCTCGTACGCGATCGGCGTCGCGAAGCCCATCAACGTCACGGTGTACACCGAAGGCACGGGCAAGCTCCCGGACGAAAAGCTCGCGCAGCTCGTGAACCAGCATTTCGACCTGCGCCCGAAGGGCATCATTCAAATGCTCGACCTGCTGCGCCCGATCTATCGCAAGACAGCGGCGTACGGACACTTCGGGCGCGACGAGCCCGAATTCTCCTGGGAATCGGCGGACAAGGTCGAGGCGCTGCGCGAAGCGGCGGGTGTTCGCGGGCGTGCGGCGGTAGCGGCGGACTGACCGTTCGCGGCGTCACCGTGAAGTGCGCAGCCACGAAGGACGTGCTTTCGTGACGTTCCTGCGCCGTTGCGCGTTGCCGTTGCTCGCGGCGACTCTCACCGCCTGCGGCAGCACCGGCTACAGCACGCTCCCGACGTACTGGCCGATCGTTCCGCGGGCGCTGCCGGCGCCCGCGATGGTGAGCGATGCCGCCAACGGCTCGACGGTCGACATCGTTCGCACGCAGATGATCCGCGTGCGCTTGCCCGCAGATCAGCAGAGCGCCAATCGCTGGACCTACGAGTTCGGCAAGGACCGCGTGCTCTACCCCGCCGACGTCACGCCGGAATTCGTCACGCCCACCGAGCAGGAATTCACTTTCCGCGCCGAAGGCACCGGCACGACGAGCGTGACCTTCACCTATCACGATCCGGCGCAACCGCAAGCGCCTGCGTCGAGGACGGTCGCCTTCGACGTGGTCGCGCGCTGACGCCGACCCATCGGGCAGGTGGCCGCCGATCCGTTCGCCGTGTTCCGGCGGCGGCTTGCGCCGCGTTGGTCCGTCGATGTGTGGCTCGGCCTCGTCGTGAAGATCGTCGATGCGCAAACGCTTGCGGGCGGCACGCGCTTGCCCATGCACTGGATGGCGGCGGCGTGGCAGCCCGCGACCCAAGGCCCGACGCGCTGGCCCGACGCTGTGTGCATCGGTTCTCCGACGGCGGACAACGCGCTGGCCGAGTTGTGCACGCGGTTGCCCGGCGACGCGCGATTGTTTCTCGTCGACATCGACGCCGCCGATGCAGCGCTCGCCGCGGAGGTCCTCCTCGCGGCCGACCGCAATCTGCAGCCGTATCAGCGCGAGGGCATCGCGGCGTTCATCGCCGCCGAGCGCCTGCGCATCGCCGAGCGGATCCGACAGGACTACACCGATCACGATCCCGGGTTCGCGCGGTTTCGCGATTCGCTGAAATGACTCGACCGTCGTCATCCCGAGCGGGACCCTGGGACCTGCTGGTGGAAACGACGTGCTCGTCATTCCGAGCGAAGCGAGGAACCTGCTGTCTGCTCTTCGCGTTGCTGCTGACCGCCTGCGCCGCGCCCTACAGCGCGCACGAAGCGGGTCCCGTGATGACGGCCGACGAAGGCCGCGCGCTGGTCGCCCGGCTCATTCCCGACGGTGTCGGCGATCGCAAAGGCTGGGCCACCGACATCTGGGCCGCCATCTCGGCGCTTCGGATCTCACCGAGCGTCGAGAACCTCTGCGCGCCGATCGCCATCATCGGCCAGGAATCGGGTTTCCAGGTCGACCCGGTCGTTCCCGGATTGCCGCAGATCGCCCGCGCGGAGATCGAGCGGCGGCGCGAGCGCATCGGCATCCCGAAGCTCGCGCTTGACGCCGCGCTCGCGCTGCCCTCGTCGAGCGGCAAGAGCTACGCCGAAAGGATCGACGCCGTTCGAACGGAGAAGGACCTGAGCGACATCTACGAGGACTTCATCGGGCGCGTGCCGCTCGGCAGGACGTTCCTCGCGGACAGCAATCCGGTGCACACCGCGGGGCCGATGCAAGTCGACATCGCGTTTGCGGCCGCGTACGCCGCCGACGAGCCGTATCCCTATCCCTTGACCGACTCGGTGCGCCACGAGCTCTTCACGCGCCGCGGCGGCGTGTACTTCGGCACTGCGCATCTGCTCGACTACAAGGCGCCGTACGATCGCATGATCTATCGCTTCGCCGACTTCAACGCCGGGCGCTACGCGAGCCGCAACGCTGCCTTCCAGAATGCGTTGACCGAGCTCACCGGCATTCCACTGGTCCGCGATGGCGCGCTTGTTCGGCACGAGCATGGCCAACCGGCCGTCGAGCCGGGCGGCACCGAGCTGGCCGCGCGAATTGCCGCGCGGCGGCTGGGAATGAGCGACGGCGACGTTCGGCGTGATCTGCTCCTCGGCCGTGACGAGCGGTTCGAGCGCACGAGCCTGTACACAGGGGTGTTCGGCCTGCTCGACCGCGCGCCGGGGAGGAACCCGCCGCGCGCGATCGTCCCGACGATCGAGCTCCACAGCCCCAAGATCACCAGAAAGCTCACGACCGAATGGTTCGCCAATCGCGTCGAGGAGCGCTATCGGCGCTGCCTCGCGCGCGCTGCCTGAAGGAACCGCCATGTCGATCCCCGCGCTGGCCATGGCGTGACCAGCAGCGCGCTCGACCAGCCGCCACGGTTTGGCGCCGTGCCCGAACGCTTTCGCGCCGGCCAGCAGCGAACGCGTCGCATTCCGGCCATGACGGCTGTTCCGGTTCTATAGTCGCGGATTGATCTTGGGAGGCTGGGCGCCGTGCGCACAAAGCCCATGCGCCCGCGTCCCGCGCGGCACTGTCCGGAAGGGAGGGCTCCGATGCCCCACAGCGCGAGGGCCGTCATCGCGGAAGACGAGCCGCTGTTGATGGCCGAGCTGCGCGACATGCTCGCGAAGCTGTGGCCGGAGCTTGCGATCGTCGCGACCGCGGAAGACGGGCTCCAGGCCGTGCGCGCGATCGACGAGCACCACCCGGACGTCCTCTTCCTCGACATCAAGATGCCCGGAATGTCCGGGCTCGACGTGGCGCACTACGCGAGCCGCCTGTGTCACGTGATCTTCGTCACGGCGTACGACGCTCACGCGGTGGCGGCATTCGAGCAGGGCGCGATCGACTACGTGATGAAGCCGTTCTCGGCCGCACGCCTCGCCACCACCATCTCGCGCGTGCGGCAAAGGCTTGCGAATGCGCCGGCAGAGCTCGACGGGGTCATTCGGGCGCTCGCGCGGCGGGGAGCGAAGCGGCCGTACGTTCGGTGGATCACCGCGTCGCACGGAAAGGACATGCGGCTCATCACGGTCGACGAGATCGATTACGTCAAGGCCGACGACAAGTACGCCGTCATCGTGGCCGGCAATCGTGAATCCCTGGTCCGCCGCCCGATCAAGGAGCTCATCGAGGAGCTGGATCCGGACGTGTTCCTCCAGATTCACCGCGGCACGCTCGTCAACGTCAACGCGATCGGGGGCGTCACGCGCGACCTGTCCGGCAAGCTGCGAGTGAAGCTGAAGCGGCGGCCGGAAACGCTGGCTGTCAGCGCGCCCTACATGCACCTGTTCCGCGCGAAATAGCGAGCTGCGCCCATGAACGTTGCGGCATCGCGCGTGGCGTCATCCGACCCTGGTCGCGAATCGGTCGTCGTCCGCCGACCCTGGCTCGCGGATATGGGCTGGCAGGGAGTTGCGCTCGTCGTGACGATGGCGCTCGTCAATGCGCTGCGCAGGACCGTGTTCGGCCTGGCAATGGGCGAAGGACTGTTCGGGTTCGCCGAGGCGATGGCGACAGGTATCGTGATCGGCTTCGCCATGCTGCTCGCCGTCGTGGTCGCGCTCAACCGTTACCCGGCGCCCGGAGCAAGGCAGTACGTCGCGATCGGCGCCGCCATCGTGGTGTCGAGCGCGCTCGGCGCGCTGGTCAAGACCGCCTGGGATCACCTCCTGCCGGACGCGAGTTCGTCGCGGACGCTCGGCTGGACGAGCTATTTCGTGCGCGACTGGCTGCGCTATGCCGTGCCCGGCGCTCTCATCGCGGGCGCTTTCCTGTATTTGCGCGTCGAAGCCGAGACGGTGGCCCTGGCGCGCGAATGCGACCTGGACGCCGCGCGAATGGCGCGGGAAGTCGCCGAGGCACGCCTGAGAGTGCTGGAAGCGCAGATCGAGCCGCATTTCCTGTTCAACACGCTCGCGTCCGTCAAGCGCCTGTACCGCGAAGGCGGCGAGGCCGGGTCCCGGATGCTGGAAAACCTGATGCGCTATCTCTCCGTCACCCTCCCGCAGATGCGCAGCCCCGAGCGCACGCTCGGCGGCGAAGCGGCGCTCGCGGCCGCATACCTCGATATCCAGCGCATGCGGATGGGCCGCCGGATGTCGTTCGTGCTCGAGATCCCGGAGGAGCTGCGCGACGCGCGCTTCCCGCCCTTCATGCTGCTCACGCTGGTGGAGAATGCCGTCAAGCACGGGCTGGACCCGCTGCCCGAGGGCGGAGCGGTGCACGTGGCGGCGAGCGCCCGGGATGGCCGCTTGATCCTCGAGGTGCGCGACACCGGCCAGGGATTCGCCCAAGCCTCGGGTGCCGGGACCGGCCTGGCCGGCACCCGTGCGCGGCTGCGCCTTCTGTATGGCGACGACGCGGAGCTCGACTTGCGTGCCAGCGAGCCTCATGGCGTCGTCGCCACGCTGGCGATGCCGCTCGACGCCGGGCGCGAGCGGCAAGGCATATGAGTGCTGCCGCTGCCTTGGGGACAGGCGCCGCGGACGGCGCGCGCTCGGGCCTCCAGCTGCTCTTGCAGGCGGCAGGCACGTTGACGCCGTCGCGGTTCGTCGCGGCGATCTCGCTCGGTGTCGCCAATCATGTCTTCGTCGCGCTCACGTACGCAGGCCCGGGGCCGCGCGGGATATCCGAGCTCATCGTGTTGCTTGCCGCGATGGCGGCCACCGTGGCCGCCGACCGCACGCAGCATCGACGCAGCGCATGGGGCCTGCTCGCCATGACGTACGCTCTGCTCGTGTCTGCGGCGCTCCATGAGCCGTCGTACGCGCACTACGTGCTGATCGACCAGGTCATGTCGCACGCGCTGGCGCTGGCCGTCGCGGTCGCCGATCGCCAGGTCGCGACCGGTCCGGCAGGACGCCTGACCTATGTCGTCGCGGGGGTGGCGGGCATCGTCGCCGGTGGATTGGTCCTTGCCGCGATCCTGCACGCAGGCCCTGATCTTTTCGCGGACGGCGACTCATGGCCCGAGGCCAGGACGCTGCCGTGGTTCCGGGGTGTTTTCGCGCTCTATACCGTGTTTCACTGGCTGCTCTTCGGCGGCGCCGCCGTGCTGTTCTACGGCGAACGGCGCCTCGCGGAGGCGGCCGTCGAGCGCCTGCGCGGCGCCGAGCTCGATCGGATCACGCAGAGCCGCCGCATCGTCGAGTCGACGCTGCAACTGATGCAGGCACGCATCGAGCCGCAGTTCCTGTTCAACACGCTGATGCAGGTCAAGCAGCTCTACGGCCGCGAGCCGACCCTCGCCGAATCCATGTTGGACGAACTCGGCGCATTCCTGCGCGCGGCCATGCCGCACATGCGCGATAGCTCTTCGACTGCGGGCCAGGAAATCGAGCTCGCGCGAGCGTACCTCGGAATCCTGCGCATCCGGCTGCGCGATCGGCTCCACTATGTCATCGAAATGCCGGCCGAGCTCGCGACGGGCCGACTGCCGTCGATGATGCTGCTGCCCCTCATCGACCACGCCGTCAAGCAGGCTCTTGCATCGCCGGTGGAAGACGTCCGCCTGCGCATCACCGCGTCGCTCGCGGGCGCCCGGTTCCGGCTGATGATCGGGAGCACGGCTCGAGGATCCGGGGAATCCACCGAAGCGGCGGTCGCCGGGATTCGCGAGCGGCTGGACATCCTGTATCGCGGTGATGCCTGCCTCACGCTGGGACGCTCGCCAAGCGGCGGGATGCAGGCATTGCTCGACGTTCCATTCGAGCGAGCCTAGGACGAAACGAAATCGCGGCGGCGGCGCTCGATTTCGCGGCGCGCTTGCTTCGGTCCGTCGCAAACCGCTCGCGCGGTCGTCATCGCCGTTGCAGACTGCATCCCGCTGTCATCCTCGAACTGGCAAGGGAGGCCACGATGAAGCAATGGCTTGTGGTGCTCGTTTTTTCGGCGGCGGTGGCTGTCGCCGCGACGGGATCGGCGTCGCCACCGACGGGCGTCATACCCACGCTGCTCAGCCGAGGCACGTATCCGGCGTTCAACCTCGATCAGGCACACGAGTCAGGTGTCGACTTCCAGGCAAGGGCCAAGGCGCCGTTCGACATCGTCGTGCGGAAGCACGACTACGCGCCGCACGCGCAAACCGGCTGGCACACGCATCCCGGACCCGTGTTCATCACGGTCCTGCAGGGGAGCGTCACGTTCTACGAGCGCGACGACCCGTCGTGCACCCCGAAAGTGGTAAGGGCCGGGGAAGGCTACGTCGACGATGGCCACGGGCACCTCGGAGTGAACGAGAGCAACGAGCCCGCCGTGGACGTATCCGTGATCCTGGCGCCGGTAGGCACGACGTTCCGCGGTGAGCTGTCTGCGCCGGCGCCGGCCTGCAAGTTCTAGTGGCGGTGGTTCACGAGACTGCACGAGAACCAGTCAAGGAGAAACGCATGAAGTCCGACAGAAGCTGCACGGATCTGTGCCGTCGTGCAGTATCCAGCAGGCTCCTCAAGGAGAGGCTCATGAAGCGCTCGGCCCTGTCGGGCATCGCGTGCGTCGTGGCGCAGCTCGTGGCGGCCGCTGCGAACGCGACGCCGCCTGCTCGGGTGCCGTTCGACATCAACGACACGTTCCGCAGCCGATTTCTGTCGAACGTGTGCGGTTTCCCGGTCATGGTTCATATGCAGGCCACCGGGACGGTGAAGCTTTTCCGTGACAACGACGGCGTCCTCATGCGCGAGATCGACATGTCCGCGACGGGTTTCGTCAATACCTATTTCTCGCCGATCCAGCTCGGCGGCACCGGAAAGTCCTTCACCGAGACGCTGCGATCGCCCACGATCATCCTGTATCCCGAGGGCGCCGAGCCCGGCGATCCGGCGATCGTCATCCTGCACGGCGTGCAGAGAACCTCGGGTCCGGGCAATCCGCTGAATGCCGGACGTGAGGTCGACGAAGCCGTCGTCGTCGAGCTGTCGTCGGACGGCGCTCCCGTAGACGACATCGTAGGGACGATCTCGCAAGACGGGCAGTTCGAGGTTCTTCCCGTCGCGCAGGCGCGTTGCGCCGCACTTGGTGGCCCATGATCGCGACGTGAGCCGGGGTCAGCCGGCAATAGCTGCCGATCGCTCGATGGCAAGCCGAACTGTTGCTTCCGCCGATCGGCTGCGCGAGCAGGCCGATCGCTTTCCAGCGTTCAGCGCGCGGTCAGACCAGGCGCGCCGCCTCGGCTTCCGTCGGCAGCCGCCCCTCGGGCGTGAACTTGTCCACCGCGTTGGGCAATTCTCGCGTGAGGCGGGACAGCAATTCCTCGCGCGACAGGCCGGTATGCTGTGAGAGCGTGCTCAGCACGTCCGGGCCGAGCGCCTGCCCGAGCTGATCCTGGCTGACGGGTTGGTTGGGACCCTTGCCGACCCACGAATCGGCTGCCTGCCCTTGCCCGTTCTCCCGGAAGTGGTCGAGGAGTTGGCCGAGCCCTCCGCTCAGCACGCTGCCCGCGCCTGCGCCGCCGAGCAAGCCGCCGAGGCTGCCGAGCACGCTACCCTGCCCGGCCTGCGGATCGTTCGGCCCGGGTGCGCCGGCGGGCGCCCGGTTCAGGCCACCGAGCATTTCGGAGATCTTGTCCCGGTTCTGATAACCCGCGACGGCGAGAAGTCCCAAAAGCGCTACCATGGACGGCATTCCGCGGCTCATCTCGTTCTCCTCTCTCAGTAGGCCTCGCTGGCGCCATCTAAGCTGCGGCCCAGCGCCGGCAACCCGGTGTATCGTAGCGTGGCAGCTCGGACATCACGAACTCTCAAGGAGCATGCCGTGGGTATCATCTGGACGATCATCATTGGCTTTGTGGCGGGCGTGATCGCGAAGTTCATCATGCCCGGCAAGAACGAGCCCTCGGGTTTCGTACTGACCGCGATCCTCGGCATCGTGGGCGCGTTCATCGCGACCTTCCTGGGGCAAGCGCTCGGATGGTACGCCCCAGGCGAGGGTGCCGGACTGATCGGCGCGGTCGTCGGCGCGATCATCCTGCTCTTCATCTGGGGGCTCATCGCCAAGCGACGGGTCTAGGCGACTTCGACGCGCTGTTCCGGCGCGGCCGCGCTCCGCGCGGCTGCGGCCGCGCGCCTGTTCGATTCACTCGATATCCCGGACTCCTCGCGCCTTGAGCTCGGCCGGAATGCCGGGACGTAGCTACGGCTTCTCGTCGAGCTCCACGATCGTGCGGAACCCTCCGAAGAACATCCGCTTGCCGTCGAACGGCCACTTCGCCTTGTCCCCGACCAGGTCCTTCACGCGCGGGTCGTCCATCACCTTCTGGTTGGCACGGTCGCGGTCCTCGCGGCTGCGAAAGACGGTCCACGACAGGATCACGATCTCGTCGTCCTGAAGCTGCACCGCCTGGGGAAACGAGGTCACCTCGCCGGGCTTCACGTCGTCGGCGACGCATTCCCAGTACGAGAGCGCGCCGAACTCCATCCACATTGCGCCGAATCCCTCGGCCATGCGCCGATACTCCTCCAGCCTGTCACGCTTGACCGGCACGACGTATCCATCGACGTAATGACTCATCCTGCCTCCTTGGTGCCCGCGTTCCTGAGCGTCTCGCGCTTCATGTCCGAGTCCCGAGCCACCCGCATGCCGACGATACACCGACGAGCGGGCGCGCACGACGGCTCCAGCATCCTCGGCGGGACCGGCCGGCCGCGCCGTCCATCGCGCCCGGCCGTATTTCGTCGCACGCCAAGGGCGATCCGTCGCTTCGGCGTTGGCGCGTGCGGGACGCTTCCCTAGGATGCGAGCCGTATCGAACGCCCAATGGAGACGCAGATGAGCCGCTACCAGCCCGCCACCTTCCGCGCTTCGTTTGCCATCGCCGCGGTCGCGCTTTCCGCCATTACCATGGTCGTCGCCGTCGGCGTTCCGTCGGCCGCGTGCGACGCGGTGGCGAAGGCCGCTCCGGCCACCCAGGTCGCGATCACGCCGGCGCGCATCGACGTCGTCGCGACGCGCGTGCGTCTCGCGCAGGCCGAGCTGCCGCACGTCGACTGATCGTCGACGCGGATCCGCGGCGCCGTCGAGCGGACAGCGCCGCGCCTACCGGAGCGAGCGCGACCCGCCGGCCTCGTACCGAGAAGGATCGACGTCCTCGAATTGCGCGGGCGTCGCGTCTTCCTGCTCCCACGAATACCGCTTGCGCATCGGGATGTCGCGCTCTCGCAGCGCGAATGCGAGCAGCACGCCGATCGTGGCAGCGGCGAGATGAGTCTCCCACGACATGCGCGCTTCGATGGGCAGCACGCCCCAGACCAGCGCGCCGTAGAGAAAGCACACGAGCAGCGCCGCCGCGACGGCACGCCGATCGCGCCGAATGATGCCCGCGACGAGCACGTACGCGAACATGCCGTAGACCAGCCCGCTCGCGCCGATGTGGCTGGCGCCGCCACGCGCCAGCAGCCACACGGCGATGCCCGGTCCCAGATAGACGGCGGGCAGCACGACGCGCGACGACTTGGGATACAGGTGCAGCATCGTCGTCCCCAGCACGACCAGCGGAACCGAGTTGCCGACAAGATGCGCCCAGTCGCCGTGCACCAGCGGCGCGGTCAGGATGCCGAGCAGCCCGGTCCATTCGCGCGGGCGAACGCCGAGGTCGCCGATGCGAACCTCCGGCGCCGAGATCACGACCTGGATCAGCCACAACAGCGCAACGAATGCCAGCGACAGCTTCAGGGCGACAACGAAGTTCGCGCGAGCCCGGGCGGGGTCCGGATAGACGGCGTCGCGGAGATCGGCGTACATGGTGCGTGTTACATGGTGCGCGCGATGAACCGTTCAAGGCCGCGCTGGCGCCGAGCGACCGGCGGCGGGGCGATTCAGATCCGCGGGATTGTTGATGTTCTTCTTGCTGTGGAGACCTGAGCCATCGGCAGTGGCCGCAACCATTGCCCGAAGCATGCGAATGCGGTCCTCGAGCCGCTTCGTTCAGCTAGAATAGCGGTCTTTGCCCGACCGGGCCCCACTCCTCACTTCACCGTCATGGCCGAACGAACCCGCACCCGCCGCAACACGCTCGAGCGTCGTTGCCTGCCCAAGACCTTCAAGCGCATGTTCGTCGGCGCGCCGAAGGGCATCTTCAAGATGCTGGAGAAGATCAAGAAGGCTTGAGCCGCACGCGCTCCACGACGAAGGGCCGCCTCGCGCGGCCCTTTTTCTTGCACGCGGTCAGCGGGGGCT